>PDZX01000010.1 GCA_002753185.1 Magnetococcales bacterium WMHbin3
ATGCGCATGCTGCCCCGGCTCCTGCCCCACGAACCCTATCGGCCCTTGCGCCGCTTTCTGGAACAGGACGCCGATTCGCGCAAACGCTGGCAACTGGCCGAGCGGCTGAGCGATCTTTTCGACCAGTACCAGGTCTACCGCGCCGACTGGCTGGATGCCTGGGCCAGGGGCGATGATGCGCTGATCGACGCCCGCAGGGGAGGGGAACCCCTGCCCGAGGAGCAGCGCTGGCAGGCCGCGCTCTGGCGCGCGCTCCTCGAGGACGTGGAGCGCACCACCATGGGCCATCACGCCGGACGCGCCGAGGTCCACGCCGCCTTTCTGCGCCATGCCGCCAGGCAAGACGACGCACGCCGCCCCCCCGGCCTGCCGCGCCGGGTGACGGTGTTCGGCATCACCTCCCTCCCCCGGCAGTCCCTGGAGGTGCTGATGGTGTTGAGCCGCTGGACCCGGGTCGTGATGTACATCCACAATCCCTGCCAGTACTACTGGGCCGACATCGTGCCGGAACGGGAGCTGCTGCGCGTCGGACGCGCGGGCGCCAGGGCGCGTCCCGGCTTCCCGGACACCATCGACGAGGAACTCCTGCACCTGCACGCCCATCCGCTGCTGGCGACCTGGGGCAGACAGGGCCGGGACTTCATCGGCCTGCTGGACGAACTGGCCAGCGACGGCAGCGACCTGGTGGAACGGGAGGAGCGTTTCGAGCTGGCCGGGGAGGGGGCCGATACGCTGTTGCGGCAGTTGCAGGACGACATCCACGAGCTGCGCCCCCTGCGCGAAACCCGTGAGACCTGGCCGGCGGTGGACCCGGACCGCGACCGCTCGGTGCGCTTTCACGTCGCCCACGGTGCGCTGCGCGAGGTGGAGATCCTGCACGACCAGCTCCTGGCGGCCCTGAACGCCGACGCCACCCTGATCCCTGGGGAGATCCTGGTCATGGTGCCGGACATCGAGGCTTACGCCGCCCACGTCCAGGCGGTGTTCGGGCTGCATCACCCCACGGACGGACGCCGCATCCCGTTCGTGATCGCCAATCGGGCGCGGCGCGGGGCCGATCCCCTGCTGCGCGCGGTGGAGCGGCTGCTGGCCCTGCCCGGCTCGCGGCTGACGGCCGGCGACCTGATCGACTGGCTGGAGCTGCCGGCCCTGCGCCGGAAATTCGCCATCGGCAGCGAGGATCTGCCGCTCCTGCACCGCTGGATTCGCGGTTCCGGAATCCGCTGGGGATTGCACGCAGAGCATCGCGCCGCCCTGGGCCTGCCGGGGGGGATCGACGGCGAGGAGGCGCGCAACACCTGGCGCTTCGGGTTGCGGCGCATGCTGCTGGGGTATGCGGTGGGCGACCGGGGCACTCCCTGGCGAGGGATCGATCCCTACGACGAGATCGACGCCAACGCCGCCCGTCCTCTGGGGTCACTGATCCGGCTGATCGACGCCCTGGAGGAGACCTGGCGTCTCTTCGCCACCCCCGCCCCGGTCGAGGCGTGGTGCCAGCGTCTGCGCGCCCTGCTTGCGACCTTCTTTCTGCCGGACGACGGGGAGGAGGGGTATACCCTGTTGCAACTGGAGGCCAGCCTGGAACCGTGGCGGGAGGCGTGCGAGGAGGCGGGCCTGAACGAACCGCTGCCCCTCTCCGTGGTGGGCGACGCCTGGCTGGCGAGCATCGACGAGGGGGGGCTGTCCCAGGGATTTTTCGGCGGCGCGGTGACGTTTGCCACCTTGATGCCCATGCGCGCCATTCCGTTCCGGCATGTCTGCCTGCTGGGGATGAACGATGGCGCCTTTCCCCGTCCCACCACCCCCATGGATTTCGACCTCATGGCCCGCCAGCGCCGTCCGGGGGACCGCTCGCGCCGGGAGGACGACCGCTATCTCTTTCTGGAGGCGGTGCTGTCGGCCCGCGAGGTCCTGTATGTCTCCTGGGTGGGCAGGAGCATCCACGACAACTCCGCAGCCCCCCCCTCGGTGCTGGTGGGGCGGTTGCGGGAGCACCTGGCGGCGGGGTGGCGGCTGGCCGGGGGCGGCGAACTCCTGGGGGCACTCACCGTCGAGCATCGCCTGCAACCCTTCAGCCGCGATTATTTTGCCAGTCATCCAGATGCGCCGTTCTTCACCTACGCCTGGGAGTGGCGGCCAGGCGGGCAGGCGAGCGTGATGACCTGCAACCGGCCCCTGCCGCCGGTGACGCGGGAGGAACCGTTGACCCTGCTCGATCTGGCCCGGTTTCTCAAGGACCCGGCGCGCGCCTTTCATCAGGAGCGGCTGGGGGTGTTCTTCGAAAGTGGCGATACCCTGGCTGCGGACCAGGAACCCTTCGCCCCGGACGCCCTGGCGCGCTGGCAGCTCCGGGACGAGCTGATCCGTCATCAGGGCCGGGCGCTGGAACGGGGCGAGGCGGTCGAGGAGGCGCGGGCCGCCGCCCTGGAACGGATCCGGCTGCGCGGCGATCTGGCCGGGGGGGGGTGCGGGCGGGTCTTCGCCGACCATCTGGCCGCTCCCTTGGAGGAACTGGCCGCGCGTCAGGCCGAGGGGTTTTTGCAATGGCCGATCCCAGGCGCCGGGGAGGTGGAGGTCCTGCTGCAGGTGGAGGTGGCGCCCGGTGCCTGGATCGCCCTGGAGGACCGGGTGGCCCATCCGCGCACCGCCGCGTCGGGCGAGGCGGGCCGGGTGATCGCCCTGGCCGGGACGCTGGTGGACAAAACCGGCTGCCATTACCATCGCGCCATCGTCCCCTGGGTGGAGCACCTGGCGCTGAATGGCACGGGTCTAGAAGTCACCACCCTGCTGCTGGGGGCAAAGGGCGGCATCGTGCTGCGCCCCATGCATCGGGATCTGGCCGAAAACCACTTGATTGTCATCTTGCGGGCCTGGTGGTCGGGCATGCAACGGCCCCTGCCCCTGGCCCTGGAGACCGGCCTGGCCTGGTTGACGGCAGGGGAGCAAAAGGCGCGTCCGACTTACGAGGGCACAGGCGAGGAGCCGGCCCAGGGCGGGGAGCGGAGGCGCGCCCCCTATCTGCCCCTGGTCTATCCGGATTTCGCGGCCCTGACCGCAAGCGGGGAGTTCGCCACCCTGGCCGAATCCCTGCTGCGACCGCTGCTGGAGGCCGGGGAGCCGCTGCCATGAACACCCCGGAAGTCAATTCCCTGGATTTTCCCCTGCATGGCCGGCAATTGATCGAGGCCAGTGCGGGCACGGGCAAGACCTATACCATCGCCATGCTCTACGTGCGGCTGGTCCTGGGCCACGGCGAAACACAGCCGCCCCGCGATCCGCCGGAGATCCTGGTGGTCACCTTCACCAAGGCCGCCACCCGTGAGCTGCGCGACCGCATTCGGCTGCGCCTGGCCGAGGCGGCTGCCTGCTTTCGGGAGGAAATCCTTCCTGATCCCTTGCTGATGGCCCTGCGCGACGCGTATCCCAACGATGCCTGGCCCGGCTGCGCCCGCCGGCTGCAACTGGCCGCCGAGTGGATGGACGAGGCGGCGGTGGACACCATCCACGGCTGGTGCAACCGCATGCTGCGGGAACACGCCTTCGACAGCGGCAGCCTTTTTTCCCAGCAACTGGTCCCCACGCAGGAGGCCTTGCTGGAAGAGACGGCGCGGGATTACTGGCGGGTGTTCCTGGCCCCCCTGGATGCCGGATCGGCCCAAAACGCCTTGACGTGCTGGCCGGACGTGGCGACCCTGCTGGCCGGGGTGCGTCCCCTGCTCTCTCATGCGGAACTGGTCGAAGCCACCCTGGAGCCAGCGGAGGCCTTTGCGCCGGATCCGCACGCCCCGCCCATGGCACAGGTGAAAAAACAGTGGCAAAAATGGCTGCTGGAGTTGCGGGCCTGGTTCGAGGAGCAGGCGGCGACCGGAGCGCTCAACGGCACTCTGTTTCGCAACGACAACTGGAAAAAATGGCTGGACGCCCTGGCCACCTGGGCAGGCAATTCCCGTCGCGCGCTCCCGGAACTGGACGATACCGCCTGGAACCGCCTGACCCCGGAGGGGATGGCTGTGGCCTTGAAGAAAAATCGTGGCCAGCCCTTGATCCACCCCGCGCTGGCGGCCTTGGCGGCCATGGCCGCGCAACGCGACGCAATGGCCAAGCGTCACCCCCTGGTGATCGGGCATGCCGTGCGCTGGATCGCGCAACGCTTCGCCAACGAAAAGGAACGCCTGGCCCTGATGGAGTTCGACGACGTGCTGGGACGCCTGGCCACGGTCCTGGGCGGTCCCAACGGCGAACGTCTGGCCACGGTCATCCGCACCCAGTTTCCCGTGGCCCTGATCGACGAGTTCCAGGATACCGATCCGGTGCAGTACCGGATCTTTTCTCTGGTCTATCTGGAGGGGGCGCAAGGGGCATTGATCCTGATCGGGGATCCCAAGCAGGCGATCTACTCGTTTCGCGGGGCGGATATTCAGGTCTATTTGATGGCCCGGCGGGCCTGCGCGGGCCGGATTCATACCCTGGGGACCAATTACCGCGCCACCCACGCCATGGTCGAGGCGGTCAACACCCTGTTCGGCCTCACCGATGACCCGTTTCTGCATCGCGCAGGCGAGGAAAACCCGATCCCGTTCCTGCCCGCCACGGCGCGCGGCCGCCAGGAGCGCCTGCTGGTGGCAGGAGAAGAGCACAACGCCCTGACCCTCTGGCGCCTCCCCCCCGCGCCGGAACGACCCGACGGCAAGCCAGGGTCATGGACCAGCGACGCGGCCTCGCGGGAGATGGCCGGACGGTGCGCCTGCGAAATCGCGCGCCTGCTGGAACTCGGACAGAGCGGCCAGGCGGCGTTCGTGAGCGATGACGGGGAGTCGCGGCCCCTGCGCCCGGCGGACCTGGCGGTGCTGGTGCATGGCCGGCGGCACTATCTGGCCATGGCGGAGGCGCTCATGGCCCATGGGGTGCGGTCGGTCTATCTCTCCGACAAGGAGTCGGTGTTTCGCGCCCCGGAGGCCGCCGAGCTGCGTCACTGGCTGGCGGCCTGCGCCCTGCCGGAGGATCCCCGCCTGCTGCGAACCGCTCTGGCCACCGGGATCCTGGGCGCCAGTTGGGAGGAGATCGATGCCCTGAACCGGGACGAACAGGCCCTGGAGGCGGCCATGCGGCGGTTTCACGGCTATCGCGAGGCGTGGCGGGGTCGCGGGGTGTTGCCCATGCTGCGCGGTCTGCTGCGGGATTTCCGGGTGGCCGAGCGGCTGCTGAACGACACGGTCGCCAACGGAGAACGGATCCTGACCAACCTCCTGCACCTGGCCGAGTTGCTGCAAGCCAGCCATGCCGCGCGGGAAGGGGAGCAGGCCCTGATCCGCCATCTGGACGAACAGCGCCTGACCGATGCCACGGACGCGGAAGGGGAGGAGGCGCGCCTCATCCGGCTGGAAAGCGATGCCGATCTGGTGCGCATCGTCACGGTACACAAGTCCAAGGGGCTGGAATATCCGCTGGTCTTTTTTCCGATGGCCATCCGCGCGCGGCGCAATCCCACCTATCCCCTGATCTGGCGGGACGAGCGGGAGGAGCGGCATGTGGCCTTCGACGCAGGTGACGGGGTCGCCGACCGGGTGGCCGAAGAGTGGCTGCGGGAAGAGACGCGCAAACTCTACGTCGCCCTGACCCGCGCCCGCTTCGCCACCTGGGTGGGGCTGGCCCCGCCCGTTGCCATGGAGCACAGCGCCCTGGGCCGTCTTTTGGGGAGTGGCGGCCCGGCGGCATTGGAGATCGCCGAGGCCCCGGAGGAGGGTGACACGGTCTATCGGCCGCCGGAGCGGATGCAACCGGTCGGCCAGGCGCGCCGCTCGATGCGGGCAACGCGGGAGCCGTGGTCCATCGGCAGCTACTCCTCGCTGAACGCCCGATCCGGGACCAAGGAGGCGCCGGAGACCCCGGTGGAGGGGGTGTTTCATGAAATCGACGCGGTCGTCGAGGCGGAACCGTCCGGGCAAGGCCAGGGGCCGCACGCCTTTCCGCGCGGGGCCAGGGCCGGGACCTTTCTGCACGAGTTGCTGGGCTGGATGGCGTTGCGGGGGTTTCGCAACGTGGCCGGGGATCGCGCCGGGTTGCGGGAGATGGTGGAACGGCGCTGCCGGATGCGCGGCTGGGAGGCGTGGCAGGAGACCCTGACCGAATGGCTGGAACGGATCGTGACCACGCCCTGGGAGGTCTCCGGGGCCGGGCCGCTCTTCTTGCCCGCGCTGACCGCCTGGCAAACGGAGATGGAGTTCTGGCTCCCGGCGCGGCGGGTGCGCGCCGACCACCTGGATCGTGCGATTCGAGCCTGTTTCCTGCCCGGCCAGCCGCGTCCGCCGCTCGGTGGAAAAATGCTCAACGGCATGCTCAAGGGGTTCATGGATCTGGTCCTGGAGCACGAGGGACGCCATTACGTGGTGGACTACAAGAGCAACCGCCTGGGGGCCAACGATGCCGCCTATGGCCCGGCGGCGCTGGAGGCCGCCATGCTGCATGAACGCTATGATCTGCAATGCGTTCTTTACCAGTTCGCGCTGCATCGCCACCTGCGGGAGCGGCTGCCCGACTATCGGTACGCCACCCACATGGGCGGGGCGCTCTATCTGTTCATGCGGGGTTTCGACGCCCCCGGCCAGGGCCTGTTCATCGCAAGGCCGGACGAGGCGCTGTTCGAGGCGCTGGATGGCATGTTCCGGGACGGCTCCGGCGGGGGAGGGGGGTGATGGCCGTGGACGTGGATCTGCCGAGCCGGTGGCTGGAACGGGGCTGGTTGCGTCCGGTGGACGTGGCGCTGGCGGCCCTGCTGCGGGAGGAGGTGCCGGAGGCCGATCCCCGGCTGTTGCTCGCTGCGGCCCTGGTCAGCCATCTCGCCGGGCAAGGTGCGACCCATCTGGACCTGGCGCTGGTGACGCGGGATCCCGCGTGGAACCTGGGGATTCCGCCGCCAGGCGCCCTTGACCCGGACCCCGACGACCCGGATCTGCCGGCAACGCGCCTTGCCGGATTGGATGCCGCCTCCTGGCGGGAGATCCTGAAAGAAAATCCGCTGCTGGTGGCCGCAATCCCCGGCCAGGAGGCCTCCTGCGCGCCGCTGGTGCTGGCGGGAACGCGGCTTTATCTGCGCCGTTTCTGGCAGTGCGAGCAGGAGGTGCGCGCCAGCATAGCTGCGCGTCTTGCGCGGCCAACGGAATGGGATGCCTCTCCCGGCGAGATTCAGGAGGCATTGAAACAAATCTGGCCCGACGCCGGGCGGTCCGGGGTGGATTGGCAAAAGATGGCCTGCGCCCTGATGGCCCGGTCGCGCTTCGGCGTGATCACCGGCGGTCCCGGTACCGGCAAGACCACCACGGTGGCGCGGCTGCTGGCCCTGTTGCAGAGCCTGGCCCTGGCGCGGGAGGGACGCCCCTTGCGCATCCGGCTGGCCGCGCCCACCGGCAAGGCGGCGGCCCGTCTGGGGGAGTCCATCGCCACGGCCATCGGCAAACTGACCTGGCGGAATGAGGCATTGGGGGAGCGGGTGTCGGCGGCCATCCCCCGCAAGGTGACGACCCTGCATCAGCTTTTGGGCCGCCGTCGCGAGAGCCGTCATTTCCGCCACGATGCCGATCATCTCTTGTGGATCGACGTGCTGGTGATCGACGAGGCCTCCATGGTGGGTCTGGAGTTGTTGGCCGCCGTGCTGGCCGCGTTGCCGGCAGATGCGCGGCTGATATTGCTGGGGGACAAGGACCAACTGGCGGCTGTCGATGCGGGATCGCCCCTGGGGGAGCTTTGCCGGCGGGCCTCCGGGGGGCATTACACCCCCGCCATCCGGGAGTGGCTGCGCGAGGCTTGCGGCCAGGAGTTGGACGAAACCTGGATCGATCCGCAGGGGAGTGCGCTGGATCAGGCGGTGGTGATGTTGCGGGATACCTATCGTTTCGCGGCGGGCAGTGGCATCGGGCGTCTGGCCATGGCGGTCAACGCCGGGGATCCGGCGGCCATCGCGGCGCTTTGGGGAGAGGGTTTTCCAGACTTGCACTGGGTGTCGTTGGCCGATGGCGAGGCCATGTTGCGGGATCTGACGGTGGCTGGTTATCGGGTCTATCTGGAGGCCATGGCGCGGGGGCGTCCCGCCGGGGAGGGGGATCAGGCGGCCCTGGATCGCTGGGGGGCTGCGGTGTTGCGCGTTCACGGCGGATTTCAGGTGTTGTGTGCCATGCGGCAGGGTCCCTGGGGCGTGGAGGGGCTGAACCGGCGCATTGCCCGCCATTTGCGCGCCGCCGGACTGATTCCCGCCGATGTGGGCTGGTACGCGGGCCGTCCGGTGATGATCACCCGCAACGATTATGATCTTGGCCTGATGAACGGCGACATCGGCGTCACCCTGGAGGTCCCCGTTGCCGGGGGTTGGGTGACGCGTGTGGTATTTCCCGCTGCCACTGGGGTACGCTGGTTCGCCCCGGCCCGTCTTGCCGATGTGGAGACGGTGTATGCCCTGACCGTACACAAGTCGCAAGGCTCGGAGTTTTCCCAGGTGGTATTGGTGCTGCCGGATCGTTTCAATCCCGTCCTGACCCGCGAACTGATCTACACCGGCATCACCCGCGCCCGCGACGTTTTCACCCTGGCGAGCGCTGCGGACGCCCGCCTGCTGGAACAGGCCGTCACCCGGCGGGTGGTGGGCCGGAGGGTGGATGCGTGGTTGTGATTGACAATTTGGTGAGGTTTGTGGTATGGTAATATATGTCATCGATAATATTTTTTTGCGTAAAGGATTCAAAAAATGAAATTTAGCATCAAAAATATGGGACTGATAAAAAATTCTACGTTAGAATTGGGTGATTTGACTGTTTTTGTGGGGTACAATAATGCTGGAAAAACTTATATCGTATATTCTCTGTATGGTTTTCTAGAAACTTTTATAAAAAATTTTTCGATTGATAATATCCAAGAAATTGTTTCGGAATTGCATAATACCGGCCAAGTGAAAATAAATTTGGGTGAATTAGATTACAAGAAAATATTCGATTCCGTGGCGGAGAAATTCTCCAAGGAGCTTTTTGAAATTTTCAGCGCTAAAGAGGAAGAATTCAGAGGTGCGCAATTTTTGGTGGAGCTTGAGGATCCCTTTACTGTATTAAAGAATGCCCAAGATCGCTTGTCGGGACAATATGCTGACGGTGTGATTGGAAAATTTTATTCCGACAAATCGATTGCAACGCTAAAAATTGATTATGCGGAGCAATTTCCGTGTTTGATATTTGAGATCGTGTCTGGCAACAGGGTAAAATTGTCGAAAGATGCAATTATGCATTCCATTGGATCATTTATATTAAAACTATTTTTTGATGTTCCTTTTCTTCTTGCATCAGAACGTTTAGGGATTCCTCTTTTTTATAGGGAGTTGGATTATCGAAAAATTGCTTTGTTCGATCAATTTCAAGCTTTATCTAACAAATCTGGACATGTCAATCCGATTGAATTTTTCGATTTGTTTGACAAAGCTTATGCAAAATATACATTGCCCATAGCAGATAATATTGGTTTTATCAGATCTGTACCTGATGTCGTAAAAAAATCAGGATCTGCGGAGGTTGCGGTGCTTAATGATTATATACTGTCCATGGTAGGCGGTGTGTATACCAATCATCCAGTCGAGGGGTTGATGTTTACTTCCAAACCGCGCAGTAAACACAAATTCGCGTTGACGGCGAATTTGTGGTCCTCTTCGGTCAAGTCATTGGCTGGTCTGTATTTTTATATCAAGCATGTTGCCCGTCCTGGACATCTGTTGATCATTGATGAACCAGAAATTCATCTGACAGCCAAAAATCAGCTCATTTTAGCAAGGATGTTGGCAGCTTGTGTCAGTAATAAAATTAAAGTGATTATTACAACGCATAGCGATTTTCTTGTCAAGGAGTTCAATAATTTAATAATGTTGCATAATTTATCCGACGAAAGGCGTCAGCAATTTTATGCCAGCAAGAGGGGTTCCCAATATTCGGATCGTGAACGGCTTGATCCGAATCGGGTCAAGATGTATTTTTGCGAGAAAGGTAATGTCTCCCCTTGCCCCATGGATGCCTATGGCTTCTCCGTGCCGTCCATGGATGAGACGATTCGATTTTTGAATTCCGTGTCAGATGATTTGATGCTAAACATGGATAGGAGATAATAGTCAAATGTTGCCATTGGAAATTCTGAAGCGCATTTTGCACCCTAATATAATTGTCACACAGGATACATCTAATCCTGAAATTAGTAAAGTGACGTTAAAGGAGAATGATGGTTCATCAAAAATCAAGCCAATTTGTCTGAGTCTTCCTGTTGAGTCAATCGTTTTTAAATTTGATGAGCCATATACTTTAAATGCACCAATTTCAATAAATGAAAATAGTAAAAAATGTTTCCAATGGAAATCGGCTTTTTTGAATCCATCAGAGGATAATATTCACAAGGGGTGCGATTATGTTATATATTGTCGTTACAAAATGAAAGACTGGTTTGTGTTGGTTGAGTTGAAATCGCATGATCTCTCCGGTGCGCGGAGTCAACTCCGTTCATCCGCGATATGGATCCGTTATTTGCGAGAATGGATATATTTTTATAATGGTAATACAGAAAAATTTAATATGGCTTTTGTCTGTTTTCATGCCCGTGAGGGAAAGAGAGCGAAAGAGCCAGGAGCTGATACATATTCTCAATATCGTCAACCAATTCCTAATATTGTATATTATCAGATTCCTCAGCGAGAAGATTTTTTCATTGAAAGGTTTTTTGGATTATTATCCAAATCGGCACAATAATATTAATATTGATTTGTTTAATGCCGCCAGGTGGGGAGAAAGTTAATAATTAAAATAACTTAAATAGATTTCATTACCCGCTTGAACGACGGCTGCGGCGGTGCTACTCTTGCTTTCGCAACGCGCGCGTCCTCGTGGTGGGGCCGTTTCGGATAAACGCTATTTTTCGGCATGTTACGGTTAGTCATGATCACACGGGAGCTGTTCATCGAGGATGTCGGGGTCGAGCGGTTCAACAACGATCACCAACGGCTGCTTTTTTACGTGATCGAGTTCGAACGCCTCGCCGGGCGATTCCAGGAACGGGCGCCGTTCGAGGACGAATGGGATCAGGTCGATTCGCTCTTCCCGCGCCTGGACAAATACACCAGGGAACACTTCGCAGCCGAGGAAAACCTGATGCGCCAACACGGTTATGCGTGCCTGGCAGAGCATGTCGGCCAACACCAGGAATTGATCCGCCACCTGCGCCAACTGGAAATCGATGTCGCCGCGCGCCGCGCCGAAGCGATCATCCATCTGGAATCCTTCCTGCTCAACTGGCTGCAAAACCACATCAATCAGGAAGACCGCAAATACCGGGGCTGCTTCGCCTGGGCCGAAACCCGCGCCATCACCGAAAAGGCCCTCTTCAACGAAATGATCGCGGCCCAACACCTCCACCGCGCCCTCGAACTGGGCGGCTGCGGCATGGTGCTGTTGGACCTGCGCACCGATATCGAACAAAACGACGGGATCATTCGCGGCTCCCGGCTGCTTCGTTGCGATCATAACCTGGCCGATCGTCAGGATACCGAGCCGTTCCGGCGCTCCTTCCTCGCCCGCTTCGATCCCGGCCAATTCGACGCGGAGGCCCTGCATGTCCTCATCTGCCGCTCCGGCCCGCGCGCGGCCATCGCCCTGGAGTATTTTCAGGAGAACGACCTCAAGGCCTGCGAACTGATCGGCGGCATCCAGGAGTGGACCCGGCAGGGCCATCCCCTGGTCGCGCCAGAGGAGCTTGGCGAATCATTTTTATGGGATTGATGGTATTGGTGTAAAAATTGCATTTTCCTCGACGTTGACCCCAGTCACCACGACCACAACGACGAGGTTCCCGGCATGCCCCTCTCCATGAATTCCAATATCGCTTCCCTGACCGTGCAACGCAATCTGCTGGACTCCACCGGCAACCTGAACAAGGTCTTCGCGAAACTCTCCACCGGGTCCCGCATCAATACCGCCAGCGACGACGCCGCCGGCCTCGCCATCGCCGAACGCATGACCGCCCAGGTCCGCGGCCTCGGTCGCGCGGTCCACAACGCCAACGACGGCATCTCCGTCGCCCAGGTCGCCGAAGGGGCGCTCGCCGAACAGGAAAATATCCTGCAACGCATGCACGAACTCACGGTCCAGGCCGCCAACGAAACCTACACCACCGGCGATCGCCAGGATATCCAGGCCGAAATCGCCCAAATGCTCGACGAACTCGACCGCATCGCCAACGATACCGAATTCAACGGCTGGCGCATGCTCAACGGCGCCACCCTGCCACTCGTCTTCCAGGTGGGCGCCAAGGTGGATCAAACCGTCACGGTCCAGCTCGCCGACGCCCGCGCCGCCACCCTGCTGGCCCAGCCGGCCCTCGCCGACCCCAACTCGAAGGAAAGCCTGAAAAACCCCAAAATCAAGGGCCTCCTCATCCCGGCCCCGGCCACGCCACTGACCAACTCCAAACTCTTCAGCTCCACCGTGGCCATCGGCATCAACGCCGTCGCCAGCGCCGCCAGCTCCGGATCCTCGCCCTGGACCACCGATCCGGCCAAGGTCGCCGAAAGCATGATCACCGCATTCGGGGGCAATGCGGCGGCAATTACCGCCGCCACGGCAAACATTGCCGCATCCTCCACCACTGCGGATATCCAGACCGCCGCCGCCTTCATCACCGCCGCCGATGCCAACCTCTCCACCAACCAGGCCGCCGTGATCGCCGCCGCCGTCTACCAGGCCAATCAGGCCAACGCCACCACCAGCACCGCCGCCATCGTCACCGCCATCGGCGCCAGCTCGGAAACCTCCCGCGTCATTTTCGACGCCGTCAGCGCCAGCTCCGCCCTCACCTACGGCGTGCGCGACACCCCGACCGGCAACCTCAACCAGGTCGTCAACGCCATCCACTCCGCCATCGTCCAGGGCAAGGACGTCGAGGCCATCGCCCAGGCCGCCCGCGACGCCGATGCCGGCAAGACCCTCTCCAGCGACATCGCCAAGGTGATCGCCGCCGGGGCCAAGGCCGCCGCCGTCTTCGGCGTCACCGTCGCCTATGCCTCCACGGCCGCCGACAACATGGCCCGCGTCCTCAATGCCCGCGACGCCGCCGTCACCTATGCATCGCAAAACATCCAGCCCACCGCCAACGAGACCCTCATGGTCCCGGAATGGCTCCTCGATCCCACCTCCACCCTCAACCGCTTCCCCTCCTCGCCCCTGGTGGACCTCACCGGTGCCACCATCGCCACCGACCCCACCATCCCCTTCGACCCGCCGGCCACCGACAATGCCAATCCCAAATTGACAGGCCCCAAGGCCGCCTCCCGCATGTTGGCCATCATCGCCAAGGCCATCGACCGCGTTTCTGCCATCCGCTCCGAACTCGGCGCCGTGGAAAACCGCTTCAACGTCAATATCCAAAACCTCTCCAACGTGGTGGAAAACATCTCCGCCGCACGCGGTCGGATCCAGGATACCGACATCGCCGCCGAATCCGCCAACCAGGCCCGACTCTCCATCATCCAGCAGGCCGGCGTCGCCATCCTCGCCCAGGCCAATCAACAGCCGCAATTGATCCTCCAGCTCCTCAAATGATTTTTTCCGGGAGGCGCCTGCCTGGCGTTCGCGGCGGGCATGCGCATTTGCCGTTGACTTTTCGCCGTAAGACGGCATGATGTTCGACTACTCGGAATTTTCGTCAATCGTCGCTCGAGGTCGGACGCATGGCCAAGCAAAAGTGGCTCATCTATCTCATCACCTGGTGGTCGGGCTATTTCGTCATGGCCCTGGAACTGCTGGGCGGACGCGCGCTGTCTCCCTTTTTCGGCACCGGCATTTACGTCTGGGGGGCCATCATCACCCTCTTCATGCTCTCCTTGTCCCTGGGCTATCTGCTGGGGGGACACTTCTCCGCCCGGCAGCCGAGCCTGCGCAAACTCAGCGTCATCCTCCTGGCGGCGACCGTGGCCGCCACCCCTTGCGCCTCCTGGGCCACCCCGATCCTGGAACGGGTCTTCGATACCCTGCCCGATCCCCGCTACGGTGCCCTGGCCTCTTCCATCCTTCTGTTCTTCCTGCCCATCACCATCTCCGGGGCCATCTCCCCGTATGCCATCCGGCTGCTGGTGGACGGCCAGGGAACCTCCGGCAAGGTGGCGGGCATGGTCTTTTTCATCTCCACCTTCGGCAGCACCGCCGGTACCCTGCTCACCTCGTTCTATCTGGTGTTGATCTTCGAACTGGATCAGCTCTTCTACGGCATGATGAGCATCTCCATCCTGGTCACCGTCGCGGCCCTGCTGATCGGGTCCGTCTCGCGCGAAGCGGTTCCCCATGCGGCCTGACCGGGTCGCCGTGTTGGCCTTTGCGGTTTGGCTGACCGCCAGCCTCGCCCATGCCACGCCCACCATCATCAGCCAGGAGAAATCCCTCTATCGAGTCATCATCATCTATGAGGAAAACGGCCTGCGCTGCATGAAGTTCGGCACCCACGACAACGGTCGTCAAAGCTGCATGACCATCGCCGATCCCGATCGACTGGTCTTCAATCTGCCCAAGATGATCATGGGCGCGCTCTATCTGAAACCCAACCCCGGCAGGATCCTCGTGATCGGCCTGGGAGGGGGAACGGTCGTCGATGTCTTGCAGAAGCTCCTGCCCGGCAGCCAGGTTGACGCGGTCGAGCTGGATCCGGCGGTCATCCGGGTCGCCAAAAAATATTTTGCCTTCATTCCCGCGCCGGGGACCAACCTGTACGCGGAGGATGGCCGGGTCTTCGTCAAGCATCTTTTGAAAAAGAAAATCAAATACGATCTGATCATCCTGGACGCCTTCGATCACATCTCCGTCCCGGAGCACATGACCACCCGGGAGTACCTGAAGGAGCTTGCCAACCTCCTGGAACACGACGGGGTATTGGCCGCCAATACCTTCTCCTCCGGCATGTTGCACGCTGCCGAATCCGCGACTTATTTTGCCACGTTCGGCGCCTATTACAATCTGAAGATCCACAATCGGGTGATCCTGGCCAAAATGGACGGCATCCCCGACCAGGTGACCATCCAGCGCAACGCCGACCGACTGGAATCCGCGTTTCAGCGGTTCGGCACTGGCAAGGAGTGGCTGTTGCCCCTGTTCGACACCAACCCGACCTGGCCGGCCGGCACCCGCCTGCTCACCGACCAGTACTCTCCCGCCAACCTGCTCAACGGCAGATAGTTTTCCAATATCGTCCCCATGGCCACGCTGACCTTCGTGACCTATCTGACCCGCGACATGGAGATGATGCCAGTCGGTCCCCTGACCCTGGCCAGCATGGCGCGGGAACGGGGGTGGGAGGTATCCGTCGTGGATCTGCCCGCTCCCGGTGAGGAGGAGAGCCTGGCCAACCGCCTGGCCGGGCGGGACGTGGTGGGTTTCAGCACCCTTTGCTCCACCTTTCACCGCTCCCTGCGGCTGGCTGAGAGGGTCAAGGCGCTCCATCCGGGGGGCATCGTGGTGATGGGGGGGCCTCAGGCCTCGGCGGTGGCCGCGCCTCTTGTGCAGCGGCGCGCTTGTGTCGATCTGGTGTTGCGCGGCGAGGCGGAAGCCGGCTGGTCCGCTTTTCTGGACGGTCTGCCCTGGTGGGAGATTCCGGGCGTGACCTGCCGCCGGGACGGTGGCATCGTGGAGACCCCGACCGCCCCCCTGCTCATGGACCTGGACCATTTGCCCATGCCGGCCTTCGACCTCTACCCCCCCACCGGCATGACCGTTCCCCTGGAGACCGGTCGGGGTTGTCCGTTCGCATGCGCCTACTGCTCCACCAACCGTTACTTCTCCCGCCGCTACCGGGTCAAGAGTCCGCGCCGGATCCTTGCGGAGATGGATCGTTTGCATGAACTCCACGGGGTGCGCGCCTTCGATCTCATCGACGACTCTTTCACCGCCAACCGGCGTGGGATCGGGGCGTTTCGGGACACCATGGCCGGCCATCATCGCGCCTATTTCTGGAACATCAGCGCCCGTCCCGATCAGGTGGATGCCGAACTGGCGAAATCCTTGCGCGCCGCCGGTTGCCGGGGGATCTTTCTTGGTGTCGAGACCGGTTCCGAGCGCATGCAGAAGCTGGTGCGCAAGCATTTGCGCCTCGATCGGGCGGTGCGCAACATCACCGCCGTCAGACAGGCGGGGCTTTCGACCACGGTATCGTTCATCATCGGCTTTCCCGGCGAGACCAGGGAGGACCTGATCGCCACCTTGCGTTTGTTTTGCCAGTTGGCCGCCATGCGGGAGGTGGTGTTGCAGTTGCATCTGCTTTCGCCTCTGGCCGGTTCGGCGCTGATCGCTGGTGGGGCCGCGCTGGCCCATGACGGCATGCCGACCGATTTCAACGAGTTCATGGATCCCGTTGCGCGCGGGGAGCGGTCGCGACTGGACAAGGAACTCTTTCCGCACATGTACTATTTTGCGGATACGCAACTGCCCCGTGCCCGCTATCTGTTCCTGGCCTATGTGATCCGGTTGTGCGAGTGGTATTTTTGCAATTTCTTCCACCTGGCCTGCCGCCGGAGTCTGGAGGCGTGGATCGATTATCTGTTGACCGTGCCGGTCCCGGAGGAGATGGTTGGCGATGCCTCCTTTCCGGAGCCAATGGCCTTGTGGAGCGAACGGGGGCACGAGGTTTGTCTCGGTTTTGCGCGGGAGGCGGGGTTGCCCGGTTTGCGCGCGGTGTTGGCATACGATCGGGCTTACAGCCGGGTGAGTCATCTCCCGGAGGAGCCGCCTTGCGAGCTGGAGTTGCCGCGTGCCTTGATCGGGCGCAATCCGGGTCGTTTGTTGCCGGAGCTGAGCCAGGAGGATTTTGTCGATTCGGTTGGGTTTCTGGTATGCCGGGACGGCCATGGCATGGTGGAGCTGGCGCCGCAGCTGGATCATGCCGGTTTGGAGGCGCTTGTGCAAGAGATTTGCGCGTCGTGTGGCGAGTGTTGTCTGGACGAGGACGGGGTGATGTGCGGTCTGGAGGAGTGGGAGCGGATTGCCCGTTTTCTGGGGAGCCATCATCAGCGGGTGCCCGGCACCACGCCCACGGCGTGGCGCGGGTTGGTGCTGGAGGAGGGGACCCGTTATCTGGCCAGGCCCTTCGAGGGGGCATCGACTCTGCATGAGACGCGCGAGGCGGCGCAGGCGGCGGCTGGCGAGCACGGCCTGGTGCGGCATGCCTGTATTCATCTGGCGTTGACTCCGGAGGGGTTCGGATGTGGCATTCATGCGGTCAAGCCATTGGAATGTCAGGCTTATCCCTTGCGGCCGATGGGGGATGGCGGGCAGGAGTGGCATCTGGAGCCGGTGGAGGCGCGACCTGGCGAGCGGTGTCCGTTGGCGCGGCGGTTGCGGGAGAAACCGATGTTCGGCAGGCAGTATGTCGCGTGGCTGCAGGGTCGTTTGGAAGGGCGTTCCGGGATGGTGGCCCTGGGTCGGATGCATGCCGAGGCGGAGGGAGACCAGGAGCGTCGCGCCTGAGGGCCGGTGTGGGCATTTCTTGCCTCGTGAATTTTCGCATGTTTCTTGCATGAGATCTCTCAAGCACGAGGAGTGTGGTGGAAAACGGCTTTGCCCTTGCCCGCTGCATCAGTCCGGACGACCGGTTCCTTGGTGTGACGATTGGACCATGGGTCCAGTGTGGCGCGGCCCGCCGGGGTGACCCGGCGGAGCCGCCCCCGATCCGTCCCCCTGATGGCTTGCGAGGAGTGTTGCGATGTCCCATCCCTCTGACAGTTGGTTTTGCGGTCCTGGTAATTATTTTTGGACTTCGGATGTGCGTTTGGCGGATTTGGAGTTGGGATTTTGTGCCACGCGCGATGAGTTGGTCGTTGCAATACACAATCTGGCGCATTCCGGAGCGGACGAATACGAGATAGGTGGTAGCGCCTATCGCACGCACGCGTTGGTGGCGCCCTTGTCGGGTCGGTTCTCCTCCTCCGTGCGCAAGATCGCGCGTCGGGAGCCGGCGCGGCTTTCGGCCTGATCGTTCAGTGTGGAGTCGGTTGCCAGTTTCTGGCCAGTTCCTTTGCCTTGGTGATTTGTTCTGGTGTCATCTGGCGGGCCACGCCGTCGCACAGGCGGCAGGGCGGGTCCGCTGACCGGGTTCTGGCCATTTCCGCCAGCAGGAACCACTGGTGGGCCAGGACCGGATCTTTCGGGAAGCCTTGTCCTTTTTCGTGCATCCAGCCCAGATTGCGGCGGGCCATGACGTGTCCCTGGTTGGCGGCCAGCAGGAACCATTTCGCTGCTTCCCGGAAATCCCTGGTGACCCCTTTGCCGTTGTCGTAGAGGGTCCCAACGCCGTTTTGTGCTGTGGGGTCGCCTTGATTGGCCGCCTGGCGGAACCAGTGCATGGCCGACTGGTAATCGTGCCGGTCGAAGCCGAGCTGGCCGAGTTTGACTTGCGCTTTGACCTCGCCTGCCTTGGCGCGGCGGAGCAGGTCTTCCGTCTGGCCATCCGCCAGGAGTGGCGATATGGCGAGAAAACAGGTCAGGATGGCGAGCATTATTAGTTTTTTCATGTTGCGTTTTCTCTTTTTTGTAGCAGGATCGCGAGAAACAGATCCAACTGTTCGCGTGTGGTTTTTTCCCAGGAGAATCGTTCGGCGTAACGGCGGGTGGCGTCGGGGTTCGGGGGGAGGGTTTGCATGGTTTTCACGGCGGCGGCGATCGCTTCCGGGGTGCGTGTTTCGATCAGGATGCCGGCTTCCGGGGTGGTGACTGCTTCGGGCGCGCCCCAGACTCTGGTGGCGGCCACGCGTGTGCCGCAGGCCATGGCTTCCAGCAGGACATTAGCCAGTCCTTCGCGGTCGGAGGCCAGCACCAGCAGATCGGCGGCTCCATAGTAGTCGCGTAGTTGTGTTTGTGCCACTTCCCCCACCAGACGCACCCGGTCGGCGACTCCCAGTGTGGTGGCCAGGTTTTGCAGCATGTGGCGTCGTTCGCCTTCTCCGACGATCAGCAGGTCTGTTTCCGGCAGGTTCGGCAGGGCGCGAATGATCTGATCGTGTCCTTTGCGGTCGATCAGGTAGCCCACCGACAGGAGTGTGAAGCGTGTCATGCCCAGTCGTGCGCGTGTGGTTGCGCGTGGGACCGGGGCGAATTTTTCCAGATCCACGCCATTGCGTATCACTTTGATCCGGTGTTCCGGGATGCCCATCTCCGTCAGCACTTCCCGCAGGGCGGCGCTCACCGTGATCAGGCCGGCGGCGTGTTGTGCGGCTTTTGTGATCATGTGTCGTGGCCAATAGTGGCGGGGAATCAGATTGAGGTCTGTGCCGCGTGCCGTGATGACGACTGGTTTTTGCAGTTGTTGGCCCAGCCAAGTGGCGGCGACGCCGTCCGGGTAGAAATAGTGTGCATCGATCAGGTCGAAATCGAATTTTTCCCTTATCATGGTTTTCAGAACCGGCAGTGCGGCTTTGGCCAGAAACCATGGGGCGGTGCTCATGCCCAGTTTTGGAATCAGGAAGTAGCGGGGGTGCAGGACCTCGACGCCGGCGAACGTATTGCGATCCGCAACGCGCAACCCTTGTTCGACATACGGATTGAGAATGGGATGGGCGATGGGAAACCAGGGTACTGGTGCTACTACGCGTGCTTCCACTGTTCCGGAGCGCAGCAGGTGACGCAGGCGTTCGCCCACGAAGATGCCGTGGGTGGGGCGTGTCGGATCGGGAAACAGTGTGGTGAAGGTCAGGATGCGGATGGGTTTCATGAACGATTTCACTATTAGGGGTCCAGGGGGATTATCCCCCTGGTGGGATCCAAGGGCGAAGCCCTTGGTGGGGTCCAGGGGCGAAGCCCCTGGTATCTTGCGCGCTTTATCAAAAGCTTTTTTTCGCGCGCCTTTTGCGCGAAAAAAAGCGCAGCGCGCCCGAATCACTCGGTTTTTACGAGTGCGCCTTGGCAGGCTCGATTCCTGGTTTTTCGCGCCTTTTGCGAAAAACCAGGAATCGAGCCTGCGTATTGCTCAACGGGCTTGAGTACCTTGCATTATGCCGGTTCTCCTTTCGTTTCCAAAAAGCGGAAACGAAAGGAGAACCGGCGAAGGCGGCGCGCGGCGCTTTTTTTCGCGCAAAAGGCGCGCGAAAAAAAGCTTCTTGAGAAGAGCGCGCTGAAAGTCAAAGTCCCAAGGGCTTTGCCCTTGGATCCCACCAGGGGGATAATCCCCCTGGACCCCTAATAATTCGACGGATTGCGGTTCAAGGCACTCCACAACTGCGGAATGGTCTCGTCATGACGACCACGCACGTAAAATCCCTCGCCACCATCCGCCACCGTGCGCGCCAACATGGTCTTCCATGGCCGGAAGTAATAGTCCGGCTCGCTCCTGGCAGGCTCCGCGCTCACCGTGGCAGGCAACGGCTTGAGGTCACATACCAGACTGGTGAAACGCGCAATCGAACGACCCTCGCCTGCGGCCACATTGCGCACCATGGACAACGCCTTCAAATAAACCTCTGGAGCCATGACCGCACTGCCGAAATTCATCACCACCCCACCCTCCAAGGATTCCAACACCGCCGCAAAACGCAGGAAATCCCGCTGACTGGCCAAACCGTAAGCCGCACCATCGAAATTGGCGTGCGGGTGAATGATGTCATAACCAATCCCGACATGCACCGTCATCGGCACCCGGTGACGCCAGGCCGCAGCCAATACACTCAAATCGGCATGCGGATACGCGCCAGTGGCAATCTCCCGCCCAACCGCCTCCCCAAGACCCATGCCGGCATCGGCCCCGGCCTTCACCACATCGTTGATGCGCCCGGTCTCCCGCCACATGCCGAAACGACCCTCCCGAATGTAACGGGCCACGCTCTCGGTCGTGGCCCCGATCAGAGCCAACTCGAAATCGTGAATCACCCAGGCGCCGTTGACCGCCAGACAGGAGAGCCAACCCCGCTCGATCCAGTCGATCAGATAACGCTGCACCCCGGAACGCAACACATGCGCGCCCATCATCAACACGATCGCCGCGCCCCGCTCCCGCGCCGCCATCATGCGCGCACCAATCTCCCGCAAGGAAACATGGGTCACCTCCCGCGCCGCCAGCGGCAACACCACGGTCAGATCCATGTCGTGTTCCCGCTCGGCGAGCGGCTCCAGTTTCAGCCGACTGCGGTCGAATTCGCGCATGAATCGTTTCCCGTCACTTCATGATCGACGTGATGTGCTTTTTGAGAGTCAATTTCTTCACCACATGCTTGTTGCCGATGATCTCCACGGCCAGGGAACCCAACACATTGCCGACGAAACCGATCAACTCCTCCGGGGCATTCAGGCAGGCGGCTGGGGCGGTCACCGACAGAAAGGCATCCCCGGCACCCACCCGGTCCACGGCATTGAACACGAAGGCCGGCACCTCCACGGTATCGCCTTCGGCATCGCGCATGATGGAACCACGCTTGCCGCGCGTCACGGCCATCTTGCCGCAACTCAACTTGCGGGCCACCTGATCCAGCAACGGATGGATCTCGTCATGCAGCGAACGACACTCCAGACGTACCTCCGGCTCGGCCAGGCAGACATAATCGGCCCGCCGGTAGCGGGAGACGGTGTGGTAACCACGGTTGCCGGCATTGGCCTGGGTGTTGACCGCCAGAAAGGCGTCGGAATCCACCAGCGTCTTCACCAGGCCGTCCGTGATGGCGCCATGTCCGTAATCGGCCACGATCACCAGATCGAAACGACTCAGATGCTCCGTCAGCCAGCCGCGCATTTCCTGTTCGACGCTCCTGGGCAAAGGCGTGTCGCCCTCGATATAAACCTCGAACAGCTTGGTCAGGGCATATCCTTCCAGATAACGCCGCTTGATCAACGTGGGGGCGTCGGGATGAATATAAAAGCGTGGCGTTACGTTTTCGGACAGTGATTCGCGCAGAAAGGTTTCGTGATGATCCTTGGCCCCCAGCACCGTCAACAACTCCACCCGGCCGGCGAATTGCGCAACCTGATTGGCGATGGCCACCGCGCCGCCGGCGAACATGTCGCTGGAGAGATGCTTCAGCGCCAGGATCGGATCCTTCGAGGATTTGCCGATGGCGTTGACATAATGATAATCATCGAGGATCGCATCTCCCACCACCAGCACCGACAAGGACTCCATGCGGTCCAACACCGCGAACAGGTCGTCGATTTGGTAGCGGCCCCGGAACAGGCGCAGATATTTGGTCACCTCGTCGGAGAATTTGGACAGATAGCGGTTGATCAGGTTGGTGGAGCTGAAGACGATGTCTCCGGTGAATTGCAACTGGGCGCCGACTTCCTTCACCACGGCGGCCTCGATGCCGATTTTGCCGGTGTAGTCCTCGCCGGTTTGTCGGAACTCCACGCCCTTGACGTAGAAATCGGGTTTGAGCAGACGGAGCGTCTCCACGGCGGTGGGCCACTGATTGATGGCCACCAGATCGACGCAGGAGAGGGCGGAGAGGGCTTCGGCACGCAATCCCTCCGGGAAGGCGGGGTGGTTGGAGCCTTTGTCCACGAAGCGATCCGGGGTTACCGTCACCACCAGGACATCACCCAGTTGTCGTGCCTGTTGGAAATGCCGCAGGTGGCCGATGTGCAGCAGGTCGAAACAGCCGTGGCAATGGACGATTTTTTTGCCCATTGCCTTGTATTTTTCTACGGCTTTGGCCACTTCCTCGATGCTTTGGATTTTGTTCATGACATCTGTCCCATGATGGATGCTTGGCGGATCCATGAGACACGCAATTTTCTTGCCAATCTATGAGAAGTCTTTGAGATAAAAACATTCCATCGTGAATTCCCCCCCGGCGATCCGAAAACGCTTGCCAATCACCGTGAAGATACTGGCGTTGCGCAACCGGAATCCCTGCCCGGTCACCGTGGTGGGAGGGGCCAGATGCAGCTCCCCGTGGCACGCCAGGCGCGCCCGGATTCCACCCGCGAGCAGATCGGCCAGCTCCCCTTGCAAATCCAGAAAGGGACCGCCAGACCCTTCCTCGTGCCAACCGGACAAGGCGCGCGCCAGGATCCTGGCCGTCTCCATGGAGGAACGCACGACCACCGCCCCGCGCAACGCCCCGCTGAAGCCGATCAGGGTGGCCACCTCGTCGGGATCCGCCGCTGGCGTCCCGGCGCGTGGCAAGGCCGCCTCCTCGGTCACCTCCAGATCCAGGAACCGGTGAAAGACCTCCTGCACCGATTCCACCATGGCATCCGCAAGCTCTTGGTTCATGTCGATCACAACCCGTGCAATCCCTCTCCCGAACCACCACGGGGCAGGATGGCGGTGCCGCCTGGCTGCCGCCGGGAGTTCCCTGGCCCATGGGGTGATGGCTACCATTTTGTCAACAGCCCGGTCAGGATTCGTCTGGCATTCTCTCCCGCCCCCTGCACCGAGGGGTCGAGCAGCCATTGAATCTGACTCACTGCGGCCAACGACAACGCAACCACCCGTCTGGCCGCGTCGTTCCTGCCCGGATCCACATGTTCCAGCGCCTTGGCCACCCGCATGGCGAGGTCGGCGATCTCCCGCAGCCCGCGCCGGCGCGCCACCTGATGGAACGTCTCCATGTCGCGGGAGATGGAATCGCTCAGTTGCGGATCATCGGGCCGTTCTTCCAGGCGATGCAACTGATCCGTCATGCTCGTCATCCAGTCGCTCGCCTCCCGCTTGAACTGCGCGGGGGGCACGAATTTCACGATCCGGTCTTGCGGGTCGATCGTCAATGTCTGTGCGTGGAGTCCCATGGCATCGATTCCTTTTGGCTGGCGGTTGCTGGTCCGTTGCATCCTTGTGGCTTAAGGTCTCCCTCTTTTCCGGTTTTTTCCGTGCTGTCCTTGTCATTTTTGTCGCAAAATGTATGCCAGTTAATATTATTACGACATATTATAACGAAATCATCAAATTATCCTGCGTGTGGGTCATTGGAAAAATACAAAATTTTGCACGCATTGGTGGATCCGGGAACTCCGCGAAAAATTGGTATATTATGTTTTTCGAGCAATTATCGGGTAATGTCCAAACGATTGCAGGTGCAAGAAAAATTGCAGCCGCGCGAAGGGGGATCCGTCATGCCGGAACACACGTTCAAACACGCCACCGCCCTGATCACCGGCGCAGGCCGGCGCATCGGGGCCTCCTGCGCCCTCGCCCTGGCACGACTCGGCAGCGCCGTGGTCATCCATTGCCACGGCTCCCGCGTCGAGGCGTTGGCCCTGCGGCATTTCATCGAGGCCGAGGGCGGAACGGCGGGCATTCTGCAGGCGGACCTCGCCGACAGCAGCGAGGTGGCCGCCCTGATCCCACGCGCCGAAGAGGTGCATGGCCGCGGGCCGCTGGATATCCTGGTCAACAATGCCGCCGTTTATCAGCCCGGCGGAATGCGCGATGGCTCACTGGACACCTGGAACCTCCATCTGGCCGTCAACCTCACCGCCCCCTACCTGCTGATGCAATCCTTCGCCCGCCGCCTGCCCCGTGGACGAACGGGAAACATCATCCAAATCATCGATCAGCATGGCCATCGCCCCAGACCAGGCTTCGCCGCCTACTCCGCCGCCAAGTCGGCCCTCTGGACCCTGACCCGTCAGGCGGCCCTGGAGTTGGCCCCCGCCATCCGGGTCAACGCCATCGGGCCGGGACCGATCCTGCCCGCGCCCAACGCCAGCCATGCCGATTTCGATCGCATCGCCGCCGCCACCCCCCTCGCGCGCGCCGGATCGGTGGACGATATCGCCGCTGCATTGCGCTTTTTGTTGGAAAATGATTTCATCACCGGGGAGATGATCCGCGTGGATGGCGGGGAGCATCTGCGCTAACGCGTTGCGGAAGGGGAAATGAATATGCGCATCTTTTGCGGTTTGTGGATGGTCCTGTGGTTGCTGACGGGTCCGGCCTGGAGCGCGCCGGATGAAACGCCCATGCGTACCGTCGTCAGCGTGGTGGGACCACGCAACCTCTCCTATCTGCCCATCGACCTGGTGCCGATCCTCCAGGCGGATCGGGCGGAAGGGATCGAGGTCCGCTTGAAACATGTCGAGGGAGGGGGATTGGCCATCAAGGAGCTGCTCGCCCGCAACAGCGAGTTCACGGTGGTGGGATTTCCGGCCCTGATGTCCCTGAAAGCCAACGGCGGCGAACTGGTGGGCGTGGCCGCCCTCTCCGACCGCCCGCAATTCGTCCTGATGGTGCGCGCCGCCCTGCGCGACCAGGTGCATCGCATCGCCGACCTCAAGGGCCGCATCATCGGGGTGCATACCAGCGCGGTCAACGCCAAAACCGTGGCCCAGCAACTCCTGGAACTCCTGCTGCGCTCCGACGGCCTGACGCCTCAGGAGGTGCGGGTGATCTCCTCCGGTCAGGAGTGGGCCAAGCGCACCGCCATGCTCGACTCCGGACAGGTGGACGCCATCGTCTCCGAGGAGCCGTTCGCCTCCACCCTGTTGAGCGCCGGCAAGGTCTTCTTCCTGGTCAATCTGGCGGAACCCGAAAGCACCAACAACATCGCCGGGGCCAATGTCCTGCACGCCGTCCTGGCCACCCGCCCGGACGTGGCCGCCCACGAACCGGAAAAGGTTAAACGCCTCGTCGCCGCCTTGCGGCGCGCCTTGCAATGGATCGCCTCCCACCCCCCGGAGGCCGTGGTGGACCAATTGCAGGTCGCCGATGAACAGGAAAAACGTCACCTCCTGCATTGCCTGCGCAAATATCCACGCCTCTTCAGCAAGGATGGCGGCTTCTCCAACCGGCAGATCGCCGAAACCAACACCTTTTTCCATACCAGCACCCCGGAAGCCAAGGGGGTGCGCATGGAAGACCTCATCAACGACCAGTGGGCCGGACGCAAAGAGTGACCCCTCCCGCCGGCAAGGCCGAAAAAGGCGTCCTGCTGCGCCAGGCAACCATCCGCGTGGCGACCGTCACCCTGGTGATGATTGCCGCCATCGCCCTGGCCACCCTGGGCTTCCAGCATACCGCCATGGAGAAGGAGTCCCGCAAGGTCATGGCCTCGCTGGAACGGTTCTACGCGGAAAAAATCGTCCTGCTGGAACAGGAATGGCAAGAGATGGCCATCTCACTGCACAATCTGCTCGAACTGCACGACCTGTTCGACGACCCGGCGCGCGGTTGGGAGCGCCTGCGCGATACCCTGGCCATGGAAAACCATCCCCTCTTTCCCCTGATCCTGGTCGTCGATCCCGATCACCGCGTCCTGTTTCATTACGTCACCTCCCCCGTCACCCTGCCGGAGCGTTTCGCCACCTCCGGTTCCACCGGCTGGCACGCGGATCCCAAATCGAAACTCCTCTACCGCTGGATCGCCCAACCCTTCTGGCTGGGCGCCCAGGGACAGGGCAAGCTGCTCTTCTTCGTCCCCATCGAAAACGGCCTGCTCTTCCGCAATACCCTGCCCGCCACCGACCTGTTCTTCCTCCTCGACGACCGCGTCGTGGCCAGCTCACTGGGCAATCTCGCCATCGACCCGCAGCAATTGCAACCAGGCAGCATGGCGGACGGCAAGAGCCGCCTGGATCAAGTCGCCATCCCCTGGGGCGAGACAACCACCCATCACCCCCGGCTGGTGATCCGCCATCACAGCACCCCGATCTTCTCGCCCATGGAGATCCTCCTGGCGGGCATCGCCCTGTTCCTCCTGCTGGCCCTGCTCTTCTGGCTGACGCTGGGGGTGTGGCTGGTCCGCCTGACCCGCCGCATCGCCACCCTGGGATGGGCCGCGCGCGGCTTCTCCAGAAAATATCACCTCTCCAACGCCATGCGGCATCAGTTGAACACCGTCTCCGGCGCGGGACACGACGAGGTGACCTCCGTGGTCACCGCCCTGCTCCTGGCCACCGACTCGGTGGAAAAGGAACTCCAGGAACGCCAGCGCGTTCAGGCCGAACTGCAAAAGATCGGCAACGACAACCGCCAGCTTCTCGAACAGGCCGAGCACTACCTGACCTACCAGCGGGTCATCAACGGCCTCTACGCCATCTCCTACCTCAAGATCCCCCTCAAGGAACAGCTCGAACAGGCGCTGCAATTCATCCATTCGGTCCCCTGGCTGGCGGTCCAGGCCAAGGGGGCGGTCTTCCTGGCCGATCCCCAACACCGCACCCTCCACCTGATCGCCCACCAGGGACTCAATCCGGAACTGGTCTACCTCTGCCAACAGGTGGCCTACGGCCACTGCCTGTGCGGTCGCGCCGCCCTCGCCGGGACCATCGTCCACGCCGACTGCGTTGACGACCGCCACGACATCCGTTTCGACGGCATGCTCCCCCATGGCCACTACTCGGTGCCCATCCTCTCCGGCTCCGACCTGCTCGGGGTGCTGACTTTCTACCTGGAGGCCGGCCAGATCCGCAACCCGGACGAGGAGAACCTCCTGCAGGCCATCGGCGGCACCCTGGGCAACATGATCGAGCGCAAGAAACTGGAAGAGGCCCTGCTCAGCCAGAACCTCCTCCTGGAAGAGAAGGTCGCGGAACGCACGCGCGAGTTGCAGGCCCATCTCACCTCCCTGCGCGCGGCCCAGGACCAGTTGATCCAGTCCGAACGGCTGGCGGCCCTGGGCGGACTGGTGGCGGGCATCTCCCACGAGATCAAGACCCCGGTGGGCATCAGTTTCACCGCCGTCACCTACCAGGAGTCGGAGTTGACGAAATTCCTGGCCATCCAGGAGCAGGGACAACTGCGTCGCGAGGACCTCGCCAACTTCCTCGACAACCTCCGGGAGGCCACCCACCTCATCAAGGCCAACCTGAAACGGGCCTCGGACCTGATCCTGAGCTTCAAGCAGGTGGCGGTGGACCAGACCAGCCAGGAAAAACGGCGCTTCAACATGCAAGTCTATCTCGAGGAGACCCTCTTCACCCTGCGACCGAAATTGAAGAAGACACACCATCAGGTCACCATCGACTGCCCGGAGACCATCGAACTCGACAGCTATCCAGGCGCCATCTCGCAGATCATCGCCAATTTCGTCATCAATTCGCTCCATTATGCCTTCGACGATCAGGATGAGGGAAAAATCGCTATCACGGTTGCCCGGCAACGTGATATGCTGCATCTGATTTACAAGGACAATGGCAGGGGCATGGACCGGGAGACATTGAAGCAGATCTACGAACCGTTTTTCACCACCAACCGCAATCATGGGGGGAGCGGTCTGGGCATGCATATCGTCTACAACCTGGTGACACAACGGCTCAAGGGGTCCATCGACTGTGTCAGCGCCCCTGGCGAAGGGACGGAGTTTCACATTCAATTTCCCATGGATGGGTGACCCATGACCACCTCGGCTCCAGACGATTTCGTTTTCAACGATTCCGCCGATTCTCCACGCAGGGACGATGGACCGGCGCATCCGGATGGCGCGTTCGAAGCCCCCTGGAAGATCATGGTGATCGACGACGACCCCGATCTCCATCCCCTGACCCGGCTGGTGCTCAAGGAGATGACCTTCGAGGGACGCTCGCTGGCGTTCGTCAACGGCTATTCCGGAGCCGACGCCCGCCGCCTCATTCGCCAGCATCCGGACACGGCCGTGCTCCTGCTCGACGTGGTGATGGAAACCGACAAGGAGGGGCTGGATGTGGTGCGCTACATCCGCGACGAGTTGAAAAACCCCTTCGTGCGCATCATCCTGCGCACCGGCCAGCCCGGCCAGGCCCCGGAAGCCGAAGTGATCGCCAATTACGACATCAACGACTACAAGGACAAGGTCAACCTGAGCAATCAGGCGCTCATCACCTCGGTGACCGCCAGCCTGCGGGCCTTCAATCTGCTCAACACCATCGAAAGCACCCGCCGCGGCCTGCGCAAGATCATCGACGCCACCGGCCATCTGTACGAATTCCACTCTCTGGGGCAACTGGCCACCGGCATCCTCACCCAACTGGTCGCGCTGGTCAACAACAACACCGAGGGCCTCTCCGAAGAGAACACCGAATGTTTCGCCGCCACGGAAAAACGGGGCACGATCAACATCTACGCCGCCTTTGGCCGCTACGAGGCTTCCATCGGCAGGCCCCTCCTGGAGGTGGCCTCCCCCAGGGTGGCTCAGATCGTCCGCGAGGCCGTGCAGACCCGGCAGAGCCGGTTTGGCGAATACGATTTTCTCGGTTATTTCCAGACCCGCAACAGCATGGAAAACCTGATCTATCTCAAGAGCAACCGCCGTCTCAAGGAGGTGGACCGGGACCTGATCGCCCTGTTTTCCTCCAACATCGCCCAGGCCTTCGAACAGCTTCTGCTCAACCGGGAGATGATCAAGACCCAGAAGGATGTCACCTTCACCCTGGGCGACATCATCGAGACCCGCTCCGGCGAGGCGGGACAGCACGTCCGGCGGGTGGCGGAGAATTCCCGTCTGCTGGCGCAACTGGCCGGTCTTTCTGCAGAGGAGTGCGAACTGTTGCGCATGGCCTCCCCCATGCACGACCTGGGCAAGATCGGCATTCCGGACGCCATTCTCAACAAGCCCGGCAAGCTGACCCCGGAGGAGTGGGAGATCATGCGCTCCCACACCGAGATCGGCTGTCAGGTGCTTTCCGGCACGGATCAGACCATCATCCGCACCGGCGCGATCATCTGCGCCCAGCACCACGAAAAGTGGGACGGCACCGGCTATCCCAAGGGTCTATCGGGCGAGGAGATCCACATCTTCGCCCGCATCACCTCCCTGATCGACGTGTTCGACGCCCTGACCCACAAACGGATCTACAAGGAGGCCTGGAGCGTGGAGCAGGCCCTGGATCTGATCCGCCGCGACCGGGGCACCCACTTCGATCCCACGCTGGTGGATCTGTTCCTCGACAATATCGACGCCTTCCTGGAGATCCAGAGCGCCTTTCACTGAAGCGCAAGGAGACGAGGGATGGCAACGGGAATCGACAAGAAAAAAAAGCGCCAACACGATGAGTTCGATGTCCCCTGGAAGGAGATCGTCGAGGGTTATTTTGCCGATTTTATTGCTTTTTTTCTGCCAGAGGCGCATCATGACATCGACTGGGCGCGGGGGTACGCGTTCCTGGACACGGAGCTGGCCCGCATCACCCGTGCCTCCGTGATCGGCGACCGGCGCATGGACAAACTGGTGAAAGTCTGGCGGCGCGGTGGCAACGAGTGCTGGGTGCTGATTCACATCGAGATTCAAGGCGACCGCAAATCGGAGTTCGCCACCGGCATGTATGTTTATCACTACCGGGCCTTCGACCTTTACCGGAAACCGGTGGTGGGATTGGCCATCCTGGCGGACGAAAGCACACAATGGCGGCCAACGGAATACCACTACGAACTGTGGGGAACACGCCAGAGCTACCAGTTCACGGCCATCAAGCTGATGGACTTCGCCGAGGCCGATTTGATAAACTCCACCAATCCGTTCGCGGTCGTGACACGAGCGTACCTGAACGCCAAGAAAACCCGTCAGCGGATGCAAGAGCGCCTCGATGTCAAATGGCTCCTGATCCGCAATCTCTACGAGAGCGGTTTCGATCGTCAACAGGTGATCGACCTGTTTCGTTTCATGGACTGGGTGCTGCATTTGCCCGAGGATCTGGATGCCCGGTTGCGGGAAAAGATCGTTGCCTACGAGGAGAGCCAAAAAATGCCATACATGTCGAGCATCGAGCGCATCGGGATGAAGATCGGGGAACAGATCGGGGAACAGATCGGGGAAAAAAGAGGAGAAAAAAGAGGAGAACAGAAGGGCAAGGCGGATGCGCTCCTCCAACTGCTGCACGAGCGTTTCGGCTCCGTCCCGAAATCCGTCCGGAAAAAGGTGACCGCCGCCAGCCTGGACGACTTGACCGTCTGGATCGGCAAGATCTTCAAGGCCGACTCGTTGCAGGCGGTTTTCCGATAGCCGGAAGCGCCAAATTCACCCATGATTGTCCCGAACGGGGACACACGCGGACTTGACCGGAAAAAATTTTTCGGATATCCTTGGCTTTGGGTGGAAATGGCCATATATTGGCCTGCGACTGATTCGTGCAGTTCGTTAGGAAAAGTCGGCTTGGCCGGCTTTTTTTGGTTGAATGGGGAGAGCATTCCGCGCATGACATTCGCCAAATGTGAATTTCAGCCAACACCGGGTATCCTTTCATGAGTGTGGAAATTTTACAGATCGCCGAACAATTGGCCAGGGAAAAGGGCATTCCCCGCGAGATCGTCATCGAGGCCATGGAAGATGCCATCCGTACGGCCTCCAAGCGGAAATACGGTGCTCACAAGAACATTCAGGTGGTGTTCGATCCCAAGACCGGGGCGTTCAAGCTCAATCAACTGCGCGAAGTGGTGGAATCCGAGGAGACCGAAGGCTACGAGGGTCCGGATACCCACATGCTGATCGCCGATGCCCGGAAACTCAATCCGTCGGTCAAGATCGGGGATTTTCTCGCCGAGTCGCTGCCCCCCATGGAGTTCGGTCGCATCGCCGCCCAGACCGCCAAGCAGGTGATCGTGCAAAAGGTGCGCGAGGCGGAACGGACCAGTGTCTACAAGGAATACATCGACCGCCAGGGCCAGTTGGTCAACGGACTGGTCAAGCGGGTGGAACGGAACAACATCTACGTGGACCTGGGACGCGCCGCCGCCTTCCTGCCCCACGAACATCAGCTCTTCCGCGAACACTACCGTCCCGGCGACCGCATCCGCGCCTACATCCACGAGGTGCGGGACGTGCAACGGGGACCGCAGATCATCCTGTCGCGCACCGTGCCGGAAATGGTGCCCAAGCTCTTCGAAATGGAAGTGCCGGAGATCTACGACGGCATCGTGGAGATCAAGGCCGTGGCCCGCGATCCCGGCTTCCGCAGCAAGATCGCGGTGCGCTCCAACGACGCCCACGTGGATCCGGTGGGGGCCTGCGTGGGAATCCGCGGCTCCCGCGTCCAGGGGGTGGTGACCGAACTCCAGGGCGAGCGGATCGACATCATCGAGTGGTCGGCGGATCCGGCGGTCTTCATCTGCAACGCCCTGGCCCCCGCCGAGGTGGTCAAAGTGGTGATGGACGAGGAGGAGTCCCGCATCAAGGTGGTGGTGGACGAGGATCAACTCTCTTTAGCCATCGGCAGGCGCGGCCAGAACGTGCGCCTGGCCTCGGAACTGACCGGCTGGAAGATCGACATCATCACCGAGCGGGAAGAAGCGGAAAGCCGCGTGGAGGAGTTCGACGCCATCGCCAGGGAGTTCATGGCGCGTCTGGACCTCGACGAGGAGGTGGCCACCTCGCTGGTGCAGGAGGGGTTCACCACCCTGGAGGAGGTGGCCTACGTCCCGCTGGAGGAGTTGGCCGGCATCGACGGCTTCGACGAGGAGATCGCCCGCGAACTGCGCACCCGTGCACGGGATCAACTGCTGCATACCGCCCTGGAGACCGAGGAGCGCAAGGCGGCGCTCTCCATCGATCCGCGCATCTCCCAGTTGCGCGGGCTGAACGACACGATGGTGATCGCCATTGCGGAAAAAGGGATCACTACCCTGGATGATCTGGCGGATCTGGCCACCGACGAGCTGATGGAAATCCTGGGCAACGGCCTGGGCCGCAAGGAGGTGGAAAGGTTGATTCTCGATGCGCGCAAGGTCGCCGGCTGGTTCGAGTCCTGAGGCCGTGACCGGTGCCCCCCAGAGGGAGCGGCCGGAGGAGGATCGCGCCAATCCGTTGCGGCGGTGCGCCATCACCCGCAATCGCCGGCCCCGCGAGGCCCTGCTGCGGTTCGTGGCCGATGGCGCGGGCCTGTTGGTCGAGGATCTGGCGGGGCGGCTGCCGGGACGGGGGATTTACGTCCTGCCCGAAGCGGTACGGGTGACAGCGCTGCTGGCCAAGCATAAAATGGTCGGCGAGGCGCGGGACGCGGTGTTGGGGCGTCTGGCCGCCGGACTGACGCGGCGCCTGCTGGACGCGCTGGGACTGGCCAAACGCGCCGGAGGCTGCGTCACGGGGCAGCGCGAGGTGGAGGAACTCCTGAAGCATGGCCGGAAACCGCTGCTGCTGTTGGCCACGGACGCGGGAGCCGGCGCGCGGGAGCGCCTGGAACACCTGATGCATGGCAACGAAAGGGTGGAGGTCCTGGAAGTTTTGAACCAGGAACAGTTAGGGACGATCCGGGGAGGCCGCCTGGTAACGGTGGCGGCCGTAACCAACCCGGGATTGGGAGAACGAATTCGCATCGACGCTGCCCGTTGGCGGTCGTTCATGCAGGTTGCGGAACCCAGAGGAGAAGGTTCTGTTGAGCGAGTTAAGAGACAGAGACGGTGACGAGAACGACGGCGGAGACGGTCGGCTGAAGCTGAAAGCGCCGCGCCGCATCGTATTGCGCAAGACGGTGGAGGGAGGATCCATCAAGCAGAATTTCTCCCATGGCCGTTCCAAGAGCGTGGTGGTGGAGGTGCGCAAGAAGAAGACCTTCGTCAAGAGCGGAGCCGACGAGACCGAGGCTATCGATCCCCAGCGGACGAAGTCCCTGCCGGTCGAGGAGGCCGGGTCCCGTGACCGTCCCAAGCCCTCCCTCGCGGGGGATGCCTCGGTCAAGGACCGGAGACAGCACATCCTGACGCCGATGACCCCGGCCGAGCGCCGCTCCTTCGAGGAGAACCAGGAACGCGAAGAGGTGCAGCGACAGGAGCGGGACGAGCAGGTCAGGATCGAACAGGAGGCGCTCCATCGCCAGGAGGAGGAGAGACGCCAGCGTCAGGAGGCGGAACGCCAAGAGACCGAGCGACGCGAGGCCGAGCGACGCGAGCGCGAACGCATGGAGGCCGCACGCCAGGCCGAGGAACAGGCCAGACGCGAGGCCGAGGCGGTCAAGGCATCGCCGCCACCGCCTGTCCGGGAACACCCGGAGGCCCCCGCCCCCAAGGCGGCGGCAGCCCCTCCGGCTCCCCCCAGGCCCAAGGCCGTGGTGGCCGAACAGCCGGAATACCGGATCGAGCCGTCGGCCACGCCCGCGACGGAGCGTTCGTCCAAGCCCGAGGCCGCTGGCATCCAGCCCGGCGTGGGCGTGCTCAAGGAAGAGATTCCCAAGAACCTCACCCGCGCCCAGCGGGAGGATCTGGCGCGCAAGAAGACCGAAATCCTGGTGGCCAAGCGCCTGACCCAGCTCAACGAGCTGCGGGAGCAGAAACGGCGCCTGGACGAGCGGCGCGCCACTCCGGAGACCCCCCCTGGCGAGACGCCGCAGCGCGAGACCCTCAAATCCAAGACCAAGCGCGGCAAGGGCAAGAAGGGCGCGGCGGCGCCGGTCATGCCACAGGAAAAACAGTTGCCGGTGCGCAAGGTACTCCGCCCGGCGGCGCGGCGCGGCGGACGTTTCGAAGCCGTCCAGCAGCCGGTGCTGCGGGATGTGATCATCCCGGAGGTGATCACCGTGGGCGAGCTGGCCAGCCGCATGGCGATCAAATCCTCGGAGGTGATCAAGCGGCTGATGGCGCAAGGGATGATGGTGACCATCAACCAGGTGCTGGACCAGGATACGGCGGTGCTGGTGGTGGAGGAGCTGGGACACCGGCCCAAGACCATCTCGGAGGGGGCGGCCATCGAGGCGGAACTGGCCGACAGCAACGATCTGGACAAGGATCTGACCATCCGTTCGCCGGTCGTGACGATCATGGGGCATGTGGACCACGGCAAGACCTCGCTGCTGGACGCGATCCGCAAGACCGACGTGGCGGCGCGGGAGTACGGCGGGATCACCCAGCACATCGGGGCCTATCAGGTGGCCCTGGAGAACGGCGCCTCCATCACCTTCCTGGACACCCCCGGCCATGCCGCCTTCACGGCGATGCGGGCGCGCGGCGCCAAGGTGACGGATATCGTGGTGCTGGTGGTGGCCGCAGACGACGGGGTGATGCCCCAGACCATCGAGGCCCTCAATCATGCCAAGGCGGCCGGGGTGCCGATCGTGGTGGCCCTCAACAAGATTGATCGCCCGCACGCCAATCCGGATCGGGTGATGCAGCAGTTGTCGGATCAGGGGCTGGTGCCGGAGGCCTGGGGTGGCGAGACCATCTTCATGAAAGTCTCCGCCAAGGCCGGGATCGGCATCGAGGAACTCAAGGAGATGATCCTGTTGCAGGCGGAAATCCTCAATCTGCGCGCCAATTTCGGCAAGAAGGCGCGCGGCTACATCATCGAGGCCAAGCTGGACAAGGGCAGGGGGGCGGTCGCCACCTGTCTGGTGGTCAACGGCGTGTTGCGGGTGGGGGACTACTTTGTGGTGGGGGCCGAGTGGGGCAAGATCCGCGGGCTGCTCAACGACAAGGGGCACTCTATCCTGGAGGCGCTGCCCTCCATGCCCGTGGAGGTGATCGGCCTCTCCGGGGTGCCCACCGCCGGCGACGACCTGATCACCATCCCCGACGAACGGCGTGCCAAGGAGATCGCCGCCTTCCGCATGCGCAAGAACAAGGAACAGGAACTGGCCAAGCAGTTGCAAATGCCCACCAAGGCCGACGACCTGTTCGACCAGATCAAGCAGGGCGAGATGGACGAGGTGAAGGTGGTGGTCAAGGGCGACGTGCAGGGATCGGTGGAGGCGGTGGTGGATGCGCTTCTCAAGATCACCCACGACAAGATCCGGGTCAACATCATTCACTCGGCGGTGGGCGGCATCACGGAATCGGACGTCATGCTGGCCATGGCCTCGCGGGCACTGGTGGTCGGGTTCAACGTGCGTGCCGACGCCAAGGCGCGGGAACTGGTCAAGCGGGAACGGGTGGACATGCGGTTCTACACCGTGATCTACGACCTGGTGGACGACGTGACCAGCGCCATGGAGGGCAGACTGTCGCCGATCATGAAGGAGACCATCCAGGGCCGCGCCGAGGTGCGGGATCTGTTCCGCATCTCCAAGGTGGGTCTGGTGGCCGGTTGCATGGTCCTGGACGGCGTGATCCACAAGCCGGACACCATCCGCTTGCTGCGCGACGAGGTGGTGTTGCACGTCGGGGGGATTCACGCCCTGAAGCGCTTCAAGGACGACGTGCGGGAGGTCCGCGACGGCGTGGAGTGCGGCATCAGCCTGGAGAAGTATTCCGATCTGCGGGTGGGCGACGTGCTGGAGGCCTTCACGCGCGAAGAGGTGCGGGCCACCATCGGCTAGGGGCGTCGCGATGATGCGGGTCGCGGTGCTGGAAGCGCGCCTGGAATTGCCCGGAGTGCGCTCGCTCAAGGAGAAGCGCGGAGTGGTCAAGGGGTTGCTGGAACGGATCCGTCATCGTTTCGACGTGGCGGCCGCAGAGGTGGAAGGGATGGACCGGCCGGATTGGGCCGGGTTGGGGTTCGCCGCCGTGGGTAACGAGGTGGCGGTGTTGCAGAGTCGCCTGCAAAAGGTGGTGGCGTTCATCGACGTCAGCGGGGAGGGGGTGCTGTCGGATTATCGGGTGGAGATCGTGGCATGACCATTCGCGTGGAGCGCGTCCGGGGCCGGATTCGCGAGGAGATCGCCGACATGTTGCAGAGGGGCGAGGTCCATGATCCACGTCTGGCCCTGAGCATGATCTCCATTACCGACGTCACCCTGAGCCGGGACCTGCAATACGCCGTGGTCCATTTCTCGGTCATGGGCCAGGATGTGGAAAGTGTGTTGTCCGGGTTGCAACGGGCCGCCGGATTCATGCGTGCCCGTGTGGGACGCAGCCTGAGCCTGCGGCATGCGCCGGAGTTGAAGTTCGTGCCGGATCTCTCCTTTGCACAGGGGGATCGGATCGAAAAATTGCTGAAAACCATTCAGATCCCGCCCGACTCGACCGGCGAAGACGCCGTGCCGGAGCGGACGGAGGAAGACGAACGGGAACCATGAGACAGGGACGCGGCAGGCGGTCACGAGTCGAGCTTCACGGCTGGCTGGCCATTCACAAGGAGGCGGGGTGGAGTTCGACCCGCGTGGTGGAGCGGGTGCGGTATCTCACGGGCGGGGCCAAGGCGGGCCATGGCGGCACCCTGGATCCCTTTTCCGAGGGGGTGCTGCCCGTGGCTCTGGGCGAGGCCACCAAGACCCTCTCCATGGTGCTGGAAGGGAACAAGGGCTACCGCTGCTGGATCCGCCTGGGCGCGGAGTCGGATACCGGGGATCCCACCGGGGTGCTCACGCCGTGCGATGCGCCCCTGCCGAACCGGGAGACCCTGCAAGCCGCCCTGGCCGCCTATGTGGGCGAACGGGACCAGGTCCCCCCCGCCTATTCGGCCATCCATGTGGATGGGGAACGGGCCTACGAGCGGGCGCGACGCGGGGAAAAGGTGGAACTCCCCCCCAGACGGGTGGTGTTTCATCGCGTGGAATTGCTGCATTACGCCGACGGCCTGGCCGAGGTGGAGGTGGAGTGCGGCAAGGGAACCTACATGCGCGCCCTGGCCAGGGATGTGGGACGGGATCTCGGCTGCATGGCCTACCTGGAGCGTCTGCTGCGCACCAAAACCCTGGGCTTCGCCCTGACGGAGTGCATCACCCTGGAGCGACTGGCGCAAGCCGTCGAGCAGGGCTTGCTGAATGAAGTGCTCATGCCCGTGGATCGGGCGCTGGACGACATCCCGGCGCTGCGATTGCGGTTGGAGGCCTGGAGCCGTCTCATGAACGGCCAGGCGACCTGGATCGATGCCGGAAGCGTGGAGCCTGGAACGGTTCGACTGCTCTCCCCGGAAGGCCGATTCGGGGCCACCGCCACGCTTTCGGAGGGCCTGGATGCCTCCGGACGCCGGCTGTGTACCCCGAAACGTCTGTTCCATGTCGCCTGATGCACCGGGCCAATCGGATCAACCCGTTTTTTTGATAAAGGAGAATCACCGATGTCGATTACCCAGGAACGCAAACAGGCCCTGATCGCCGAATATGCCCTCAAGGCTGGCGATACCGGCTCCCCGGAGGTGCAGGTCGCCCTGCTCACCGAGCGGATCAACAATCTGACCGAGCATCTGCGCACCAACATCAAGGATCACCACTCCCGGCGGGGATTGCTGAAGATGGTCGGTCTGCGGCGGCGTCTGCTCACATACGTCAAGGATCAGAGCCAGGAGCGGTATCAGACGCTGATCAAACGGCTGAACCTGCGCAAATAAAAGAACGTCGCGTTTCCCGCCCGCCTGCGGGGTTCTTCTTCGCGGGCGGGTAACAACTCCTAGTCAAGAATGGATATCAGTAGAGAATATGTTTAACATACATAAAAAGAGCGTACAATTCGGTTCGCAGGTGCTGACCATTGAGACGGGCCGCATGGCCCGGCAGGCGGATGGCGCGGTAGTGGTCACCTATGGGGAGACCATGGTGCTGGTCGCGGTCACCGCCGAGAAGGAGGTCCGCCCTGGCGTGGATTTTCTGCCGCTGGGTGTGCATTACCAGGAGAAGTTCTGGGCCGCAGGCCGGATCCCTGGCGGCTTCATCAAGCGCGAGACCCGCGCGTCGGACAAGGAGACCCTGACCTCGCGCCTGATCGACCGGCCGTTGCGTCCGCTGTTTCCGAAGCATTTCACGCAAGACACCCAGGTGGTGGCGACGGTGCTGTCGTTCGACGGGATCAACAACGCCGACATTCCGGCGATGGTGGGGGCCTCGGCGGCGCTGGCCATCTCCGGCTTGCCCATCGAGGCTCCGATGTGCGGGGCGCGTGTGGCCTTCATCGACGGCGGCTATGTTCTGAACCCCACGATCCAGGAGATGGTGAACAGCCGTCTGGATCTGGTGGTGGCCGGGACCGCCGATGCGGTGAACATGGTGGAATCGGAGGCCGATTTTCTCACCGAGGAGGAGATGCTGGGCGCGGTGATGTTCGGTTTCGAGGGGTATCAGCCGGTGATTCAGGCGATCCGTGAGCTGGCGGCGGAGTGCGGCAAGCCGGCCTGGAACGTGGCGGCGCCGCGGGAGAACGTCGATCTGGTGAAGGCCGTGCGCGCCGGCTACCTGGAGCGCATGCGCGCGGTATACGAAATCGCCGACAAGATGGATCGGCAAAAGGCGGCGGCGGACCTCAAGCAGGAGGCGACCGATGCCCTGAGTGGCGACGAGAAGCAGTTGGCCGGCGAGGTCAAGACGGTGTGCAAGCATCTGGAATCCGAGGTGATCCGGGAGCGGATTCTTTCCGGCGGGTTGCGCATCGATGGCCGGAGTCTGACGCAGGTGCGTCCCATTGTCAGCGAGGTGTCGGTATTGCCGCGCGTGCATGGTTCGGCGTTGTTCACGCGGGGCGAGACGCAGGCCCTGGCCACGGTGACGCTGGGTTCCAAGCGGGACGAGCAGATCGTCGAGGGGCTGACGGGGGAAGCCCGCGAGCGGTTTTACCTCAATTACACCTTTCCTCCCTATTCCGTGGGCGAGACCGGGCGGCTCGGCGCCCCTGGCCGGCGCGAGATCGGTCATGGCAAGTTGGCCACGCGTGCCATGATGGCGGTTCTGCCGGAACCGGAGGACTTTCCCTACACGTTGCGGGTCACCTCGGAGATCACGGAGTCCAATGGATCCTCCTCGATGGCCACGGTGTGTGGTTCGGTCCTGGCCATGATGGATGCCGGGGTGCCGTTGAAGAGCATGGTGGCCGGGATTGCCATGGGGTTGGTCAAGGATGGGGATCGTTTTGCGGTGTTGACCGACATTCTGGGCGACGAGGATCATTTCGGCGACATGGACTTCAAGGTGACCGGCAATTCCGACGGGATCACCGCGTTGCAGATGGACATCAAGATCCTGGGGATCAATCGTGAGATCATGTCGGTGGCGTTGCGTCAGGCCCGCGAGGGTCGTTTGCACATTCTGGGAGAGATGAGGAAGGCGCTGTCCGAGCCGCGTGCCGAGATGTCGCCGTATGCGCCGCGGATTTTCACCATGAAGATTCATCCGGACAAGATCCGGGATGTGATCGGCACCGGTGGCAAGGTGATTCGCGGGATCACCGAGGAGACCGGCTGTCAGATCGACATCTCGGACGACGGGACCATCTCCATTGCGTCGTCCAATGGCGAGAGCGCCAAGGCGGCGGAGCGGATCATCAGGGGGATCGTTTCGGACGTGGAGAAGGATGCCGTTTACGAGGGCAAGGTGGTGCGGATCACCGATTTCGGCGCCTTCGTCAACATTCTTCCCAACAAGGACGGCCTGGTGCACATTTCCCAGCTCTCCAATCAGCGGGTGGCCAAGGTTTCCGATGTCATCAAGGAGGGGGACATGGTCAAGGTCAAGGTGTTGGAGATCGATCGTCAGGGTCGTGTCAAGCTGACCATGAAGGATTGCTGATTTTTTCACCACGCTCCTCTCCGGGCCGGTGCGCGGGTATGCAAGAGCGCGCATCGGTTGCGGGGGAGGGGGTGCCAATGCGTTTTCTCTCCATTTCAATGCTAACATTTTTGTTGCGTTTACGCATCAGAAATGTTAGCATTTTCCCCATGAACAGTCACGAATTCAAACGGTGGTTGGCCCAGCAAGGCGCGACCTTTGAACAGGGGAAAGGCACCGTTGAAGCCATCAAAAAGCAACTCCGATTGAAATAATGGAGGGTCAGATGATGCAATATCCGGTCGAGCTGACCGTTGCTGAGGAAGGGGGTTTCGTGGTGACGTTCCCCGATGTGCCGGAAGCCATCACGCAAGGGGAGGACGAGCATGAGGCATTGATGCATGCGGTCAATGCTTTGGAAACGGCGCTGGAGATCTATATGGACCGCTACCGGATGCTGCCGTCACCTTCCATGGCGCATAGCCGTCATACGGTTTCGCCGCAGCCGTTGTCATGCGCGAAGCTGGCGGTCTACCAAGCCATGTTGACACAGGGCATGCGCAAGGCCGATCTGGCGCGCCGGCTCAACTGGCACCTTCCCCAGGTGGATCGTCTGCTCGACCTTTCCCATGCGTCGAAATTCGACCAGATCGAAACGGCGCTGGCAGCACTTGGCAAGTGCATCACGATCACGGTTCTGGATGCGGCGTGACCAAGGGCACACCACCACGGAAGGCGTTGCGGTGACCCGGCGCGGGAGTTGCCAGCCGGATCGCCAGGGCAGTTGAATCGTCTTCAATTGTTTTTGGCAGTGAGCGTCCATTCTTCCGGACGTGGCAGGAGTGCCAGGTTCGATCAAAAAATACGGAAAATATCAGTGGATAGATACTTGGCAAGAAATATTTTTCATGCATTACTGGTGATTGTGATTCTGTGTGCATTTTCACAGCGTCTGTTTCATGTAACCAAGATTGGTATTTCCGACGGTGATCCGTCTGTGTACTGGCACTTTGCTACTGCATGGAGTGATGATCAATTTTTGATCGGCATGCCAGAATTATCTATAGAAGTATTATTGAGACCAGTTGCGTTTTATTTGTATTCGTTGGCATTACAATTATTTGATTATCGTGATTATGCAATAAAAATAATTAATTTATTTGCCGATTCAATTAATTTAATATTGATTTTTGCGATTTGTCGGAAGATTACCAGTGGATGGCTGGCATTATGCGCCGCTCTCCTGTATGCGACTACTCCAATTATAATAGTGTTTGCACGCGGAGAAATGCTGCACACTTTGTCTATACTTTTTTTATTAATTGCATTTTATTTTCTGCTCTGTTCCCTGGAAACGGATGCATGGCGCAAACAACTTTTTCAGGTGTTGGCGGGTGTTGCGCTTGGCCATGGTGGGTTGGTGCATCCCAGTGTCGTGATGAACGCACCGGGCTTTCTGGTTGTCCTGCTTCTGGATGGCCTGCTTTATGGCACGGGATGGCAGGAAAAGATCAAAAAAATTATGGCGGGATGCGGCCTTATGCTCCTTGCCATGCTGAGCGTGTACGTCATTGTTCTTGTCGCATTCGGGCTGCATAATTTGACGGCGCATAGCGTGCCACGGATGGATTTAATAAGCAAATACACCCAAATAGAAGCCATCGAACCTCCTGCCAAAGCGCGGGAAATGGTCAACCGGATGCGTTTGTTCAAGGTGCCATTCTCCTTCATCAAAAAGCAGATGTATCTGCCTGAATCCCTCATTAAGACCGCTTTTGGAATATTTTTTTTCGCTTTTTTGCTTCTGGGCATGCAATTGGTCGGCATCCGTTGGTTTCAAGATTGGGGTAGGGATTTGAAAACGCATGCCGGGTGGATCGTCTTGGTGACTAGCATGCTGGGCTTTGCGATACTGCTGCCCACCAGCATCCAGCAAGTCCGGAATTATCTGCAATTGCTTCCCCTATTCGTGATCGCCATTTTGGCATGCATGGAGATGCTTGAAATATTTTTATTATCACGAATTTGGACAATAATAATTGTTGGTTTATTAATAATTATTTTTTTTATGCAAGTCTTTCCTAAAAATCTCAAAGAGATCATCGCGCCCACCATCTCATCCTATCGTCTTCTGCATGACGCGATTGGAAAAAAGGTCGATAATAATAATAAAATCATATTTATCGATGATCCTGAGAACAGGTCGCGTACGGAAAGCCTGCGTGCATATTTTGGTAAGAATGCTGTCTATTATAATATATGCGAACAATCATTTTACGAATTGGTCCGTCACTTGCGCATTCGTTTTGTCGCCATTCCACGACAACCGCTCCATTATACTCTCGATGATAATTTTTACGACACATTCAAAGGAAAGGTAAGATCTGTTCCGGAATGGACAAAATCATGCTATGACCGGGAATTGGATTTCGAAAATATGAAAAGACCACAAGTCGCGGAAAGTGGTTGGTGGCATCACCGCATCTTGAATCAGAATTTAAAACAAGAAATCCTCAACACAGGCGCCGGGAAAATTATTTTTCAATCCACGGCAATTGACGTGTTGATGCTCAACGATCCGTATTGACGGATCGCCACGGCAGTTGAATCGTCTTCAACTGGTTTTTCAATAGCGGATAATCCGGCAGAATGGTACCCACCAGTGCCCAGAACGCCGGGGAGTGATTCATATGCACGCGGTGGCACAGCTCGTGGACGATCACATAATCCACCACCCGCGACGGATGCAACATCAGCTGCCAGTTGAGATGGATCCCGCCACGGGACGAACAGCTCCCCCAGCGGCTTTTCTGTGCGCGAATCGATACCCCGCTCACGCTCACCCCCATCTCCCGCGCCCGTGCGCGAACCCGTTCGGGCAGATGGCGCAACGCCTCCCGGCGATACCAACTCTCCACCATGACCTCCAATCCCCCGCCGGTCAACGGCGCCGGAACCTGCAACGCGTCACCGAGCCGCCGGGGCCGGGCGATCTCCTCGCCAACCACCCGCAACGTCAAGACCTCATCCAGAAACGGCAACACGAAACCATCCGCCAGATACGGCATCCTGCGAGCCTCCCGGCGGGCCAACAACCATGCCCCGTGCTCCCGCAGGAACGCCTCCACGCGCTTCATGCCCACCAGCCAGGGAACCCCCACCTCGACCGCCCCGTCCGCCGCCACGCGCAGAGTCAGCCGCCTGCGCAACATGGAGCGCGTCAACCGGTAGACCACTTCCTCTCCCTGAATCACCAATGCGCCGGTGGTGGCGAACATGCGTTTCATGACCACCATCCTAACGGGAAAAAAATGACCCCGCAACCGCCACGCCCTTCTCGCCACGCCACGAAAGCGCTATAGTTACGCCCGTCACGCAGCCGCATCCCAATCCAAACTCCAAGGAACAACCGCGCATGCAAACCGGCTATTTTGGCGAATTCGGCGGGGCCTTCATCCCGGAGATCCTCCACGAAACCTTCCGCCGCCTGACCGAGGCCTACGAAGCCGCCCGCGCGGATCCGGCGTTCTGGAACGAATACCTCCGGCTCATGGAAAACTACTCCGGCCGCCCAACCCCCCTGACCTTCGCCGGGAATCTCTCCCGCCAGTTCGGCCGCCGCGTTTACATCAAACGCGAGGACCTCAACCAGACCGGCGCGCACAAGGCCAATAACGTCATGGGGCAGGGGCTGCTCATGCGGCGCATGGGCAAAACCCGCGCCATCGCCGAAACCGGCGCCGGCCAGCACGGCATGGCCTGCGCCACCATGGCCGCCCGCATGGGCTTCGAATGCGTGATCTACATGGGCGCCGAGGACGTGGAACGGCAACGCTCCAATGTCTTCTGGATGGAACGCCTGGGCGCCACCGTGGTCCCGGTCACCTCCGGCTCGCGCACCCTCAAGGACGCCGTCAACGAGGCCATGCGCGACTGGGTCGGCAGCATGGACCATACCCATTACGTCCTCGGCACCGCCTGCGGCGCCCACCCCTTTCCCGAAATGGTCTCCTGGTTCCAGTCCATCATCGGCCTCGAAGCCCGCAAACAGATCCTCGAGGCCGAGGGCCGCCTCCCCACCCACGTCTACGCCTGTGTCGGCGGCGGCTCCAACGCCATGGGGATCTTCCAGGGGTTTCTCGACGACCCGGACGTCACCCTGGTGGGCGTGGAGGCCGGGGGCAAGGGGCTGGCAAGCGGTCACCACGCCTCCCGCCTGGCCTCCGGTAGCGGGGCCATCGGCGTGGCGCAGGGCTACAAGACCTTCTTTTTGCAAAACGACGACGGCCAGATGCTGGATACCCACTCGGTGGCCGCCGGCCTGGACTACGTGGGGGTATCGCCCATTCTCGCCCACCTGCACGCCAGCGGCCGCATCCGCTGCGAGGCGGCCACCGACCGCGAGGTGCTGGATGCCCTGCAACGCCTCATGCGCCAGGAAGGGTTGATCCCGGCCCTGGAGTCCAGCCACGCCGTGGCGCAGGCCTTCAAGGAACTCCCCACCCTCCCGCCCGAGGCCGTGGTGATCATCAACCTTTCCGGACGCGGCGACAAGGATATCTTCACCATTGCCGACGCCCTGGAAGATCCGGGCTGGCGCCGTTACATCCGCAAGAAGGCCGCCGACTACTCCGTCAACGAGGCATGACATGACGCCCACTCCCCTGGAAACCCATATCCGTGCCCGACTGGCCGCACAGAAAACGGCTTCTCCCATCCTGCTCATGTCCCACCTCGTGTTGGGACACCCCTCCCTGGAGGAGAACCGCCGGGTGATCGATGCCATGGCCGCCAACGGCGTGGACCTGATGGAACTGCAAATCCCCTTTTCCGAACCCATCGCCGACGGACCGGTCATCGCCTTGGCCAATCAGGCGGCCCTCGATCACGGCTTCCGCGTGGAGGAGGGGTTGCGCTTCATCGGCGAGACCGTGCGGCGTCACCCGGAGATCCCGTTCCTGATCATGACGTATTTCAATATATTGCTGGCGCGCGGGGTGGAACGGTTCATTCGCGAAGCGGCGGAGCTGGGGGCGCGGGGATTGATCATCCCGGACCTGCCACCCCAGGAGGCCGATGCCGCCATGGCCGCCTGCCGGGAATTCGGCAACGGGAATCTGGATTGGATTCAACTGCTGACCCCCACCAGCACCGACGAACGGCTGCGCTTCATCGGGGAGCGGGCGGCGGGATTCTGCTACTGCGTGGCCCGCAAGGGGGTGACAGGAAAACGAACCGATTTCGACGCGCAAGTGCGCCAGTTCATCGACCGCTGTCGCGCCGCTGCCTCCACCCCCCTGGCCGTGGGCTTTGGCGTCAAATGGCCCGAGGACGTGGACGCCCTGCGCGGCGTGGCCGACATCGCGGTGGTGGGCACCGCCGCCATGGAACACCACGCCTCTGGCGGGGCGATAGCGGTCGGGGCGTTCTTCGGGGAGCTGTCGCGCGGTCGTCGCGCGGACTCTACTGCTTGAATCCCTGGGCCAATGCCTCCCTGGCCGAGACGTTTTTTTTCGGTTCCAGGCTCTCGCCGAGGACGTTTTGCAGGATCCAGTTGTAGCGTTGCCGGGCCTCCCTGGTGGCGGTGTCCGCCACCGCCTGCATCTTGGAGAGCTTGAAATAGTCCCCGCCCAGCAACTGCAGGGCTTTCAATGCCGACAGCTTTTTGGAGATGCCCACCGCCAGCATCTGTTTGCCGACGGGATGTCCGATGCGTTGGTAGGCCATCTCCAACTGCTGCGGATCGCCCTGGTCCACGATCCCCATGCAGAGGATCTTGCCGGCCATGGAGTTGCCATGCACCACCTTGGCGGCCTTGGCCATCTGCTTGGGCCGTCCCTTCTCTTCCAGGCTGCGTTGCACCAGCTTGACGCTCAGGATTTCCCCGCCTTCCGTGTCGTCGGAGATGTATTTTTCCAGCAGGGTGATCAGTGCGCCGGTATCGGCCAGTTTGGTCAGGGCCACGGCCAGAATGGTGGTGGCCTTGGCGTTGCCCTTGGTGGCCGACAGGGCGCGCACCAGCGGTTCGATGGCCACATCCTTGCGATTGACGATCCCCGTGGCCAGGATGATCGCGCCGGGCGAGGTGTTGGACAACAGCTTGATGGCTTCCAGCATCTGCTCCGTGGAGCCGCGGCCCATCACCTCCATGGCCCAGATGATCTCCGCTTCCGGCTGGGCCGGCGGCGCGGTGGCGATGGCGCGGATGATGTGATTGACCGTTCCCTGGTCCGCGATGCCCATGGCCAGGGATTTCATCGCCTCCGGGCTGATGGTGGCATGCCGCAGACCGTCGATCAGCGGATTGACCCCCTTGTGGGAGACGATGCCATGGGCCAGGGCGTTGACCAGTTCCACGTCGTTGCTGACCTTGGACATGGCGTCCACCATGTGAAAGGCCTTGACCTCCCGGTGGCGCAGGATTTCGGCGACCATGGTGCGCATCTGTTCCGGGTCGTCCTGGATCTTGCCGAGGGCCTCCAGCATTTTTTTGAGGCGTCCTTCCTGGATGACGCTCTCCACATCCACGCTGCTTTTCTTTTCGTCTTCGATCGCCGGGGCGCTCCCGCGGCGGCCCGACCCCGCTCCGCCCTCCTCGGCCTCCTCGGCGGCGGCGATGAATCGGTGATCCAGATTGTCCAGAGCCTGTGACGCGTCATTGCCGAGCGCTTCCTCCAGGGTGGCGCGGATCTTGGCCAACTGCTCGCTTGTGTATTGATCCCGGTCCGGCATGGTCCCCTATCCCTCGCGTTCGAAAAATGCAAAATCGATCCTTGGATCTTGTCAACAAACCATCATACAATGAATCCCCATATAGGATACCATCTCCATTCGGGGAAAAAAAGCCATGAACAGCACGCAGACCGTCGTTTTGTTGGACGACCTGGACGAGGAGCGCCAGCGTCTTTATCTGGCGAGCCGTTATCTGGCCGTGGATACCGAGGCCATGGGTCTGAAAACCCAGCGCGACCGTCTTTGCCTGGTGCAAATGTGCAATGAGGATGGGGTGATCACCCTGGTGCAAACGCGCCGTTACCAGGCGCCCCGCCTGCGTGCCGTTCTCGAGGCCCCGTCGGTGCAGAAGATCTTCCATTTCGCCCGCTTTGACATGGCGGCCCTCAAACGGTGGCTCGGCATCGAGGTCGCGCCGGTTTTTTGCACCAAGATCGCCTCCCGTTTGACCCGCACCTACACGGATCGTCACGGTCTCAAGGATCTGGTGGCGGAACTGTTGGCCATCGAACTCGACAAGGAGCAGCAATCCTCGGACTGGGCCGCCGAGACCCTCTCGCCCCGGCAGGTCGCCTATGCCAGTTCGGATGTCATCCACCTCATCCCGATTTACCGGAAACTGCTCGAGCGGCTGGAGCGGGAGCAGCGCCTCGACCTGGCCCTCGCCTGCATGAATGTCCTGCCCACGCGCGTCGCCCTCGACCTGGCGGGCTGGGAGGAGGAGGACATTTTTTCACATCACTGAGCGGGCGTTTTCGGTTCTCTTCCTGGCGATCAGGATGCTTCGGCATAGGTCCTGGCAAAATTCGTCTCTGACAGCCATTTCTTGAAGGATGGGTTGTCCATGAACTGCTTGAACAGTTCGGTATGATCCGAAAATAATTCAAGAATTGCCTTTTCCAACGCTTTGTTGTGCTCAATGCGGGCGTTTTGTTTGTCGGAATTGCGTATCGCATTCTGATAGGCCTTGTTGGCCGATACCCTGGCGGGCAGTTCTTCCGCGATAACTTTGCCGATTTTGTCCACATCCTTCCAATCGATATTGCCGAACAGATCGTTGAAGGATTTGAGAATATTGCTCAGATAATCCAGTTCCGGCTCCGGTCTTCCGCCACCCTCGCCGATGGGCACGGGATCGATTTCGGCATCCGCGTCCGGCAGGATGATGGCCATGGATGCCTGGGCTTCGACCCGATAGCTGTCCATGTCGATGGCTTCCAGAATCCCCTTGGACAAATCTTCCTCCTTGGGCGCGGGGAGTTTCGGTATCAGGAAATTGAGGAAAATGGAGAATTTTTCCCAGTCGGCGTTGGAGAATGGCAGGATGGAGGCCAGAAAGCCGTAGGTGCGGGTGAACGACTTGGCCTTGCTTTTGAAGTCCACCTGGCCATCTTCGTCCAGTTCCTCGGTATAGATGGCCACGCAGGCATCCAGAATCGGGTCCAACCTGTCCCGCTCCGCCCCGCCCAGGTAGAGCGCCACCAGTTCCTCCACCTGAAGCCAGGCATACACCCGATAACCATCGAGCGCTGATTTCAGGTCGTGCAGTTTATTGGGGTCCGTTTCGTCGCCGAGGATCGTGGTGCGGTAATAGGGTTCGAACGACTGGCGGATGCCATCGGCATCGTTCATGAAGTCGAGGATGAAGGTGTCGTGCTTTTGCGGGTGGGCGCGATTGAGCCGCGACAGGGTCTGTACCGCCTTGATTCCGGAGAGGGTTTTGTCCACGTACATCGTGTGGAGCAGGGGTTCGTCGTAGCCGGTCTGGAACTTGTCCGCGACGATCAGGAACCGGTAGGGATCCTGTTTGAATTTTTCCTCGATGGCGTTGCTGGGGAAACCGTTGAGCGAGGTTTCGGTCACCTTTTCCCCGCCGTATTCATGTTCCCCGGAGAAGGCGACGATGGCCTTGTATTGGCTTTTGGTTTCCCTCAAATAGGCATCGAATGCGCTGAAGTACCGAATGGCGCGCTGGATACCATTGGTCACCACCATGGCGCGGGCGGAACCGCCGATCTTGCGTGGCGCGGCAACCTGGGCATGAAAGTGGTCGATCATGATCTCCGCTTTCTGGCGGATGGCATGCTCGTGGGATTCCACGTATTGGCGGAGCTTCTTTTGCGCGCGCCTGGCGTCGAATCTGGGGTCGTTCTCCACGGTCTTCATGAGGCGGTAGTAGCTGTCCACTGGCGTATAGTGATTCAGCACATCCAGGATGAATCCCTCCTGGATGGCCTGTTTCATGGTGTAGCCGTGGAAAGGGACGTGGCGGACCTTGTCCCCTTCGGGAATCGGCACGCCAAAAACCTCCAGGGTCTTGTTCTTGGGGGTGGCGGTGAAGGCGAAGTAGCTGGCGTTGGGCAGCACCTTGCGGGTTTCCATCAGCCGGTTGATGGCATCTTCGACCGACTCTTCCTCCTCTTCCGATCCATTGGCGGCCAGGGCGATGTGCATTTGGGCGGAGGTGCGGCCACCCTGGCTGGAGTGGGCCTCGTCGATGATGATGGCGAAGGTCCGGTCGCGATGCTCGTCGCCGATCTCATCCAGAATGAAGGGGAATTTCTGCACCGTGGTGATGATGATCCGCACACCAGACCTGATGAACGCCCGCAGATTTTCGGATCGTTCGGCGTGGCCTACCAGGGAGGAGACCTGGGTGAACTGCCGGATGGTGTCGCGAATCTGTCTGTCGAGCACCCGCCGGTCGGTCACCACGATGACCGAATCGAAGATGGGCTTGCCGGAGCGTTCCAGTTCCACCAGTTGGTGGCCGAGCCAGGCAATGGAGTTGCTCTTGCCGGAGCCTGCCGAATGTTGGATCACGTAGCGACGGCCCGCGCCATGGTTTCTGGCGTCGGACAGGAGTCTGCGCACCACGTCCAGCTGATGAAAGCGCGGAAAGATTTGTTTTGATGATTTTTTGCGTCCCGTGTTGTCTTTTTCCGTCACCACCTGGGCATAGTTTTCGAGGATGTCGGTGAGCATCGGCTTGGCGAGGATCTCCCGCCACAGGTAGTCTGTCTTGAGTCCATCGGGATTGGGGGGATTGCCCGCGCCGTCGTTCCAGCCGCGATTGAAGGGCAGAAACCAGGAGGCCTTGCCTTTCAGGTGGGTACACATGCGCACCTCGTGATCGTCCACCGCGAAGTGGACCATGCAGCGGGCGAACCGGAACAGCGGCTCCCTGGGGTCGCGGTCGAGTTTGTATTGCTGGATGGCGTCCGCGACCGTCTGTTTGGTCAGGCTGTTTTTCAGCTCGAAGGTGGCGATGGGCAGGCCATTGAGGAACAGCGCCAGATCCAGGGCGAGCCTGGTGGCGTCCTTGGAGTAATGGAGTTGGCGGGTGACGCTGAACAGATTGGCGGCAAAAAGCGCAATCGCCTTGGCGTTGCCCGGAGAGGGGGTGCCGTAGAACAGTTCCACCGAAGCCGGCCCGTGCTTGATGCCCCGGCGCAGCACATCGATGATCCCGCGTTTGTCGATCTCCTTCTGGAGGCGGGTGAGGAACTGAAACCTCTTGGGACCCTCATCCGCCAATCCCAGCATGTCGAAGGCGTCGGGTTGGGTGGCTTGCAGAAAGGCCAGCAGCTTGGCCAGATCCACCGCATGGTCTTTGTCGAAATCCTTGGAGTCGCCGGGAACATAGCCCGCTTCGTCGATCAAGGATCGGGTGATGAGGGCTTCCAGCCCTTTTTCGCTGGTGTCGGTACTCATGTCAGCCCCGACGGGATGGGGGTTGGCAACCACCCCTTGCGGTTGACGACTGCTCTAGGGGCTGGGTCTACGGTAGGTTCGTACAGCGTGACGTCGATATCCGGCAATTCTCTGAACGCCAGTTCAATGCGCGAGCGTACTTCAGGCCAGGACAGACCACCCAGACCGCACCCCAGAGGGGGAATGGCAATGGAGCGGATGCCACGGTCGTGAATCTCTTTCACGAGGGATTGCAAACCGGATTCGATATCCTCCATGCGGCTGTTGTCACGCCAGTGACGTTTGGTGGGGAAGTTGACGATGAAGCGCTGCCTGGTCGGTTGATGGGTATCAAAGACGAACATGCGCCCTGGCGCCACCTCATGGCGTTTGCAGGCCGCCTCGTAGGCCTTGAAATTGTCCGGATAGGCATTCTTGAACTGCAAGGCGATGCCCCGGCCCATGACTCCCACGCAATTGACGGTATTGACGATGGCCTCGGCGTCATCGGTGAGTATGTTTCCTTTGGTGAACTCGATCATGGTGTCTCCTCCCTGACCGATAATACCAATTCTGCCTCACTTCCGCAACAAGCATGGGTGATGTTTTGGATTGACGGCGGAGCAGGGGGCGGGATGATGGTCACTCCTCCACTGCATCCGGTTCCGGGTCATCTTCCAGGAGGTCGCCTTCGTTTTCCTCGCCCAGATCCTCCATCGCGTCATCAACTGCTGGCAAGTCAACCGGAATGTTCCTTACATCGAGCTTGCCAGTAACAACATCTATAAGTAATCGTTCACTAAATTCACGGACAAGCTGCATTTCGTGCTCAGTACGCGCAACTTTATTGTTCATAATGAATTCAATATTTTCTAGATATTCTGATATATATTTTTGTTCATTCAAACATGGAACCGGCAAAAATGAAACTCCAAGTTTTTGAAAATCAATACTTTGCCCTTCGCGTATACCAACAACAAACAATGATAGCGTATTAACGAAACTGTAAGATTTTAAGAGAAATCTGAAATATCCGCAGAAGACGTTATTCTGCGGAGTTAGTATAGTGTACGCAGGAGAGATAATACCTTCAGCTCGTGATATCTCTATACCTCCCTGAAATGATCTGAGGCTGATAACAAAATCTCCCACGTTTACAGATTTCAACAAGTGCAAATCTTTCATAGCGATAACAGTTCTTTTTTGATAATCGTCTTTCTCAATCACTCCTTTCTCCTGAGTGGCAGCCAATAGTGGAAGTTCTGGATTGCCCTTTTGAATTCTTTCATTAAATAGATGCTTAACTTTAATTAGCTCCCAATGCGCCGGAATCTCCGGCATCCAGTCGATGCCGGTGGGCTTCATGGGGGCGTTGGGATCCAGGCCACGGGTGACCGCCTGGTTGATTATGGTCTGCTTCTGCTCGTTCAACAGCGCAATCAGCCGTCGTTTTTTGCTAATGAAATGGACAGTGCGACGGACATGGGCGTCCAGGAAATTTGCGATGGCCGTCTGCTCCTCAAGCGGCGGATAGGCCGATGGCATTTGTTTGAATTCATCCCAGTACAGGCGATTGCGGTCAGCGACGATACCATGGGAGAACTTGTTGACTTCCCGCATGTAATCGGCTGTGCGAAACAGATAGTTGTAATAGCGCGGTTCCACTTCAGGCATAGGCCGAGCCACCACATAAGCCGGGCTGATCAGGCCATCCACAGGAACAACACCGACAGCTCCCTGCCACATGCGCATCATGTTGTAGGCGATGTCTCCCTTGGCGGCACGTTTGTATTTGCCTCGGTCGGTCATTTGCTGTTTGCGTGTACCGTTCCCCATATCGCGCACCCTGACCCCGGTACGGAGTGAGACCTCCAAAATAGGCAACTGCTCATGCCCGGTCTCGTTTCTTTGCGCAAAAAGCCGCCCATTCCGCCGCACATCCCAATGTTCCGGCACCTGCCCCAGCCAGGGGAGGCCTGAGTCCTTGTACGTTGGATAAGGTTGGGGGGTCATGGCTTGGCTCCTGACGCCATTCGCCAAATGGAGCGCGTGGCGAAATCGTTTGGGAAACCCATCGCCCTCGTGTCGATGCTGTGCCGCTGGAGAAGGTCCAGTAAACGCCTTCTCCAGCGATGAATCGGACAGATCCTGTCCATCATCCAGGCCAGCATCACCAGGGTATTGTAGATCTTCCGATTTGCTTCGGGATGAAAGTCGGCGATCAGGGGCGCCGGTTTGGTGCGGGGTAAGGTCATGGTCACGGTAAAACGGCGATTCCACAAGCGGCTGTGATGCGCGCAAAGATTGCGGATGTATACCAGATGGCGCAGAAACGATTGCAAAACGCGATCATCCAACCCATAGGTCGCGGCAATGTTCCGACGCAAGGGCATGGGTTTCAGATTGGTGAACCAGCGCGACAACAGCCCCAGGGACATCACCTCGCATACGGCCCAGATAGGCGGCAACTCCGGGTCATCATATTTGTTGCGGTAGTGCTGAATGAAAACCTCGTCTGATCTTGAGATTTCTTCGCGCAGGCTATCCAGGTCACGTTGCCATCTGTCCTTTTTTTCGCTTAGAGAGGATTCCATGAAGGCATGAGCGCCATGGCCATGGGCCATGTGGTAGGCCCACTGGGTGCGCAGGGAGACCTCCACCCGCTCAATGGCGTCCATCAGCAACAGGCGCAACTCCCGGTCAAAGATGTACAGATTCAGAATCGCGTCGAATCGTGTGCCGGGTTTGAAGGCATGAGCGCCATGGTCGGCCTCGAAAGGCAACCAGTAGGCTGTCAGGCGATAATAATTCAGATGGGCAAGGTAATGGATTGCTGAGGATTGGTCATCAATTACCATCCCCCGTGATTGCAACAGGGAGACCTGTTCTTCGAACGTTTTTGGGGGTTTGTCAAACCGCATGGGAACCCCCCAAAAAAAAGGAACCCGCCGGTTTGAGGGTGCTCCGAGGAGCATAGCCTTGGCGGGTATTGTTGAGAAACAGGATATCCATTTTGCGCATAATTGCAAATTGAATTTTTTTATAGACTGCTTGGACGGCCAATCCATCGAAAACATTCATGGCTCCCCTCCCACCAGGCGCAGGAGCAACCCTTCGGTTTCACGCTCCAGGGTCAGGATGTCGGCCCGGATTTCCTCCAGCGTGCGCAATGGCTTGGGCTTGTAAAAATGCCGCGTGAAGGAGATTTCATAGCCAATGACCGTCTTGCCGGCATCGATCCAGGCGTCCGGGGCATGGGGCAGCACCTCCCGCCGGACGAAAGCCTCGATCCCGCCCTCCTCCAGAAAGGAGACCTGCTCGGTATCGCGCAACTCCACGTCCGGTTCGTACTCCACCACCATCCTTGCTCCATGCTTCACCCGATGATAGGCGCCATGCAGGGCGTCATGATCTCGGTTCGCGCCAGACTTGCCCTTGGTGATTTTTCCGATGACCGGCTCCGCTGCCGGATCCTTCACCCCAAGGGCCGTCATGAGCAGCTTCCTCCGCTTGGCCGTCATGCGCACTCCCTTGGCCAGCGCAACCTTTGTCACGTCATCCACGAAACAGTTGAAATCCAGGTGGGGGCCAGGGCCGATTTTTTCGGCAACGGCTTCCATAAGCTCGAACAGATCCTCCTCCTTGGCCTCGATGCACTGCTGCCGGAAGCGTCGCGGCACTCCCGCCGCGAAATCCACCTTCAAACGCAAGGGACGGTCCAGCGTGACCTTCCAATAGCCGAATGCCTCATTTGGAAAAAATTTGGATTGCTCGCTCTCCTCTCGGTCGAGGAACGCATCGAGGATCCGGCGGATGTCGTCCGGCCCGAGTTCGCAGTTCTTTTTGCCCAGGTTCTTGCGCAGCGGCTTGAACCACCCGGTGGCGTCGATCAACTGGACCCTGCCGCGTCGTTCCGGCACCTTGCGATTGCCGAGAACCCAAATGTAGGTGGCGATGCCGGTGTTGTAAAAAATATTGAGCGGCAGGGCGATGATGGCTTCCAGCCAGTCGTTCTCGATGATCCAGCGCCGGATGTTGCTCTCGCCCGATCCCGCATCCCCGGTGAACAGGGAGGAACCGTTGTGAACTTCGGCGACGCGGCTGCCAAGCGCGGAATCTTGCTTCATCTTGCCGAGCATGTTGGCCAGAAACACCATTTGGCCATCGCTGGAACGGGTGACCAGGCTGTATTGCGGGCTGCCGCCATGCGCGATGATGAAACGTGGATCGGCAAACTCCTTCTTGCCCCCCATGCGCTCATAATCCATCGTCCACGACTTGCCATAAGGCGGATTGGAAAGCAGGAAATCGAATTCCCGAAAGGGAAAGGCATCGGCGGAAAGGGTCGAGCCGAATTTCATGTTCTCCGCCTCACCCCCCTCGCCCTTGAGGATCAAATCGGCCTTGCTGATGGCAAAGGTCTCCGGGTTGACCTCCTGGCCATAAAGATGCACCGAAACCTCTTTGCCATGCTCCATCGCCAGCCTGTTCAACGTCTCCTCCGCGACGGTCAGCATGCCGCCGGTGCCGCAGGCCCCGTCATAAACGAGGTACGTGCCGGACGGAATGACCGCCGCCACGGGCAGGAAGATCAAACTGGCCATCAACTCCACCACGTCGCGCGGGGTGAAGTGCTCTCCAGCCTCTTCGTTGTTATCTTCGTTGAAACGCCGGATCAACTCCTCGAAGATCGTCCCCATGGTGTGATTGTCCAAACCGGCAAGCCGTATGGATCCATCCTGGTGCAACACGGGTCTGGGACTGAGATTGATGGAAGGATCCAGAAATTTCTTTATCAGGGATCCAAGCGCGTCGGCCTCGGCCAACGTCGGGATCTGATGGCGAAACTTGAATTTTTCCAGTACTTCCTGAACGTTCGGGGAGAAGCCGTCCAGGTAGGCCTCAAAATCCGTCCTGAGCTGTTGTTGCTTGCCACGGTGTGTCAGATCACGCAAAAGAAAGGAGGAGGTGTTGTAGAACGCCTGACCCGACGAGTTGCGCAAGGCCGGATCCTGGTTGGCCACGCCAGCCGTGTCGAGCCGCGCCTTCATGCGCAGCACCTCCTCCTTGGTGGGTTCCAGGACGGCATCCAACCGCCGGATGACTGTCATGGGCAAAATGACATCGCGATATTTTCCCCGGACGTAGACATCCCTCAGCACGTCGTCGGCAATATTCCAGATGAAGTTGCTAATATTCAGACTGCTCACAACAGATCCCCTGTCGATGGATGCGGCTCAATGAATCATCTGCAACAAATGCGCGGCCTTCTCCTGCATGTCCCGATCCGAGTCGGCGTAACGGCCGGCAATCTGTAGGAATTGATCCTGAATGGCGACGAAGGCATCCAGAATGTCTGGATCGAAATGGCTGCCACGCCCCTCGACCATGATCGCCAGCGCCTGCGCGTGCGGCATGCCGGGCTTGTACACCCGCCGGCTCACCAGCGCGTCGTAGACATCCGCCACCGCCATCAAACGCGCCGACAGGGGAATCGCCTCCCCGGCCAAACCTTCGGGATAGCCGCTGCCGTCCCACTTTTCCTGATGGGAGCAGGCAATCTCCTTGGCCATGGCCAAAAAATCCACCCGCGTGCCCAACCGCTCCTCGGCCATGGCAATGGCATCCCGGCCCAGGGTGGTGTGGGTCTTCATCACCTCGAACTCCTCGGAGGTGAAACGGCCCGGCTTCAACAGGATCCGATCCGGAATCCCCACCTTGCCGATGTCATGCAACGGCGCGGACTTGAACAACATCTCGATCACGCCGTCATGCAACTGCCCGGCAAAGCGGGGATGCTCCCGCAAATGCCCGGCCAGCGCCTTCACGTAATACTGCGTGCGCCGGATGTGATTGCCGGTGTCCGAATCCCGCGTCTCGGCCAACGACGCCATCGCCAGAATCGTCACATCCTGAATCGCCATCACCTCCTGCGTGCGCCGCGCCACCTCCAACGCCAGATAATCGTTCTTGTCCCGCAAGAAATCCGCCGTGGCCTTGAGCGTCAGATGGGTCTTCACCCGCGCCAGCACGATCGGCGGACTGATCGGCTTGGTGATGTAATCCACCGCCCCGAGATCCAACCCACGCTTCTCGTCCTCCACCTCGGCCTTGGCGGTCAGAAAAATGACCGGAATGTCCCGCGTGCGCGCCTTGGCCTTGAGCTGACGACACACCTCGTAACCGTCCATGCCAGGCATCATGATGTCCAACAGGATCAAATCCGGAGGCGGATCGCCGTTGGCGATCTTCAACGCCTTCTCCCCCTGATTCGCCACCTTGATCTTGTACCACTCCTTGAGCAGACCACTCATCAACAGCAAATTGTCCGGGGTGTCATCCACCACCAGCACCATTGGCCGACTCAATATCTCATCAGTTGTCTCTTCCATGCGCTCCCAGCCCCCTTCCGCGCTACAACGTCACCTGCGACCCCTCGGCCACCTCTGCGAGCAACCGCAACGCCGTCTCGTACTCGAACTGGCGAATCGCCCCGGCGAGCGGATGATATTGCTGACCAAAGCCACTCTGCAACAACTCCACGTGCTCATCCAGCACCTCCACGGCCTCCGGGTCGTCCTCGCCCAGCAACTCCCGCAACCGCAGACACACCCCCCGCAACCGCTCCACGTCCACCGCTGGCTTGGGCTTGACCTCCGCCAGATCGGCAAGCCGCGCCTCCAACTGGGCGATCAACTCCGCCACCGTGCCGGCCACCACCACCAGCCGATTCATCACCTCGCCCATGGCCATCTTTGCGCCGATGGCCTGCTCCAGTTCGGCCGCCTCGTCCTGCAAGACCGTCGCCCCGATGTTGCCGGCCACCCCCTTGAGGGTGTGCGCCAACCGCTCCGCGGTCCCCCAATCCCTGGCCTGCAAGGCCACCTTGATCTGCTCGGCGACCCGCTTCTGGCCCGCGACGAATTTTTTCAGAATGGAAAAATACAAGGGCCGCTTGCCCAGGGTGCGCTTCAAGCCCAACTCGCAGTCCAGGCCGGGAATCCGCATCAACGAAACCTCCTCCGGGGCGGCGGCCTCGCCTTCCGGCGGCGGCGCGGCGGGGGGTGCCGATGGCTCTTTGGGACGCGGCTTGAGCCAGTGGACCAATCGATCCCACAACTCCTCCGGATCGATGGGCTTGGCGATATGATCGTTCATCCCGGCGGCCAGGCAACGCTGCCGATCCGCCTGCATGGCGTTGGCGGTCATGGCCAGGATCGGCAGTTGCCCGCATTGCGGCAACTCGCGAATGTGGCCGGTGGCCGTCACCCCGTCCATCACCGGCATCTGCATGTCCATCAGGACCAGATCGTAGACCCGCTCCCGGACCATCCGTACCGCCACCTCGCCGTTTTCCGCCAGGTCCACCTGGAAACCGGCATCCGCCAGCAGCTCTAGCCCCACCTCCTGGTTGAGGTCGTTGTCCTCCACCAGCAGAATGCGCGCGCCCTTGACGAGGGACAGATCCTCCTTGCGCAACGACGGGGCATCGATCACCTGGCGCGTCTCCTCCCGCCGCGCCTTGCCCAACACCCGCATCGCGGTGTCGAACAGAATCGAGGTGCTCACCGGCTTGATCAGCACATCCTCGATCCCCACCGATTCCGCCAGCTTGATGCCCTCTTCCCTGCCGAAACTGGTGATCATCACCAGGTGGGGTTGCGGCTCCAACTTGAGTGCGCGAATCCGGCGCGCCGTCTCGATGCCGTCCATGCCGGGCATCTGCCAGTCCAGGAAGACGATCTCGCACGGCTGGGTCCGTTCGGCGCGCTGCAACTCCCGCAACGCGGCGGCGCCCGAATCCACGCCGACCACCACGAAGGACATGCTGGTCAGCATCTCCTGGATCACCTCCAGGGCCTGCGGATTGTCATCCACCACCATCACGCGCCGCCCCCGCAGGTCCGGCTCCGGCAGCAGGATGCGGTTGCTCTCCGCGCCCCGCTCCAGGCGCGCCGTGAACCAGAAGGTGGAGCCTTTGCCATGTTCGCTCTCCACCCCCACTTCCCCGCCCATGAGTTCGGCCAGTTTCTTGCTGATGGCCAATCCCAGTCCGGTCCCGCCGTACTTGCGGGTGATCGAGGTGTCGGCCTGCTGGAAACTCCGAAACAGTTTTTGCAACTGCTCCCCGGTCATGCCGATCCCGGTGTCCCGCACCGCGAAATGGAGCACCACTTCCTGGCCGATCTCCTCCTTGACCTCGATCAGGATGTCGATCTCGCCGCGTTCCGTGAACTTGACCGCGTTGTAGGCGTAATTGATGAGAATCTGCCCCAGCCGCAACGGGTCGCCCACCAGGAAATTGGGGACGTTCCGGTCCACCACGAACACCAGCTCCAGCCCCTTGGCGCTGGCCTTTTCCGCGATCAGGCCGCTCAGATTGTCCAGCACCCGCTCCAGCTCGAACTCGGTTTTTTCCACGCCGAGCCGGCCCGCCTCGATCTTGGAAAAGTCGAGAATGTCGTTGATGATCCCCAGCAGATGCATGCTGGAGGCCTGGATCTTCTTGAGTTGGGCTTTCTGGCGGGCGGTCAGTTCGGTCTTGAACAGCAGGTGGGCGATGCCGATGATGGCGTTCATGGGGGTACGGATTTCGTGGCTCATGTTGGCCAGAAAATCGCTTTTGGCCTGGCTGGCCTCCTCGGCGACCTGCCTGGCGCCCTGCAACTGCGCCTCGATCCGCTTGTACTCGGTCATGTCGTGCAGCAGAATGACGCAGCCGTCGAGGGCCTGATCCTCTCCGCGCAGGGGGGTGATCGAGGCCTGAAACCAGAACGATTCCTTCGTGTCGTCCCCGGTCTTGCGTTGCGACTGGCTCGTGCCGCGCCATTTCTCCCCCTTTTGCAGGGCGGCTCCCATCGCCTCCACATAATCCGGCGAGGAGAAGGTCCCTTTGCACTCCCGGTAATGACGACCCGTCACCGTCGCCGTGGGCAGGCCGGTCAATTTCTGGAAGGAGGGATTGGCGTATTCCACCACGCCGTGGCGATCCAGAATCAGGATGGCGTCCTCGGTGCTTTGCACCGCCTCGGTCATGCGCCGGCGTTGCCGCATCTCCTGGCGGTTCTGGAACAGCAGATAACTGAACAGTCCCAGCAATACCATGGCCGCCAGATAGAGCAGATAGCGGATGCGAACCGCCCCCTGCCGTTCCTTTTCGTAATATTTTTCATAATGCACCCCGACCCAGCGCAGAATCTCCTCCGCGACGTCGCGCATGGCCCGGCTGTCGATACGGGTCAGGAGTTTCCGCGCCTCGCCATCGTTCTTGACGATGTCGCGGGCCAGGGGAAAGAGTTTCTCCAGACCGGCGGTCATCTCCAGTTCCACGGCCAGTTTCTTGATCACGGCCAGGCGTTCTTCCAGGGTGGCCTCCTCCAGGCGGACGTTATCGCCATCCTGGGGCGGGGAGGGGAGGGGCATCCGCTTGCTGGTGTCGATGGCGCGGCTGGCCTGCAGCCGCAGGCCCTCGTCCGGCTCCGCGCCGTCCTGGGGGGGGGCGCTCAAGCGGCTCGGATGCCAGGCGGGTTTGGGTTTGACGCCGCCGATGAGGTCGCGGGCGAGCAGTTCCAGGTGCCGTTTGAGTCGGGTCTCCTGCATGCGGGGATTGGCGAGGAGTTCTTCCAGGAGCGTGGAGAAGGAGCGTGCGGCTTTTTGAAAATCCTCCTGATGGATGAGGAACCGTTGCACCTCTTCCATGCGGGTGGCCAGCAGGCCGTCCAGTTTGCCGAGCGTGGCGCACAGGCCATTGTTGTTCAGGAAACTCAACGCGGTGCAATCCGTGGCGAGGGTGCCCAGTCCCAGTTGCATGGCGCGCAGATGTTCCCTGGGATCGGAGTCGGGCTTGTCCCTGCCGTGATGCACTCTCACCAGATCCAGATCGAGGTCGGTCTCCCGCAGCGCGAACTGTCCCATCCGGTTGAGAAAACGGTCATACGGGGTGCGGTCCACGTTGGAGAGATTCAGCAACATGGACATGACGCCCGCGAACATCACAATGATGAGAAATTGCGATACTCCCACTGCCTTCAACATTTCGCAAGCCTCATATGCCTGGTTTGCAAGAGTCTCTTGCAAAAGTCGGATGCCGGTGGCAAGGCAGCCGTGAAGCTGGTATTTTGGCCTATAATACCATGCAACGTCAAGAATCACGCGCAGGGCGCATCACAACTTCGGCAAATGAACAGGGAGGCGTGGGGGTGGGTGTGCTTCGCTACGGGTGGTGGGGGTCAGTGCGGGAAGAAGGTCTTGAGGATAAGGGCCAGTACTCCGGCCATCAAAACGCCAAGCATCCATTTGAGCAGGTGGATTTCGGCCATGATTTCCAATTTGAGTTCCCGCAAATCGCCCTTGGTGGCCAACTCTTTCAACTGGCTGTCCTGGACTTCCCACATCGCCTCCGCATGCGCTTCGGCTTGCTTCTCATCCACTCCGGCCGCCTTGAGGGTCTTGACGAATTTCAGCGTGTCGAACGCAACGGCACAGGTCATGGTGGGTTGCTCTATCCTAAGGATTGATGACGCCATCAGCATACCACGCCCGCCACCAGCCTGGAGCAAAAAAAAGCGGGGGTGGTGAATTTTCCTCTTGCAATGCCAGGGCAGTTTTACGATTTCTGCTTGATTTTCTTGGTGTTGCGGAACTTCAGGGAACCTGCTGGAAGGATTTTTGGCTGACCCTGCTTCACATTGATCGATTAATTCATTGAATTTGCTTGATAAGTAGTCGAGCAATTTTTCCGCATACCGTAAAAAATACCGTAAAATTTTCTCGCTGCCCCCCTCGTCAATTCGCTGACTCCCGCGACCAGGGAGTGGGATTCCGCATGATTCAGGCAACCAATGCGCCAGCCTGTCAGGTGGTGGGCTTCTCCCTGGACGGCACCACCCGGAACCCGCAGGGCCTCCCCTCGCCCGCCGCATCGATTTGTCGGCACTGCCCGCCAGGGGGAAGAATCGTTACCCGGCCAGGTGGTGATCTCCCTGGCGGAAGGTCCGCCCTCTCCCCCTCAATCTGGAGCATGACGGCACTGGCGCGCACAGGAAGCACCCAGCCGCGTTTTTGACTCGCGGGCAAGGCTACGCCCCTTGCGGGTGGTGATCTCGTCTCCTGGCGATTCCTGGTGCGGGGGTGGGTGCGCTTGTCTGTTGGCGGTGGGGTCAGTGCGGGAAGAAGGTCTTGAGGATCAGTGCAACGATTCCACCGACGGTCACGGCCATGCCCCACCGCATGGTGGCAAGATCGCCATGGATTTTGGCCATGTCGGCGGCAATGCGCAATGCAAGCTCCTTGATGTCACGTTTGACTTCCTGGATGTCGCCCTTGGTGGCCAGCCCAGCCAGTTGGGCATCCTGGACTTCCTTGAACGCCTCCGAGAATGCTTCGGCCTGCTTCTCTTCCACTCCGGCATCTCGCAGACGACGGACGAATTTCAAGGTGTCGAAGGTCATGGTCGCGGCTGTGCTCATTTCGAATCCTCCCAAGGATTGATGACGCCATCAGCATACCACGCCCGCCACCAGCCCGGAGAAAAAAAATGCGGGGGTGGTGCATTTTCCGCTTGCCTTGCCAGGGGAGGACACGCTCACGCCATCGGAACAAGGCCGCCTTCCCTGGCAGCCTCGCCAATCAACACCAGACTTTTGGAGTTCCCAGCCGCTGTTGAGCGAATCTGTTTTGCGCGTAGATCGCCGCAGATGCATGGGCAATACGGCTCCCTGCATGGACAAGCACGGCTCGAAGGTCATCCAAGAACGGTTCCAACTCACCCGACGCGATCCCCCGGCCTTCTTCCCGTCTGGCGCGAGCAAGAGCGTGCAACTCGTTCAGCAGGGCATCGCCGTCGTCAAAGTCCCGCTTGTCGGAAAGCTGGTGTCGTCGCTGGTACGGTTCTGGGGTTTCGCCAGGGGGCAGCATGTCGGCGTCAAGCAGACGAAGCTTGCCTTTGTGGGTGACGCGAAGACGGCGCGCTTCTTCCCCCTTGCGGGGTGTTGTATCCACGCACACCCGGCCCGCATGACAGGCAGGCACAAGCCATGCCGGATCGCAGGCACAAAAATACCGCAAGGCTGACGGGTGCGGTATCCGCTTCAGTTTGTAGGGGTTTTCGGCCCCGTTGATGCAGATTGCCACCCTTCCTGGCCAACGGTCAAGGGAATGTGTGGGCATCTTGCCGGGTGTCCCCGTGGTGCGCCCGCGCCCGGCACCAGCTTTCACCCCATCGGCCCACCATCGAGGAACCGCGTACAGATGGCCTTGCAGCCGTTCGAGACACCATCCCGCTACCCATGCCTTCCTCTATCCCAAAAACGCGTCCACGGCCTTTGTAGCGCAATGGCGGGCATATGAAACGGCAGGGTATCCCCACGCCGCGCGCCATCGCGGCACCACCTCCCCCGGCCATCGGGTTGGGAGGAACGGCGCGGGCTGATGTACCCGACCCGGCCCGACTGCTGCCGGGATCGGGTGCAAGTGCGCGGTGATGCGCATCTGCCAGCCTCAACCCTTCCCTTGGCTGGCCATGGATTCTACACCAACCAAATCGACTCGATTAAAATACCACACTGATTAATATTTAATTTCAATGACTTGATGATTAGTAGATTGTTTTGGTTTCGTGTCTACACGTCAAAGACAGGGTGCATGTGGTGCGGATCTATCCGCGATGACATGCCTGCCCCGGCACACACCCCACGCACAAGCGGGAGTGCCTGCCACACCACCCGTTTGATTGCTCCCTGGTAGCCCCGCCGCGATGCCACGACCACGACACCAGAACATGTTAGCATATCCTTCCAGGGTCCTTCCTGGAAAGCGGCTTGAGCGGGTTGTTTCACCCTCGGCATCGCAATACACACGCACACGTTTTCACAAGGTTGACAAAATGGGGCTTTTTTGGCCAAAAACGCCATCTAACCATTTGAAATCATTGAATCACTTTGTTGACACGCTAAAGTCAACTAACATATTTTCTTTTTTCTATATTATTGAAATCGTTCAATATCTTGGTTGACAAACGAGCGTTCAACTAACATATTTACATTTTGACAAAAATATTAATTATCTTATTGAATTTAATTGATAATTCTTGTTACAAATTTTGTCAACCTGCCCGAATTTGTCAACCAAGTGAGAGGCAATTTTGTCAACCTACCCGGTTTTGTCAGCCAAATTACCGGACAGCGGCGCGGCTCCGATGCCCCCGCCTGGAGGTATCCCCGGCCTGCCCCGGTCCACCCGGCCCCGCCCCCTCAACCGGGGGGTGCCGCTCTCTCTGCCGGGTGTTCGCTCCCGATCCCGGCCTCCTGACCATGGGGTTGACCATCGGTCAAAGCCTTCTCCAGCAGTTGCACCGCAGCACGAAATTTCTGTCTGGCGCGAACCTTGTCGGCCAGTCCTCGATAGCGCTCCGGGTGCGTCGCCCGAATTGCGGCCATCAACACATCAACGTTCTCGCTCATTACCTGGTCCCCTCCACATATTCATGGCATCTCCACCGGCCAAGCCTCCCGGCCTTCAGGCCGACATCGATGCCCACCGATCCCCACCGCCCACATGGGCGGCACCAGTGCATAAACAGCCCGTCGCATACCTCCGCTTCAGGGTGGCCCCTTAGCCCCAGCCGGTATTTCTCCTGGTGGGGTCATGACGCGCACGATGCGCCCCCCGGCGGTCATCCTCCTGGCCAGGCCCTCGGCAGCCTGTTGGCCGACTCCGTTGGAGTCCAGATCACACCAGATGAAAAGCTCGCGGATCTCCGGGGGCAATTCCAGTGCCGCCATGCCGCCCGCCGTAACCGTGCTCCAAACTGGCTGTCCGGTTGCCAGCCTGATGGCCAACGAGGTTTCCAACCCCTCGGCCACGCCCAAGTATTTCTCCGCAGCGTAAAGCCGGACAGCCGCGCCCCGAATCGCTCCTAGCCGAATTGGGGTCATCAGTTTTTTTGATGATGGCACGTCGGCCTTGCGCCCGTTGGGGGTCAAATATGTGCGGTGCAGGGTAACGGCCCGCCCGGTCATGTCCTGGACGAGTGACACCAGCGCCGGGTATCGCCCAACTTCCTGGCGGCCATCCCAATAAACAAGATTCGGATGGAACCGCACCACATCTGCCCCTGGCAAGTCAGCCAAGATCAAGCCCAAGCCCCGCCCGATCAGGTAGCGGCGCACCGGTTCCGCGTCGGAGTGGTCAAGCGGGACCGACGCCCTCCAGGTGACGATCAATCGTTCTCGCGCCCGTTGATCGTCGGCTGACTGGGGAATCGGTCTGGTGGGTGCCGGACGCGCCGAATATGCGCCGGTATGCGCCGGTCTCGTCGTGGCCCGGTTCCGGGGGTCGGATCGCTCCGGTTCCCACCGCCAGCCGGCATCGCGCGCCAGCTTGAAAAGCGACTTGATGCCGATGCCGCCCCCTTCCCGGATGCTTCGCCAAGTATCGCGGGTGTCGGCAAGGTTGTACGATGCGCCGCCCCGACTCCAGGAGTCGAACAGGGGGAATCCCGCCTGGTCGCCAAGTCCGTCCCTGAGTGCCGCAGCGACGGTGAACCAGGTTTGCCGCTCGCATCCAGGGTCAAGCGCTGCCAGCGCCGACTCGATTTCGGGTTGGGTGGGAGGTTGCCCACGGGGGTCTGGCGCGGTATACTGACTCCGCGTCCATGGTTTCCCGCCGGGTGAGTTCCCCGCTCCCCGGCGGTTTTCATTTTGCGTAGTGTCCATGATTGATCCCCACCTCACCGCCCGGCGGGTTGACGCACCGGCCTCGCGGACAGCCAAGCCAGGACAGCCGACTCCGGCCAACCAACGGAACGAACCGACAATTTTATGGGTTGGGGGAATCGCCCTTGCCTGATGGCATCGTACAGGCTCGATGTCGGCAACCCGGTCAAAAACTCGACTTGCGGACGTCTCAGGATGCGGTCAAGATGGCGCGCCGGATCGGGTGGCGCGATGCTGTTGAAGGTAGAACGGGGAACGGCGAAATTTGGTTCGGCCATTTTCGGAACTCCTCATGAGCAAGGAATGTTGAAGTTGGCCGTAATCTAAATGCTTGATTTGTAGATTATCTATTGCAAATGTTCCGCTCTGGAACGACTGTTGACCAATCGTTCCGATCCGGTATTTTTGGTTTACAAAAATGCTACTCCGATCGTCGTTTGACGACCGCTCCCTTCAAATCTTTCAACGCATTTTTAATTGTGCTTACTTTATAATCTTCATATCCAGTTTCACGAATATGTTGCGCCATATCATCTAATGTCCAGCCTGGATGGTCTTTCCACAACTGGATAGCCATTTCTCGCCAACTAGTCTTATTTTTTATGGATTCTTCGCTTCTAACTCGTGCGCTTTCTACACGACCGAGCCGCATTCCCTCGTGAACCTTCCTGCCTGTTTCCAAGTAAACTTCAACATCCCTCCTTGCGATAAATTCGCCAGAAAGAAAAAACTGTGCAAGTAGGTTTTTAATTTGCGGAAAATCGAAACATGCTGGACATTTATCCTTTATTTCTTCAAAAGAAATATTACCGGATTGAATGCATTCTTCAAGATATTTTTCTTGATTGTCAATAAAAAAACAAATAAATTCAATCGCTTCTTTATTTTTATAGATAAATTCAGATGGCAAAATTTTTGATTTTATATACTTATCGATCAAGAAGTCTTTCAAAAATATGTGGTCACAATCTTCAATTATAGGTTGTTCAAGGTGCCATGAGAATCCTCTATTTGAAAACTCCACTTCATATGCATGGAATTCAAAAGATGGTAAAGCGGCAAATCTCGCATCAGTAATTTGCATAGAAAGTTCAAACTTGTCTTCGCAATAATGAATAATAATTTTTTGCTGAATGATAAAATTTTGCTTTGGCATACACGCACCTCCTCAGGAGTCCTCAAAAAATCGCCCGGCCAGGTGGTTGAAGGAAGCCACTCTTCCCGCCGTCGCGGTAGGCCGGGCATCTCTCGGCGGTCAGACCGCCGTTGCATGCATAGGAACCACGTTGCGGTCCGCCAGCCGGTCAAGGTAGTCGGCCCACTCTTGCATCATGCGCCGACGCTCCGGCAGGTGTTCGGCATAGTTGTAGGCTGCCCGAACCGCGTTTCTCTCCGAGTGGGCAAGCTGGCGCTCGATGGCGTCACGATTCCAGCCCATTTCATTCAATCTGGTGGATGCCATGCTCCGGAAACCGTGGGGGGTCATCTGTTCCTTGGTGAAGCCCAACCGGCGTAGCGCGGCCAGAACGGTATTTTCGCTCATGCATTGCAAAGGGCTTCGGACACTGGGGAAAACGAACCGGCCCGATCCGGTAAGGGGGTGGATCTCCCGCAGAATCTCAACGGCTAGCCGCGCCAGGGGCACAATGTGTTGCTCGCGCATCTTCATCTTCGATCCGGGGATGCGCCATTCCGCACCGTCAAGGTCAACCTCGCCCCACTCCATGTTGCGCAATTCGCCTGGACGAACGAACAGCAAAGGTGACAGCCGCAAGGCGCAGCGGGTGACGAAATGTCCCTGGTAGCCGTCAATGGCGCGCAACAGATCCGCCACCACCTTGGGATCGGTGAGGCTGGCCATGTGGGATACCTTGACCGGGGGGAGCGCGCCGCGCAGATCGGCGGCTATGTCGCGCTCGCAACGCATGGTGGCGATGCCGTACCGGAAAACGCGCCCGCATGTTTGTTGGGCAAGATGCGCCGTCTCCAGTGCGCCCCGCCCCTCGATGCGACGCAAGACGGCCAGCAGATCCTTTGCCGTCACGTCGGATATCTTTTGCATGCCCAGCCAGGGGAATACATCCGCTGCCATGCGACGAATGACTTTGCTGGCGTGGCTCTCCGTCCATCTGGGTGACTGCTTGGCGAACCACTCCCTGGCAACGGCCTCGAAGCTGTCCGCCTCCCGGCTCTTGTCCATGGTCTTGATGATCTTGCGATGCTCGCCAGGGTCAATTCCTTCGGCCAGGAGTCGGCGGGCTTCCTCGCGCTTCTCCCTGGCCTGCTTGAGTCCGGTTTCAGGATAGACGCCAAGGGCCAAGGTCTTCCGCCTCCCGTCAAAGGCGTAGTCCATGCGGAAATACCGTCCAGCCGGATTGACGAGGAGATACATGCCGTCACCGTCGGTCAGCTTGATGAATTTTTTTCCAATGGGATCTTGGCGTTGCGGATCGCGGTATCGGTCAAGGGCATCGTAACGGTATCTCCCTCGCGGTATGTGGAAAATACCGCAAAAAATACCGGCTGTCTACGGTATCTTTCAGAACTCCCCGGAACACTGTTTTGGGATTTTTGTTTGATTTTGAAGGGGTTTCGGAACTTCTCGGCACTCTTCGGAAGGATTTTTGGCTCCCTGACCCGGACTCGAACCAGGGACAAGGTGGTTAACAGCCACCTGCTCTACCAACTGAGCTATCAGGGAATCGTTCGACAAATTAGCCGGTTTTTTCGGGCGAGTCAAGCAAATTTTTTGACCCGTTGTGACCTCATCCGCGCAGCGTCAACCGCAACCACATGGCACATCGCTTGCTTGAGATTCCACAGCCTCAACCCAAACCACTTCTCCCAACGGAGGGTAACATGGATCTCATCAGTGCCGCCGGTTTCCTGATCCAACGCGCAGTGCAAACCGCTACCCAATTGCAGCATCAACACTCCCGCGAAAAAGAGACACGCACCAGCCCGGTCGTGGCCCGCGACAAGCACGACGCCGCCCTGGGCGAACCCATCGTCACCCCGGTGCGCTCCTCCGCCTATCGCGTGACCATCTCGCCGGCCGCCCTGCAGCGCCTGACGGTCAGCAGCGTCGCCTCCTGAGCCGCCAGGCAAATATTGCCCATTCCACGGCTCGGAACGTTGAAAATTTTTTCCCGCGCGGCCCAGGGGTTCCACATCTTCTTCACCCTGGCGGGACTCTGGGCCGTGCTGGCCATGGCCGCCTGGCTCGCCATCCGCGCGGGCCTTCTGCCATCTCCCGATGGCAACCTGCCAACGGCGTGGATCCATGGCCACGAGATGCTCTTCGGCTTCACCGCCGCCGCCGCTGCGGGCTTCATGCTCACCGCCACGCCGGTCTGGTCCAGGACCCCGGCGCTGACCGGCCCACCCCTCCAGGGCATCGCCGTCGCCTGGCTCCTGGGCCGTGCCGGCATGATCTTCCCGCACCTCCTGCCACCCTGGTGGTCCGCCCTGGCCGATGCCCTCTTCTTCCTGGGTTTCCTCGCCTTCATCTCTCCCACCCTGTGGGCCACCGGCAATCGGGTGCATCGCATCTTCCCCATCCTCCTGGGGCTGTTCGCCGCAGGCGACCTCCTCTTCCACCTGGAAACCCTTTTCGGCTTTCCCACCGCCCGCGCCGGCCTGGGACTCGGCGGCAACGCCATCCTCTTCTTCCTGGTCATGACCGGCGGACACATCATGCCCATGTTCACCCGCGAGGCCCTCAAGGCCAGGGGGGTCGATCTGGCCTTTCCCATCTCCCCGGCACTGGAAATCCTCGGAGCCGTCACCATGTTTCTGCTGGTGCTGGCGGACCTCTTCCTGCCGGACCACCCCCTGGTCGCCTGGAGCTGTCTGGCCGCCGGTCTCGTCCAGGTCGTCCGCTTCCTGCGCTGGCATGGACACAAAACCCTCCATGACCCATTGCTCTGGGTGCTCCATTTGGGATACTTTTGGTTGGTGGCGGGTTTGCTGCTGCGGGGCTTCGCCCGGCTCACCGGGAGCCATGACGACGTCTCGGTTCGGCACGCCCTGTACGTCGGGGCCATGGGACTCTTCACCCTGGGCATCATGTCCAGGATCTCCCTGCTCCATACCGGACGTCCGGCAGTGGCCCCGCGCGCGGCTACCATGGCCTTCCTCACGGTTGCCAGCGCGGCGGTGATTCGGGTATTCCTCTTCTCTGGACACCCCACCCTCGCCACCTGGCTGGCCGGCGGACTGTGGATCGTCGCCTATGCGTTGTTTTGCGCTGCTTTCTTGCCCATTCTAACCGCTCCCGATCCGGCCAGACCGGCGGGATGACCCTCGCGGGAGGTACTCGATGAGCGAACTCCATTTCAAGGCGCTCGGCCAGGACGGCGCCTGCTGCCACGGCGGCTCCGGCCGCTGGAACACCAACGGGGAATGGATGCCCACCATCCATGGCAATCTCGCCCCCTGCACCCGTGGCTACCACTTGTGCCGCGCTCACGATCTGATCGAATGGATCGGCCCGGTCATCTGGATCGCCGAGGGCCAGGGCAGATCCTTCGTCTCCCCGCAATACCTCATCTTCCAGGAGGCCAGGGTGGTCCGCTCCCTGCCCGCCTGGACCCCGGTAGTGGCCCGCCGCTTCGCCGCAGAGTGCGCGCAACGGGTGTTGCCCATCGTCGAGGAGCGCCTCCCCGCCGAGACCCTTCCGCGTCAAACCATCGAAGCCGCGTGGGAATTCGCCGACGGCTCGCTGGCCTTCCCCCGTCTCGCCGAACCGGCCCAACGTGCCTGGCAGCTCGCCCGCCAACTGGATGGCGCCGCGCGTGACGCCGTGATCGCGGCCTATGGCGCCGTGGTCTGGGAAGCGGACGGTATGGCGGCCTGGGCCGCCGCCGGATCGGCCAGAAGCGCGGCGGCTGCCATCGTCAGGGAGAAGACCATGCAAGAGGCCAAGGCGAACAATCTCCATCCCCGCGAGGCGGAAAAGAAGGCCGATAGCGCCGCCGCCGCCGCCCTGCGCGCCGAACGGGAGTGGCAGTCCGGTCGCCTGTTCGCACTGCTCGGCGATCTCGAGGCGGAATGAACCGGCCTCATTCCCTCTCTGCCAGCAGGGTCTGCGCCGCGAGATAATCTTCCGGCACGCCGATGTCGATGAAATCGCCGTCGCTCACCACTGCGGCCACGTGCAACGTCGCGATGCGCGCCTGGAGATAATCGCTCTCGAAGGAGAAGCACCCGGTCAGCGCCTCCCGCAACGCCGTGGAGATCAGGAACACCCCGCCGTTGATCCGGCCCGGTCCTCCCACGCCCTTCTCCCGAAATCCCGTGACCCGCCCGTTGTCGTCGAGGCTCACCGCCCCATAGCGGCCACAATCCGCCATCGGCTTGACGGCCATCGTCACCTCGGCCCCCTGACGGACGCGGCATGCCACCAGTCGGGCCAGGGGCACGTCGAACCAGGTATCCCCGTTGAGCAGAAACGCCTCCGATCCGCGTACCCGCGCCAGTCCCAACCGGATCCCCCCGGCGGTCCCCAGAGGCTCTTCCTCCACGGCGTAGTCCAATTCCATCCCCTGGAAACGCGCGCCGAAACCCTCCATGATCACTTCGCGGCGATAGCCCACCGAAAGAATCACCCGTCGCACCCCCTGGCGCGCCAGCCAGCCCAGCAGGCGGGCCAGAAAGGGCCTGCCCGCCACCGGGGCCATGGGCTTCGGCAGTTCCGGAACCAGCGAACGCAGTCGTTTGCCCAGCCCGCCCGCCAGCACGATGGCCTCGTCGGGAAAGATTTCTGCTTGCTTGACGTTGACAATCATGGCACTAAACCATCATTAAGGGTTCGATGACGCGGATGGCGAAAGTCGATGCTCGCGAGGAGATGATAATCCGCGTCCAGTTTGGAATCTACGGTTTGAATTTATTAGGGGTCCAGGGGGATTATCCCCCTGGTGGGATCCAAGGGCAAAGCCCTTGGGACTTTGACTTTGCGCGCTCTTCTCATGAAGCTTTTTTTCGCGCGCCTTTTGCGCGAAAAAAAGCGCCGCGCGCCGCCTTCGCTGGCTCACTTTTCGTTTCCGCTTTTTGGAAACGAAAAGTGAGCCAGCATAATGCTCCAGCCCGATGGGCAATACGCAGGCTCACTCGTACAAACCGAGTGATTTGAGGCGCGCTGCGCTTTTTTTCGCGCAAAAGGCGCGCGAAAAAAAGCTTTTGATAAAGCGCGCTGGATACCAAGTGCTCACGCCCTTGGATCCCACCAGGGGCTCACGCCCCTGGACCCCACCAAGGGATCACGCCCTTGGTGGGGTCCAGGGGGATAATCCCCCTGGACCCCTAATACTTATAAGTCGGTACCATTCTATGCGACATCATTGCCTGGCAAGAAACCCGCGCTCCAACAGGCTCTCCTCGATGGCCTCCATGAGGGCGTGGCCAAGGGTGATATGCACCTCCTGAATCCGTCCGGTCTCCCGCGAGGGGACGACGATGGCCAGGTCGCACCAGGGCAACGCCTGCCCCCCCTTGCCGCCCAACAGGCCCAGAGTGTGGATGCCGAGAGCGCGAGCAGTCTTCAGGGCCTCGGTGACATTGGGGGAATTGCCGGAAGTGGTGATGCCAATCAGGACATCCCCCCTGCGGCCCAGGGACTGAGTCATACGAGCGTAGAAGACCTCGTAGCTGTAATCGTTGCCGCAGGCGGTCATGGAGGAAGTGTCCATGGCCAGCGCCAAGGCCGGCAGACCCTGACGGTTGACATCCGGTCGCAGGCGGACCAGCAACTCGGCGGCCAGGTGCTGGGCATCGGCGGCGGAACCGCCATTGCCGCAAAACAGAAGCTTGCCACCAGCGGCGATGGCATCGGCGCACAACAGGGCCATGCGGGCGGTGATGGCCGGGATCTCGGTGGTCAACACCTGGCGCTTCAACTCGATGGAGCGCTCCAGGAGGGCGCTCACGTGGGCGGTGGTCGTGGTGACCTGGGACATGGAATGTCTCTCCTTGCTGGATTCAACGGGTATCGCTCATGCCGAGCACGTCTTGCATCAATTCCCGGACCACACCCGCCCCGCCGTGGCTGCGCAACACCCGCCAGGCCGCCTGCTTGACCACCGGCATGGCGTCGCCCACGGCAACAGGATAACCGGCGACACGGAAGGCAGGCAGATCGTTGATGTCGTTGCCGACGAAAAGAATCCGCTCCGGGGCGAACCCCTCCCGCTCGCACAACGCCAACAGGGCCGATCCCTTGTCCTCGACGGCCTGCATGACCGGGAGCTTCAGCTTCGCAGCCCTGGCGCTCACCACCGGATTGGTCTCGGTGGACATGATGAAAACCGGAATGCCCGCCTTGCGCAACAGACCGAGACCCATGCCATCCCCGCGGCTGCAGGTCACGCTCTCGATGCCGTCCTGACGCACCAGCACCCGGTTGTCGGTCAATACCCCGTCGAAATCGAACACCACCGCATCCACCCGCTCCGGGGGGGCAGGCGCGGGATCGCTTGCCGCCTCCAGACTCCTGGCGTGACGCTCGGCCAGATAATTGGTAAAATGCAACACCTCTTCCGCCAGGGAAGCTGGCAGACGGGCCAACTCCCGCAGGATGCGTTCCTCGATGGACATGCGCGCTCTCCCAAGGACGCCGACGCGATCAACCGCAGGCGCGGCAGTGGTTGATCTCCACGCTGACGTGCGCCAACCCGGAAATCCCCCGCAGCAAGGACTTGTAGTGATCGGAATCGCGCGGTTGATGGGCGACCAGCGAGACGATGCAAGCATGGCTGCTCGGCCCCACGCGCCACAGATGCAGATCGGTCACCTCGCAATCCTCGTGTTCCTGGAACCGCTCGCTAACCTGCTTTCGCAGGGGGAAGTTGTCCTCAGCGTCCAGGAGGGTCTTGGCGCTCTCCCGGATGAGACCCATCGCCCACATGCCAATCACCACGGAACCGATCACCCCCATCAGGGGATCCATCCACACCCACCCCAGGCTCATGCCGCAGATCAGGGCGACAATGGCCGTCACCGAGGTGAGGGCATCGGCCAGGACATGCAGATAAGCCCCCTTGAGGTTGTGGTCCTGGTGATGGTCGTGATGGTCATCATGGTCGTGGTGATGGTGATGATGGGCGCTGCCGAGCAGTTTGGCGCTGAGCAGATTGACCATCAATCCGATTACCGCCACCAGCAGGGCGGTCTTGAACTCCACCGGAATCGGGGTGACGAGACGCTGAATGGATTCGACCGCCATGAGGATGGCGACGATGGCCAGGGCCACGGCACTGGCAAAACCTCCCAGAGCGCCCACCTTGCCGGTGCCGAAGGTGAAGCGGGGATTATTGACGTTGCGGCGGGCGAAACGGTAGGCGAAAGCGGCCAGCCCCAGGGCGGCGGCATGGGTCCCCATGTGCCAACCGTCGGCGGTGAGGGCCATGGAGCCGGTGGCGTATCCGGCCACCAGTTCCACGACCATGGTGACACAGGTCAGCCAGACGACCAGCAGGGTCTGCTGCTCACCGGTCTGCTGGACATCCAGGCCGAAATGGTGCTCGTGTTGCCATGCGGCAAGGTCATGAATGCTCATTTTGACAGATCCTTCAAAATATTGACCAGGGTGAACCCGTCGGCGGGATTGAGTTCATGCCCGGTGCCCAGGGTGTAGAGGGTGGAACGGCCACGCAGGGCCGGAACCCGGTTCATGTCCTGACTGGGTCCAGGCACCAGGAGATCCCCCAGGAGGAAGAACGGCGTGCCCCGCGCCACCGAGACGTAATGGATCTTGGGATGACGCTGGAGATTGAGCCAGTAAAGCAGGGAACCGGGCCAGGGACGCACGATGTCCACATAGAGTCCTCGCGAATACTTCAGCGTCTTGTAGCCCCCGCCGCCGAAGAAATCCTTGAAGACCTCCACGGGCCAGATATCGTTGGTGGCATGCAGGGCCTGCTCGGCGCGGGGGGTGCCCAGATGGGGCGAGGCAATGGTGACCAGCGCCGCCGGATTGGGGACCAGACCACGCACCAGCGCCAGCCTCAAAACCAACCCCCCCACCGAATGCCCGACCAGAATGAACTTCTCCTTGGGATGCCTGGCCGCCAACAGACGCAGCATGGGGGCCAGATGATCGGCCTGCAATCCGAGCGGCGCGGCCGAAGGGAGGTCCACCAGATAGATCTTGTTGCGGCCACTCCCGCCCGTGCCGGGCAGCAGATGCACCCCACCCGGATCGAGACTCAGGATGCCGGCCCGTTCCCATCCCTTGCCGGCGAGAATCGGGACCACGCCGCTGGCCTCCCAGGAGGCCGAACTGCCCAGATAACCGTGGGCCAGAATCAGGACATCGGCGCGGGCCACGGCGGCCGCGAATACCATGCAAAGCGCCGCAAACAATGATAAAATCAATTTACGCATGGGGAGGATTCCTCGACCGGGGCAACGAAATGGACCATCTTCCGAAAGCCATTATCGCAAGGCCGGGGTCCTCATTGCAATCCCTTTTGCACGCGCGGCGCCCCCCGCCAAATCCCATGCGCGTTCTCATGAACAATTGCTTGCGCCAATCATTGATTCCCGGTTGCATTCCGGCAAAGGGCGTGCGAGAATTGATAGTCAGGCCGGGAGGTTATCATCACGACACAAGGAGCGAGCCATGGACATGAATCAGGATCTCAAGAACGCGGGTCTCAAGGCAACGGCTCCCCGAATGAAGGTGCTGCGCCTGTTCGTCTCGGACGCCGGCCAACACATGAGCGCCGAGGAGGTGTACAAACGGCTCCTCGCCGACGGAGAAGAGATCGGACTGGCCACCATCTACCGCGTCCTGACCCAGTTCGAACACGCCGGTCTGCTGTCGCGCAGCCACTTCGAGGCGAACCGGGCCATCTTCGAACTCAACCAGGGGGAACACCACGACCATCTCATCTGCCTGCAGTGCGGACGCGTCGAGGAGTTCGTGGATCCGGTGATCGAGTCCCGGCAACGGGAAATCGCCCGCGAACGGGGCTTCGAGGTGCAGGCTCATGCCCTCTCCCTTTATGTCAATTGCCAAAATCCCCAATGCCCGCATCGCCCGGCGACCTGACCACCCTGCTGGAGGAACGGGGCGGGCGACTCAAGGTGCTCGCCCTGACCGGCATCCGTTCGGAATACGATCTGCTTTATCCCCTGCTGGCCGTCTTGCATGCCCATCCGGCCTTCGATGTCGGGGTGATCGTCTGCGGCGCCCATCTGAGCGGACTGCACCACGAATCCATTCGTCAAATCGAGGCGGACGGCCTGCCCATCGTGGAGCGGATCGAAAATCTCCTGCACTCCTCCTCGCGGGTGGGCAAGGTGCGCTCGACCGGGCTGTTGATCGCGGAACTGGGACAAACCCTGGCCAGGGAGACCCCGGACCTGCTGCTCACCCTGGGAGACCGGGAGGAGCCGGTCGCAGGCGGTTTGGCCGGCCTCTACCTGGGGATCCCGGTGGTCCACCTGGCGGGCGGGGATCACATCGCCTCCAGGGACGGCAATCCGGACGAATCGATCCGCCACGCCGCCACCAAATTGAGCCACATCCACCTCACGATGAACGAGGCCCATGCCGCGCGCGTGCGCGCGCTGGGCGAGGAACCCTGGCGGGTCCACGCGGTGGGCAGCGGCGGCGTGGACCGCCTGCGCACCGAACCCAGTCCCGATCGCCCCGGCTTGTGCCAACGGGTGGGGGATGGCGCGGCGGGGGATTATCTCATCCTGATCCATCACCCCCTGCCCGACGCCGGACAACGCCGTGACGCCGAGGAGGCCACGCTGTGCATCGAGGCCGGCTTGGCCTGCGGCATGCATCTGTTCATCGGCGCGCCCAACAGCGATCCCGGCCATGTCGAGATCCAACGGGTCATCGACGCATACGCCACCGACCCCCGCGTGACGGTCTATCGCCATCTGGAGAGACGTTTTTTTCTCGCCCTGTTGCGCCATGCGCGCTGTCTGGTGGGCAACTCCTCCCTGGCCTTTCACGAGGCCCCGTTTCTGGGACTGCCGGCGGTCAACGTGGGCGAACGGCAGCGCGACCGCATGAACGCCGGCAATGTGCAAAACGTCCCGCCGGAGTTGCGCCCCCTGGAGGAAGCCATCCACCGCGCCGCCTTCGACGAGGCGTACCGGCGGACCATCCGGCCCGGTCACACCCTCTATGGCGACGGCTTCATGGCGCAACGCTCCCTGGAGATCCTGCGCAACCTCCCCGACAAACGCACCCTGCTGGCCAAGGGGATGACCGTGTGAACACGATGCTGCCCAACTTCATTCAGGACAAAATGGATCGGCTTGCCCATGTCTGTGCCCGTCACGGGGTTCGCCAGTTGAAATTGTTCGGTTCGGTCGTCCAGGGAACCTTCGATCCGAACCATAGCGACTTGGACTTCCTGGTCGAATTTCAAGAATTGACCGCCTCGGAACACGCCGATGCCTTTTTCGGACTCATGGCGGATCTGGAGACCTTGTTTTCCAAGTCCGTGGACCTGGTCGAGGAGCGCGCGATTCGCAATCCTTATTTTCGACAAGCGATTGCGGAAAAGCAGATTGGATTATTTCATATTGATTAAATTGGTAAAAAAATGAAAGAATCCGTCACCATCATCGCCGAGGCGGGGGTCAACCATAACGGTCATCCGGAGCTGGCCATGCGCCTGGTGGACGCCGCCGCCGCCGCCGGGGCGGACGCGGTCAAGTTCCAGACCTTCCGCGCCGGGGAACTGGTCAGCCGCCACGCCCGCAAGGCCGCCTATCAACAGGCCGCCACCGATCCGCAAGAGTCCCAGTTGGCCATGATCCAACGGCTGGAACTGGACCAGAACAGCCACGCCATGCTGGCGGACCACTGCCGGGCCAGGGGCATCACCTTTCTCTCCACGCCATTCGATTTGCCGAGCCTGGCCTTGCTCACTGATGAAATGAATCTGCCCCTCCTCAAGATCCCCTCCGGCGAGGTGACCAACGGGCCGTTCCTGGTGCGGGTGGGGGCAACGGGCAAAAAAATCATCCTCTCCACCGGCATGGCCACCCTCGGCGAAATCGAAACCGCGCTGGGCGCCCTGGCCTTCGGCATGCTCGGCCCGACCGACCCACCCTCCCTGGCCGGCTGCGCGGCGGCCTTCACCTCCCCGGAAGGACAGGCGCTCCTTTTGGAACGGGTCACCCTGCTCCACTGCACCACCGAATACCCGGCCCCCCTCGATCAAGTCAACCTGCGGGCCATGGATGCCATGGCCGCCGCCTTCGGGTTGCCGGTGGGCTACTCGGATCACACCACCGGCATCGCCGTGCCCATCGCCGCCGTGGCGCGGGGTGCGGTGGTGATCGAAAAACACTTCACCCTGGACCGATCCCTGCCCGGACCGGACCACCGGGCCTCGCTGGAGCCGGACGAACTGGCCGCCATGGTGCGCGCCATCCGCGCGGTGGAAACCGCCTTGCGGGGCCATGGACGCAAACTCCCCATGGCCACGGAACAAAAAAACCGGGAGGTGGCGCGCAAGAGCCTGGTCGCCATCGCCCCCATCGCCCGTGGCGAACCCTTCTCGGAGGGCAACCTGGGGATCAAACGGCCAGGATCGGGCATCTCGCCCATGGAATACTGGCAATGGCTGGGTCGAACGGCGTCGCGGGCGTACCAGCCGGACGAACCGATCGTCGCCGAGGGAGAGGCATCATGATCGACGGGGCAAGCGTCCTGGCCGTGATCCCGGCGCGCGGCGGCTCCCAGGGAGTGGCGCGCAAGAACATCCGCATGGTGGCGGGCAAGCCGCTGCTGGCCTGGACCATCGAGGCGGCGCGCGCCTGCCCGGAGATCGACCGGCTGGTGCTCTCCTCCGAAGACGCGGAAATCATCGCCACCGCGCGCCAATGGGGGTGCGAATGCCCCTTCCCGCGCCCCCCGGAACTGGCCGCCGACCACTCCCTGGCCATCGACGTGGCCCTGCACCTGCTGACCACCCTGCCGGAACGCTACGACTATCTGGTCTGGCTGCAACCCACCTCCCCCTTGCGCACGGCGCAAGACATCTCCGACTGCCTGCGGCTCTGCCTGCGGACAGGGGCGGACAGTTGCGTCACGGTCACCCCGGCGGACAAACCCCCCTGGTGGATGTTCTTCGTGGACGCAACCGGTACCATGCGCCCCGTGCTGCCCGGAGACCACACCCGCGCCAACCGCCAGGAACTCCCCCGCGCCCACCTCCTCAACGGCGCGGTCCTGGTGGCCCGTACCGCATGGCTGCAACGCGCGGCCCGCTTCATGGACGAAAACACCAGGGCGCTCGTCATGCCTCCGGAACGGTCCCTGGACATCGACTCCGAACGGGACCTGCTGGTCGCGGAGTGGTTTCTCTCCAGATCTCCCTCAGGCACGCCATGCGCATCGGCATCGACTTCGACAACACCCTGATCGACTACGACGACTCCTTTGTCCAGGTCGCCCGCGAGTTGGGTTGGCCGCCTCCGCCGGGAAGCAGCGGCAAGAACGCCGTCCGGGAGTTCGTGCGCGGCCTGGAAGAGGGAGAGAACAAATGGCGCCGCTTGCAGGCCGCCGTCTACGGCCCGCGCATCGGCCACGCCCGCCTGCGGGACGGTGTCCGTCCGTTCCTGGAGCAGGCCGCCTCGCGCGGGGCCACCCTCTTCGTGGTGAGCCACAAGACCCGCTTCGCCGCCGGCGACCCGGACCAATTATGCGATCTGCGGCAAGCCGCTGCGGCATGGCTTTGGCAACAAGGCCTCCTGGCCCCGGCGGGTCCGGGCATTCCCCCGGAACACCTTTTTTTCTCCATGACCCGCGAGGATAAGGTAGCACGCGTTGCGCAATTGCGCTGCGACATCTTCATCGACGACCTGCCGGAAGTTTTCACGGACCCCGGCTTTCCCCCAACCACCCGGCGGATCCTCCTCGACCCCTGGGGGGATCTCCCCACGGACCCCGCCTGGGAGCGCTGCCCGGATTGGCAGGCCATCACCCGCTTGCTGTTCGCTTGATGGATGTCGTGGCCTTGTGCCCGATTCTTGCTTTTTTTCCACTCCAGAAAGCATGAAAACGCAATCGACGGCATTTCCGGAGACGACATGGGGAACAAAACGATATCCGACAACACCCTGCAAAAAATCGCCAGGCGATTGACCGGTCAGCCAGAGGCGAGGCTCGTCCCGGTGCGCGGCGGAGGCAACAGCCGCCTCATGCGCGTGGAAACCCGCACCGGACGGTTTGCCTTGAAGCACCATCTCCGTCAAGCCCATGACCCTCGCGACCGACAAAAAACCGAAACCCGTGCCCTGACCTTCCTGCATGCCCACGGCGTGACCGAGGTACCGCAGGTGATCGCACTGGACCGGGAACACGGCTGCACCCTGCTGGAGTGGATCGACGGGGAGCCGGTCAGCGGGGCGACCACGGCGGAGGTGGACATGGCCCTGGAATTGATCCGGAAACTGTACGCCCTGCGCGAGAGTCCCAAGGCCCGCCGCCTGCCCCTGGCTTCGGCGGCCTGCCTGTCGCCGGTCATGCTGCTCGACCAGGTCGGCACACGCATGGACCGGCTTTTTCCCGTCCTGCCGAAACACCCGGAACTGGCGGCCTTCGTATACAAGGAGTTGCTGCCCTTCGCCGATCGGAGCCTTGGCGCCATGGTGCGCCATTCCCCTGTGGAAGAACTCCCCCCTGCCCTGCGGCTGCCGAGTCCCTCGGATTTCGGCTTTCACAATGCCTTGCGCCGCCCGGACGGACGCATCATCTTTCTGGATTTCGAATACTTCGGCTGGGACGACCCGGTGAAGCTGACTTGCGACTTTCTTATGCATCCTGGCATGGATCTTGATGCTACATTACGAGAATATTTTGCCAACGGCATGCGGGAGATCTGCCGGGAGGACGCGGCGTTCGAGGAGCGCCTCGCGGGCTATCTGCCGTTGCTGGGGGTCTGTTGGTGCATGATCATGCTCAACGAATTCCTGCGGGAAGGGTGGAAACGGCGCGCCTTCGCCGGTGCCAGGGAGATGCGGTCAGACGCGCGCACCCGGCAACTGGCCAAGGCCAGGGCGCTGTTGACCTGGCTGCGCAACCGAAAGGGATAAAAAAATGAATCCGGCAGACAATACGCCACTGGACGAACGGTCGCGCCACCTGCGCAAGAGGGTGCTGCACGCCATGGAAAAAGGGGGCCGCGGCCACCTGGCATCGGCATTCTCGCTGATCGAAATCCTGCGCACGCTCTACGACGACGTGCTGCGCACACGGCCATCCGAACCGGATTGGCCAGATCGCGACCGCTGCATCCTCAGCAAAGGGCACGGCTGCCTGGCGCTCTATGCGATCCTGGCGGACAAGGGTTTCTTTCCCGTCGAGGCGCTGGATACCTTCTGCCGCTTCGACTCCTTTCTGGGGGGCCATCCGGAACGGGGACGCATCCCTGGGGTGGAGGCCTCCACCGGCGCCCTGGGCCACGGCCTCTCCATCGGGGTCGGCATGGCCCTGGCCGCGCGAATGAAAAAACAGTCCCACCGGGTGGTGGTGATCCTGGGGGACGGCGAAAGCAACGAAGGGTCGATCTGGGAGGCGGCCATGGCGGCGGCCAAACATCGCCTGGACAATCTGATCACCCTGGTGGACTGCAACGGCATGCAATCCTATGGCCCCACCCGCGAGGTGCTGGACATGGCCCCCATGGCAGAAAAGTGGCGCGCCTTCGGCTGCGAGACCAGAGAGGTGAACGGCCACGACCTCGCCGCCCTGCGCACCGCGCTCGCCACCCCCCCGCAACCGGCAAGACCCCTGACGATCCTTTGCCACACCGTCAAGGGCAAAGGGATCGGAGTGGCGGAAAACAACGCCGACTGGCACCACAAGTCCAAGCTGGCGCCCGATCTGTTGGCATCCCTCTACGGGGAACTGGAGGCCTGACCGATGCGCAAAACCAGCCTGAACGCGGTCCTGGACCTGGCAAAACAGGACGAACGCGTCCTCTTCATCGGCTCGGATCTGGGGTCCGGAACCCTGGACGCCTTCCGCGCCGCCTATCCGGAGCGGTTCTTCATGGAAGGGATCGCGGAACAGAACCTGATCGGCATGGCCGCCGGTCTGGCCATGGAGGGGTTCATCCCCTATGTCAACACCATCGCCAGTTTTCTGACCCGGCGCTGCCTGGAGCAGATCGCCATCGATCTTTGCCTGCACCATCTGCCGGTGCGGCTGATCGGCAACGGCGGCGGCCTGGTCTACGCCCCGCTGGGACCAACCCATCTGGCCCCGGACGACATCGCCCTGATGCGGGCCATGCCCAACATGACCATCCTGGCCCCCGCCGACGCGGTGCAGATGCGCGCCTGCATGGCCAAAACCCTGGATTGGCCCGGTCCCGTCTACATCCGCCTGGCCAAGGGCGGCGACCAGGTGGTGTGCGGGGCGGATGACCCCTGCGCCATCGGGGTGGCCAACCGGATGCGGCACGGCAGCGACGCCCTGTTCCTCACCACCGGCATCATGTGTCAACGCGCCCTGGCAGCCAGGGAGATCCTGATCGATGAGGGGATCGAATGCGGCGTGCTGCATCTGCACACAGTCAAACCCCTGGACGAGGCGGCCCTGCTGGAAGCGGCCAAAACCTCTCCCCTGCTGGTGACCCTGGAAGAGCACTCCGTCATCGGCGGCCTGGGGAGCGCGGTGGCGGAACTGCTGACCGATCACGGCCTGGCCACACCCCTCCTGCGCCTGGCCATTCCGGACCAGTTCATCGAGCACTACGGCTCCCAGGAGGAGTTGTTGCGCTCGCTCGGCCTCGATCCCGCCGCCATCGCCGCCCGCGTGGCCCGCAAACTCGCATCTCTTTAGCGCTTGAAAGAACATCATGGCCATTCTCTACAGCTCCCATAAATTCATTCACTTCCCGGAACATCTGCGGGCGCTGCGCGAGCAGCGGGTGATGGCCCCGATCCACATCCGCATCAAACCCACCAACCACTGCAACCACAACTGCTGGTACTGCGCCTACAAGGTGGACAACCTCCACCTGGGCGAAGAGATGGTGGAATCCGACGCCATCGCCCCGGAAAAGATGCACGAAATCGTCACGGACATCCTCGACATGGGGGTGCGGGCGGTGACCTTTTCCGGCGGCGGGGAACCCCTGCTCTACAAGCCCCTGCCCGAAGTGGTGGAACGACTGGCCAGCGGCGGGGTGCGGGTGGCGGCCCTGACCAACGGCAGCAACCTGAAAGGCAGAATGGCCGATGCCTTCGCCCGCCACGGCACCTGGGTGCGCATCTCCATGGACGGCTGGGACGACGCCAGCTATGCCGCCGCCAGAGGATTGCGGGACACCGATCCCTTCACCCAACTCATGCGCAACATCGAGGCGTTCACCGCCCGCGACACCCGTTGCGTGCTGGGGGTGAGCTTCATCGTCACCGAGGTCAATTGCGATCACCTGCAAGAAGTCTGCGCCCGTCTCAAGGCCGCCGGGGTGAATCACGTCAAGCTCTCCGGGGTGGTGGTGGCCAACGATGGCGCGGGCAACAACGAATACCACAACCGCCTGCGCGAGCGGGTCGCCGGACAAATCCGCGCGGCCATGGCCCTGTCGGACGCCTCCTTCACGGTCCTGGATCACTACCACGAACTGGAGGACCGCTTCGACAAGGAGTACACCACCTGCCCCTATCTGCCATATCTGACGGTCATCGGCGCGGATTGCGGGGTCTACACCTGTCAGGACAAGGCCTACCGGCAAAGCGGACTGCTGGGCTGGATCAGGGAGCGCACCTTCAAGGCGTTCTGGTTTTCCAAGGAGAACCGGCAACGGATCTTCTCCCTCGACCCGTCCAGGGAGTGCCGCCATCACTGCGTGACCCACGGCAAAAACCTGGCCATTCACAACATCCTGGCAATCGACCCGGAGCATGGAGTATTCGTCTGATGGCGCTCGTGGAATTCTTCAATGTCATGCACACCCGCACCCGGCGGGACTACGTCCAGCGGGTGACCGCCCACGACAAGGCGGAGTGCGCCGCCAAGGCCAAACAGTGGGGCTTCGACTACTGGGACGGAGAGCGTCAGTACGGCTACGGCGGATATCGCTACGATGGCCGCTGGCTGCCCCTGGCCGAAAAGATGGCGCGCCACTACGGCCTGACCGCCGGCAGCCGCGTGCTGGACGTGGGGTGCGGCAAGGCATTTTTGCTATTCGAATTCACCCGCGCGGTCCCCGGCATCGAGGTGGCCGGGCTGGACATCTCGACCTACGGCATCGCCCACGCCAAGGAGGAGATGCGCCCCTTCCTGACCGTTGGCAACGCCACCTCCCTGCCCTACCCGGACCAAAGCTTCGATCTGGTCCTCTCTGCGGGAACGCTGCACAATCTCTATTGCTACGACCTGGAAAAAGCGATCCGCGAAATCGAACGGGTGGGCCGGGACGCCAAGCTGATCATGGTGGAGTCCTACCGTAACGAACGGGAAAAGGCCAATCTCCTTTATTGGCAATTGACCTGTGAATCGTTCTACACCCCCCAGGAGTGGCAGTGGTGGTACCAGCGCTGCGGCTATACCGGGGATTGGGATTTCATCTATTTCGAGTAGGCCGGTTGCTTTGCGGTAAATGCCATTGCAATTGCCCCATTGTTGAGATACAATGTATCTCAATCTTAGCATTGCAACGTCCGGAGGTTATCATGACCAGCACATCGATGGTCCACGTGCGCGTGGACCATGAACTCAAACAAAAAGCCGGCGAGGCCCTGGCGGCGATGGGACTTTCCATTTCGGATGCGGTACGGGTGCTGTTGCAGCGTGTCGTGGCTGAACAACGCATGCCGTTTTCCATCCGGGTACCCAATGCCACGACCCTTGCGGCGATGGATGAGGCCGAAGCGATCATGCGCACGCAACGCCATCGTTTTGCATCAGGGAGCGAACTGTTGGATGACCTCGAAAAAAACAGCACACGATAAACGGGCACATCCTCCCCGCAAGAGCGATTGCACAGCGTCCTTCTACAAGGACTGGGAACGGCTCTCCCGATCCGGGCGATACGACATGCGCAAACTCAAGGAAGTCATGTTGCAGTTGATCGCCAACGAAGCACCTTTGCCCGCCGAACGCAGTGATCACCAGTTGAGCGGCAAGATGGCAAGATACCGCGAATGCCATATCGGCGGGGATCTTCTATTGATGTATCTCCTTGACAATACCCCGTCTCCTGCCGGTTCAATTACTTTTATTAGAACCGGTTCACATAATGACTTGTTCAACGAATGAAAAAATTCCTCATCATCGGCGGCTCCGGCTACATCGGACGCCATCTGTTCGACCATCTGGGGCCGGACAGGGCCGTGGCCACATGGTACTCCAAACCGTTTCCGGGCGGGGTGCGCTTCGACCCGGCGGTGATGGGGTTGCAGGATCTCGCACCCGATCCGGGGCAGTTTTCCCATGCCTTCATTCTGCACGGCATGACGCGGGTGAACGACTGCGTTCAGGACCCCGCCACCTCCGAACGGGTGAACGTCCGGGAGATTCTCGCGCTGCTCGATGGCTGCACGACTTATAGCATCAAGCCGATCTTCACCTCCTCGGACCTGGTGTTCGACGGCCACCGGGGTCTGTACACGGAAATCGATCCGCCCAACCCCCTGGTGCGCTATGGCCAGCAGAAGCGGATCATCGAAAATCGCCTGGCGGACTCGGAAAAGACGTGCGTGGTGCGGCTGCCCAAGGTCTACAGCACGGCCCATGACGGGGTTTCGCTCTTTTCCGTGTGGTGGGAGGCGCTCACGTCGGGAAAACCGATCCGCTGCGCCCACGACCGGATCTTCTCCCCCATCGACGTGACGGATGTGGTCGCCGGGCTGACCGCCATCGCCACCCGCGATCTTGCCGGCATCTTTCACCTGTGCGGCCCCCGCGCACTGTCGATCATGGACCTCTACAAGATCTTCCAACGCAGACTGCCCACCGACTTGCGGGCAATCGATCCCCAACCATGCCGCATCAACGGCCTGGGATTTCCGGAGACCTGGCCCCTGGACATCTCCATGGATCCGAGCCACATCCACCGGGCCACCGGGCTGCGGCCACGGGACCCGGAAGCCGTGGCGGATGATTTTTTGGCAAATGCCCTCACATTGAATACGAGTAGTTAAAAAATCATGAATGAATTGGCAAATATCATCACGGACGTGACAAACGCAAAATGGACCGATGCGTGGCTCAAGCTGCTCGACTCCTCCTGGCAGGTGAAAGGTTCCCTGCTTGGCGTCGGCGCGCTGGTGGCGTTGCTCCTGGTCATGCGCAAAAAGGAAAAACCGCTGCCCGTATGCGATGCCGGCCAATGCACGGTTCTGGTGGCCAGGCTGACGGGGGACGAGGGGGAGGCCACCCACAAGGTCATCCTGGAATCCCTGCTCGCGCTCCAGGGGATCCGGGTGGTGGACCTGGGGCGGCGTATCGCCGGGGACCATGTGAAGGCCTACGCCCTGCTGCGGGCAACCGGGGCCAGGATGCTTCTGTGGGGGGATCTGGTCCAGGAAGGGGGCAAACCGATTGCCAGGCTGCATCTGACCACCACCGGCCCCGCCCCGCAAGGGGAACGGCATCCCTTGCAGGAGGATCGGGTGGATTTTCCCCCTGCGCCCTGGGAAGCGTTGCGTCAGGTGGTGCCTCTCATGGTCGGGCTGCAAACGGTCCCGTTCGCCGGGCACCTGGAATCGTTCATCCAATCGGTGCGTGAGCGGCTGGCATCTGCCGATTCGGAGCGGGCATGGCTGGGCGTGCTGCTGGCGGATGGCCTGCTGATGACGACCGCAGAGCTTGGCGAGGACCCGCCCTTGCTGGAGGCGGTCCAGGGATACCAACGTGGGCTTGAGGTTTTCCCCCGCGAGACCCATGCCATGACGTGGGCGAGATTGCGCCACAACCTTGGCCTGGTTTTGTTGCTGCTTGGCGAGCGCGAAAACGGCACCGACCGCTTGGAAGAGGCCGTGGGCGCGCTACGCGAGGCGCTGGGGGAATTCACCCGCGAGCACGCACCGTTGCCATGGGCCATGACCCACCTGTATCTGGGAGTGGCCTTGTGGCGTCTGGGAGAGCGTACAGGCAACGCGCCACGCCAGATGGAGGCCCTGGATGCCCTGAACGCGGCGCTCGGAGAACTCACCCGCGAGGAGACGCCCCTGGGTTGGGCCGCGACGCAGAACTACCTGGGCAACGTGCTGCAAAGCCTGGGCGAGCGCGCCAGCGATACGCAACAATTGCCGATGGCCGTGGAGGCCTTTCAAGCGGCCCTGGAAGAGCGCACCCGCGAGCGTGTCCCCCTGCAATGGGCCACGACACAGAACAACCTGGGAAATGCCCTGTTCCGTCTGGGGGAGCGGGAGGGCAATCCGGAGCGTCTCCAGGAGGCGGCCAACGCCTTTCGCGAGGCCGGTCTGGAGTTCACCCGCGAGCGCGCGCCCCTCGACTGGGCGATGACACAGGGCAATTTGGGCAATGTGCTGTTGCGCCTGGGGGATCGGGAGAGTGGCACCGAACGGTTGCAGGAGGCAGTGGCGGCCTATCGCAATGCCCTCCAGGAGTGGACCCGCGAGCGCATGCCCCTGCAATGGGCCGGGACACAAGGCAACATGGGAAACGCATTGTTGCGTCTCGGCGAGCGCGAAACCGGCACGGAGCGGCTGCAAGAGGCCTTGGACACCTTTCAGGAGGTGCTGCAAGAGTTGACCCTGGAGCGTGCTCCCTTGCAATGGGCGCAGACGGTCAACAATCTGGGTCTGGTCATGACCCGGATCGGCGCGCGGAAGCGGGATGCGGACTTTCTGTGGCGCGCCATCTCCCTGGAGGAGAGGGCGCGGGAGGTGTTCCGGATGGTGGGCGCCACCGTCCTTATGGAAAAGGTCAACTACAACATTCAACTGGCCCGTGCCGCCATCGAGGAGTTGGGCAACCAGCCCACGCCCGACACCCGTTTTTCGCAGAAAACACGCTATTGAGATGGCCATGGTATGCATGATACAATGCATGAAGCGCGCAGAATTCTGATTCTGGCGGGACCCAATGGCGCGGGCAAGACCTCGTTCGCCAACGAATTCCTGCCCCATGAAGCGCGGTGTCTCCACTTTGTCAATGCCGATCTGATTGCCTCTGGATTGAGTCCCTACGCCCCGGAGCAGGCCGCGATTCAGGCCGGACGGCTGATGGTTCGGCAGATGCAGCGGCTTGCGCGCAGGCAGGTCAGCTTCGCCTTCGAAACCACGCTGAGCGGCCGGGGTTATGCGGCCCGGATCCCGGAGTGGCAGGATCAGGGCTACCTGGTGACCCTTTTTTTTCTCTCTCTGCCCGATGTGGACATGGCAATCCGACGGGTCAGGCAGAGGGTCGGGATGGGCGGACACGACGTGCCCGAAGCCACCATCCGCCGCCGTTTTGCCATGGGCTTGCATCATTTCCACACGCTCTATCGCCCATTAGTGAACGAATAGGTAATTTATGATAATAGCGGTCCCATGCCGATTCTGCTTGAGGAGGGGGCGAACCATGTCGCAACCATCTGATACGGTTCACCAGTCAGGAAATCCCCTGTTCCGTCTGGCCGAAATCGCCTTGCGCCGTGCCGCCGAGAAAGCGCAACGGCAAATTCGTCAGGCTGGCTTCGAACCCGTGAACCGCCTGCCGGATCCCCCGGCCAGCCCTGCCAAGCCGGAGACCGAACGTCAGGAGTGAGACTGTCCGCCAACTTTTATCCTGGCGAAGACGGATTTTGGGTAGCGGAGTGCCCTGGTCTGCCAGGCTGCATCAGCCAAGGCGCCACCAGAGAGGAAGCCATCGTCAATATCCGCGAGGCCATCCAACTTTTACATCGAGGCGTTGGAAGCACACCAACAGCATGTGCCGGAAAAGCGATTCGAGGCCATACTGGTGGCGGCATGACAGGCTTGCGACAACTTTAAGGAAAAGAGGATATGTTACATCCTGTCCGAGAAGACATCTTCCAGTGACTGGGCATCCAGAATACGAAGGCTCCACTCCTCCAAGGATTGGGAGGGCGCCTTGGCGATCTTTTCACCAACCCATGCAGGGACGGCGCCAAAGCGGCGTTGCAGTTGGCGCATCAGGATTTTCGCCTCGCCTTCCAGCCGTCCATCCTGGAATTTGCGCCCCAGGAGGTGCGCCAGCTTGGGCAAGGCGGAGAGTTCCTCTTCAGGCATCAGATCCAGCGTTGCCTCGAACATCCTCCTCCCCATCCGCATGACGGAGTCGGGCGTGATGCCTGCGTTATCGAGATGTCGCAATGAATGACGCATGATGGTGGCGGCATGACAGGTCTAAGGCAACTTTGCAGGAAAGGAGTATCATTACATCCTGTCCGCGAAGACATCTTCCAGTGATTGGGCATCCAGTACGCGAAGGCTCCACTCCTCCAAGGATTGGGAGGTCGCCTTGGCGATCTTTTCACCAGCCCAAGCAGGGACGGCGCCAAAGCGACGTTGCAGTTGGCGTATCAGCATTTTCGCCTCGCCTATCTGCTCGCCTTTCAGCTGCCCATCCTGGAGTTTGCGCCCCAGGAGGTGCTCCAGCTTGGGCAGGGCGGAGAGTTCTTCCTCAGGCATCAGATCCAGCGTTGCCTCGAACATCCTTTTCCCCATCCGCATGACGGAGTCGGGCGTGATGCCTGCGTTATCGAGATGTCGCAATGAATTACGCATAACGGTGCTCCTGAGGCCATTCATGATGTAGTGGAACGGTGTGGATATGCGCGTCAATCCGGCTTCATCCACGACCGCAAACGCTTTTTTTCGTTCTTCAGTGCGCGACGAAAAAAATTTCAGTGGTGCGTTCCTGGGGATATTTTCCAGTTCATTCAGAAAGATCACCCGAATGGGTTCCCCCCAAAGCGGTTTGCTCTCATAGACACCATCCGGTCCTACGGATTTGAAGGCGAAGCGTTTCAAAAAGGGTTTTTGTGCCGTGGCTGCGCTGACAATCACGGTTCGCAGCTGATGTTTTTTCAGATTTTCGCATTTCCGGTACAAAACATCGTACAATGAGGCCTGATTGAGCGCGGCTTCATTCATGCTTTGGGTGATCTTGATTTCGGCCAGGATCCGCTCCACATCCAGATCCCGCAGCCCATCCGCCATGAGCATGTTCTGCTCGTCCGTCCGGCCACCCTTTCTGCGTTGCAACAGGATGATGTCCGCCTTGGGCGGAAAGGAGAGGAGTGGCACCTCGGTGCGGACCTCGATCCCAACCGGCTCCAGCAATGCCTTGAGGGTCGCGCCCACCAGGCAGTGCCAGCAGGTCTTCGTTCCCGCCGAGGTTTCCAAGCCGCTCCTCCCTTCCTGGTCTATCGCCGTGGCTTTTTCTTCATATTCGGGCAACTGACCCGATTCGGCAAGGGAATTGTGCGATTGAGCCGTATCACCGCGCATCCGCCCGCCTACATCCTGTCCGCAAAGACATCTTCCAGTGATTGGGCATCCAGTACGCGAAGGCTCCACTCCTCCAAGGATTGGGAGGTCGCCTTGGCGATCTTTTCCCCAGCCCAAGCAGGGACGGCGCCAAAGCGGCGTTGCAGTAGGCGCATCAGGATTTTCGCCTCGCCTTCCAGCCGTCCATCCTGGAGTTTGCGCCCCAGGAGGTGCTCCAGCTTGGGCAGGGCGGAGAGTTCTTCCTCAGGCATCAGATCCAGCGTTGCCTCGAACATCCTTTTCCCCATCCGCATGACGGAGTCG
>PDZX01000094.1 GCA_002753185.1 Magnetococcales bacterium WMHbin3
CAGGGGGGCGGCGGTAGGGCATTCGCAAGGCCAATGATCGGGAGGCAAAAAGACATGAGAAACCAAAAATCGTTGACGAATGAAGAGGGTGAGGTGCGCGAGTTGACGGTGGATGATCTGCGCGATTTTCGACCGTTCGATGCATTGCCATCGTCACTGACACGCAAACTCGGCGTGCGAGGCGCGCAAAAGGCCCCCACCAAGGAACGCATCACCATCAGGCTTTCTCGTGAGGTTCTGGACGCGTTCCGGGCAACGGGAAGTGGGTGGCAATCCCGTGTGGATGATGCCCTGAAGCAGTTCGTCATATCCAAAGGGAGGGCGTGAAGTCGGCAGCGACTCATCTACAGGTGGATTGCCCGTATTATTCCAGCTTGATGGGTGGCAACGCGGCCAAGGCGGCGTTGATCTTCTCTTCGGGATAGGCGTAATCCTCCAGTTCTCCAGCGAAATAACGATCATAGGCGGCCATGTCGAAGTGGCCGTGACCAGAGAGCGTGAAGAAGATCGTTTTGGTTTCACCGTTCTCCTTGCACCGCAAGGCTTCGTCGATGGCCACGCGCACGGCATGGTTGGATTCGGGCGCGGGGAGGATGCCCTCGGAACGGGCAAAGAGCACACCCGCCTGGAAAGTGGCCAATTGTGGCACGGCGACCGCTTCGATCAGTCCCAGATGAAACAGATGCGATACCAACGGCGAGTCACCGTGATAGCGCAGGCCGCCCGCATGAATCCCCGGCGGGATGAAATCGTGACCCAGGGAATACATGGGCATCAGGGGGGTCAATTTGGCGGTATCACCGTGGTCATAGGCGTAACGGCCTTTGGTCAGGGTCGGACAGGAGTCCGGCTCCACCGCCACCAGGCGGACATGACGTCCCGCAGCCTTGTCCATGAGAAACGGAAAGGCGGTGCCGCCAAAGTTGGATCCGCCGCCGCAGCAGCCGATCACCACATCCGGAAAGTCGTTGACCTTTTTGAATTGTGCCCGCGCTTCCAGACCGATGACGGTCTGATGCAGCACCACATGGTTGAGGACGGAACCCAGCGCATAATGGGTATCCTCGCGGCTGGCGGCATCCTCGACCGCCTCGGAGATGGCCAATCCCAGCGAACCCGGCGTCTCCGGATCGAGTGCGAGCGCCGCGCGGCCACTCTGGGTCATGTTGGTCGGGCTGGCGAACACCTCGGCGCCCCAGGTCTCCATCATCGACCGGCGGAAGGGTTTTTGCTGATAGCTCACTTTTACCATATAGACCCGCACGGTCAGGCCAAACATCGCCCCGGCAAGGGCGATGGAGGATCCCCACTGTCCGGCGCCGGTTTCGGTGGCCAGACGGCGGCATCCTTCTTTTTGGTTATAATAGGCTTGCGCCACGGCGGTATTGGGTTTGTGCGAACCGGCGGGACTCACGCCTTCGTATTTGTAATAAATGCGCGCTGGAGTACCCAGGGCCTTTTCCAGTTGACGGGCGCGATACATCGGCGAGGGACGCCACATGCGGTAGATATCGCGTACCGGGTCGGGGATGGGGATCCAACGCTCGGTGGAGACCTCTTGTTCGATGAGCGCCATGGGAAACAGAGGCGCCAATGCCTCTGGGCCGATCGGTTGACCGTCCGGTCCCAATGACGGCGGCAATGGCACCGGCAGATCGGCGGCGACGTTGTACCATTGTTTCGGTATGTCCGTCTCATCGAGAAGTATTTTGACATCATGCATGGCGGCCGACCTTTGCGAAAAGCGTGGTAAAAGGTTCCACTCCCCATGCACCAGTATACTCCCAAATCCTGTGAGATGCAACCGCGTGCGGCCTGGTCGCTGGTGGGGCGTTGTCGATGGATCTTGACGAAATCGGCGCGGCTGGATCAGAATAATGGCTCTCTCATCTCCAGTCGCGTGTTTATGCCATGTCTGCAATACCTTTTAAAATTTTCATCTCCTCGCCCGGTGACGTGACGGACGAAAGACGGCGCGCGACGAGGGTCATCAATCGTTTGCGGCTGGAGTTTTCTCACCTTTTCGCAATCGAGCCGGTTCTGTGGGAAGACGAGCCTATGCTGGCTTCCGGTCATTTCCAGGATATCATTACCAAACCTTCCGCAACCGACATCGTGGTGGTGATCCTCTGGTCGCGGCTGGGGACGCTCCTGCCGGATCACTATAAGGGCATGGATGGACGTTCTCCGGTGACCGGGACCGAGTGGGAGTTCGAGGAGGCCTTGCAGGCCAGGCAAAAGTCGGGTGATAAACCCGCTATTCTGCTCTACCGCAAGGATGAGGATCCGGTGGTGACTTTTAAAGATTCGCCAGATATTGACGGGATCAAGGAGCAATGGGAGGCATTGAACGCCTTTTGGGGGCGTCATTTTCAGAAGCCTACTGGGGAGTTCGTCCGGGCTTTCCACCGGTTCACGCAGCTCGATGCGTTCGAAAAGCAGCTTGAAGAGCATCTGCGGGAGTTGATCCGTCGCAGAATTCCGGCGGGAACGGCTGGAAAAGTGGAGTGGCATGGGGAATCCCCGTTTTTGGGGTTGAAAGCCTTTACCGGCAAGCATGCGGAGATTTTTTTCGGTCGCGAGCGGGCGAAAAAGGAGGTGCTCGACCGTTTTGCCCGGCGGGTGAAGGCCGATTCGCCCTTTTTGCTGGTGCTGGGGCCGAGTGGCGCGGGCAAATCCTCCCTGATTCAGGCGGGTGTCGTACCGCAGTTGACCACCCCTGGCATGGTATCCGGGGTGATTTCCTGGCGCATCGCCACGTTCCGCCCCACGGAGGCGGGTGGCAACTTGTGGACCGGATTGGCCAGGGTGGTGCTGGCTGCCTTGCCAGAGCTGAAACACAGCGGCAACGACGAGCAGTTGGGTGCGTTGTGGAAACAGTCGCCGGAGTCGGGGAAGGCTTCGACCCGTCAGACCTTGCACGGCAATAAGAGCCAGGAGCGCTTGTTGCTGGTCATCGACCAGATGGAGGAGTTGTTTACCCTGACCGCTGTCACGGACCAGGATCGGGAGGATTGGTGTGCGTTGCTGCATGCCTGGGTGCGCTCCGGGGTGGTTTGGATGTTTGCGACCATGCGCGGCGATTTTTATCACCTCGCCCTGGCGATCCCGCAATTGCGGGAGTTGGTGGATGGTGATGGCCATTATTATCTTGGCCCTCCCGACAAGGAAGAGTACCGGCGGATGATTCAACGTCCCGTCGAGATGGCCGGTGTCACGTTCGGGTGGGACGATGAGCAGAATAATCAGGTGGATGAACTGATATTGGAGGAAGCGGTTGGCGCGCCGGGATCCTTGCCGTTGCTGGAATTTCTGCTGGATGAGCTGTACCGCAAGGATGCGGATCCGGGAAGGGTGCTGACGCTGGGCAGTTATCGTGAACTGGGTGGATTGAAAGGTGTCATTGCCCGCCAGGCCGAGGGGATTTGCTGGAAGTTGAAGCCGACGGATCAAGACGCGCTGCCATCGGTTTTGCGGCAGTTGGTGACCATCCACCCTGCTGACAAAACCGTCGTGGCCCGTGTCGCCAAAAAACAGGAGATCGCCACCACTCCGGAACGCGAAAGTGTGCTGGATCTGTTGGTGGACGGGCGGTTGGTGGTCACCAGCGGAGACGACAACAACGCCACTGCCCGTCTGGCCCACGAGACTCTGCTCAAGGAGTGGTCGCACCTGAAAGAGGTCATCGCGCAAGACAGCGCGTTCCTGGAGGCCCGTGATCGTCTGGAGTCCGAATGCGCTGTTTGGCAAGCAAAAAAAGAGGACACCTCTTTTTTGCTTCCCGGCGGGAGCCGGTTGATCGAGGCAGCGGGTTTGTTGTCGCGGCGGGAGGATCTCAAACCGGATGTCATTCGCTTCATTGATGCCTCCATCGCCAGGGATCGTCATACGCGCAACCGCCGTGCGCGCCGGGCTTGGGGAGTGGCTGGCGTCATGGCCGTATTGGCGGTTGTGGCCTCCGGTTTTGCCTGGCATGCCTTCCGCCAGGAGTCCGAGGCTCAGCAGGCCAGGGTACAGGCAGAGGAACAAGGCAAGCGGGCCGATGTCGCCAGATCCGAGGCGGAAGAGTTGGTGAGATTCATGATTTTCGGCCTGCGGGATCGCCTGGAACACTTGGGCCGCCTGGACTTGCTGGACCAGGCGGCACGCAAGGCCCTGGCCTATTTTGAACGGTTGGGGGAGGTTTCAAAGCTGTCGACGATGCAGCAAAGAAATTTGATGGTTTCTTTGAGTGCTGTTAGTGATGTATTGCAGGCGCAGGGCAACCTTCAAGAGGCTTTGACCGGGTATCGCAAGGCCATGGAGATTACACGTGGTCTGGTTGACCAGGCACCCGGCGACACCGACTATCAGCGTGACCTTTCGGTGAGCCACAACAGGATCGGGGATGTGCTGAGTGCCCAGGGAGATCTGTCCGGGGCATTGTCCGCCTATCGGGAAGGGATGGAGATTGCAAAGCGACTGGCCGCGCAGGATCCCGGCAATGCCGGGTGGCAGCGCGACCTTTCGGTGAGCCACAACAAGATCGGGGATGTTCTGAGTGCCCAGGGAGATCTGTCCGGGGCATTGTCCGCCTATCGGGAAGACCTGGAGATTGCAAAGCGACTGGCCGCGCAGGATCCCGGCAATACCGTGTGGCAGCGCGACCTTTCGATGAGCCACAACAGGATCGGGGATGTGCTGAGTGCCCAGGGCGATCTGTCCGGGGCATCGGCCGTCTATCGGGAAGGGATGGAGATTGCAAAGCGTCTGGCCGCGCAGGACCCCGGCAATGCCGGGTGGCAGCGCGACCTTTCGGTGAGCCACAACAAGATCGGGGATGTTCTGAGTGCCCAGGGAGATCTGTCCGGGGCATTGTCCGCCTATCGGGAAGGGATGGAGATTGCAAAGCGACTGGCCGCGCAGGATCCCGGCAATGCCGGGTGGCAGCGAGATTTGGCCATCAGCCATGAAAGGATGGCCATCATGAGCGAGAAGCAAGGCAATCGCCAGGAGGCCATCGACCATTTTCGCCGGGAGATCGAGATCGTGGAGCGTTTTTATGCGAAATTTCCCGATCAGAAGCCTTTTCGGTACAATCTGGATTTTGCCAGAAGTCGCCTGAACGAGTTGCTTCGACAAACCGAAAAAAAGCAGAAACCAATAAGAAAAAAATAAATTTTTCAGAAAAACATCGCCCCTGGCCTCCGCGACCCCCGCGAGTCCTGGGAGTAGCTCTTGTCACGAATTGGCGAAAACACCTCCCCACCGGCGCCTGACGGGTCCGCAAGGGGATCTTGCCGGCGATGCGGATGGCATCCGCCGGTTCCGATCCGTTGCAAAGGGCGTGGCCTCGCGCAACCGTCAGGCGGGCCGGGGTTGGATCACCGGCTCTGCTGGGCCTCCGGCCAGTGCTGGAAGCGGGGCGTGCTGGCCAGATGGTCCCGTTCGTTCTGGTCGGCGAAGCGGAACCACTCCCGTTGCAGGGTGGAGAGCAGATGGGGGTCGCAGATCAGATGACTCGCCTGTAATGCCGATTCGATCCTGTCGGCGGTCATCTTCCAAAGGTCATACGTGACCCGAATGCACTCCTTCTGGATATCCGGCACAGCCATCAGGATGGCCTGCGTGTGTTTTGCCCAGGCATCGAAGGCGGCGCGTGACTCTCCGTCCTGCAAGCCCTGGACATGCCAGGAGTGGGTGACGGGGTGGGGATCCGGATGCAGGGTGGTCGGCATGGCGTTTCTCCTGTCGGATGGGGGCGGGGTCAGGCCTGCCCGCCTGGATGGTTTGTCTCTATCATTTGCGATCCAGGCAGGATTTGCAATCATTTTTTGCAAAAGAGACGATCCGTTCCGCCGGGCGGCGGAACGGATGACACTCTCAATGCGTTTTGGAAACGGCAGCCCTGGCCTCCGCGACCCTGGGCAGGCCCGGCAGGACCTTTTCCGCCTGGTTGAGATAGGAGAGGGCCTTGTCCGGTTCGGTGGTGTAGCGCTGGGCAAGGCTCATCAGGCGGTCCACGATCCCCTCCAGGCCGGCCTTGGCGCTGGCGTTGTGGGCGTCCACGGCCAGCACGGTGCGGAATTTGGTCAGGGCGTTCTGATCCGGGGGATGGACCAGACGCCAGTTCTCCAGATCCTCCAGACCCATGGCCAGCAAACGCTCGATCACCCGGTCCAAACCCTGGCGGGCGGCCTGATTCTCCGGGTCCACGTCCAGGACCTTGCGGTAGAGGTCCACGGCGCTCTCCCCGCGAGGACGGGTGAGACGCTCGTTGTCATAGGCGCGGTTGGCCTGTTTCAACAGGGAATCGACCTCGCGCTCCCGCTTTTTGGCCTGCTCCACCTGGCTCTTGGAGAACATCTCGGCCCGCTTGATCTTCTCGTCGGTCTCCGACATCATCGCATTGGGCTGCCGATCCAGGGTCAGATCCACCACCGTGTCCTTGGTCAGCTCCACCTCCATCTCCACCGGGGCGTAACGCTCCTTCTCCAGCCGCAGTTGATGCGGTCCCATCTTGACCCAACCCGCGTTGAACGGCGTGGTCCCCAGCCGCTTGCCGTCCAGGATCAATGTGGCCCCCTGCGGTCGGCTCTCCACCCGCAACAAAAGCCGCTTGGCCGCCTCGTCACGGGGACGCGCGGCAGGGATCGCCATGGCGCGCGCCGAACCCTGCTCCAGCGATGCCTCCGGTATCGTCACGTCCACCGGCGGCACCAGCGTGGCATCGCGGGCCGTGGCCGGGATTTTGGTCACCTCCGCCACCGTGGTGGTGGGGTCTGATTTCAGGAACAAGGGGGCAAACACCGGCAACGAGGTCACCGTCACCCAGATCAGCCCGAACGACGCCACCATCCCGGCCCCCACCGTCATCCGCCGGGAGGGCGCCGGCAGACTTCCGGTCTGGCCCACCGCTTGCATGAATTCCATTGCCGTGGGATAGCGGTTGCCGGGATCCTTGGACATGCATTGCAATACCGCCTGATTCGCCTTTTTGCTCAAAGACCTGGCCATCCGGGGCGTCGAGTTGCAGATCGCGAACATCAGTTGCCGGTTGTCGGTGGTGTCAAAAGGCAACTGCCCGCTGGTCAGTTCGTAAAAAATGGCCGCCAGGGCATAATGGTCCACCGTCGAGGTCGGCACGATGAAATCGAAGAACATCTCCGGGGCCAGATAGTTCTGCAACAGCAAGGCATCTTCCGGGTGACGCTTGAGGTGCGAGACGCGCAACTCCATGCTGCGTTTTTCCGGCAGCAGATCGAAACCGGTCACCTTCACCACGTTGTCCCGCGTGATCAGGATGTTTTGCGGTCGCAAATTGCGGTGCAGCAGGTACTGATGGGAAAAATCCAGCGCCGAGGCGATCTGACGGCAGATCTTCAATGCCTCCGGCACCGTGAATATCTCTTTCTTGCGCCCCATGCGCAAGGTGCGCAGATCGATTCCCTCCACGTGTTCCATCACATAGAACATCGTGTCGGTTTCGGGATCCTGCTCCAGGGAGTGGACACGGGCGATGTTGGGGTGGTTCAGGTGGGACAGAAAGGTGAAATTGCGCTTGAAATTGACAAAATCGCGTTCGTTTTCCGTAAGTTGCGTCGGAACCGTCACCAGGGTCACCGACAGGCCGGTGGTGCGGTCGTTGGCCAGATAGGTGGCGCAAAAGGGGTCCTGCCTCAGTTCCGAACGGACCTGATACCGGTTGAGGTAGAGTTCACCGATGTGCAGAGTTGGGGCCATCCCACTCCTTACCATGGTTTGAGTGTTCCCGTCAAATCACAACCAATACTAACCCTGATCCCCCTCGTTGCAAAAAAATAGCTTGTTTTTATATTAATACTACACATCAAAATCCATTATCGAAAGTATCCCACATTGTACGCACGCGGGGGATTCTTTACGCTAATGTTCTTAATTTACAAAGCCTTGAAGCGCGCGTCAAGCGATATTTTTCACCCCCCCACCCCCGGCATACCGAAACCCGCCGTGAGAACCCCCTGACCATGACACCAGGGACAGGCGGCGCGCCGGTCACTCTCGTCCAGCAGGATCTGCTGCCCGGTCCCGCCACACTCCTCACAGGTCTCCGCCTCCATGCCGATGGATTTGGCATAGCCGATGACCAATCCCGGTTCCCGTGCTCCGGCGCGCACAGCTGAGTGACGATGCATGGCAGGCTCCCTCGATAGCGAATGAAAAAAAACCGGAAACCCCGGCAAGGCCAGGGTCTCCGGCGGGAGGGTGGTCTTGCGTGGTGATTTACGTCCTGTTGCTCTTTTTCCAAAACAGAATCTTTCCACAGGTCTGGCACTTCTTGATGGTGGCCAGCCAATAAACAACGCCCAGGGTCAGAAATAGCGGAATGACAATGCGACATGTGGCGATGATGGGACCAAACACCAGATCGTTGCGAATCAGCTCTCCAGGATTGTCGAAAATACCGTTGAGGGTGACTCCCATGATGCAAAAGCCCCCCAAGACGATCAGTGGAAAACTGCCAACCAACGGAGTTGTTTTGTGATCCATGTCTGCCTCCTTCCATAGTGTGCAAGACCCCCTTCCTGGTGGCACCATTATGGCCACCGCCAGGGCAAAAGCAAGGAAAATATTGTCTTTTTGTTATCGTAATCCATGCGCCGATTTGCGGTGGCAACGCCGGGATGATTGGTGTACCATCGACAGATGTGGGGGATTCGTTCACGGCATGGTGATTGGACAAGGCTTCCGGCATGCGCTCCTTCAATGTCCCGAACACGCGGTTGCACCTCTGGCCCTGGCTGGCTGGAGGCTATTTTCTGGCGGCCCTGCTCGGCCAGTGGCAACCCCTGGTCCCGGATTACGCCTCCGCGATCTGGCCCCCGGCCGGAGTCGCCCTGGCGGGAGTGCTCCTGACCGGACCCGGCAACTGGCCTGGCATCTGGCTGGGGGCCATGGCCGCCAATCTCTACCGTATCGGCGTCACCCTGGGCGGCGATTGGCTGACTCCCGCCGCCCTGCTCAACTCCGCGCTCATCGCCGCCGGTTCCACCATGGCCGCCTGGCTGGGTGGCTGGCTGATCCTGCGTTTCGTCGGTGCGGAACGGATTTTTTTCTCTGGAAGGAAGATTCTCCTCACCCTGCTGCTGGGTGGGCCGGTCAGTTGCCTGGTGAGCGCCCTGGTCGGTCCCTTCACCCTGCTCGGCAGTGGCATCATCACCCCGGAAACCTTGACGTTCAACATCTTTACCTGGTGGTTGGGCGATACCATCGGGGTGCTGGTGATCGCCCCCCTGCTGCTGATCTGGTCTCCCGCCCTGGGGAAAGAGTGGCGGCGGCCCCGCAAGTTCATGAGCGCGGGATTGCTCGTCGTCCTCATCCTGGTGGCGTCGCTCCTGACTCATGTCAACCGGCTGGAACGGCAGCGTATCCATGCCGGCCAGCGGCAAGAGGCCGTGCGCTTCACCGATGACCTGAAAACCTCCTTTCAAGTGGTGGAAGAAGCCCTGCACGCGGTGGCCGGATTCCTGCGCCTGACCCCGGACGTGGACGCGGAACGGTTCGGGGATTTCACCCGTCGCCTGCTGGAACGCAATCCCGGCATCGCCGCCGTGGCGTGGGCCCCGCGCCTGCCCGCCGGGGAACGGTCACGATTGGAGGCGCGCGCCGACCGGTGGTATCCCGGTTTCCGCATGACCGAATTCAACGCCTCCGGCGAGGTGATCGACGCCGCCCCACGCGCGACATACTATCCGGTGACCCTGGTGGAGCCTCTGCAAGGCAACCAAAAGGTCGTGGGGTTCGATCTCGGCTCCAATCCCGCGCGTCTTGCCGCCATCGAGGCCGCCCGCGATTCGGGCCAGGCCAGCGCCACCTCGCGGGTCAATCTGGTGCAAGACAAGGTGCAAAAAGTCGGCATCCTGTTGTTCGCCCCCTTCTACCGTTCCGTCTCCCCCCCGGCCACCCTGGAGGAACGGCGCGCCAACCTGCTCGGCGTCGCGTCGGGAGGGCTGCGCGTCGAGGATCTGGTCGCCGCCACCCTGGCACGCTGGCAGGAGATCCCCTGGGCCTTCGAAATCCAGGAGGTCGATGCGACCCATGAGGACAATTTGCTGTTTCGTACCCCCGCCTTCTCCCAGGCCAAGGGCCAGGCGTTCGTCCAGGATATCCGGGTGGCGGATCGTCTCTGGCGACTCACTTTCCGCTCGAGTCCTGCCGGTTCCTCCTGGTCCGCATGGGTCACCCTGGTGGGCGGATTGTTCCTGACCGCCCTCCTGGAAGGATTTCTCCTGTTGACCGTCAGCCGCGACATCCATACCAACAACCTGGTGCGGCAACGCACCCTGGAACTGGAAAGCACCCAACGCGCCCTGAGCGCCACCGCCTCCTTGCAACGGGCCATTCTCGACAGCGCCCATTCCACCATCATCGCCACCGATGTCGATGGCCGGATTCAATCTTTCAATAATGCGGCGGTGCAACAGCTCGGTTATGCCCCCGATGAACTGATCGGTCTGCAAACGCCAGCTATTTTGCATGATGCCGCCGAGGTGGAACGACGTGCTGCGCTGCTCAGCCAGGAATTCGGCGAGAACGTCCCTCCCGGTTTCGAGGTGTTCGTGGCCAAGGCGCGGCGCGGTCTGCCGGACGAACACGAGTGGAGCTACATCCGCAAGGATGGCACCTGCTTTCCGGTTTCCTTGACGGTCACCGCCATGCGCGAGCCGGATGGGACCATCACCGGTTTCCTGGGCGTCGGGGTGGACATCACCCGGCGCAAGCAGGATCAGGCGCGTCTGCTGCTGGCCCACAAGGTGCTCGAAAATACCAGCGAGGCCATCGTCATCACCGACGCGCGGGGCTGTTTCACCTTCGTCAACCGCGCCTTCGAGCAGGTCACCGGCTGGAGCGCCGCCGAGGTGATCGGTCGGCCTTCCAATGTCACCAAATCGGGTCGTCACGACGAGGCGTTCTATCGCAAGATGTGGAGCGACCTGGCCGAGCATGGGAACTGGGCGGGGGAGATCTGGGATCGGCGCAGGAATGGCGAGATTTTTCCAAAATGGCTTTCCATCAGCGCCCTCGAGGACGGCACGGGCAAGGTGCTTCACTATGTCGGGCTGTTCACGGACATCAGCCAGCAGAAGGAAACCGAGGAAAAGCTGGAAAAACTGGCCTATTATGATCCCTTGACCAACCTGCCCAACCGCATCCTGTTCCGGGAGCGGCTGGAACACTCCATCGATATCGCCGCGCGGCATCACAGCGGCGTGGCGGTCTTTTTCATCGACCTGGACCGTTTCAAGTTTGTCAACGACACCCTGGGCCATGCCGCAGGGGACCAACTGTTGCGGATCGTGGCCGACCGCCTGCTGGCCCAGGTACGCCGCAACGACACCGTCGCCCGCCTGGGCGGGGACGAGTTCACCGTCATCCTCACCGACGTGACCCGTCCGGAACAGGTCTCGCCCATTGCCTGCAAGATGATCGAATCCCTGCAACTCCCGCTGACGATCCACAATCAGGAGGTCAATATCGGCGGGAGCATCGGCATTGCGCTTTATCCCGAGGATGGCGAGGATTTCGAGTCCCTCACCAAGCACGCGGACATGGCCATGTACCTGGCCAAGGAGCGGGGGCGCAACAATTTCCAATTTTTTGCCAAGGAGTTGCAGACCCGCATCCTGGAGCGGATCTCCATGGAGAGCGATCTGGGCAAGGCGCTGGAGAACCAGGAGCTGTTGTTGCACTATCAGCCCAAGTTCGACGCCCAAACCCGGCGCGTGGTGGGGATGGAGTCGCTGGTGCGCTGGCGGAAGCCGGGGCAGGGGCTGATTTCGCCCGCCAGGTTCGTGCCCCTGGCCGAGGAGACCGGTCTGATCCTGCCCATCGGCGAGTGGATTCTGGAGCGCTCCTGCCGGCAATCCCTGGAGTGGCGCCAGGGGGGGCAGTGTCCCTTGCAGGTGGCGGTCAATCTGTCGGCCAGGCAGTTCCAGCAGCCCAACCTGATCGGGATGGTGCGGGGCGTGCTGGATCAGACCGGTCTGCCCCCCTCCTGCCTGGAACTGGAGATCACCGAAAGCATGTTGATGGGCAACGTGGAGGAGTCGGTGGCCATCATGAAGCGGCTGCGGGAGTTGGGCATCAGCCTGGCGATGGACGACTTCGGCACGGGATATTCGTCACTGAACTATCTGAAAACATTTCCCGTCAACACCCTCAAGATCGATCAATCCTTCGTGCGGGAGTTGCGCGCCGATTCCAGCGACGCCTCCATCGTCATGGCGATCATCGGCTTGGCCAGGGCGCTGCACCTGAAGGTGGTGGCCGAGGGAGTGGAGAATGTCCATCAACTGGAGTTCCTGCGGGAGAACGGTTGCGATTTGATTCAGGGGTATTACCTGGCCAGGCCGATGCCGGGGGAGGAGTTCCACCGGTTCGTGCGGGAGCAGTGCCATGCCTGATGGCGCCGCGCGCCTTGTCGAGATCGGGGAGCCGGACGATCCGCGCATCCGCCCCTATCATGCCCTGCGCGGCGATGGCGGGGAGGGGGACGACCGTTTTTTTCTGTGCGAGGGGATCACCCTCGTGGAACGGCTATTGGCCAGCCGCTGCGAGGTGGAATCCCTGATGGTGACCAGGCGCAGGGTGGCGAGGATTCCCTGCGGGGTGCCGGAGGAGGTCCCGGTTTATGTCATTCCCGATTCCCTGCTGCCCGACGTGGCTGGCAGAGGTTATAAAAATGGCGTCTACGCCAGGGCGCGCCGGCTGTTCCTGCCGGAGGCGTGGCGTCGGGAGGGACCGGATGGTCCGGCGCTGTTGCTGGGCTTGCCGCGCTTGACCATGCCCGGCAACGCGGGCGCGGTGCTGCGCTCGGCGGCGGCCCTCGGCGCGGACGGGGCGATCCTGGGGCCGGAGTGCGCCGACCCCTTTCATCATCACGCGGTGCGGGCCTCCATGGGCGCGGTGTTCGTGTTGCCGATGGTCCGGACCATCGATTTCGTCGGCGAGTTGCTCCGCCTCAAGCAGGTCGGCTTTCGCGTCGCGGCGGCGGTGCTGGATGCCGATGCCCGGCCATTGCAACAGTTCGCGCCCCCTGTTGACGCCGGCAACCGCTACCTTCTGCTGCTCGGCAACGAGTACGACGGCCTCGCTCCCGATCTGCTCCCCCTGTGCGATTACCGCCTGGTCCTGCCCATGGCCAACGGCATGGATTCCCTGAACGTGGCCATGGCCGCCACCCTGTTCTTGTACGAATTCACGAGGATCCGCGATGCTGCCTCCCACTGACGACATCGATCCCCAACGCTACCTGGCCCTGCTGCGCGCCCTGGCCGAGGAGGGCAACGCCAAGGCGCAACACAACCTGGGGGGCATGCTTCTCAAGGGGTTGGGCGTGGAACGCGACCCGGTGGCCGCCGCCGAATGGTTCCGAAGGGCCGCTTCCCAGGGCGACCCGCACGCCCGGCACAATCTGGGGGTCATGTGCCTGCAAGGGATCGGCATGGAAAAGGATCCCGATCGAGCCGCCGTCTGGTTCCGCCAGGCCGCGCTCCAGGGCGATCCCAGATCCGCCCATGCCTTGGGCATGCTCTATGCCGACGGCAAGGGGGTGGATCGGGACCCGGCGCGCGCCTACCTCTGGCTGAGCCGTGCCCTGCCTGGCGTCCCGGACGAATGGCTGCGCCCCTTGCGCGAGCGGATTCGCCAGTTGGAGGATTTGCTCGATGCTGACACCCTGCGTCAGGTCAAGGGGCGCATCCCCAACCTGAGCGCGGAGGATTGATGCCATAACCCCAGGTGCTTTGGGAGCGCGCGCCGGGGTCGGGGCGACGGGCAACCCGCGTTCCCGCAGCAACCAAAAAAATGACGTATTGTGAGAAATTTTGCTTGTATTGAGTACGCCATTCTCATTTTGTCCAATGGGGCTGGAATAAATGCGCATAAAGTTCGGTGTGGATAATCATTTGATCGCAGCGGCAATTTGTTCGATTATGCTTTCATCCTTTGTTTTGTTGATTTTATGTGAATTTAAAAAATCCAATACCCTAATTTCGTAAAGGATACCCGTATGTATATGTTTTATGTTTTATTTTGTTTTCTTTATTGATTTTATTCAAAAATGTGCTACGTAGAGTATCAACCCTCAAACGAATTGTTTTTGGAATTCTTATTGGACACACAGTTACCTTGATTCCATATGAAATTTCATCAATAGTGGTGTCTTCAAGGGTAATTGATATGCATGTAAAATTTTTTAATAAAATGCCAATTGATAGTTTTATGTTTATAAATTTTAGATCTTTTATTATTGGTGGCTGGTTGCTTTTTCCTCTGTGCAACTACCTGACAACACGGCTTGCCGGATCAAAGATGATTGCCTTGCATACGGGAGTCGAAGACGCATCTTTCATTCAATCGGCACAGAGTGGCGGATCAACAGACTTGAATTATTGGTTGTAAATGGTTGAATGGGGTACGCGGGATTGATGGATCACTCTGTCCAATAGGGCTGGCAAAAAATGCGCGTAAAATTCGGTGCGGATAATCATTTGATTGCAGCGGCAATTAGTTCGATTATAATTTCATTATTTATTTTATTGATTATATATCAATTTAAAAATCCGATGCCACCTTTTCGTAAAGGGTATCCGTATGTAGTGCCTGGCAAAAAATGGTAAAAAATCTTACAGAACAATAATTTATTCTTGATTTTTATGGTCGAAGTTTGTATCATGCAGGGAGTATACGCCATATCGCAGACTCAAA
>PDZX01000011.1:0-80000 GCA_002753185.1 Magnetococcales bacterium WMHbin3
CGCCCTCTTGCTGACCCGCACCGCGAATTTCACCAATAAATACCCCCCTGCCGGCACGGCGAGCAGCATCGGCCACCACGCCACCATGAAATCCGAGGTGGCGATCAGGGCGCGGGTGTGCAGGGGCGGGGTCTCGCCCATGCCGGTAATGAACTCCATCAATTGCGGGACCAGAAAAATCATCATGAAGAAGACCAGGGAGAGAACCGCCAGACCGACCACGCTGGGATAGATCATCACCTTCTTGGCCTGGGCGAGCAGTTCGTCCTCCCATTTCAGGGATTCGGCGAGATTCTGGAAGATGGTCTCCAGTTGGCCGGTGCGCTCGCCCATCAGGATGAGCTGCACGAAGATGGGGTCGAAGACGCGGGGATGGCTCGCCATGGCGTCGGAGAGGGTCTTGCCGCTCTCCACGTCCTCGACCAGCGAGACCGCCACCTCCTTGAGCCGGGCGTTCTCCACCCCGTCGCGGAAGTCGCTCAGCCCCTTGAGGATCGGAACCCCGGCGCGGATCAACTGCTCCATGTGAAAGCAAAAGAGGATGAGATCCTTGCGGCTCGCCCCGCGCCGGAAGGCCGTGCGGCCCTCGCGGCCCCCGGCCTGACGCTCCTTGTGGCTGATGAGCATCAGCGACAGGCGGTCCAGGCGCAGTTCCAGGTCGTCGAGGTTGGCCGCCTCGATGGTCCCCTTGCGGATGCGGCCAGCGGGATCGGTGGCCTTGTAGGCGTATTCAGGCATTGGGCAAACTCCTCGGATCCGGCGCCTCGGAGCGGCCCAGCACGCGGGTGATCTCGTCGATGCCGGTGGTCCCCAGCAGGACGTGGCGCACCCCGTCCTCCCACAAGGTGGAAAACCCCCGCTCCCTGGCGGCCTGGCGGAACTCGGCGGGATGGGCGCCGCGCGCGATCAGGTCGTGGAAGTGGTCGTCGGTGAACAGGGCCTCCATGACACAGATGCGCCCCTTGTAGCCGGTCCCGCCGCAGGCCGGACAGCCGACCGGGTCATGGACCTGGCCGAAATCGTGCTCCCGCTCCTCCGGGAGGCGCAGCCGCCTGGCCAGGGAGGGGTCGGGGGGGTGGGGCCGCCGGCATTGCAGGCAGAGCCGGCGCAGCAGGCGCTGGGCCAGCACGCCGATGATGTTGCCCGTCAGCATGTGGGGGGCCAACCCCATGTTGATCAGGCGGGGTACGGCGGCCAGGGCCGAATTGGTGTGCAGGGTGCTGTAGACCTGGTGCCCGGTCATGGCCGCGCGCAGGGCCATCTGGGCGGTCTCCAGGTCGCGGATCTCCCCCACCAGGATCACGTCCGGATCCTGACGCAGGATCGAGCGGATGCCGGAAGCGAAGTCGAGCCGGATCGCCTCGTTGACCGAGGTCTGGAGGATGAAGGGCATGGGGTACTCCACCGGGTCCTCCTGGGTCATGATGTTGCGTTCCCTGGCGTTCAGGGAGGAGATCATGGAGTAGAGGGTGGTGGTCTTGCCGCTGCCGGTCGGCCCGGTGACCAGGATGATCCCTTCCGGGGTGCCCATCATGTGGTCGAGGATGGCGCGGTTGCGGGCCGAAAGGCCGAGGGCATCCAAAGAGAGGATCCGCCTGGTCCGGTCCAGGATGCGCAGCACGATGTTCTCGCCGTGCAGGGTGGGCTGGCTGGAGCAGCGGAAATCGATCACCGAGGCCCCGAAGGTCATGTCGAAGTGGCCATCCTGGGGCAGGCGGGTCTCCGAAATGTCCATGCCGGCCATCACCTTGAGCCGCACGGTGATGGCGGCCTGGAACTTGCGCGGCAGGGAGCGCACCGGATGCAACACCCCGTCCAGACGATGGCGGATCTCCAGAAAACCGGCCATGGGACCGAAATGGATGTCCGAGGCCTCCCGCCGGATGGCGTCCACCAGCAGGGCGTTGACCAGCCGCACCACCGGATGGGTGAACTCGCCGCCGCCGGGGGAAAGGCTGGCGAGGTCCACCTCGCCGCTTTCGATCTCGCGCAGGATGCCGTCCACCGACAGTTCGAAGCCGTAGAGCCGGTCGAGGGCCTCGTTGATCCCGCTTTCCGTGGCCAGTTTCGAGGTGACTGTGACCCCGTCGGGGAGACGGGCCATCAGGCGGTCCAGGATGGGCATGTCCAGGGTATTGGTCATGGCCACCACCAGATGGCGTTCTCCGGGGGACCAGGAGACCGGCACCACGCCATGACGGCGGGCGAAATCCTTGGGAATGAGGCTGGCCATCTCCGGGTCGAGGGTCAACTGACGCAAATCGACGCTCTCCTGGCTGAGGACCTCCCCCAGCAGGTCGCGCATGCGCGCCTCGCTCAGAAAACCCAGGGTGACCAGCACCTTGCCCAGGGGCTGACGGGTGCGGTTCTGTTCGTTGAGGGCGATCTGCAACTGGTCACGGGAGATGGCCCGCCGCTCCACCAGGACATCCCCCAGCCGCCGGGCCGGCATGGGCGAGGCATCATGCGCCCGCTCTGGGGCGGGGCCAGGCTCCGCCAGGCGTTCGCGCAGCCACGCGGGCAGCCAGGCGGCGATGCCGGCGACCGGATAGCCGGCCTCCCCGTGACGACCACGCATGAGCAGCCGGGCATAGAGCAGATCGATCTCCCCGTCCCCCTCCGGCAGGGGACCACCGCCGATGCGCCCGGCCACTTCCGAGGCGCGCAGGAGATGATAGCGCGTCAGGTCGTCGCGTTCGGTCAGACACGCGGCGAGGATGGCGGCGTCGGCATCGGGGTGGATCACGAAGGCGCTCAGCGGCGCCTCCCCGGGCAGCAGACGCAGACTGGCCAGATACATGCGGGTCCTGGCCACCTCGGCACGGATGGCCTCGGCGCGGGCTGCGGCATCGGCGGGCAGGCCGGGGATCATGCGGCCCAGGATGGTGCGGCCCTCGTGGAAGCAGACCTGGCGCTGTCCCTCGGCGTTGAAGTGGATCAACACGGCGCTGGCGGACCGGATCGGGGTGGCCAGGCGCAGCAGGGCGCGGGCCAGCAGCGGCACGGACCACAGGCCGAGCACGGGCAGACGGCGCTCGCGGGCCAGGCGGAGCCAGGGTTCGATCCGCTCCGGCTGGGTCAGGCCGCAGAAGAGCACCCGCTCATGGCCGGGTTGGCCGCGTCCCTGGGACTCCGCCAGCCGGAAGGGAGTGGCGCGGAACAGCCGGCTCAAGCGCGTGCCGATCAGATCGCGACGGTCGGCGCCCAGCAGGTGGGGGATCGTCTCCCGGTGCAGATCCTCCTCCTGGAGGTCGGCCAGCAACAGGAGCGGGGCCGCCTGATCGGCAAGGAAACGGGCCGCCTCCCGCGCCCCTTCCTCGGAGTTGGCGAAGCGGACCCGCTCGCCGTGCCGCTCCCCTTCCCAAAGCGACAGGGTGACCTGGCGGTCGTTGAGGATCGCCAGCCACTTCCGTCGCGCCAAACGGATGCTGATGGTTTGCGCAATTCGCGCCGTCAGGGTATGCATGGCCTCCCCGCAAGTTGAGTTCCGGACCAACGGACACGCTTTGTGCCCGCATCCATGGATAACACGGCAAGCGGTCAACCTTCAAGACGTTTGGACAGATCCAGCACGCGGGTGATCTCTTCCAGGCTGGTGGCGCCTTCCACCACCCGGCGAATGCCGTCCTCGGCCATGGAGGAGATCCCCTTGCGGCGCGCCAGCTCGGCGATGGCGGTCTTGGCCGCCCCCTTTTCGATCAGGGCGTCGAAATCGTCGTCGATGCGGATCGCCTCCATGACGGTCATGCGGCCCTTGAAGCCGATGAATTGACATTTCGCGCAACCCACCGCCGTCCGCAGCATCACCTCGCTCCCCTCCTCCAGCCCCAGCAGGCGACGCTCCAGGGGCGTGGGGGGATGGGCGCCCTTGCAGGCCGGACACAACACCCGCACCAGCCGCTGGCTGAGAATGCCGATGATGTTGCCGGAGAGAATCTCCGCGCTGACCCCCATGTCGAGCAGACGGGGAAACACCCCCAACGCGGAGTTGGTGTGCAGGGTGCTGTAGACCTGATGCCCGGTCATGGCCGCGCGCAGGGCCATCTGCGCCGTCTCCTTGTCGCGGATCTCGCCCACCAGGATGATGTCCGGATCCTGGCGCAGCATGGAGCGGATCCCGTTGGCGAAGTCGAGATTGGCCGCCGGATTGACCGCAGTCTGCCGCACCATCTGCATGGGATACTCCACCGGGTCCTCGAGGGTCATGATGTTGACCTGCTCGGTATTGAGATAACTCAGCATCGAATAGAGGGTGGTGGTCTTGCCGCTCCCGGTGGGGCCGGTGACCAGAATGATCCCCTCCGGCTTGGCCATCATCAGCTTGAGGATCTTCAAGGTGTTCTTGGCCAGCCCCAGATCCTCCATGCGCATGATCCCCTTGTTGCGGTCCAGGACGCGCAACACCAGGTTCTCGCCGAAGGTGGTGGGCTGGGCGGCCACCCGGAAGTCGATGGCCCGCGAGGCGATGTTGAAGGAAAAACGACCGTCCTGGGGGGCGCGGGTCTCGGCGATGTTCATCCCCGCCAGCACCTTGATCCGCACCACCATGCCGGAGAGATAATCCCGATGCAGGCTGCGCACCTCGGACAACACGCCGTCGATGCGGTAGCGGATCCGCACGAAGCCCATCTCCGGCTCGATGTGGATGTCCGAGGCGTCGCGATGCACGGCGTCGGTCAGCAGCATCTCCACCAGCCGGACCATGGGGTGGCTGAACTGCATGGCCTGGTCCGAGGAGAGGTTCTCCAGATCGACGGCGCCGGTCTCCAGCTCGCGGATGATCCCGTCCAGGGAGACCTCGACCCCGTAGTACTTCTGGATCGCGCGGGCGATCTCCGTCTGGCCGGCCAGCACGGTGCGGATGGTGATCCCGTCGCGGATGTTGGCCTGGATCTTGTCGATCACCGCCACGTCCTGGGTATCGGCCATGGCCAGGGTAAGGGTGGCGGTCCTGCCGTCCCAATCCACCGGGATCACCTGGTGCCGCTCCACCAGCCGCTTGGGCAGCACGGCCAGGACCCTGGGGTCGAGCCGGGTATTGTCCAGATCCATGCTGGCCTGGCCCAGGGCGCTGCCCAGCAGATCCCGCATCACCTGCTCGGGAATGAACCCCAGCTTGACGATGATGCGCCCCAACTGTTCGCCGGTCTTCTTCTGCTCGGTGAGGGCGATGGCGAGCTTGTCGGCCGTGATGAGATCGGCCTCCAGGAGGATGTCGCCCAGCCGGCGCCGGTTGTGGGGGGATGCGGAGGGAGGCGTCGCGCTCATGATCCCGGCCCGGCCCGTTCCAGGATGGCGATGCGGCGCTTCACGCCCTGTTCGTCGAAACCGGCCCCCCCGCGCTTCGCCAGCGCCCGCAGGGCCTCGTGGTAGAAGCGCAGGGCGGCGGCTTCCTGGCCCATGCGATCCAGGGCGACCGCCAGATTGAAGACGATGTCCGGATTGTCCGGCTCCAGCCGGTAGGCGGAGAAGAACGCCTGTTGGGCCTCGGGCCAGTTCCTCTGTTCCGCGAAGAGATTGCCCAGGGCGAAATGGAGATGGACGGCATTGGGCTGATCCCCGATCAGTTGCCGCAGGCGGCTTTCGGCGCGCGCCGGATCGCCGCGATCGGCCAGCGCGGCCAGGCCGGCGATGGCCAGGCTGTCTTGCGGGTCCTCTCCCAGGATGGTCCGGTACAGATTGGCGGCCTGCTCCAGGCGGTTCTCCCGGATGGCGACCGAGGCCAGGCTGGCCATGGCGGAGTGGTTGTGGGGTTCTTCCCCGATCACCGCCTCGAAGCGTTGCCGGGCCATGGCCAGATCCCCGTTCAGGAAGGCCTGGCGTCCCTCGCGCATCCAGCGTGGGGCATGGCTGACGGCTTCCGGCGGAGGAGGCGGAGGGGGCGGCGGCGGCATCTCCCGTGGCGGCGGTGGGGGATCGGGCGGGAGTTTTGGCGGCTCCGGGGCGGGGACGACCGGGACCGGCGCCACGACGGCGGGTGGGGGTGGCGGCGGTGGAGGAGGAGGCTCGACGACCGGTGCTGGCGCGGCAGGCGACGCGGCTTGCCGGACGACCGGACGCGGGCCGGTCGGGGCCAGGCCATCCTCGGAGAAAAACGTATAAAAGTAACCGGCAGCGCCCAGACCGCACAAAAGCGCGATCCCACCCCCCAGGAGCCAAAACGGGCGTCGGGAACGGCCCGGCGCCACCCCCCCTCCCGGAGCGGGCGGGACCGGAGCGGTCACGCGCAAGGATGGGTCCGGCACGAGCACCGGCTCCTTGACGGGCAAGAGAGGCTCCTCCTTGACGGTGACGGACTCCTTGAGCAGGGAGACCACCGCGACCTCGATCAGCGCATCCGGGAGCACGGCGGACCGGGGTTCGGGCAACGGGGCGGCGGCCTGCGCGACGACCGGGGGCGGATCCAGGGCGGGCAGCGCGCGTTCCGGCTCCTCCTCCTCGGCCCACTTGAAGGCCTCCGTCCGGATCTCCTCCTGTTCGTCTGGGATGAAGAGCAGCTCCAATCCACTGACTTGCGGCATCCCGCTCGTCCTGACCGGCTCGGGCATGGCGTTTTTGACGTCGCGTCCGATCTCCCGTTCCGTCTCCTGAAGCGTGTCGAGCAGCAGACTCATGGGAAGGCGCGGTCCCGCCGCCAATCCTCGGTCAACGGCTGCTCCCGCTCCCGGTACACCTCGCCATCGCGCGCGTCGAGCAAGGCGCGCGGCTCCGTCAAGACCACGGGACGCAGAAAGACCACCAGCTCGCTCTTGATCACGGAGTCGTCGCGATAGCGGAACAGCCCGCCCACGATGGGAAGTTCCGCCAAACCGGGCAGCCCGTCGGTCGCCTTCTTGCGGGATTGTTCCATCAATCCCCCCATGACCGCCACATGCCCGTTGGGGACGCGCAACACGGAATCCATCTCCTGCACCTGCACCACCGGCACCTGAGGCGGCACGAAGTTGATGGTGCTGGTGAGGTTGAGCCGCAGGTTGGGATCGGGATTGTCCACCCACTTCTCCACCCGCTGGATGGTGGGACGGATGTTGAGGGTGATCATCTCGCTGTCGCTGATCTGCGGGGTGACCTGCATGATGAACCCCAGCGGCACGGTGCGAATCTGGGTCTCGCTGGTCCCGGAGGTGCGCAGGGAACCGTTGTCGTTGAAAGTCGGCTCGGTGACCCGAATCTGAAAGTAGACCTCGTTGGTGGTCACCCGCAGAATGGCGGTCTGATTGTTGAGCACCGTGATGCGCGGCGAGGAGAGCACCTTGGTGGTGCCGAACTTGGAGAGCAGGCGCAGGGTGGCCGTCACGTCCCGGTGGCCCAGGACATCGGAAAGAAACGGCACCTTGGCCCGATGCACGGTCATCAAGCCGATCGGCGGGGTTCCCAGACGGTTGGCGATCATCAACGAGGCATTGTTGATATCGAGTTCGCCGTTCGCCTTGATCATCGCCCAGTTGATGCCGGACTGGAACTGGTCGGAGAGACGCACCTCGGCCACGGTGGCCTCGATGAGCACCTGACGCTGGGCGCTGTGGACCACGTTGTCGATGAACTCCTGGACTTCCCGATGCTGGCGGGAGTTGGCCAGCACGCTGACCACGCCGGTGGATTCGTTCCAGATGATCCGTTTGCTCTCCTCGCTCTTGCCTTCCTTCTTGTCCGCCGCCAGCTGCTCCTCCTTGCCGAGAACCTCGTTGAGATTGACGATCAGGTTCTTCCAGAAATCGAGGGTGGAGGAGGTGTCCAGCTTGACGGTGGAGCTGTTGTTGATGGTCGGGGCGTTGGCCCCGGTCGAGGCGACGGTGGTGGCGACCGAGACATCGGACGCCATCTTGCGAGCCGCCGCGACGTAATCCACCCGATAGGTGCGGCGGTAGGGGGCATCCGGCTCGACTTGCAGGACGTTGTCCTTGATCTGGTAGCGTAAACTGACCTGACGCGCGATGCGGTCCATGATGCGTGGCAGGGACTGGTCGATGGCGTTGAGGGTGACGTTGCCGGTGATGCCCGGCAGGATGTCCACGTTCATGCGGGCATCCCTGGCCAGGGCGAACAACACCTCGCGCACCGGCAGATCGGTCACCACCACGGTATAGGTGGCTTGCGACATCGGCTTGCCGGCCACCGACTCCCCAGGCAGGAAGGGGGCGACCTTGACCGTGTCGGGAATGGAACTCGACCGTTCATCGACGGCCTGACCCTTGATCTCCTCCTGGAGCGGGGGCGTGGCGGCGGGCCGGGGGGCGCAACCGAGACCGATGGAGAGCACCCCCGCCCCCGCAAGCGCCAGCCAGCGGAAAAAGGGCGTGTCACGACGGACCGGGGAGGGGGTCATGGCGTCACCCGGTCACTGGCGGAGAAAGATCGAGCGCCAGTTTTCGCACCGTCAAGCCGAGGCGCTCCATGGTGCGGATGCTGGGACCGCCGGTTTTCACCCGCGCGGGCAGACGCGCCAGGAAGTTCCCGGCATCCTCGCGGGAGGAGAAGGCATTCAGGTAAACCAGCAGCGAACCGTCCTTGATCCGGAAGAGATGGATCTCCGGAGTGGGGACGACGCCGGTGAGTTGCGCCTTCAGGCGCTCCAGTCCGGAGTCGTCACGCAACTGCATGAGCTGGATGGTCAGCCGATCGACCGGCTGGGCAGCCAGCCAGCGATGGGCGGCCAGAATCGGCTCCCGGAGCGGGTCGTTCGGCTTCAGATGGGGGGCCGGAGCGGGGGCAGCGTCATGGAACAACCGGGACTCCGCGAACATGGCCGGCTCGGAAGGGGACCAGCCCGATTCCCGCGCCACGGGTGGCGCCGCCTGCTCACGTGCGGGAGGGAGCGGATCCGGGCCATGGGAGAGGCTCAACGTGCCAGTGGCCCAGGCATGCCAGGCCATCCCTCCGACCAGCATCCCCACCACCCAGGTGACCAGACGCAACGGAGAAGGCACCCCTGGCCAGCGCCCCGCGACGCCCGACGAGCGGCCGGCATGCAGGGCATGACGGCAGGTGACGCGGTGGGCCGATTCCGTGGCGGAGTCGATCAGGGCCAGGTGGGCCAGATAATTGAGCCGCCGCAGGTCGCCTTGCGCCCGCCAATGCAGGACGCGCGCCGCGCAACGCGAGACCAGCCGCCCCCCGTCGCCTCCCGCCACCCGCAGACGGTGCGCCAGATAGTCGCGCGTCCCGGCCGGGGAGAAGGGACGCAAGGCGATGACGGTCGTGAACCGATCAAGAATTTGACGGGCCTCCGGGGCCGCCAGACGGAGATCCAGAACGGGCTGGCCGAAAAGAACGAATTGCAGGAGCGGGCTGGAGCCGGTTTCCAGATTGCCCAGCATGCGCATTTCCGCCAGGGTCTCCAAGGGGAGGCAGTGGGCCTCGTCGATCAGCACCACGGCGCGCTGGCCTTGACGCCGCAGCCCGACGAGCCATTCCAGCAGGATTTGCCGATCTTCCGGTTGCCCCTGCCCTTCCCCGGCCGGGACACGCCACTCCCGCAGGATGGCGCGGAGCAACTGGTGCGGCGTCAGATCGGGGTTGAGCAGCAGCGCCACCCGCGTGGTGGGGGGCAATTCCCGGCACACCACCCGGCACAGCATGGTCTTGCCGCTGCCAGCGGGGCCGGTCACCCGGCAAAAACCCTCCCCCTCCAGGATGGCCCGGCGCAGCCGCGTCACCTGTTCGCCAAGCCCGTGGCCCGGAAAAAACCGGCTGATCTCCGGCGTGAGCGAAAACGGGTAAGCGCGCAATTGAAAGTGATCCAAATACATATTGCCTCTATCGCGATGGCGTGCCCCTCGCACCCGGAACCGTTTTGCTGCAAGAAACAAACCACATCGCCCCGCCCCCGGTCAGCAGCACCACCAACAGCGACAGGAACATCAAGACCCGAAAAATCTCCCGCAGCGAGTCCCGCACCAGATCCAGTTGATAGGTATCGGCCAGGGTCTCGCGCATGGCCCCCTCGATGAAGGGGAGCAGAGCCTCCCCCAGGGCGTCGGCCATGGCGTCGAATTCGCGCATCAACGGATTGCCTCCCCTGGTCCCCTCCCGCACGTAGGCATCCGCCATGGCCACCCCCTTGGCGTAGAAGGCGGCGAACCGTTGCGCCAGATCGGCGATGCCGGCCATCCGCTCCGGTCTGTCCGCCTGGCGCGCCTGCTCCAGGAAGGCGGGCAGTTCGGCCTGGAACCGTTCCGCCGCCTGACGCGCCTGTTGCGCCCCCTCGTCCATGTCGTCCCTGCCGCGGGTCGCCGACAAATCGGTCAGCCACTGCTGGACATCGAGCACATGGCCGCGCAACCCCTGGGCGAGCAGGCTGACGTTCATGTTCCGTTCCCGGATCGCGGCCGTGTCGCTGTAGCGGGTCAGGAAGCGCACGTAATGCTCCCGTGTCTCCTGCCCCATCAGATGCATCCAGAGCACGTTGGCCAGCCCCTCCGGCGCCCGGAAGCGTTCCGGCGGGACACCCCCCCCCTGCCCGCGCGCGCCGCCATCCCGCTCCAGGGTGCGCATCACGCCCGCCAGCATCTCGCGCAACTCCCTGGCCTGGTCATCGAAGAGACGCATCTTGCGGTTCCCCTCCAGGGTGCCGCTGTGCATGTAGGCCCGTGCCATGCCCAGCCCCTGTTCGTAATACCGGGTGAACGCCTCCGTCATCAAGGCGATCTCCTCCAGCGCCCCCTGACCGGAACCCTGCCTGGCCACGAGCCGCATCAGGTTGTCCAACCCCGCGAGGAACTCCTCGCGCGCCTCCCTGGCGCGCCGGAAGCCATGATCGAGGCCATCCTGCCCCAAGGTGGCGGAGATGTCGGTCAATTGATTCTGGATTTCGGCCACGGCATTGCTCAACTGCCGTGCCTGCACCGCCTGCTTGCGGTACAGGTTTTCCCGGTAGCCGTCCAGGAACGCGGCCTGACGGCCATGCAGCGAGCCGAGATTGAGCAGACACAAAAGCAGAAGGCAGAGGAACGCGACTGCCACCACCAGCGGCAGGCGGCAGCGTGGCGCGGATAACCGGTCGGACATCTCGTGACTCCCGAGGCCTGGATCGAAAGAGAGGGCATGCCCTGCGACATGCAAGACCGGTGCCCTATGAATCGATGTGCGCCTCGCGGACTTTCAGGATCTCCGGCAGGATGGCGCAAAAGACCTCCACCAGCCTGGGATCGAAGCAGGTTCCGGCCCCGGCGCGGATCTCCCGTACCGCCGCCTCGACGCTCCAGGCCGGTTTGTAGGGACGCGCGCTGGTCAGGGCGTCGAAGACATCGGCAATGGCGCAGATGCGGCCCTCGATGGGGATCTGCTCTCCCGGCGCGCCGATGGGATAGCCCTTGCCGTCCCAGCGCTCGTGATGGGTCAGGGCGATGATGTGGGCGGTGTTCATGGGTTCCGAGTCGTAGCCGTGCAGCATCAGCGAGCCGATGATGGTATGCCGCCGCATGATCTCCCACTCCTGCTCGTCCAGACGGCCCGGCTTGAGCAGAATGTGATCCGGAATGCCGATCTTGCCCACATCGTGCATGGGCGCGGCGTGCAACAGATTGTCGCACTCCTCCTCGCCCAGGCCCGCAGCCCGCCCCAGACAGACCGCGTAGAGGCTCATGCGCACCACATGCTGGCCGGTGTCCTGGTCGCGGAATTCGGCGGCCATGCCCAGGCGGCGGATGATGTCGAGCCGTGTCTTGCGCAGTTCCTCCTGCCGGGCCGCAAGAACCCCCTCCATCTGCCGCCGCCCGATGATCCCCGACAGGGTCCCGGCCAGCGTGGCGAGAAACTCATGCTCCTCGACGCCGTCATAGCCGGGCTGCAACTGCAGATACAAAAGCCCCATGGGCTGCTCCGGCCCGGGGATCGCCACGCAGTAGTTCCTCTGACCCGATGCATTATGAAAACAAACCACGTGTTCGGGATTGTCATCGGGAAAACGCACGACCTTGCAGTTGTCGTGCTGACAAAGACAGCGCCCGGCGGGGATGTGCCGCACGGTATACTCCTCCCCAGGTTCGAGCAACCGCCCGGCCACCAGGTTCATCCGGGGTTTGTCGGGGTCAGCCAGAAAAAGCGCCCCCTTGCCGCTCAGGCCGATCCAGGACATGCCGCCGATGATCTCGATGGCCTGTTGCAACTGGGTGGTCAGGGTCATGGGCTGGAGGGCCGTTTCGAGCAGGTCGTTGAGAGCCGCGCGAGATTGCTGCATCCGCAGGTTGCGGGCATCCGCCTCCCGGCGTTCGACCACAGCGCGGGCGAAAAGCCAGGCGCCGATGGCCGACAATCCCGCCAGCAGGGAGATCAGGATCGACATCCGCGTCCGCATGGCCGGCCACTCGAACTGGAAAATCTCGGTCACCATGAAAAAGAACAGCAACAGCGGCAGGTAGAACATCACGAACAGCCGTTTCACCTGCCGCCCCGAACCGGAGGATGCCTGCCAATCGGCGCCGATCTCCGTGATGTGCAGAAAACGGATCATGGGCGCGGCCAGCAAAGCGAGCAGCGCGGCATCCAGCAGGGCCTGCCGGAAACCGCCCGGCGCGAGGCCGGCCAGGGGCAGAAAGAGCATGATGCCGCATTCGATGGAAAAGACCACGGAAAAGACGACCAGCCCCAGGTGCAACACCTGGAGGAGCGACGGGAGCGCGTTCCCCACAGCGGGTGCGGAGACGCGCGGCAGCAGGAAAGTGGCGACGATGGCCACCAGCACGGAGTCCGTCAGGGTGGCCTGCCAGCCCTCCATGCCCTCTGCCCCGAAAAAATACGGCAGTATCGACATGATCGCCAACTCACTGACAAACAGCGCCAGCGCGATCCAAGACAGATTCCGGCGAAAGGGTGGGACCAAACCGTTCATAGGTTTATTTTCCAATCGATCAACTTCCATGCCCCCTGATCCACTTATCCTACATGCGATCGTCGTACATTTTCAACGCTCCTTTAGTCTACTTTGCCGTTGCCAATGACCGACCCGATCTAGTAAGATAAATAGAAATCGCTCTCCTTTCCATCTCGAAAGAAGGAACCCGCTCATGCACGCAAAAATCGCAAACCGCATCGCCCTGACTCTGGCCCTGACCCTGGCCGCCGCGAATCCGGGTTTCGCCGCCGAGGATTACGTGGTCAACAGCGCCGAGATCGTCAAGGCGGCGGATTGGAAAAACCTGGAAAAAGTCACCGTCACCCTGGATGAGTTCTCCTACCAGCCGAAAAAACTGGTCTTCAAGGAAGGCAAGGCCTATCAGCTCATCCTCAAAAACGCGGGCGAGAAGAAACACTATTTCACCGCCCCGGAGTTCTACAAGGCCATCGCCACCCGCAAGATCCAATCCAACAAGGACGGTGAAATCAAGGCCCCCTATCTGCTCGCCGTGGAGCTGATGGTGGGCGGCCAACTGGATCTCTATTTCGTGCCGGCCAAAAAGGGAACCTACCCGGTCTACTGCACCATCGACGACCATCAGAAACAGGGCATGGAAGGCCAGATCGTCATCGAGTGACCCCCATGACCACAAGACGTTTTGCCTTGCCGATGGCGTGTTTGCTGGCCGGCCTGATGCCCGTTGCGGGCCAGGCCGCCCCCATCCCGGTCCCGGTCGTCGCGCTGGCGGCGGCCCCGACCGTGGACGGCAACCTGGAGGAGTGGGGCGCGGACGGGTGGATCGACATCCCGGTCAAACCGGCCAAGGAGGAGGACCCCGACAACACCACCGGCACCCTGACCGCACGCCTCAAGGCGGGCATTGCCGGGGATCGGATCCATCTCGCCCTGCGTTGGCCCGACCCGGCGGCAGATGTGAACTACCGTCCGTGGAAATGGGCCGGCAACCGCTACAAGCGTAGCAAGCAGCGGGATGACATGTTGGCCGTGCGCTTCGACATGGGAGGGGATTACGCCGAGTGCATGCTCTCCAAGACCGACTATCGGGTGGATCTGTGGCAATGGTCCGCCGGACGGAGCAACCCGGGCGGTTTGGCCGAAGATTTCGTCCATGTCATCACCACCTCGGCCATGGAAAACGCCGCCGAATACGAACATCCCGAAGGGGGGATGGTTTACATCCGCAAAATCCGCGACGCGGGCAATCCGGTGTATGAGCTGCTCGATGCCCCCGAAGTCAACAAGGGCGACGAACTCCCCGGCGCGCGGACCCTGGAAGGCGGATCAGGCAGTCTGGTGGATGTCAGTGCCAGGGGGGTATGGAAGGAAGGGTTCTGGAACCTGGAGATTTCCCGCAAGTTGGATACCGGACACGACGACGACGTGCGTTTAATTGGCATCAAGGAGATCAAGGGAGCGATCGCCGTCTTCAACAACGGTCATGCCGAACACAAGAGCTTCTCACCGACCTTGCTGTTCCGTTTTCCTTGAAGTCGTCAGTTTCAGACAAATTATTAAAGGTCCAGGGGGATTATCCCCCTGGTGGGATCCAAGGGCGAAGCCCTTGGTGGGATCCAAGGGCGAAGCCCTTGGGACTTTTCTTTTAGCGCGCTCTTTTCAAGAAGCTTTTTTTCGCGCGCCTTTTGCGCGAAAAAAAGCGCCGCGCGCCGCCTTCGCCGGTTCTCTTTTCGTTTCCGCTTTTTGGAAACGAAAAGAGAACCGGCATAATGCTCCAGCCCGACGAGCAATACGCAGGTCCACTGCCTTGTTTTTCGCAAAAGGCGCGAAAAACAAGGCAGTGGACCTGCCAAGGCGCACTCGTAAAAACCGAGTGATTTGAGGCGCGCTACGCTTTTTTTCGCGCAAAAGGCGCGCGAAAAAAAGCTTTTGATAAAGCGCGCTGGATACCAAGGGCTTCGCCCTTGGATCCCACCAAGGGCTTCGCCCTTGGATCCCACCAAGGGCTTCGCCCTTGGATCCCACCAGGGGGATAATCCCCCTGGACCCCTATTAATAAAAACGATTCATTCCAAACTGATTCCTGTCAACGCGGCACACGGTGACTCATTTCTTGTCCGGGATGGCCGTCTCGCACCCCGGGGCGAAGCTCACCCGGTTGCGCCCAGCCTGCTTGGAGGCATACAGGGCAGTGTCCGCCTGCTTGAGCATGTCGGCGGGATCGCTGCCCACCCCCGGATGAATGGCCACGCCGATGCTGATGGTCACCGTCAGCCCATCGATCACCTGGGCCTCCACGGTCTTGCGCAACCGCTCCGCCGCCAGATTGGCCCCCGGAAACCCGGTGTTGGGCAGAATCACGACAAACTCCTCACCGCCATAACGACAAGGATGATCCACATCCCGGAACAACTCCCGCAACACCCTGCCGATGGTCTGCAAGACCCGGTCGCCCTGATCGTGCCCGTATGTGTCGTTGAACTTCTTGAAGTGGTCCACATCGAAAAGCAACATGGCAAAGTGCTGGTTGTAGCGTCTGCTCCGGTTCCACTCCTCCAGGAGCACCTCGTCGAAACGACGACGATTGAACAGACCGGTCAGGGCATCCGTGGTGGAGAGCATGCGCAACTGCTTTTCCAGCTTCTTCTCCTGGGTGATGTCCCGGATCAACGCCGCCGAGCCGAGACGCTCCCCACCGACCAGATGAATCGTGGCCGCGTGAAGACTCAGAACTTTCCCCTTGTAAACCACCACGGAAGGAATATCCTGACGGGTCTCGTCCAACAACGCCGCCATGTGCTCCGGATCGTCGAGAATGTGCAGGAAACCACCCGCGACGATGGCGTCGCGATCCTTTTCCAACAGCCGCTCCGCCGCCGGATTGACCAGGACCACCTCGCCGGCGCGATTGGTCACCACCATCCCCTCCAGGGCGCTCAGGATGATGGTGGTCAGCTTTTCCCGCTCGTTTTTCAGACCGTGATGCACCAGGGCCAACTCGTGGCTCATCTGGTTGAAGTTGCGCGCCATGCCGCCCAGCTCCTCGGTGTCGAATTCGGGCACCCTGGACTCCAGATTGCCGCCCGCCACCTCGGCCATGGCCTGGGAGATCCTGCCGATGGGCCGAATCACCGAAAAACGCACCAACATGACGATCAGACCCAACACCCCCGCCATGGTCACGAACAGAATGGCCCTGCCCCGCTGATGAGTCCGTTGGATCGAATCGACGACCTCGGCCATGGAAAAGGTCAACTGCACCACCCCACGCAAGGGCAGTTTGCCGGAATGACAGCGGTGACAAGGCTTTTTGTTGAGGATCGGCGTGAGGACAGTCAGGCTGGGTTCCTGTCCCGGCACGTCGAGCACGAGACGCGTGACCGGACTCCTGGTCTCCATGACCTGCAGCAAATCGGGATCATCGGCGGGCAGCACCTGCTCCCTGGATTCGGCGTCGCGTGGCCGGAACTCCTCCTCGCCCAACCGCTTGTTGACATCCAGAATGGTCAGGTTGTCGCGGAAAGCCTCCAGGCCGTTGACGCGCAGAATGCGAAACGCGCGGATCTCCTGGATGTTCTTCATGCGCTTGGCGTATTCGTGGGCGATGCTGGCCTCGCCCGCCAGCATGATCGCCTCCAGCCCCTCGTTGACGGAACGGGCCAGGAAGGACAAGGTCCGCTGGTGCTGCTCGCGGATCATGCCCTCCTGCTGCTCCATATGGAACGAGGAGAGCCAGGTCAACCCGGCGAACACCGCAATCCCCACCAGCAGCAGGATGCGGTCACCGATACGCCTGAAACGAGGCAACGAAAGCCGTGTCATACCCGCATCACGAACCCCGCGCGCCGGGCTTGCCGCCCGCGCGATAGAGCCGGTCCAAGGCCAGGAAGAGCCTCTGCCGGTCCACATGGAAGAACTCGATGATCTCCCTGGCCGCGTCGAGCTTCTCCTCCATGAAGCCCTGGCCATCGATCAGCGACGGGCTGTCGGCCGATTGGCGCTTGTGTTCCGCGATCACCAGCCGTGACAACTCCACCAGTTGCGCCATCCGCTCCTGCATGGACCGGAAGGTCTGCTCGACTTCGACGAAAGCATGATCCGTGCCAAAACGCGGACGACCTTCCCCGGTCATCCAGGATTCGAAAGCGCCCAGTCGCTCCATCAACTCCGCGCGCAACTCCTCCATGTGGTCGTCCAACTCGAAGCGGATCAGGGTGTCCTCCATGAGACGAATCCAGCCGAGGAGGGCCTCCTTGAGGCGCCTGATATCGAACATCCCGTCGGTGGGGATGGTCAACGAACGGCGCACCTTGTCCAGGGCGTCGGCGGATTGGAGGGTGATGTCCGTGACGTGCCCGAAGGCGGTGGTGGCCCCGGTGGTGCCGCGTGCCAGGCCGAAGACGCTCATGGCGAGTTCCACCACCTTGCGAGCGCCCTGTTCGCTCTCCTGCGCGGCCTGGAGGGTGCGCTCGGCCAGGTGTTGGGTCTCGCCGGCCTGGTTGGCCGCCACCTCGCTGGCGTTGGCCCCGGCATTGGCGGAGGTCACGATCCGCTCGGCGGCCACACGGGAAACATCGGCGGCGCGCGCCACCTCGCCTGCGGCCAGGGCCAGCTCGGAGGCGTTGTTGACCACCACCCCGGTGGCCTCGGATACGTTGTCGATGGCATCGGAGATGGCATGGATCGACTGGTTCTGTTCGTCCACGGCATCGGTGATGCGACCGTTGGCCTCCTCGATCTCGCCGACAATGGCGGCCACGGTCTGGATGGCGGCGCCCACCTGGTCGGTATTGCCCTGGATGCCGGCGATCCGGGTGGAGATCATGCGCGTGGCGTCAGCGGTCTGCCGCGCCAGTTCCTTGACCTCGTTGGCCACCACGGCGAATCCCTTGCCGGCATCCCCGGCCCCGGCGGCCTCGATGGCGGCGTTCAGGGCGAGCATGTTGGTCTGCTCGGCGATGCTCTTGATCACCTCGACGCTGGCGCCGATCTCGTTGGCGGCATGCGACAGGGCCAGCATCACCTCGCGGGCGTCGTCCGTATTGCTGGTGGCCACGCGGGAGAGCTTGCTCGCCTCGGCGCAGAGTTCCTGAATCCCGCCCAGCGACTCCACCATCCCGCGAATCTCGCCGCGCACGTTTTCCACCGCGACATCCACCCCCCGCAAGCTTTCGCTGACGTGCTCGATGTTCGAGGTCATCTCGATGGAGGCGCTGGCCACGGTGGCGGCATTGGCCGAACCGTCGCTGGCCGCCTCCACGATGACGCCAATGCTGGCGCTAAGATCGCGGGCGACCATGGAGATGCTGGCCATCCGTTCATCGACGTTTTCCATCAGGCTCTTGATCGAGGCGACGTTTTCGGCCAGATGACGATTGGCGTCTCCCATCGCCCCGGCCTTGCCGGAGATCTCCTGAGCGCGTTCCTGCACATTGCCGCGAATGCCGTTCAGGCCATGGGCGCAGGCGGCCACGGTCTCCGACTGCAAGGCGAGATCCCGCGCAATGGCCACCAGATTGCCGGCCATCTCGTCCACCGCCACCCCCAGATCCCGCAACTCCCCGGACGGCAGGGTGGCGGGGTCGATGGTCCGGGTCAGATTGCCCGTGGCCATCACCTGCACCGCCTTGGTCAGCCCCACCAGAGGATGGGAGATCTTGCGCGCAATCAGGACGATGACCGCGACCGCGAACAGGAGCGCCAGCACCACGATCAGCAGGGTCAGCCTGGCCATGCGCGTCAAGGAGGCCTCGCTGACCTTGAGCAGGTCGTCGTGGGAGTCGATGCGGGCGATGCTCCAGCCAAAGATGGGCAGGGGCTGATAGACGATGTGGAACAGCCTGCCCTGATCCTCGAAAGTGCCGACTCCAGACTCCTGGCCCTTCATTTTGTCGATGATGGCCGTGAAGGCCGACGTCGCGGAGAGCGAGTCCGTCTTGGGCAGATAGTCGGCCAGGTCGTGCTCGCCCTCCGGATCCGCGCCCTCGTGCAGCTTGATGTCGAACTTCTTGTGGCTGTCGGCGATCAGAAAGCCCTTGGGATCGAGAATGATGGTCCGCCTGGTCGGCTCGCCCTGGCGCGCATGGGTGGTCAGATCGGTCTGCGCGGTCTGCTCGGTGCTGGTATGGAGTTCCCGGATGGTCTCCTGAAAAAGGGAAATCGGAATTTCGAAGTGGTAGAAGGCCGGCATGGAGCCATCCTCCAGCACGATGGGCGAGGTATAGGAGAAAACCCACACATGTGCGTCCGCCGACATGTAGGGGTATTGCACATGCACCTCGTCCTTCTTCAACCGCATGGTCGGCTCGAAGAACGGCGCCGTGTTCTCCTCGCTGGAAAAATCCTCGTCCGGGGCCACCACGCCCATGGTCAGGCGCATGTGCTCCTGGCCCGTCATGTCGATGACGCAGGTCTCGACGATGGGATACATATGCTGGAGGCGCTGCACCCAGCGGTCCAGTTTCTGCTTGACGTCCCGTTGCGCCCCGGTGAATTGGATGACCTTTTTCGGCCCTTTTTCTCCCTGGACGTCCTCGTAGCGATTGCCGGCCCGCGTGTCTTTCAGTTCGAAATACTCTTCGAAACCGGGATACTGCAAGGACATCAGCAGCATGTCCTTGGATTTGGCCTGCAGCATCATGGCGCGATTGCCGATCTCCTCCAGATCGTTGCGCATTCCTTGCACCGAGGATTCGATCACCGCCTGTTTGGTCAAGGCGTAGGAAAAGAGGGTGCTGACCGTGAGAATCACGCTCAGGATACCGGAAAAGATCAGGATCAACCGATTTTGAATCTTCATGCCGCCAACCCGGGCGCGGCTTGCGTGCGCCACGCGAAAAAGAGCAGCCCCCTTGCCTCCTTGGGCATCTACAACGCCACCTCGTCCTCGGTCACGGTTTCCGCCGCGTATTCGCCCCACAGCAGATCGCCCCAGCGGCGGGCGCGGCTGGCAGCCTCGCGGATCACGGTGGCGAGCAGGGGCATGTCCAGGGGCTTGCGGACGTAATCCGAGGCGCCATGGGCCAGGGCCTCGATGACCCGATCCAGATCGCTGGCCCCGGTGATGACGATGAACTGCACCATGGGGTATTTCTTTTTGGTCTGGCGGATGAACTGCAAACCGTTGCCGTCCGGGAGATTGATGTCCTGCAGGACGATCAGCGGGCTGAACGCCTCGAGCCGCGCCAAACCCTCCGCGAAGCTGCCGGCATGGATGATCTCCACCTCGCCGGGGTCGTCCTGGAAGGCCAGGTATCGTTCGATGGCGCCACGGATCTCCGGTTCGTCATCGACCACCATGATTCGCATCGGCTCGTTCATTGCTTTTCTCCGGAAAATTCCATTTTTATCTCCATCATCCAATTTTCGTGCCATGCCAGCGGAACTCACGGGAGCCGGCATCCCCCGCGTGTTAATATGCTGTAACTTTCCACCATCGCGCAAAAAATGTCAAGCGCTTTCCAACGGTTGCACGCATATCACCCTGATTTGTCAATGTTGCGCGACTGTCATATTTACTATTATTTTGAGAATGCATTATATCAATAAATTCCCATATTGTTTCTCATTTGCACATTTTATGGTAATTTTCCAACCATCAATAAAAAATAATTCTCAATGCGAACGCATAAAAAGATATTTTAAAATATACCATACAACAGGCTTGACGCGAGGCGGAAAAATTGTATCCTGTCAACAATAACATCCTCCCCAACGACATGGATCTCGTTTCAGGAACATGCACGACATGGACGCAACCCCCCCCGCCAATTCCCCCTCCCGCCGACGCCACGAAAGGGTCTGGTTCAAATGCCAGGCCACGCTCCATCTGCCCGGAGGCAAAACGCTCTGGGGCATGACGCGGGATGTCTCCCTGCGCGGCATCTTTCTGGCCATGGCCGCCCCCCCCTCCGACGTCGCCAATGGCGCCACCGGAACCCTGCGATTGACCGTCAATACCCTGCAAAAGGAGTTTCCCTGCCGGGTGGTCCACGTCAGCGACCAAGGGTTGGGCATCGAACTGAACGACCAGGGGGAAAACTTCGGCGCGGCCTTGACCGCCAGCCTGCTCCAGGAGACGCAGGTCCGCCTGGGCGCCGATGTCGCCTACACCGACTTCATCCGCGTCGCCAAACCGGGAAGCAGCGGGATCGAAGGCCGCCTGAACAAAATCAGCATCAGCCACATGGAGTTCACCTTCGCGCCCGCCTCCGGCTGGAACGAACCCAAGGCGGGAGACGAACTGCGGCTCGAAATCATCCAGCCACGCATGGACCCGCTGCCGGTCAGCGGCGTGGTGCGCACCGTCCACAAAGCGGAAAAACCCGCAGAAAAATCATGCGCCCTGCTGTTCACCAATCTGCCGGACAGAACCACCGAGGCCCTGAAAAAACTGGTCCAATCCCTCCATGACCAACGCCTGCGCAACATGGTCACCCAACGCACCACCGCCATCGGCCTGAACCAGGGGGGCGACATGCCCCGTTGGACGCGTCCCGATCTGCGCCAAAACCTGGAACGGTTCTACGGCCCGCGCTCGTGAGCCGACCGGCGCCGCTTGCCCGCAGCCAATTGCTCCCGATGGAGCGCCAGGGTCGGCAGAATGATGACCACCTCGGTCTCCGTGTACTCCCCGGTGCGCGGCGGTGAAAAGATCGTGATCTGCCCATGGTGATCCTTCACGATCCCCTCCACGATCGACAGACCCAGCCCGGTCCCCCTGGTCTTGCCCTTGCTGGTGTAGAAGGGATCGAAGATCTTGTTGATGGCCGCCTCCGGAATGCCGGGGCCATTGTCCTTGACCCAGACCCAGACATGCCGCTCGATGGCCTGCCCCACCACGGTGATCTGTTTCGGATGATCGGCAGGCATCTCCCCCAGGGCATCCAGGGCGTTGTTGAGGAGATTGACGAATACCTGGGACATCTGCTGCCGGTCGCAATAGAGGATCAGGTCATTGGGAATCCGCACGGTCACGGCGGCCGCGTCATCGCGAATCCGGTGCGAAAGGAGATGGATCGCATCGCGCACCGGGTCTTCCAGGCGACACTCCACCCGGTCGGTCTCCATGCCGCCCTTGGAATAGGTCTTGAGACTGTCCACGATTTTGGAGATGCGCGCGCTGCCGTCCAGGATCCCCTCCAGGGTCTTGCCGATCTCGGCATGAAAACGGTTCAACCGCCCACTGGCATCCTCGCCGGCGTGCCTGAGCAGGACTGGCGCGGCCAATCCCCAATACTGTTGCAAAAACTGGATGTTGGCCGAGATGAAGGCGTTCGGGTTGTTGATCTCGTGGGCCATGCCCGCCGAAAAGGTCCCCAGGGTGGCCAGGCGCTCGGCGTGAATCAACTGCCTGGTGCGGGCCTGGACCATCTCCTCGAGGCGATCCGCGTACTCCTTGAGCGCCTGCTCGGCCTGCTGGCGCTCGGTGATGTCCCGCGCGGAGGCCATGGCGAAGGAGGTGCCCTGGTACTGGAGCATGTTGACGCTCACCTCCACCGGGAAGAGGCTCCCGTCCTTGCGACGCTGGGTGGTGGTGAAAACGAGGGCGCCCTGGCGGGTCATCCCTTCCCAGAAGCCCGGCCACTCGTCCGCCGGGATCCGGGGGGCGATGTCATGAAAGGTCAGGGCCAGCATCTCCTCGCGGGAGTAGCCGAGACTCTTCCAGGCCGCCTGATTGACGGTGATGAAACGACCGCCGGAGTCGATCCAGTAGATGGCGTCCTTGGCGTTCATCACGGAAAAACGGCTGAAGCGCAGCTCCTCTTGCGCCTCCTCGGCCTGATTGCGGGCCTGGATCAGATGGGCCTCGCGGTTGGCCAGTTCGGTTGCCATGCGGTTGAGCGCCTGGCTGAGCAGATCGAGTTCCCGAATCCGCCAACGCGTGGGAAGTGAGGTGGCGAAATCCCCACGGGCGATGGCGGCAATGCGACCGGCAAACTCCTGAAACGGCCTGGGAATCCCCCGCCCGGCCCAAAAGAGCGCCACGATCAGAACGCCCACCTGGCCAAGGGCCGTGACGAGATTGCCCAACATCCGACGAAAGGCCTCCTCGCGAAAACCGGCCAGCGGCAGCAGGAATTCGCTGTGCAGGAACAACCGCGCCTCGTCCCTGGCGAGCACGCCGTCACCGTCGCGATCCTGACCGATGGCGACCACGCTCTTGTGGTGATCGTGCTCCATCCAGGAATAGGGAACCGAAAGGTCGTGGTAATGTCGAAAGAACGGTTCGGCATGGATGTCGGAGTGGTCGTGTCGCGTCTTGGCATTGAGCGACTCATCGTCCGATTCGATGGCCAGGATCTCCCAGTCGGGGGAAAAGAGGATCATGTGGTCCGGAAGACGGTCGTACTGGCGGGCGATCTCCAACCGGAGGCGAAAGAGAGAACGGATCTCCCGGATGTCCAAGGCGGCGGCCTCCAGGGCGCCTTCGGCCATGTGGCGCTGATAATTCTCGAATACGGGATGCCTGGCGAGCAGTTGCAGTTCCCGGATATCCGTCTCCATGGCCTTGCCGGCGATGAACGCCACCTCCTGGCGGTAATTCACCCAGTTGGCGATGCCGCTCCAGGCGCCGACCAGCAGGACGACGGGGGCCAGAAAATAGAAGAATCGGTGGGCGAGGGTCATGGCAAATTGCGTGAATGATCAAATGGATCCTTTTACAATATCCCGATTCGCGCCCCCTGTCCACCCCCCATGCGAGCGGGATGTTTTCTCCGAATCGAGAAGGATGCGACGAAAATTCCCATTTCTGGGAAAGGAAATGGATTAGGAAACAAAAAGTAACAAATTGTAATGCTTTGATTTCAGATGGAAAACCCACCATCGGTAACATGGCATATTGATTGCGATTATCAATAGCAAAAATGCCCCTCAACCCCCAGCCTGCTAAGGATCCCAGCGATGTGGCCACGTCATCATAGGGAAATGGACCGCTGTACCACGGAAAAACCGGGAGACGCCGAGGAGCGCGGGCGGGAAAAACGCCGTCACGAACGGTATTTCATGCAATTTCACGTCTCCATCGTGTTCGAGGATGGCCAGGTCCTGCAGGGGATCTCCCATGATGTGAGCCTGGCCGGCCTGTTCGTCCATGCCAGGCCGACACGGGAACTGGAGGAGGCGATGAACGGCGAAGGGACGATCCAATTGGGCAAGGATCGTTATACCTTCAAGTGCCGTGTGGCCCGGCGCAACGCTTCGGGCTACGGCATCGACATCATCCGCAACAACCCGATACTGGGTTTTGCCATCACGAACCACATCTTCAACCAGATTTCGACCTGTCGTCTGATCTGACGAAAGACCGCCACCCGGTGGCGCAACAGGATGGGATGCATGCCTTCAGGGACCTCCAGGAACACGCCACACCCCAACGAGGATGAATTCGCCAAGCTTCCGGAGGGGATCCCGGATGCGGCAAGCGACATGGAGCGAGGCTACGTCTCGCCCACCCCTCCCCTGCCCCGCGAGGAGCGGCGCAAAAGTCCCGATCTGCGCCGCCCGTTCTGGGTGTTGCGCGTGGAGCACTTCCTCGCCCTGCGCCGCAACTGGTTTCCCGTCTGGCAACTGCTGACCCTGGTCGTCTTCATCGCCCTCGTGTTCGTTCCCGCCTTCCTGCCCGAACCCCCGGAAAACGCCACCCCCTGGAACAACTTCACCCGATTCGCCATCTACGCCATGTGGGGGATCTGGTTCCCGCTGGTGTTGCTTTCGGTGATCCTGGTGGGGCGCGCCTGGTGCGGGATGTTCTGCCCGCAGGGGGCGATCTCGGAATGGGCCAGCCGGATCGGCCTGAAACGACCGATCCCCAAATGGATGATGTGGTCGGGCCTGCCCATCGTCAGCTTTCTGCTGATCACGGCCCTGGGCCAGACCCTGGGGGTGCGCGACCACCCGGAGGCAATCCTGGAACTGTTCGGCGGCACGCTGCTGCTGGCCCTGCTGACCGGGCTGCTCTACAGCTACCGGCAGAGGGCCTGGTGCCGGCATCTGTGCCCCATCGGCCTGTTGCTGGGGATCTTTTCCCGGCTCGGCGCGGCCTTTTTCAGCTTCAACGCCCTGCGCCCCGGAGGGGACCGCTACTGCAACAAGTGCCTCTGCCCCACCATGGTGGACATCCGCTACAAGTGCGAGTCGCGCCACTGCATCGCCTGCTTCAAGTGCATCACCCCCGGCGCCCGCAACGGCGTCAACCTCTATTTTCACCGCCCCGGCTGGGAGGTGGAGGCGATTCACGAACACAACCCCAATATGGCCGAGGTGCAGTTCCTGTTCCTGGCGACCGGCATCGCCCTGGGGGCGTTCTTGTGGCTGGTGCTGCCGGAATACCAGACCTTCCGTGGCGTGGCGGCCAACTGGTTCTTCGACCACGGCTGGTATTGGGCGGGCGAGGCGGGTCCGGCCTGGCTGATGAGCGTCCATCCCCAACGGGGGGAGGTTTTCACCTGGATCGACTTTTCGACCATCAGCGCCTTCATGACCGGCTTCATGGGGTTTCTCTGGCTGACGCTCTCCGCCACCACCGCCCTGAGCGCCCGCCTGGCGCAAGCCCTGGCCGGGGGGAATTGGCGGGACCATTTCGTGGCCCTGGGCTACCAGTATGCCCCGGTGGCCATGATCTCGCTGCTGCTGGGCCTGGGAGGCGAGCTGTTCAAGGCGCTCCTCTGGCTGGGCACGAGCATGAGCGAAATCAACCAGGTCAAGATGGGAATCTTCTATTTTGCCCTGTTCTGGAGCGGCCATCTGGGGTGGTCCATCCTGGGACACATCGGCATTCCGGCCCGCTGGCGCCTGATGCCCATGGCCACCGGCTTGCTGGGCAGCCTGCTGATCGGTTATTTTTGGAAACGTGCCTTGTTTTGAACAACTAAAATAGGAGTGTCCGATGAAACGTCCGTTGTATTGGAGTGCCGTGTTGGCCGGAGTCACCGTGCTGGTTCCCTTCACCAGCCAAGCCGCCGTGATGGAGATCGGCAAGGTGGACAAAAACGGGATGAAGGTCGCCGCCATCTATATTCAAAGCGTGGTCATGGAAGGCCATGACCACCACGGAGGACACGCCGGGCACGGCGACCATCAAGCCCCCGCCGCCCCCGCCCCCGCCGCGCGCGCCGACTCGGACATCCACCTGGAGGCCCAGATCCACGCCCTGGACAAGAATCCCCACGGCTTTGCCACCGGCTCGTGGATTCCCTACCTGGGCATCGAATACCGCCTGGAAAAGGCCGGCTCCGACTGGAAGGCCAAGGGAAACCTCATCCCCATGGCGTCCGGGGACGGCCCCCACTACGGCGAAAACGTGAAGCTGGACGGACCCGGAAAATACAAGGTGGTCTACTCGATCCAGCCCCCCTCCATCCCCTACCACGTGGACAAGGAGACGGGTGTGAGCGGTTGGTGGGCGCCCTTTACGCAGGAATGGGAGTTCAATTACACGGGAACTGGCAAAAAAGGGGGGTATTGACCTTCCGGACGCATGCCGGGAGCGCCCCCCTGGTTGGCGGGCGCTCCTTTGGTCTATCCGGTTCGATCCGTGAAGACCTCTTCCAACGACCGGGCCTCCAGGACACGCATGCTCCACTCCTCCAGGGAGTGTGAATCCGCTGTGGCGATCCTGTCGCTGGCCCAGTCGGGCACGACGCCATAACGGCGTTGCAACAGACGCATCAGAATCGCGGCTTCGCCTTCCAGTCGTCCTCTCCGTTCACCGATCAGAATTCCCTCCAGCATGCCCGCGCCCCAGGTGGACTCCACCATGCTGGCCTGGAAATGCAGGTCGTCCTGGAAGGATTCGTAGGCACGGCGCTCCTGTTCCGGGAGTTGCAGAATATCCAGCACCTGTTTGGCTTTCTGCAATCCGCGCGCGGTGAACTCCTCGCGAATCTCACCGGTCTTGAGGAAATAGATCCATTCGTCCAGTGTGTTGCGGGCCACCTCATCGAAGCGCTTGACCCGGATCAGATAGTATTCCGGAAAGATCTCCTGGACGGATTGGCGGTGGAACAACCCTTTCTGACCTTCATTGAGCTGCAATTCGTCGTTGGTATGCAGCCCTCGGAACGAGGTCGTGCCATGGTAAATATAGTCTTCCCCCTGACCAAGGTCAAAATAGAGGATGCTGATGGATATCACCTTGGGAACCTGGGAATAGGCTTCGCCTTCGTCGATATGTTCGGTGACCGTTTTGGATGCCGCATAGACCAGGCGATGCAGATAATCATGTTCCCGTTCGTATTGCAACTCGATCAGGATCAGCTCGTCCTGGCTGTTCCTGACCTTCATGTCAACCCGATTGTACTTGTCGCGGTGATTTTCCTGGTTGCTTTCGCTCTCCAGGATCTCGATTATTTTAATATCTGTCATGAGCAATTCGCTCAACAGCCCTTCCACCACCTCGAAGTTGGCCTTGCTGCGCAGAAGCCGTTTCAAAGCCCAATCAAAACTGATCAGTCGGCGTCGTCTCATGGGATCATCCTTCTCATTCAAAACACCTCACCAAACACCCCCTCCACCAGGATCCTGCCGAACATCCCCAAGTGATTCGTGATTTGCAGGCCGACCCCGTCCGACAATACCCGCACCACCTCGAAATCGAACGTCCTGATACGATCGCGGAAAGGAATGCTCACCTGGCCGCGACGGGCAGCCCACGCCTCGTGATTCTCCAGGCGGCACTCGACGAACAGTCCGTCCATGCTGACATCACGGGTCGTCGCATCGATGCGCTCCCCTCCGTCGAACACCAGTGTCAGAGGGCGTTGCAGACAGTGCCGATAATATGCCCGCTTTTCCGTCATGCGCCGAACGCCACCAGGTTGAATTCCAGGCTGGTGATGTCGAGCTGAAACTCCTTGCCGTATTCCAGGGCGATGTCGTTGTCCACATGATAGCGCCAGTTGACGATCACCCGCCATCCCTCCCCGGTGGCCTCCTCGAACAGATAGAAGAGATCCATCAGGATCTTGGAGCTGCTACTATTAAAATAAGCGATTTCGATATCCACCTGCCATGGCGCCGCCGGGGCGTTCTTGAGGTGCCCTTCGAGGGCGCTGATCAAGGGATGGTAGAACTTGATGGCGTTCTCTGGATAGGAATCCCCACGGATGGAGAGCAGATTGGCCCCAGTGTCGAACAGGATGTGGGGCGTGATCTTGGTTGCTTCGATCTTCAACGGTTCCATGACTGCCACCTCAAATCCATACCTTGATGGTAAAAAAGGCCTTTTCCGTATTCATCGCCTCGATGTCGAATTCGAGCCTGCTGCCCAGACGGGCCATCTCCAACAGACCCAGCCCGGCGCCCAGGCTGCCGGGTTCCGGTTTTTCCCGGCGTTTCTTCCGGTAGGCGGCATTCACTTCGTCACGGTTCATGCCCTGAATCTCCCGCAGCCGGTTGGCCAGGGAGTCGGCGGCGGCGGCATCGATCTCGTTGCCGCAATGGACGAAATTCATGTCGTTCTGGTAGCCGATCACCACGACCCCATGACGCAACAGGTCAGGGGCATCGGCGTCGCCGTACCCGTCATTGGGTGTGGTCTCATGGGAGTAACGGACGACATTCTGCGACAGTTCGATGAATACCGAAAACATCCTGCTGATGGTGGCGGACTTCCCCTGACCGATCAGGGCCAGTTTCATTTCGATCTGTCCGCGAATCGTGCCGCCCAGCTCGGCGACCATTGCCTCGGTGAACGGGCCACGATAACTCAACAGAATGCCCTCCCTGCTTAACTGATCCTTATACTCAAGCATATTCATGATGATTCTCCTTGACATGATAAATACTAAAAAATATTTTTAATCAACAACCGTTGGCGTCAATTTGTCGAACAACGCCTTCATCTCCGGGGAGCAGACGGTGATCCCCACCCGATAAAGATGGGGCGAATGCCTCGTTTGCCCGATGATCTTCCCATAGGTGTATTGCCCGCCTTCCCGGTCGTCGCGCTCCTCGTCCGGGAGGATCTTGAGGTTGGCGAACAGGGAGAGTTCCTGCCGGCATTCCAGATCGAAGAGATCTCCGGCCAGGGCCACGATATGGCCCTCCAGCGGGGTGGGATGCGCGACCTTCCCATCCATGGAAACAAAACGAATGGGATGAGAAGCCACGGGGGTCAATGCGTCCCTTGGCAAGGGCAGGGCCGGTTGGTCATCCCCGTGGATGGCGCCAATCCGGTAGACGGTGGTGTCGAGCCGGATCCCCTTGAGATTGGCCGTCATGACGTCATCCACCCGCAGCCGTTCCCGTCCGCAGGCTGCCAGGGTGCTCTCGGAAATCAACACCTGCCCCCCGACGGTCAGGGACTCGATGCGGGCCGCCAGATTGACGTTGTTGCCGATCACGCTGTATTTGCTGCGCTTTTCCGAGCCGATATTGCCGGCCACCACCGGCCCGGTATTGATGCCGATGCCCATGGACAAAGGATCGGTCAGGCCACGGGCATGGGCGCGCTCATTGACGGCCGGCATGGCCAGTTGCAGCCGCAGCGCGCAGGCCACCGCCTGTCCGGCATGATCGGGCAGATGCTGAGGGGCGCCGAAGACCACCATCAATCCATCCCCGAACATCCCCATGATCGTGCCCTTGTATTGCGCGATGATCTCCACCATCTCCGCGAAATAGAGATTGAGCAGCATCACCACGCTCTCCGCCGGCAACCGCTCGCACAGGGCCGTGAAGCCGCGCAGATCGGTCATCATGACCGTCACTTCCCGCTTCGAGCCGCCCATATCCAGTCCGGTGGGGGAATCCAACAGGTTCGATACCACCTCGTCGGAGAGATAGCGGCCAAAGGTGTTACGAATGAACCGGTTGCGCACCTCCAACTGGTCCTGGCTGGCCAGCAGCGCCTGGTTGGTCTCGTTGATCCGTCTTTGCAGGCGGTCGCTCAGGTTGACCAGACGCGAGGATTGCTTGTAGAGCCGCCCGTAATCGGCCAGCAACTTGCCGTAGGAGGCGACCAGGCCCTGCATATCCTCGAAACGCTGGCAATCCTCGTTGTTCATGATCAGGCAGGCGCGCTCCAGGGCCTGGGAATGCCGATCCAGACAAACACGGCTCTCCTCCAGAATGGCCTCTTCCCGACCGAACAGTGACAGGTCGTCGCTCATTGCCGGGGGATCAGGCGCAATGCCAGGCAGGTGATGTCATCGTTTTGTCCCATGGTGCCCCTGTACTCGCCAAGCGTGGTTTCCAGGAGATCCCGCTGCTCCCGGATCGGCAGATGCATGCATTGATCGAGCAGACTTTCCAGGCGGCGGCGGCCAAAGGGGAGCTGGTCCTTGCCGCCAAGTTGATGATACAGTCCGTCCGAAAAAAGATAGCATACGGTCGTGGCGTCGATTATGACATCATGATTGGTGAAACGCAATTCACTCGGCAGCCGACGATAGCCGATGCTGAACCGCTCCCCCTGGAGCATGCGGTTGCCGTTGCTACCGGTCAGGTAAAGGTCGGCATGGGCGCCGGCAAAAATCAGACGGCGCTGGTCGGCGCTGATGAAACAGCATGCGGCATCCATCCCTTCGTCCCGGTCCCCCTGGGCGAACAGCGCCTTCACCTCCCGGTTGAGTTCCGCAAGCACCAGCCCCGGATCGTGATACCGCTCCGGGGTCAATACCCGGCGCAGGATGCAATAGGTGGTCATGGAGGCCAACGCCCCCGGCACCCCATGCCCGGTGCAGTCCACCAGGGCCAGAAAGGTCCCTTGTTCCGCGCGTTCGATCCAATAGAAATCCCCGCCCACGATATCGCGCGGATGCCACATGACAAAACCGTCGCCCTTCTCCGGCGAGGGGGCTTCCGCCACGGGCAGGATCGAACGCTGGATGTGCTGGGCGTAACTGAGGCTCTCCATGATCAGGTGATGCGCCTGTTCCAGATCATCGCCGCGTTCCTGGAGGGAACGGGTGCGTTCCTCCACGATCCGCTCCAGGGAGGCGTTGAGGTCGCTCATGGCCGTGAAATGGGCGCGGATCCGCTCCACCATCAGGGCGAAGGCCTGACTCAGGGTGCCGATTTCGTCCCGATCCGGAAACACGGGGATGGTCAAACCCGCCACGTCCTCGCGGAACGCCCCGATGGCGCTCGTCAGCTCCACCAGGGGCGCGGTGATCCGCTTGACCAGCCAGATCACCAGCACGATCCCCAGCATGGCGAAACCCGCGCCCACCAGCCAGATGAGCATTCTGCCCCGATGGACGTTGCTATGGGTTTCCAGGCGCGATGCCTCCATCTCCCGCCGCAACGAGGCGTCGGTCAGGCCCAGGATCACCCATCCCCAGACCGTCCCCTTGCCGCTGTCGATCCCCCGGATGCTCTCCAAAACCCGCTGACCATCGATCATGCGCTCCCGGATCGTGACCTTGCCCGGCTCGCAATCCCGGGTGTCGATCTCCGCGTCGGCCATCTTCCGGCTGGAAAAGATCACCTTCCCCGCCGGATTGACCACTTCCAGATGGGAAAGATCGGCAATCTCCCGCGCCGCCTGCTCCACCACCGACTGGATGTAGGTGAAATCGATCTGCGCGGCGGCCCGTTCCATCACCAGCACGAGGTTGACCGTCAGTTCCCTGGCCTTTTCGCGCATCTTCTCCTGCAACAGTTCCTCCTTGCGCGTCAGTTCGGCGGAGAGGATCCGTTCCTCCTGGCGCTGGGCCAGCCAGGAGAGGCTGAAACTGAGTCCGGTCATCAACAGGACCATCGGCACCAGAAACCGGGCGCGAATCCCGTAGCGGCCATGAGCCTGCCGCGTGCCGGTCATTCGATGATCCTGTTGATCATGTCGATGGCGTCGTTGTTGATCTTGAGATCATAGCGCGATACCTGCTTGCGGTTCAGGATCACGTAGGATCCTGCGGGCGACACCACCTTCTCCCCTGCGGGCTTGGGTGAATTCAGGATCTTTTTGGCCAGCATGGCGGCCTGCCGGCCGATGGTCGGGGTATCCACCGAGACCACCAGGGCGGCCCCGTACTGGGCGAACAGCTCGTTGTAGGCCACCACCGGCTTACGCAATTTGTCGGCGCCGGCAAAGATCGCCAGCACCGCCTCCTTGCTGGACAGGACCACCGGATCGGAGATCAGCCACAAGGCATCACTCTCTTCCAGCAGATTGATGAGCTGGTCGCGCAACCGCGACGGATCGGTGATGGGCCGGGTCACCAGGTCGAACTGCCAGCTCTTGGCCTCCTCGGCGGCGGTTTCCACCCACTCCCGGTTGACCTCCGGGGAAAAGAGCACCCCGATCCGCTTCAGGTTGGGGAACAGGGAACGCATCAACGAAAACTGCATGCCGGACATCGGTTCGTTGGAGACCCCCAAGGCGTACTCACCCACCGGGAAGCGCCGCCAGTTGATCACCGCCGCGAAGACCTGACGGATCTCCTTGAATTTTTCATTGGCCACCTGGTGGGCCTGGGAACCGATGTTGAAGATGATGTCCGGGGCATATCGCGCCACCTCCGCCGCCACCGACGCGGTGGCGTCCTCCTTGCCTTGCAGATCCACCGTATGCGCGGGCTGGCCCAGCTGCGCCAGGAACTCCTTGCGGATCTCCTCGTAGCGGGCGATGGCGCCGTTGGAGTTGATGATCAGAATTTTCGGTTCTGCGGCAATGGCCCCGCCAGCCCACAGCATGCAGAGCAACAGGATGAGGCGACGCATATATTCCATGGAGCAACCCTTTCGTTATTGGTTGAGGAATTGTTCTTCGGCGGGAGTTGGCGGACGGAAGCCGTCCAGGCCGAGCAGGCGCAGGGCGGTTTCTCCCTTCTCGGACTGGTTCATGGCGCGCAAGGGATCGGCGAGCGCCGCGTCCCGGTCGGCCCTGGCCTCGTTGACCGCCAGGATCGGCAGGGGGATCTCCCGGCTTTCGGCCAGCATGCGCAGCCGCTCGAACTGGGTGGGGTTGATCTGGCGCAGGTGGCGCCAGCCATGCTCGGCGGCCAGGGCGGCGTCGGCCATGCCGAAGGCCACGCTCATCAGGGCGTCCAGATCCTTGGGCACCCGCAGGATGCCAAAACGCTTCGGCAGAGGGGTCTTGGAGCGGGCCGCCATTTCGTCGAGCAACTGGGAGGCGAACTCCTGGGAGGTGGCGGAGGCGATGTTGATGCCGTCTCCCGGGTCCTTCTCCTCCTTGCGGACGACCAGGACCTTCTTCTGGCTGGTCATGCCGTTGCGGGTCCCGATCAGCAGGGGCCGCAGGCGGGTGGTGTCGCGCAGGCTCTTGTAGTACCAACTGGAAATCAGCAGGAGTTGCGCGCCATCCGGCTTGCCGGACAACTCCTTTTCGAAGGTGGCGATGGTGCTGGCCGGCGTGAAGCGGGTCTTGCCCTTTTCGGCCAGAAAGGCATTGAATTTTTCCTCGAGCACCAGAAAATTGTCGATGCTGATTTCCGGGTTGAAATAGAGGATCCGCCCGGCTGGCGCTGGTTCGGCGCGCGCATCGGCGACCGGCAGTGCCAGCATCGCGGCCAGGAGACACGACCAAAGAGTGACAATCGGCAGTAGGGGCACGGTTCCCTCTAAAAGCGCAGGGTGAAGCCGCCCATCAACACCCGTCCAACATCGGGATTGAGCGAACCGGTGGCCGAGGTTTCCTCGTGTTTTTCATTCAGCAGATTCTGGACGATGAAGTTGAGCGCCAAAGGCCGCCGTTCGCCCAGTCCCATGAGGGACAGAGGTGGTGTGTAATCGAGGCGGGCATTGAGAAAGGCGCTGTTCTCGATGTCGAAAGGATTCCCGGAGGCGATGCGCCGCGAGCGGGTGCGGTCCGGGGTGAGCTGGCCATCCACCCATTGCAGCTCCGTGCTGGCGCGCAGGTCTTCCGTGATGTCCGCGTAGAGGCCGGCGCTGATGGTGAATTCGGGGGCATAGACGAATTCCATTTCCCGTCCACCGTTGGCGCCGTTGTCCCGAAGATGACCTTTCTGGCGTTGTTCCTGCCAGGCCAGGCTGCCGAATACCGAAACCGTGGCATTGATCCGGGTGCGCAGTTCCGCCTCGGCGCCGTAGACGTAGGCGGTATCGGGGTGGTTCTGGAACTGGATCTTGCCGGTCGGGGTGGCCATGACGATGAAATCCTTCACCGTGGAAAAATAGGCGTCCAACTTCAGGCGCGTCTCCCTGGTGAAATGGTGTTCCATGCCCAGGTCGAAGGTCTCGATCTTTTCCGGTTTCAGATCGAAATTGGGCGCGAACGAACTGCTGACGTTCACCGTGCCGTTGGGACGGACGAAGTTGAAAAACCAGCTGTCCTGGAACATCTCCGTGAAGGAGGGATAGCGGTAGGCACGGCTCCAGCCCGCGCGCAAGGTGGTTGTGGGCGTGAATTGCAAGACGGCGGCCAGGCGGGGGGAGAGCTTGGCCTCGAACAGCTCCGGTTCGGTAGCCCCGTCGTAGCGCGCACCCAGGAAGAGATTCAACCGGTCGTTGAGCAACATGATCCGGTCCTGGGCATAGAAGGCTGTTTTTTGGTATTTGGTGACCAATCTGGGGTCGGTCGTCATCTCCTCGGCATGATCCTCGGTGTTGATGTGGCGCCAATCCACGCCGAGCATCCACTCCTGCATCGGCAGGGCGCGGGTGATGGCGCGCACATCGGCAACCCACTGGGTGCCGTGATCGACCACCTTGTCGTTGGTTGCCTTGGACTGCGGGAAGGCGTGGCAGGAGGCACAATGGTGGCTTTTCTTGTGCGAATGGGAAAGATCCGCCTGCAAGGTGAGGGGCAAACCGGAAAATTTGTGTTCTCCCTTCAGGGCGGTGATTTCCACCTCCTGCTTGATGTGATCCGCGCCGCCGAATACCCCGGAACTCAACTGTTCCTTGAACCCTTCCTGGTTATCCACAATACGGTAATGGGTGAGTTGCAGACCCTTGACCCCGGCCTTGAGCAGCAGCTCCTTGCCGATCCCTTGCGCATCGTCCTTTTCCCAGAACTCCATGGGGAACTGCTCTTTGAGGTAGCGCGCAGAGATCAGGAACGATTTGCCGTCCTTTTCCGCGCCGTATTGCACGTGATAATCCCGTTTCTTGTGATCGTTGATCAGGGTCTTGACCTTGCCGCCGTCCAGGTCCGCGCCGGAGAGGGTGACGATGTTGATCACCCCCCAGAAGGCGTTCTCGCCGTACAAGGACGAACCAGGTCCCCGGATCACCTCGATCTGCTTGACATTCTCGATGGAGAAGAAATCGCTGCCCGGTTGCATGAGGAACCCGCCGGTAATCGGGGAGTTGTAGGGGACCCCGTCGATGAGCAGCAGCACCCGGCTGGAGATGGGATTCTGGCCGAAGCCACGGATGCTCAGTGTCTGCATCATCGGGTTCCAGCGGACCTGGGTGCCCGGCACCAGTCTCAACAGCTCCGGCAGGGTCGTGGCCCCGGATCGGCGGATCTGGTCCAGGGGGATGACCGTGACCGGCGCCGGGGCCATGGAGATCGGCAGCTCGGTCTTGGTGGCCACGGTGGATTTCTGCTCGCTGCTCAAGAAGGCCAATTCCGCCGCCAGCGCCTGGTCCAATGCCTTATCGTCCGTCCACGCCGACCCGACCCAAAAGGGCAACCCGATCAGAATAAATACCGCCGCGACCCGCTTGCGCATCATGCAACCCCTTAACGAACATATAGGTAAGGAAGTGACTATGTTTGTAGCGCGCAATGGTAACGGAATTATTCCTGGTACGCAAACATTTTATACCAGTTTCATTTATATAAAAAGATATCATTATAAGCAGATTTGGAACCTGTCCGGAATGCGGCAAACCGCAGTTTGATGCGGCAGACGAACCGCTAGCGGTTCGTCTGCCGCATCAACCCATTCGGGTCATTCGACGACAGGCTCTCTGGTCGGTTTTATACCTGGGCAGGCATCACAATCTGGAAAAGTTTCCAAACGCTTACTGCTACTTAGCAGGCGCGGCGGCAGGAGTACCATGATCGTGCTGGGCTGCGGCAGGCGCTCCGTGATCGTGCTGCGCCGGGGCGGGCGCGGCAGGCGCTCCGTGATCGTGCTGCGCCGGGGCGGGCGCGGCAGGCGCTCCGTGATCGTGCTGCGCCGGGGCAGGCGTAGCGGGCGCTCCGTGATCGTGCTGCGCCGGGGCAGGCGCTCCATGATCGTGCTGCGCCGGGGCAGGCGTAGCGGGCGCTCCGTGATCGTGCTGCACCGGGGCGGGCGTAGCGGGCGCTCCGTGATCGTGGTGGTCATGCGACACCGGTTCCGGTTCCGCTCCCGGACGAATGAAACTCTTGAAAACATATTCGGCCAGATTGGCGATCTCCTGATCGGTGAGGACCTTGTTCCAGGCCGGCATTTCCGTGCCGCGCATCCCCTCCGCGATCACCTCGAACAGGTGGGTCCGGTTGAACTTGTGCTGAGAAGCCGGATGAAGAAAATTCCTCGGCTTGGGATAGATGAATTCGGAACGCCTGCCCTTGCCATCCCCGGTCTCGCCGTGACAATCCGCGCAGTGACGGTCATAGAACTGCTTGCCCCAGACCACATTGCCGGTCAGCCCCTTCGGCATGGGCGCGCTCATGCTGGCGGTGTCAAAATGACTGTTGTGGTCATGTGGTTGCGTGCCATCATGAGCGGCCTCCGGCTTGCGCCCCGACTCCCCCGCACCACCGGGAAACAGAAAGGCATGCCGGATGTAATCGACAACCTGCTCGATCTCCTCGGTCTTGAGACGCCCCACCCAGGCCGGCATGGCGGTCTCGGCACGGCCATAGGTGACGGAAAAGACCATGCGCTCGCGGGTGAGTTCCTTGCGCGCCAAGTCCGTGGTGAAGTTGCGCGGGGCCGGCGCAAGACCACTGCGCGCCCAGACCGCCACATCCCCCTTGTCCCCGTGACAGACGGAACAGTTGGCGGCGAAAATCTTGCGACCCGGACTCGCATCCTTGTCGTAGGAAGAGAGCATCAGATCGTCACGGATGTATTCGGTCACGGCGAGAATCTCCTCGTCGGAGAGCACCCCTTGCCAAGCGACCATGGCGGTTCCCTTGCGCCCCTCGCGAATGGAACGCACCATCCGCTCCCTGGTCAGGGTGACCAGCGCGCCCGGCGCGGTGAAATCGCCAGGAGGGGGTTGCATGCCACTCCCCGCCGTGGTCCTGCCGTCACCACTCTTGCCGTGGCAGACGGCGCAATGCTTCCGATAGAGATCCGTCGCCGGGGTCGCGGCTTCCGCGCTCATCCCCGGCAGGCACACCATGAGCGCCACCGCCAGCCGACGCGCCACGGCGCCCATCGAAAAACGCCAAAACAGAGAATGCGAGAGTGCGGACATACAAAATTCCTTGTCAAGTGAAAATGGCCCATTCCCAGAACGGATTTGCGACATCCGAGGCGCGTGTCATTTGAAAGAGTAGCATTTCCGACGCCGTGGTTCAACCAAGAACCGGTTCGACCAGCGAGGAGAATCTTACCCGCCATCCCTCAATGAATGGAAATCCCGTTTTACTTCCCGAAACGATTTCTGATACACTTGGTTACAGGGAGGAGATTCCAGCCGGGAGGTATCCATGCGCGTTGCGCCGAAATTCAGGCTTTTGTTGCTCATCAGTTTGTCAATCCTGCTTGTCCTGCTTGGCCTGCTCGGATACCTGCACCGCCAGGTGATGACCGGACAGCTCATCGACCTGAGCGAAAAGAATCACCTCCTGCTCACCCACCTGATGGCCAACGGCCTGTGGCCAAACCTCGACCAACTGGTCCATATCACCACGACCGATCCCGATACCCTGCGCCAACGTCCGGAAATGGAAAACCTGCGCAAGGCCGTGGATCATTACTCCCAGGATTTCCCCCTTATCGAACTAAAAATCTACAATCGTCATGGCGTGACCCTCTTTTCCACCCGGCCCGAAAAAATCGGCGAGGACCAGTCCCGCAATCCCTCCTTTCAACGCGCCATCAACGGTGGCGTGGTCAGCGAACTCGTTCCGGACAACAAAAATTCCGCAGATGGATGGAACGCGGATCGCTTCATGATGGAAAGCTACATCCCGCTGCGCCATGGGACCGACCAGCATATCGAGGGGGTCTTCGAACTCTATCAGGACGTCACCCCGCTCATGCAGCGCATCAACAGCGCCCGCTGGAAGGAACTCCTCGCCACCGGCTGCGCCTTTCTGATCTTCGCGGGCCTGTTCGGCTTCGTGATCCGCTACCTGCAAAAGGCCCTGACCATCCAGGAACAAAACCGCCAGGCCTTCATCCAACGCATCCAGGAAGACAAGGAACAACTGGAACAGCGGGTCGCGGAACGCACCAGCGAGTTGAGCAAAACCAACATGACCCTCCAGATCGAGGTCGCGGTGCGCCGTCAGACCGAAGTCGAACTCTGCCTGGCCGCCAGCGTCTACCAGAACACCACCGAGGCCATTCTGGTCACCGACGCCAGGGGGATGATCGAATCGGTCAACCCGGCCTTCACCACCATCACCGGCTATAACGAAGAGGACGCCATCCACAAACCCGTCAGCATGCTCTATTCCAATCACCACGACGAGGGGTTCTACGATTACATCCATCACGAACTGGACACCCATGGCCAATGGCGCGGCGAGATGTGGTCACAGCGCAAAAACGGCTCACTCTATCCGGAATTCGCCAGCATCAACGCCATTTACGACGGGAATGGCCAAATCCTGCGATTCGTCAAGGTCTTCTCCGATCTCTCCGGCATCAAGAGCTCCGAACAACAACTCCAGTTTCTCGTCCATCACGACTCCCTCACCGGACTCCCCAACCGCATCCTGCTCAAAGACCGCATGCGCCAGACCTTCTCCTATGCCCAGCGTTTCAACCAGGTGGTGGGCATCCTCTATCTGGGACTGGACCGCTTCAAGGTGATCAACGAAGCCGTGGGCCGCGAGGTGGGCGATCAACTCCTTCGCGAGGTGGGGGTCCGGCTCGGCCAGTGTCTGCGCGACGAGGATTCCCTCGCCAGGGTCGGCGGCGACGAATACGTGATCCTGGCCACCGGTCTCCAGCATGGATCCAATGCCAGCCGCATCGCCAAAAAGCTCCTCGGCGCCCTCGGCACGCCCTGTCAGATCGACGACGAACGCTATTTCCTCACCGCCAGCATCGGCATCTCCCTCTTCCCCACCGACGAGGGGGACGAGGAGGAGCACCTCAAAAAGGCCGAGGCCGCCATGCGCCAGGCCAAGGATATGGGCGGCAATGCCAGCCACTTCTTCACCAAGGAGATCGATGTCGTCTCCATCAAGCGCATGACCATCGAAAACGGCCTGCGCCTCGCCCTGGAGCGGAGCGAGTTCTTCTTGCACTATCAACCCCAGATCCATGTGATCACAGGCCGCCTGATGGGCGTCGAGGCCCTCATCCGCTGGAAAAGCCCGGAACTCGGCCTGGTCTCGCCGGTCAATTTTATCCCGGTGGCCGAGGAGAGCGACCTGATCATCGCCATCGGCGACTGGGTCATGCGTACCGCCTGCCAGCAGAGCATGCGCTGGCAGGAAGAAGGTTTCGTCCCGATCCGCATGGCGGTCAATCTCTCCGCGCGGCAGTTCCAGCAGCCCGATCTCCCGGCCAAGGTCCAACGCGTGTTGCAGGATACCGGCCTCGACCCCCATCTGTTGGAACTGGAACTCACCGAGGGGATGTTCATGCGCGATGTCTCTGCCACGGTGAATACCCTCAAGACCCTCAAGGAGATGGACCTTCAGCTCTCCATCGACGACTTCGGCACCGGCTACTCCTCCCTGAGCTATCTCAAGCGGTTCCCCATTCACACCCTGAAGATCGACCGGGCCTTCGTGCGCGACATCATCTCCGATCCAGACGACGCGGCCATCACCAGGACCATCATCGCCATGGCCAAGACGCTCAACCTCCAGGTGGTGGCGGAGGGGGTGGCGGCCCCGGATCAGCTGGAATTCCTGCGTACCCTGGGCTGTGATCTGGTGCAGGGGTTTCTCTTCAGCCAGCCCGCCCCCCCGGAGGAGATCGCCCTTTTCCTGGAGGAGGACCGGGTCTATCGCCAACAGCCCGAATTCGCGCCCAAGCTGTTGTCCGGCAGCGGAACCCCCTTGATCTTTCCCGGATCCGCCGCATGACGGCAAAGCCTGCGTCACGACAGTTGCGACCGCGTCACCTCCAGCAGCTCGCCGATGCGCCGAACGAAGGTATGCCCGGCGCGCACCGTCTCCGCGCCACGGCGGGCGATCGCCTCCCGTGGCGCGGGATGGGCCAGATAAAATGCCACCTTGTCGGCCAGCTCCTCCAGCGAGCCAAAGGTCTCAAGATCCCGTCCCTCCTCGAACAGCTCCAAAAGGGCCGCCGTGCGGTCGGTGAGCAGGAATCCCCCGGACAAGAGCACGTTGAAGATCCGGTCGGTCAGGCCACAGCGGGCATGGGGCCGGGTGATGCTCAGATTGATGCGGCTGGCGGCGAAGATTGGCCCCGACCCCTCGTACTGCTCGACCGGTCCCAAATAATGCATCCCCTCCCAGCCGTTGCCGCGCCAGTCCTCGGCCCCGAACACCACCACCCCCGGAACCGCCCGCAGACAGACCTCGCGATGGCGGCGGCCCGCCTCCTTGGCCAGCAGCGAGGCGGCGAAATCGGCATCCAGCGGCGCCGGTGAGCCAACGCTCAACCGTTCCAGCAGGTCGGCATGCGCCGCCAGCCGGGCGCGGAAATCCGCCGGCGGCTCCCACGCCGCCATCAACCCGGCCAGCAGAGGCTCGAACAGCCCGTCCACCGCCCCAGGATCCGGCTGCGCCTCCACATACTTCCGGTACGGATAGCCCCGCTCCCCGCTCCCCACGAAGGAGACATCCCATCGATACCCTTTTTCTTGCCCATTTTGATCCTTTATATCGTATGAAAACGGCAAATAATAACTATTAAATCCAAGTTCGCGCAATTGTACCACGTCCTGGCGATAAGTAGAAAATAAAATATCATAATAGGTAAAACTGTCCGGCTTGAACCACTCTCCATTCATCAGTTTGTCCAGTTCCCAATGGACCACCGGACATTTCAGGGCAGGCGCCAGACGGGACAAGGGCAACGAAATCGGCATGGTGAACAAGAAATCCGGTTGCCAGCGCACCACCCCATCGGCCAGCTTTTCCAGAAAATCCGGATCCTCCACCAACAGGGTCTCGACCGCGACGCCCCACTGGCGAAAGGCGTCAGCCACCTCGTCGTGAAACCGGAACCGTTGCCGCCAGACGATCAGAACGCGCATCCCACCCTCCCGATTCACGCAGACCCACAAAACCGCCCTGGCCAACATGCGCCAAATCGCGCCGGTTGTCAACAAGCCCACCTTGCGGATACTGGCCTGACGACCCGCATTGCGGTACACTGCCAGCCACACCGGAACTTTCATGGAGTCCTTGGCCACGATGACCCTGTTTCGCCGCCGCATTGCGCCACTGGCGTTGCTGCTGCTTCTCGCCGGAGCCGGATGGTGGTGGCAGGCCGGACGCCCGACGCCTCCCTGGCAAAAACAGGAAGAGCAACAACGCAACCGCCACGGCCGGGACGACACCCCGCGCCCGGTCACCGTGGGCGAAGCCGTGATCACCGATCTGCCGGTTTGGCTGACCGCCATCGGCACGGTCACCCCCCTGGCCCAGGTGACGGTGCGACCACGCGTGGATGGCGAATTGGAAAAAATCCACTTCCAGGAAGGGAGCATGGTCCGGGAAGGGGAACCGCTGGCCGAAATCGACCCGCGCCCGTTTCGCATCCAGGCACGCAAGAGCGCCGGACAACTGACCAGGGACACAGCCCTGCTGGAAAACGCCCGCCTCGACCTCAAACGCTACCAGGAACTGTGGGCCAAGGACGCCATCGCCAAACAACAGGTCGATGCCCAGGAGGCCCTGGTGCGCCAATACCAGGGCACGGTGGAAAGCGACAAGGGCGAAGTGGAGAACGCCCGCCTGCAACTCGAATACACCCGCGTCACCGCCCCCATCGACGGACGCATCGGCCTGCGGCAGGTGGACCGGGGCAACTTGGTGCGCGCCAACGACCCAGCCGGTTTGACGGTCATCACCCAACTGCACCCCATCGCCGTGCTCTTCTCGCTTCCGGAAGGCCATCTCCAACCCCTTTTGCGAAAACTGGCCGCCGCCACTCCCGTGACCCTGGAAATCCTCGACCGGGAGCGCAAGACCACCCTGGCCAAAGGCCGCCTGACCGCCACCGACAGCCTCATCGACGCCACCACCGGGACCATCCGCCTGAAGGGCGAATTCCCCAACGACGACCTCGCCCTCTTTCCCAACCAGTTCGTCCATGTCCGGCTGCTGATGGAAACGCTCGCCCATGCCCTGACCATCCCTTCCGCCGCGATCCAGCAGGGACCCAAAGGGAGCCATGTCTACCGCGTCGGCGCGGAGAACGAAGTCACGGTGGTCCCGGTGACCACGGGCGCCGAAACCAATGACCTCACGGTGGTACGCGATACCCCCCTGCAAGCCGGCGACCGCGTGGTGCTGGAAGGGATCGACCGCCTGCGCGACGGCAGCCGCGTGGAGGTGGTCACCCCCGGCGCCCCGCCTGCCGCCGCGCCCCAGGAGAGAAAGGAGCGGAGAAAAAAACCGACGCCATGAACCTCTCCCGCCCGTTCATCCTGCGGCCCATCGCCACCTCCCTCCTCATGATCGCCATCCTGCTGGTCGGCTCGGTGGCCTACCGCCTCCTCCCGCTCTCCGCCCTGCCGGACGTGGACCTCCCCACCATTCAGGTCAGCACCTTCCATCCGGGGGCCAGCCCTGATGTCATCTCCTCGGCCATCACCGCGCCCCTGGAACGCCAGTTCGGCCAGATGCCGGGCTTGCGCCGCATCTCCTCCATGAGCTCCGGCGGGGCTTCCCTCATCACCCTGCGCTTCGGACCCGCCATCACCCTCGACGTGGCCGAACAGCAGGTGCAGGCCGCCATCAACGCCGCCGCCAACCTGCTCCCCAACGACCTCCCCATGCCCCCCACCTACGGCAAAATCAACCCGGCGGACGCCCCGATCCTCACCCTGGCCGCCTCCTCCACCTCCCTCGCCCGGCCCCGCCTGCACGAAATGGTCGAGGAACGGGTGGCGCAACGCCTCTCCCGGCTCCCCGGCGTGGGCCTGGTCTCCCTGGCGGGAGGCAGCCGACCAGCGGTGCGCATCCAGGCCAATCCCAGGGCGCTGGCCGCCGCCGGCCTCTCCCTGGAAGAGCTGCGCACCACCGTCACCGCCGCCAACGTCAATCAACCCAAGGGGAGCTTCGACGGCCCGCTGCGCGCCTCCACCATCGACGCCAACGACCAGTTGCGCTCCATCCCGGAGTACGAAGCGCTGATCATCGCCTATCGCAACGGCAATCCCCTGCGCCTGCGCGAGGTGGCCGACATCGTGGAAGGGGAAGAAAACGCCCGCCTGGCCGCCTGGGCGGACGAAAAGAGCGCCGTGATCCTCAACGTGCAACGCCAACCAGGCGCCAATGTCATCGAGGTGGCCGACCGGGTCAAGGCCCTCCTGCCGCAACTGCGCCAGACCCTCCCGGAAAACCTGGAACTCGCCATCCTGGCCGACCGCACCACCACCATCCGCGCTTCGGTTACGGAAATGCGCTTCGATCTGCTGCTCTCCGTCGGCCTGGTGGTGCTGGTGATTTTGATCTTCCTGCGCTCGCTCACCGCCACCCTGATCCCGGCCCTGGCCGTCCCCATTTCGCTGGTGGGCACCTTCGGCGTGATGTACCTGGCCGGCTTCGGCATCAACAACCTCACCCTGATGGCCCTGGCCATCGCCACCGGCTTCGTGGTGGACGATGCCATCGTCATGATCGAAAACGTGGCCCGCTTCGTGGAACAGGGGTTTTCTCCCATTCAGGCCGCCCTCAAGGGGGCCAGACAGATCGGTTTCACCATTCTTTCGCTCACCATTTCCCTGTTGGCGGTGTTGATCCCCCTGCTCTTCATGGAGGACGTGGTGGGCCGTCTGTTCCACGAATTCGCCATCACCCTGGCGGTGGCGATCCTGATCTCCGCCGTGGTCTCCCTCACCCTCACCCCCATGTTGTGCGCGCAATTGCTGAAGCCCACCCCGCCTCAAGACGACCGCTCCTGGATCGCCGTCACCCTGACCGCCTATGGCCGCGCCCTGAATTTCGCCCTGGACCATGCCCGGCTCACCCTGACGGTGGCCATTGGCGCCCTGCTCCTCACCGTGCTGCTCTACATCGGGATCCCCAAGGGGTTCTTCCCCATGCAGGACACCGGCATCCTGCAGGGGTTCACCGAAGCCCCGCAAACCATCTCCTTTCCGGCCATGGCGCGCAAACAACAAGAAATGACCCGCGCCCTGCTCGCCGATCCGGCGGTGGACAAGATCGCCTCGTTCATTGGCATCGACGGCCTCAATACCGTGCTCAACAACGGCCGCCTGCTCATCGCCCTCAAACCCCTGGAAGAGCGGGGCCTCGCCATGGCCGGGGTCATGCGCCGCCTCCAGGAGGCCGCCGACAAGGTGCCGGGCATCACCCTCCATCTCCAGGGGGTCCGCGACCTGACCCTGGAGGAGCGCATGACCAAAACCCAATACCAGTTCCTGCTCGGCTCCCCGGATCCCGCGCAGCTGGCAGTCTGGACCCCGCAGGTGCTGGAGTCCCTCGCGGCCTTGCCGCAACTGGCGGATGTGACCAGCGACCTGCAAGATCAGGGCGCCGGGGTACGTGTCGCCATCGACCGCACCGAGGCCGGCAGGCTCAAGGTCTCCACCGCCACCATCGACAACATCCTCTACGACGCCTATGGCCAGCGCCTGATCTCCACCATCTTCACCCAATCCGGCCAGAAACGGGTGGTCCTGGAGGTGCAACCGGGGTTCCGCCGCGCGCCGGAGTCGCTGCTCGACCTGCATCTTCCCGCCAGCGACGGACGGCAGATCCCCTTTGCCGCCGTGGCGCGGCTGGAGGAACAGCCCACCGCCCTGGTCAACCATCACGTCAACCAGTTCCCGGCAGCCACCGTCTCCTTCAATCCGGCCCCCGGCGTCTCCCTGGGGGAGGCCATGGCCGCGATTCAGACCGCCATCGACCGGCTGGGGCTGCCGCCAGGCATCGAGACCGCCTTCCAGGGCGCGGCGCTCATGTTTCTCGATTCCTTGTCCAACACGCCACTGCTTTTTCTGGCCGCCATCATCACCATGTATATCGTTCTTGGTGTTTTGTACGAAAGTTATATTCACCCGATCACGATCCTCTCCACGCTGCCATCGGCCGGGGTGGGCGCCCTGCTGGCGTTGCGGTTGGCCGACATGGAGCTGGACATCATCGGCGTGATCGGCATCATCCTGTTGATCGGCATCGTCAAGAAGAACGCCATCATGATGATCGACTTCGCCATCGAGGCCAGGCGTCAGGAGGGGATGAACGCCCGCGAGGCGATTCATCGCGCCGCCCTGCTCAGGCTGCGCCCCATCCTGATGACCACCTTCACCGCCCTGCTGGGCGCCCTCCCCCTGATGATGGGCAGCGGCATCGGCTCCGAGTTGCGGCAACCCCTGGGCATCACCATGGTGGGTGGGCTGTTGTTGAGTCAGGTGCTGACCCTGTTCACCACCCCGGTGATTTATCTCGCCTTCGACAAAATGGCGCACGGCAAAAAATAAAGGGTCCAGAGGTTGTCCCCTGGACCCTTGAGCAAATCCGGAACCCGCAACAATTACATCGCGAACGCCTTGACGCTGGTGGCGGTCCACTTCAGGAGGGACTCCGGAAACACACCCCACACCAGAATGATCACACCCGTCACCGTCAGAATGGCGCGCATGGGTACCCCCACCGCCATGCCAAACGTCTCGGTCTCCTTGGCCGCATCGAAGTACATGAACTTGACGATCCGCAGATAGTAAAAAGCGCCCACCGCAGAAAAGAGCACGCCCACGATGGCAATCCCCAGCATGCCCGCCTGGAGCGCGGCCAGGAAGATGTACAACTTGGCGATGAACCCGGCCAACGGCGGAATCCCGGCCATGGAGAACATGAACAACGCCATCAGAAAGGCCAGCAGGGGCCGCTTGTGCGCCAATCCCTTGTAATCCTCGGTCTCGTCGCCAATGCCACCCGCATTCAACAGCAGAATGATCGCGAAGGCGCCCACGCTGGTGAAAATATAAATGGCCAGGTAGGTGACGACACTCTGCAAACCCGCCGCGCTGTTGGCCGCCAAACCGAGCAGGATGTAACCCACATGCCCGATGGACGAGTAGGCCAGCATCCGCTTGATGTTGGTCTGGGCAATCGCGGCAAAAGCCCCCACGCCCATGGAAAAGACCGCCAGCAACTGCACCAGCGGAATCCACTGGCTGTGCAGCGAGGGGAAGGCGATCAACAACACCCGGAAGATACCGGCAAACGCCGCCACCTTGGGCAGCACGGCCATGAAGGCGGTCACCGAGGTGGGGGCGCCCTCGTAGACATCCGGCGCCCACATGTGAAACGGAGCCGCAGCAATCTTGAAACTCATCCCGGCCATCACCATGACCACGCCCAGAATCAGGGCCGTGCCCATATGACCGCCATGCGCCGGATCCAGGGCCGCCGCCACGCCACTGTAAGCCGTGGTGCCGGTCAGACCGTAAATCAGCGAAATCCCGTACAACAGAAACCCGGACGCCATGGACCCCAGGACGAAATACTTCAAACCCGCCTCGTTGGAGCGCAACTCATCCCGCTGTATCGCCGCCAGGACGTAAATGGAGAGCGACATCAGCTCCAGACCGAGATACAGCATGAGGAAATCACCCGCCGAGGCCATCAGCATGCCACCCAGCAAGGCCATCAGGGTCAATACCTGGTACTCGCCGCCATCGATCCGGTGCTTCTTCATGTAGTCCGCCGACATGAACAACACCAAGCCGGTGGAAAGATACATCAGCAGCTTCATGGATCTGGCGAAAGCGTCATTGATGAAATGGCTGCCGAAACCGGTGGCATCCTTGCCGCCCACGGTGATCAGGGCCGCCACCACCAGGCCGATCATGGCCAGCATGCTGATTCTGCCACCCCGGTTTTCGTCCCCCTGGGCGCTCATCAACATCAAAACCAATCCCAGCAAGGAGAGCACAATCTCCGGCAGCATGGCGACCAGGTTGATATCCGGCATTTGCACTGGCATTTCCCACACGCTCCAAAAATCGAAGAGATGATTGACCGATTGTCAGAATTGCGCCAAGGCCACCGCTCCGGCCTTGACGGTGTTGGCCTGCATCAGCAGATTGTCCACCGAGGCGTGCAGCAGGGCCAAAAAGGGTCCGGGATAAAAGCCGATCCAGAACACCAACACGATCAAGGGCAGAAACAACGCCACCTCGCGCATGGAGAGGTCCGGCATGGCCTTCACATCCTCATGCACCACCGGGCCGAACACCACACGCTTGAACATCCACAACACATAGGCCGCGCCCAGGACCAGACCGGTGGCCGCGATCACCGCCACCGCCTTGTTGGCCAAAAACGCGCCCAGCAGGATCAGAATCTCGCCCACGAAGCTGTTGGTACCCGGCAGCCCGGCCGAGGCCAGCGCGAAGAGCATGAAGATCACCGAATAAACCGGCATGACGTTGGCGATTCCACCATAGCGCGCGATCTCGCGGGTGTGCATCCGGTCGTAGACCACGCCCACCAGAAGGAACAGGGCGCCGGCGACCACGCCGTGGTTGATCATCTGCAGAATGCCACCCTCCACCCCCTGCTGGTTGAAGGTGAACAGGCCGATGGTGACGAACCCCATGTGGGAAACCGACGAATAGGCCACCAGCTTCTTCAGGTCCTTCTGCATCAGCGCCACCAGCGCCGTGTAGACGATCGCCACCAGCGACAGCCCGAAAATCAGCGGGGTGAAATAGCGCGAGGCGTCCGGCAGAATCGGCAGCGAAAAGCGCAGGAAACCATACGCGCCCATCTTCAGGAGGATGCCGGCCAGGATCACCGACCCGGCGGTGGGGGCCTCCACGTGGGCGTCGGGCAGCCAAGTATGCACCGGCCACATCGGCACCTTCACCGCGAAGGAGGCCATGAAGGCCAGGAACAGCCAGACCTGCACGTCGAAGGACAACGGCAGGGCCATCAAAGCCGGGATGGAGAAGGTGTGCGCCTTGATGCCCAGATAGAGAATGGCGATCAGCATCAGGACCGAGCCGGCCAAAGTGTAGAGAAAAAACTTCAGCGCGGCGTAGACCCGGTTCGGGCCGCCCCACACCCCGATGATCAGGAACATCGGGATCAGCATGGCTTCCCAGAGGATGTAGAAGAGCAGGAAGTCCAGGGCGCAGAACACCCCGACCACGAAGCTCTCCAGGGCCAGGAAGGCCATCATGTATTCCCGCACCCTGGTCTTGATGGACTCCCAGGAGGCCAGCAGACAGATCGGGGTCAGGAAGGTGGTCAGCAGCACGAACGGCAAGCTGATGCCATCCACCCCCATGCGGTAGGAGATGCCGGCATCCGGCAACCAGCGCAGCTCCTCGGTGAACTGAAACTGATGGGTCGTGATGTCGAACCCGGTGAGCAGCCGCAGGCTGATCACGAAGGTGACCAGCGAGACGAGGAACGCCACCATCCTGGCCATGCCATCGTTTCGGATCCCGAAGAAGATGACGAAGGCTCCGACCAGCGGAAGGAATGTAACCAAACTCAGCATCGCCAGAATCTCCCGCTCAAGCATACACCGTGATCAGGACCAGAAGCCCAATCACCATGGCAAAGGCGTAATGGTACACATAGCCGCTCTGCAACCGTTTGAACCCCTGGGCGATCCGCCCCACGGTGGCGGCCGTGCCGTTCACGCCGAAGCCGTCGATGATGGTCACATCCCCCGTCTGCCACAGGCCATAACCGATGCGGCGGGCGGGCTGCACGAACAGCCGGTCGTACAGTTTGTCGAAGTACCAGGCATTGATCAGGAACTGGTGGATTCCCCGCCATTGCGCGGCCACGATGCCGGGCAGGGTGGGCAGCTTGACGTACATCAGCCAAGCCAGGCTCAGTCCGATCAGGAACATCCCGAAGGGCGACCACTTGACCCACGCGGCAACGTGGTGCGAATGGGCCAGAGCGTCGTGACCCTTGGCAATGAACACCGCCTCCTTGAACCACCCCTCATGGGTCATCGACTGGAAGAGCACGCCACCCACCAACGAACCGAGCGCCAGGACCAGCAAGGGGAAACGTATCGACCAGGGCGCCTCGTGGGCGTGGTCATAAGCGTGTTTGGCGTGGGAATCCTTGGGCGGCGCGCCATGAAAGGTCATGAAGACCAGCCGGAAGGAGTAGAAGGTGGTCAGGATCGCAGCCAGCATGCCCATGACCCAGGCCAGGGTGCCGACTCCGGTGTGGGCGGCGAAGGCCGATTCGAGAATCGCGTCCTTGGAGTAGAAACCCGCCAGGAACGGGAAGCCGGTCAGGGCCAGGGTGCCGATCATCATCACGGCGTAGGTGATGGGGATCTTTTTGATCAGGCCGCCCATGTGGCGCATGTCCTGCTCGTGGTGCATGGCATGGATCACCGCGCCGGCGCCCAAAAACAACAGGGCCTTGAAGAAAGCATGCGTGAAAAGATGAAACATGGCGGCCGGATAGGCGGAGACCCCGGCGGCGAAGAACATGTACCCCAGCTGCGAGCAGGTGGAATAGGCGATCACCCGTTTGATGTCGTTTTGCACCAGGCCCACGGTGGCGGCGAACAGCGCGGTACCGGCCCCCACCAGGGTCACCACGGTCAGGGCGGTCTCCGAGAGTTCGAACAGCGGCGAGGCGCGGCAGACCATGAAGACACCCGCCGTCACCATGGTGGCGGCATGGATCAACGCCGACACCGGGGTGGGACCCTCCATGGCGTCCGGCAGCCAGGTGTGCAGACCCAGTTGCGCCGACTTGCCCATGGCGCCGATGAAGAGCAGCAGGCAGATCAGCGTGATGGTCGGCACATCGCCCCAGAGCGGGAAGGCAACCGTGGCCGGATACTGCCCGGCCCCGGCCATGCGGAACACCTCCGAGTAGTCCAGGGTGCCGAAGACCATGAAGATGGCGAAGATCCCCAGCGCGAAGCCGAAGTCACCCACGCGGTTGACCAGGAACGCCTTGATCGCCGCGTCGCAGGCCGACTCCTTCTTGAACCAGAAGCCGATCAGCAGGTACGAGGCCAGCCCCACCCCCTCCCAGCCGAAGAACAGCTGGAGGAAATTATCCCCGGTCACCAGCATCAGCATGGCGAAGGTGAAGAAGGAGAGGTAGGAGAAAAAGCGCGGATGGTCCGGGTCCTCTTCCATGTAGCCCACCGAGTAGACGTGGACCAGGGTGGATACCCCGTTGACCACCACCAGCATGACTGCCGTGAGCCGGTCGATCAGGATACCGAAAGACACCTTGAAATCCCCGGAGACGATCCAGGAGAAGATCACCTCGCGTGTTGAGGGGGCATCGCCGATGGCAACCGCCAAAAAAACCTGAATGGACAACAGCAGCGCGCCGGTCATGCAGACGATGGTCACCAGGCGGCTGACCGCGTTGCCCAGAAACCGGCGACCGAGCAGGCCGGCGATCAGGGATCCCAACAGGGGCAACAAGATGATCAGCAGGTTCTTGCTCATGTTCAGCCCTTCAAGGTATCGATCTCTTCCACGTCGATCGTGGAACGGTTACGGAAAAAGGCAACCAGGATGGCCAGACCGATGGCCGCTTCCGCCGCGGCGACCGCCAACACGAAGAAGGTGAAGACCTGACCCGTCACATCTCCCATGTAGTGCGAGAAGGCGACGAAGTTGATATTCACCGACAACAAGATCAGCTCGATGCTCATCAGGATGATGATCATGTTGCGCCGGTTGAGGAAGATTCCGAAGATCCCCAGGGTGAAGAGAATGGCGCTCAGATAGAGAAAGTTGCTCAGACTCATTGTTGCGCTCCCTGGCCGGAGGCCACCTTGACCAGCGCCACGGACTGCTCGCGGGTACGGGCCAGTTGTTCGGAAATGATCTGCCGCTTGACCACCTTGCGCCGGCGATGGGTGAGCACCACCGCGCCGATCAGGGCCACCAGCAGAATGAAGGAAGCGACTTCGAAGGGCAGCAGGTATTGGGTGAACATCACCTGGCCGATGAGCTGGGCGTTGGGAATCGTCGCCGCCGCTGCGGGGGCATGCGGAGCATGGATGCCGGAGAGGATCACCACCAGTTCCGCCAGGATCACCGCGCCCACGAAGACCCCCAGGGGCAGGTGCTGGATCATCCCCTTGCGCAGTTCCTCGAAGGAGACATCGAGCATCATCACCACGAAGAGGAAGAGGACCGCCACCGCCCCCATGTAGACGATCACCAGGAGCGCCGCCAGCAGTTCGGCCTGGAGCAGGATGAAGAGCGCCGCAGTGTTGAAGAAGGCCAGGATCAGGAACAGCACCGAATGCACCTGGTTCCTGGAGGTCACCACGCCGACGGCCGCCATCACGGTGATGGCCGAGAACAGATAAAAGAGAAGATCTGTTACCATGATTTGCCTGGCTCCTGCTAACGGTACTTGGCGTCCGCTTCGAGATTGGCGTCGATTTCCTTTTTCCACCGCTCGCCATTGGCCAACAATTTGGCCTTGTCGTAAAAGAGATCCTCGCGCCGGAACCCGCAGAACTCGAAATTGGGTCCGAGCACGATCGCATCCACCGGGCAGGCCTCCTGACAGAAGCCGCAGAAGATGCATTTGGTTTCATCGATGTTGTAGACCCGCGTGCGCCGCTTTTGGGCGGTGCTGTTGGGGTCGATTTCGATGAAGATGGCCTGCGCCGGGCAGGTGGCCTCGCACAGTTTGCAGGCCACGCAACGCTCGTCGCCGTTCGTGTCGCGGCGCAGGGCGTGTTCCCCGCGGAAGCGCGGTGACAGCGGAGTGCGTTCCTCCGGATACTGGACCGTGATGTGCGGCTTGAACATGTGCCGCAACGTGACGGCCATCCCGCTCGCCAACTCACGCAGCGCGAACGTGTCCAACAACGCGGTGAGATTCAGACCCATGTGCGCTCTCTCCTACGCCTTGCCCAGAAGGTGCATGCCCAAGCCGATCACGAAGATCCACAACAGCGAGATGGGCAGGAACACCTTCCATCCCAGGCGCATCAGTTGATCGTACCGGTAACGCGGAAACGTGGCCCGGATCCACAGAAAGACGAACAGCAACAGCGACGCCTTGATGCCCAGCCAAATGATTCCAGGGATGAAATCGAGGAATCCGACCGGCGGCAGCCAGCCACCCAGGAACAGGATCGATCCCATGAAGGAGACCAGGATCATGTTGGCGTATTCCCCCATGAAGAACAGACCGGAGGCCATGGCCGAGTACTCGGTGATGAAGCCGGCCACCAGTTCCGCTTCCGCCTCGGGCAGATCGAATGGGGAACGGTTGGTCTCGGCCACCACCGAGACGAAGTAGATCACGAACAGGGGCAGGAGCGGCACCACGAACCACACCCCCTTCTGTGCGTTCACCACGTCGGTGAGGTTGAGGCTGCCGGCCAGCATCACCACCGGGATCAGCGTGAACCCCATCGAAACCTCGTAGGAGACCATCTGCGCCGCCGAGCGCAACCCGCCCAGGAAGCTGAAGCGGTTGTTGGACCCCCACCCGGCCATGATGATCCCGTAGACTCCCATGGAGGAGATGGCCAGGATGAACAGGATGCCGATGTTGATGTCCGCCAGCACGATGCCGGGCGCGAACGGAATCACCGCCCAGGCCACCAGGGCCGGGACCAGGGTCAGGGCCGGGGCCAGCAGGAAGACCGACTTGTCCACCTTTTCCGGGATCAGCAGCTCCTTGAACAAAAGCTTGGCCGCGTCGGCCAGCGGTTGCAGGATCCCCCAGAACCCGACCCGGTTGGGACCGTAGCGCACCTGCATGAAACCGATGATCTTGCGTTCCGCCAGCGTGATGTAGGTGACCATGAACAGCACCGGCGCAAGCAGAATCATGATCTTGATCAGGGTCCAGATCAAGGTCCACCACATATCGCCGACCAGCCCGGTACCGAAGGCGTGCAGGCTATCCAAAATTGCTTTCAGAGATTCAGACATTTCTTTCCCTCATCCCGGCAGCGCCACCAGACTCACCCTGGGGAATCCTCCGTGAAAATCGCACAGTTCCTGCGGCGCGTCCGTGCCGTGCCCGTAATGGCCGAACACCACGCCCCGCGGGACCCGCTCATCGAGATCCACGCGCAATTCCACCTTCTTGTCACCCTGCAGCAAGCGGACGAGTCCATCTTGCGCCACGCGCAGCCCGGCGGCGTCTCCCGGATGGATTCGCACGCGTCCCTCACGGGCCAGTTTGCCCAACACCTTGGAACGACGCGCCACCGGGTCGTCCTGGTGGAAGGACGGCTCCAGGACCAGCAGTATGCCGGCATGCGCCGCATCCTCCGCCGTGGCCTGGGGCAGGGGCAGCCCCAACGTCACCGGACTGTGATCGCAGGCCCTGGGCGATTCGCCGGCGGCGAGCTTGCTCAGGTCGTAGCGGTGATCCTTGCCGGCCATGGTCTTGCGCAGCGCGGCCAGATCGTTGTAGCCGAGCGGCGCGGCGAAGCGATCGCTCAAGGCGCGCAGGATCCGCCAATCCTCCTTGGCCTCCAGGGGACCGGTCACCGCCCGACCGCTCACCTGGGCGCGGCCCTCGCAGTTGGTCAGGGTCATCGATTTTTCCCCCGGCGTCAGTCCAGGCAGCACCACCGCCGCGCCCTTGGCCACCTCCGAGGCGAAGGCGCCCAGATGGATCACCAGTGCCTTCTCCAGCGCGCGCCGCGCCAGTTCCCGGTCCAGGGACTCCTCCAGAGGATCGCACCCCAGCAGCACCAGCACCTTGATCCGGCCCTCCGCCGCCGCCGCCAGGATCTGGGCCGCGTTCATGCCGGTGTTCTCCAGACGGGCATAGCCCGGTCCCCGATGGGGCACCACGCCGAAATCCTGCGCCGCCGCAGCATTGCCGCGCGAGGAGACCCGATTGAAGCCGTTCCACTCGCCGCCCAGGGCGCCCAACCGCTCCAGGATCGCCACGCTCAAACGGCGCAACGCTTCCGCTTGCGGATGGTTGATGGCATGATCCCCCAGCAACACCACCGGTCTTTTCGCCCCCTTCAGGGCTTCGCCCATGGCCGTGATGCGCACGTCCCCGGCGGACTCGCCCTGCAATACCCCCAGCAGGGCAGCCAAAATCCTCGGCTCCTCGCCCGGACGCACCACCATTTCGGTCAGGTTCAGCAGATTGGCGCGCAGTTGACGCGGCTGGATCGTGAAGACCCGCGCCCCGGCCTGCGTGGCCCGCCGCAGACGGAAATTGAGCAACGGGGTCTCGAAACGGGGATCGCTCCCCACCAGCAGGATCACGTCCGCCTTGGGCAGATCGATCAGCGCGGTGTTCATCAGCAGGTCGGCGCGGGTCAACGGCTCCGCGTCAGCGGAGAAATCCCGCTGCCGCAAACGATGATCCAGATGCGGCGTGCCTACCACATTGCGCAGGAAATCCTGGAAGGCGTACAGCTCCTCGGCCCCCTGCCCCGCCACGGAGGCCAGGCCGGCCACCTCCTCCGGCTTGACCCCCTTGAGGATCTCCGCCGCCCGGTCCAGGGCCTCGGCCCAGCCGGTTTTCCGCAAGGCGCCGTTCTGGGGGGGGACGCGCAGCATCGGGGCCTCCAGGCGCTCCACTTGCAGACCGTCGCAGGCGAAGCGGCCCTTGTCGCAGATCCAGGTTTCGTTCCCTTCCGCCCAGCGCCGCGCCATGACCCGCAAAATCGCGCCGTCCTTGTGGTCCATGCGCGTGTGGCAGCCGACCGAGCAGTGACCGCACACCCCTTCGGTTTTCTTGAGTTCCCAGCCCCGCGCCAGGAAATGGAAGGGCTTGTTGTTCAACGCCCCCACCGGGCAAAGCTGCGCCAGGTTGCCGGTCAGCTCCGAGCCGAGATGGAGATCCTTGAAGGGTCCCACCCGCATGTGATCGCCACGGTAGACCGCGCCCATCTCCTCCACCCCGGAGACATCCTCGGAAAAGCGGATGCAACGGGTGCAGTGGATGCAGCGGTTCATCTCGGCCTCGATCAGGTGACCGAGATCGTGATTGGGAACCTGGCGCTTGTGATCGTGGAAGCGCGAGCGATCCGGTCCGTATTTCATGGCCAGATCCTGCAAGGTACACTCGCCGCCCTGATCGCACACCGGGCAGTCCAGCGGATGGTTGATCAGCAGGAACTCCAGCACCCCCTGACGCGCCTTTTGCACCATTTCCGAGCCGGTCTTCACCACCATGCCATCCGAAACCGGCATGGCGCAGGAGATGACCGGTTTGGGCATCTTCTCCACTTCCACCAGGCACATGCGGCAGTTGCCGGAGATCGGCAGGCGCGGGTGATAGCAGAAATGAGGAATGTAGATTCCCAACAGCCTGGCGGCCTCCATGATGGTGGTGCCCGGCTTGACGTCAATCTCCTTCCCGTCGATGATCAGAGTAGGCATTTTGCAAGCTTGCTCCTCAACCCGCCATGCAGCGGCCATGCTCCACGTGGTATACGAATTCGTCCCTGAACGCCCGGATCGCGCCGGTGATCGGCCCGGTGGCCGCATCGCCCAAGGCGCATATGGTCTTGCCCGCGATGTTGTTGGAGATGTCCAACAGCAGGTCGATCTCCTCCAGGGTGCCCTTGCCCGCTTCCATGCGGTCCATGATCTGCGACAACCATCCGGTGCCCTCCCGGCACGGCGTGCATTGGCCACACGACTCATGCCGATAGAAACGCGACAGCCGCGCCACCGCCCGCACGATGCAGACCGATTTGTCGATCACGATCACCGCTCCGGAACCGAGCATGCTCCCGGCCTTGCCAATGGCGTCATAGTCCATGGTGATGGTCTCGCACACCTCGGCGGACAGGATCGGCGAGGAGGAGCCACCGGGGATCACCCCCTTCAGGTTCTTCCAGCCGCCGCGCACCCCGCCGGCGTGCTCCTCCAGCAGTTTCTTCAGCGGAATCCCCAGTTCCACCTCGTAGTTGCCGGGCTTGTTGACGTGGCCGGAGACCGAGAACACCTTGGTGCCACTCGATTTCGCCACCCCCAGCGCCCCATACCAGGCCCCGCCGTGCTCGATGATGGCCGGAATCGAGGCGAGGGTCTCCACGTTGTTGATCACCGTCGGACAATTGTACAGACCGATGTTGGCCGGAAACGGCGGCTTGATGCGCGGCTGCCCCTTCTTGCCCTCGATGGACTCGATCAGGCCGGTCTCCTCGCCGCACACATAGGCCCCGCCGCCACGATGGACCGCCAGATGAAACCGGATCCCCCTGCCCAGCACGTTGTCTCCCAGGATCCCCTTGGCGTAAGCCTCGTCGATGGCCGACTGCAACCGTTCCGCCTCGCGGTAGAACTCGCCGCGGATGTAGATGTAGCCCTGCTCCGCCCCCACCGCGAAGGCGCAGATGATCATCCCCTCGACCAGCAGATGCGGATCGTAGCGCAGGATGTCGCGGTCCTTGCAGGTACCGGGTTCCCCCTCGTCGGCGTTGCAGCACAGGTAACGGGGCCGGGGGTCGTTCTTGGGGATGAAGGACCACTTCAGCCCGGCGGGAAAGCCCGCGCCGCCACGACCGCGGATGCCCGCCTTCTTCACTTCGTCGATCACCTCGTCGCAGCCCATCTCGATGGCCTTGAGCGCCGACCGGTAGCCGCCCTGCGACTCGTAGACCGCGAGGGTGTGACTGTTGGCGAGGTGAATGTTTTTATAGACGATCTTCATGAATCCGCTCATTCAAGGCAGACGGTCAATGATTTCCGCCACTTTATCGACGGTCAGATTTTCGTAATAGTCGTCGTTGATCTGCATCATCGGGGCGTTGACGCAGGCCCCCAGGCACTCCACCTCGCGCAGCGTGAACCGCTTGTCCTCGGTGGTCTGACCCACCTTGATGCGCAATTTGGTCTTGAGTGCCTCCATGATGCGATCCGAGCCGCACAGCCAGCAGGAGATGTTCGTGCAGGCCTGCACGTGATATTTCCCCACCGGTTGCAGATTGTACATCGTGTAGAAGGTGGCCACCTCGTACACGCGGATGGGCGGCATCTCCATCACCTCCGCCACGTAATCCAGGCTCTCCCTGGAGAGCCACCCGCCGAACTCGCGTTGCGCCAGGTGCAGGACCGGCATCAATGCGGAGGCCCGCCGGTCACGGGGATACCGTTTGTAGATCTCCTGGATCTGTTGCAGCGCCTCCTCGGAAAAGCGAGGCCTGGCCGCACTGGAAACCGTGTTCCGCTCGTTCATGAAACGTGCCTTACGCCCAAGTCTTGAGTGTGATCAACGATCGATCTCGCCAAAAACGATGTCGATGCTCCCCACCAGGGTGGTGACATCCGCCAGCATGTGCCCGACCAACATGCTCTTCATCGCCTGCAGGTGGTTGAATCCGGCAGCCCGGATCTTGACCCGGTAGGGCTTGCTCTCGCCGTGAGAGATGATGTAGACCCCCAACTCCCCCTTCGGGGATTCGGTGGCGACATAGATCTCGCCCGGCGGAACCTCGTATCCCTCGCTGAACTGCTTGAAATGCACGATCAGCGACTCCATCCCTTCCTGCATTTCCTTGCGGTAGGGGATCGAATTCTTGAACAGCTCGGTCTTGATGGGACCGGGCCGCATCTGGTCCAGGCACTGGCGGATGATGTGGTTGCTCTGACGCAACTCCTCGACCCGCACCAGGTAACGGTCGTAGCTGTCACCGTTCTTGCCGATGGGGATGTCGAACTCCAGCCGGTCGTAGGCATCGTAGGGTTCGGCCTTGCGCAGGTCCCAGGCGATGCCCGAACCGCGCAGCATCGGCCCGACGAAGCCCAGATCCAATGCCTCCCTGGCCGACACCACCCCGATATTCACCAGCCGCTGCTTCCAGATGCGGTTGTTGGTGAGCAGGATTTCGTACTCGTCGATCTTGGCCGGGAAGTCGTCGGTGAAGTCACGGATTTTCTGTTCCAGGCCTTCCGGCAGATCACGGGCCACCCCGCCGGGACGGAAGTAGGCGGCATGCATGCGCGCGCCGCTGGCCGCCTCGTAGATGTCCATGATCCGCTCCCGTTCCCGGAAGCAGTAGATGAACATGGTCATGGCGCCCACGTCGAGGCCATGGGCGGCCAGGAAGAGCAGATGATTGAGGATGCGGGTCAGCTCGGAGAAGATCACGCGGATGTATTGCGCCCGCACTGGCGCGGTGATCCCCAGCAGCCGCTCCACGGCCAGCACCCAGGAGTGCTCCTCGGCGATCATCGACATGTAGTCGAGGCGGTCGAAATAGGGCAGGCCCTGGAGATAGGTCTTGTGTTCCAGCAGCTTTTCCGTGCCCCGGTGCAGGAAGCCGATATGCGGATCGGCGCGCACCACCACCTCGCCGTCCAGCTCCAGGAGCAGGCGCAACACGCCATGCGCCGCCGGATGCTGAGGGCCGAAGTTGACCGTGTAGTTGATGAATTCCGTCTCTGTGTCTTTCATTGCCAGCAACCGGAAGAGTTAGAGCGCACGGCGATAGGGTTCGCGATCGGCGATTTCCAGCGCCACCGGTTCCCGTACCAGACGACCCACGGCTTCATCGTAGCGCATCTCGTACCGGCCCACGACCGGGAAGTCCTTGCGCAGGGGATGGCCATCGAAATCATAATCGTTGAGAATCCGCCGCAGGTCCGGATGACCGGAAAAGAGGATCCCCATCAGGTCATAGGTCTCCCGTTCGTACCAGTCCGCGCAGCTCCAGATGCCGATGACCGAGGGAATGGCCTCCCCTTCGCCGAGGCCGGTCTTGACCCGCAGGCGATGGTTTTTGTGGACCGAGAGCAATTGATACACCACGTCGAAGGGCGGAGTGCGCTCCGGGTAGTGGACCCCGGCCAGATCGATCATCTGGGTGAAGTCCAGTTCCGGGTCGTCCCGCAGGAGGGTCATGGTGTCCAGGAGACGGTCCACCGGGACATGCAGGATCAAGGCATCCGCGAGCCGCTGGGTGGTGAGGTCCGGCAGGCGTTGCGCGATGCACGTAGCGAGAGTATCCAGTTTTTCCGGAGTCATGGCCCTAACCCGTTAGCTTGGCGGAACGACGGATGCCATTCTCGCCCCAACCCGACGCGAAGGTATGGGTGCGGTGGATCTTTTTGTGGAGTTGCAGGATGCCGTACAGGAAGGCCTCGGCGGTGGGGGGGCAACCGGGGATGTAGACGTCCACCGGCAGGATCCGGTCGCAGCCGCGCACCGTGGAGTAGCCGTAATGATAATAGCCACCGCCGTTGGCGCAGGAGCCCATGGAGACCACCCAGCGGGGTTCCGGCATCTGGTCGTAGAGCTTGCGCAGCGCGGGGGCCATTTTGTTGGTCAGGGTCCCGGCCACGATGATGACGTCGGACTGCCTGGGGCTGCCGCGAAAAACGATGCCGAAGCGGTCGAGGTCGTAACGGCTGGCGCCGGCGTTCATCATTTCCACCGCGCAGCAGGCCAAGCCGAAGGTCATGGGCCACATGGAGGAGGTGCGTGCCCAGTTCGCCAGCGTATCCACCGAGGTGAGGAGATAGCCGCGCTCTCCCACTTCCCTGGAGACCTCCTGGATCTGTTCGTTCAATCCCATTCCAGCGCCCCTTTCTTCCAGACGTAGGCATATCCCGCCACCAGCACCAGCAGGAACAAGATCATCTCCACAAAGCCGATCAGGCCGATCTGCTTGAAGGCCACGGCCCACGGAAACAGAAATGCGGCTTCGATGTCGAACACCACGAACATGATCGCGATCAGGTAGAAACGCACATCGAAGGGCATGCGGATCGCGGTGAGCGGGGCAAAACCGCACTCGTACTGTTCTCTTTTCTTGGGATCGGGTTTGCGTGGCCCCAACAGGAAAGACAGCAGTTGCATGGCGATGGCCATGCCGCCGGCAAGGGCCAGCAGGATCAGTATGGGGAAATAATTTTCAAGCATGCTGCCATCTCCTTGGCGTGTAGTGACTCAACGCTCGAACGGTTCCGAGTTCTACACCACCCGCATGGCCTGGTCAAGCCGCCATGATGCATTCACAGCAAAATAATTTGGTAGCGGCTTTATTGTACACCAATAATATGTGTAAACGCCGATCTGGTGCGCGCCAGCTCCCCTTTCAGGGCAGCCATGACCGATTGCCGGGTGGCGGCCTGGCCGAGGCTGAAGCGCAGCCATTCGGTGCGGTTGTCGATCAGATTGACGCCACCACCGGCAAAAAGGCCATGCTGTGCGGGGTTGACCAGCAAATGGTCGTACACGGCCCGGTTGACGTCCGAGGCCAGGCCGAAGGGGTAGCCGAGGCAGGGGATGAGATCGATCCCCTGATTGTGCCAGAAGGCGGCATTGCGTTCGACGGTGCGGGTCACCTCATCGCGGTTCAGGCAGGAGAGGTTGCGGTGGTCTTCGGTGTGATTGGCGATCTCCCAGCCTTCCCGTTGCAGGTGCATGACCTCGGCCACGTTCAGATGGACCCGCAGTTCCCCCGGATCGCCGCGCAGCTCCCGGTAGACCCGATGAGCGATCTGCTCCATGAGGTGGACATGGTAGAAACTCTTGGTCTGATGGAACAGTTGGCTGGAATCCTCGCTCCAGGGGAGTTGCGGGAAGCTGTCGCGCAACGCTGCGGCCAGTTGCGTGGCGCAGCCGCTGCCGGTGAGAACGGCGGTCAGGACCCGATACATGACCTCCCTGCCTTCGGCGAAGGAGGCGTTGACGAATACGGTCGGTCGGATGCCGCGGGCCTTCAGCACCGGATGGGCCAGATGGAGATTGTTGCGCAGTCCGTCGTCGAATGTGACGGCGAACATGGGCTGTTCCGGTCCCCCGCGTTGCCACAGGGAGGGGAGTTCGCTCAGGGCGATGGGGGTCATGCACTCCAGCATGATATCCAACTGAGCGGCGAACCGGCTGACGCTCACCTCGCCCTTGCGGTAATAGCGTTCCCACTCCCTGCGGTTTTCCGGGTCCACCACGCTGTGGTAGACGAGAATGTAGACCCCCGGAGGGAACGCCTCCTGCCCCCAGCGGATCGGCTGGCGCAGTTGATTGGCCAGGCGCTGCCAGTACGAAGGGGGGGCCGATGGGGTGGGAACACAGGCCTCGATGGTGCGTTGCAGGACCGGCCAGGCGATGGCGTTCTGACGGTCGAGGAGTCCTGGTGGCGGGAAGGTATTCATTACGGGTGGTCTCCCACACGCATGAGGGTGCGCGCCAGCCAGAGGGGCGAGCGCCAATGACGGCGCGCAGCGATGATGTCGGGGCGGCCGTCCAGCAGGGCAGTGAAGAGCGCCAGATAGTTCTGGCACATGCGTTCTGCGGTATGGGGGAAGGCGCGGATGCGTTCCCGCCAGGTGGCGAATTCGTCGAGCATGCGCGTCAAGGTGGCTTCGAGCGTATCCGGTGTGTATTCCAGGCCGAAGCCGACGGCGTATTCCGGCATGGAACCGCTGTCTGGATAGAGCAGGGGCAGGCCGCAGAGGGCGCCTTCCAGGAGGTGATTGGGACCGGCCTCGTGGCGGGAGGCGGTGAGGTAGACGTCATGGCGGCACAACTCCTCGACCAGCGACGCGCCGGAGAGGGGTGGGAGATGATGCGCGTGACGGAATGCGACTCCCTCTGGGAGGTTGCCGATATAGGTGAAGGCCAGGCGTTCGCTCCAGGGAGGCGAGGCCAGGAGGGCATCGAGCTGGAGATAGAGGTCGATCCCCTTGTGGGCGTTGGTGCTCCAGTGGTGGGTGACGAGCCGCAGGCGGGGATTGTGGTCTTTTGGGCCGCAGCGCCATGTGCCGGCGTCGGCGCCGTTGAGGATGACGGTGACGGGCCGGTGGCCGAAGCCGGCCTCCCGGTAGCGGTCATGGAGCCACTGGCTGACGAAGACCGTATGATCCGCCACGCGGTTGGCCCGGATGCGGTAGCGGTTGAAGCGCTTTTCCGGGTCGTCGCGGGCTTCGCTGGAGTTGTTGATCCGATGGACGACCAGGGCGCGATGGTTCTTGAACAGCAGGTAGCGGAGGATTGCGACGTGATCGTAGGCCGAGATTTTGCGTGTCCTGTCCGGTTCCGCCAGGAGGATGATATCCAGATCACTGGAACGCAGGTCGAAGGAGACCTGGTGGCCATTGGCCACGAGATGATCCGCCAGTGCCTTGCCGAAGCGGTTGCCACCCCCCCAGGCTCCGGCTTGGAGCGTCATGCCGATACTGACATTCATGCGGGGAGCCCCGGGTTCTCCAAAGGGGTTACGGTGTTGGGGTCGTGGGGGGCAGGGAGCCGATGACCGGGCATGATCGCGCCCGAAGTCCGGCGAAACGCCGCGTATGCATGGAATCACCTTGCCTGATGGCAATTATCCTCACGACCCGGCGGAGATTCAAGGAAATTTGTTGCCCCGGCCAGATGGCCATCCGGACGATTTTCCGACCGTGCGCATGTGCCGTTGACAACGGCATCGGCCATCGTGTATAGATGGGAACCAGGCCCAGGTAGCTCAGTCGGTAGAGCAGAGGACTGAAAATCCTCGTGTCGGCAGTTCGATTCTGTCCCTGGGCACCAATGAATTCAAAGGGTTGCGGTGAAAGCTGCAACCCTTTTTTGTTGCCGATGTGTCATTCTCGTGTAATCCTCAAACCATCTCAACGCTCTTCCGGCCACAGAGTTCTTTGCGGGACGTCAACCTTGCCTTGATCCGCATGCACCCAAGCCATTTGCCGGCGACAAATCTGCTTGCAATGGCTTTTGGATAATGTTATACTTTTGTATAACATAAAACCTTAATGGATCAAGGAAACCCGGATGCACACCGCAACGCTACGGAAGGTGGGTGGTTCAACCATGTTGTCGGTTCCCCCCGTTCTTTTGGACACCCTGGACCTTAAAGCAGGAGCCACGGTTGGCATTGCCATCGAGGATGGCCACCTGGTCATCAATCCCATCCCGCGACCCAGTTACACCTTGGATGAACTACTGGCCAGGTGTCATACCACCACAGAACCAGCACCCCCGGAAGAGAAGGAATGGTTGGATTCTTCTCCAATTGGAAATGAACTATAATGATTGCTGAACGGGGAGACATCTATCTGGTCAATCTGGACCCTACCTCCGGCCATGAAACTCAAGGAAAGAGACCGGTACTGGTGGTCTCTCCATCCGCGTTCAACAAGGTGACCGGCGTTCCGATTGTGCTACCCATTACCACCAGTGGAAATTTTGCTCGCATGGCTGGATTTGCCGTATCCTTGACGGGAACGGCAACGACAGGTATCATCCGTTGCGACCAACCCAGAGCACTGGATTTTCAATCCCGGTCCGCGAAAAAACTCGAGCATGTTCCCGCCTCCATCATGGACGAGGTTCTGGCGAAGGTCGCAACCATCTGTTCGATCGCCTGACGGAAGCACCACTGCGCGCCGATGCGTCCGGCAAGAGTCAATCATGCTCTCCTTATATATTCACATTCCGTTTTGTGTACAAAAGTGCCCCTATTGCGATTTCTACTCCGAAACCGGGTTCCCGGTATCGCCCCGGCGCTATATCGATGGCCTGCTGCGGGAACTGACCGGCCTGCGCGAGGTTTACGCGGCCAGGGAGTGGCACTCCATCTTCATCGGCGGCGGCACCCCCTCGCTGATGGATGGACAGTGGATCGAAACGCTGCTGGCCGGCATCGGCGCGCTCAAGGCATGGGGCCGGGATTGCGAAATCACCCTGGAGGCCAATCCGGAATCCTGCACGGAGCGCAAGCTGGAGGCGTGGAGCCGGGCCGGGGTCAATCGCCTGAGTCTGGGCGTGCAGGCGTTCGATGACGCGCGTCTGGCCTGGTTGCGACGGCCTCACGACGCGGCGACGGCCAGGAAGGTGCTCTCATGGCTGCGCGACTGGCCGGGCCGGGTGAGTGTCGACCTGATCTACGCAACTCCGGGACACGACCCGTCGGCGTGGCGCAAGGAGTTGGACGAAGTGGTGGCAAGCGGCATCGGCCATATCTCCTGTTATGCATTGACGCTGGAGCCGGGAACGCCATTGCACCGGCAGGGGGTGGCCTTGCCCGACGAGGAGCAGGGAGCGGCGCTGTTCGAATTTACCCGCGAGCACCTGGCCGGTTGTGGACTCATGCCCTACGAGATCAGCAATTTCGCCAGGCCGGGCGAAGAGTGCCGCCACAATCTTCACGGCTGGGAGTATGGGGATTATCTGGGCATCGGCGCAGGCGCGCACGGCAAATGGACCCTGCCGGACGGCAGCATCTGGCACACGGAAAATCCACGTCACCTGGACCTTTATTTTACCAGTTCAGAAACATTCGGACGACAACGCCTGACCCCCGAAGAGGCGGGCAACGAATGCCTGCTGATGGGGTTGCGGCTGGCCAAGGGGGTCAACCGGACCACCTACCGCCGCATCACCGGCCACGACCTGGTGACACGCCGCATCGACGTGGTGAACGGCCTGGTCGAGGGAGGATTATTGCTGGTGGAACCGGAAAGGGTGCGCTTGACGCGAAGAGGGACCCTGCTTGCGGAAGAGGTCACATTGGCCTTGATGGGAGCATGCTGATGGTCGTTCCCGCGTTATCCCAAATGACACACCGCCTTGAAAAGATCATAAGCCTGAATCTCGTCGTCCCGCTCCCCGACCCGTCGCACCTGCCGCAACACCGGACGATGCTCGGCGAGCGGCGCCTTCTCCAACTCGACCACCCCATGCCACTCGAACGTGGCATTGCCCGCCAACCGCCCGCCGTGCACCCCGTCCGAACCCCATAGCGCCGTGCAGATCACCTTGCCCCCGGCATTGAATACCGGCACGGGCACGCCGAATGAAAAGAGCCGCGCCATGCAGGCCGCGAACGTCGATGCGGTCATGGCCGTACCGCAAGAGTGGGTCAACCCCACCCCACGCTCATAGGTGGCGACATACAGACCATTGGCCAACACCCGCCAGAAACTGACGTTCACCCCCTGCGGAAACAACGGATGATCCCCATTGGCCAGCCGCCCGATCCGCGCCAGATCCTCCAGCTCCACCCGCTCCACCCGCGCCACGATGTGCGGATTCGGCACGGACAACGCCGTGAACGCCAAATGCGACGAAAGCGTGGGAATCACCTCCCGCACCAACTCCCGACCCCGATGGACCATAGGCAGGGATGCCACATCCAACCGGATCGGACCAATCTCCGTGGCGACCGACTCCACCCCCGGATAGACGGCCTCCACCCGCCGCACCTCCAGCACCACATCCCCCATCACGGCAATCGACGCCAGCTCCCGCCCGGCCCGCTCCAACGCATACCGCCCCAGACAGCGAATCCCGTTGCCACACATCCGCGCCTCGGATCCGTCGGCATTGAAGATCCGCATCCGCGCATCGGCGCCCGCCACGGGAGACTGGTAAAAAAGAATCCCATCCGCCCCGACGCCACTCCCCCGATCGCACAACTCGACGGAGAGCGGCCCGCGCAACCCCTCCTCCAGGGCCTGGCCCGACTCGTCGATCAGAATGAAATCATTCCCGGAACCGTGACACTTGATGAACGACAACTCCACCGCCGTGCTCCTACAAAATGTATCTGGACAAATCCTCGTTTTCGGACAGATCCCGCAACTGCCGCTCCACGAACCCGGCATCGATCTCCACCCGCTCCCCATGCCGATCCGGCGCGGTGAAGGAGATCTCATCCAACAACTTCTCCATGACCGTGTGCAATCGCCGCGCCCCGATATTCTCCGTGGTCTCGTTCACCCGCGCGGCGATCTCCGCCAACGCCCGCACCCCATCCTCGGTAAACGACAACTCCACCCGCTCGGTCTCCAGCAACGCCTTGTACTGCCGCGTCAGGGCGTTCTCCGGCTCGGTCAGGATGCGCAGAAAATCCCCCACCCCCAGACTCTGCAACTCCACCCGGATCGGCAGGCGGCCCTGCAACTCCGGCAACAGATCCGACGGCTTGGCCATCTGAAAGGCGCCGGAGGCGATGAACAGAATGTGATCCGTCTTCACCATCCCGTGCTTGGTGCTCACCGTGGTCCCCTCCACCAACGGCAACAGATCCCGCTGCACCCCCTCCCGCGAGACGTCCGCCCCGCCCCGCATCTCGCCATTGCGGGCGCACACCTTGTCCAGCTCGTCGATGAACACGATCCCGGACTGCTCCACACGCTCCAGGGCGTTGCGCTTGGCCTTCTCCCGGTCCACCAGCTTGCCGGCCTCCTCGTCGGCCAGCAACTTGAAGCCCTCGCGCACCGTCACCCGGCGCCGGCTCGACCGCATCCCCCCCAGGACCGAACCCAGCATCTCCTGGATATTGATCCCCTCCATCCCCTGCGGGGTGAACACCTCCAGCGTCGGGCCATTGCGCGCCTCCCGCACGTCGATATCCACCTCCCGCTCGTCCAGCTTTCCCTCCCGGAACATCTTGCGAAACTTCTGGCGCGTTCCCGACTCCTCCTGACCCGTGCCGGGCAACAGGGCATCCAGGATCCGCTCCTCGGCGGCGTCCTCAGCCGGACGGCGCACGTCGTGCTTGGCGCGCTCCATGGACATCTTCACCGCCATGTCGGTCAGGTCCCGGATGATCGACTCCACATCCCGGCCCACATACCCCACCTCGGTGAACTTGGTGGCCTCCACCTTGAGAAACGGCGCGTCCGACAGCTTCGCCAGCCGCCGGGCGATCTCGGTCTTGCCCACTCCGGTGGGGCCGATCATCAGGATGTTCTTGGGATAAACCTCCTCCCGCATGGCCGGATCCAGCCGCAGGCGGCGCCAGCGGTTGCGCAGGGCAATGGCCACCGCCCGTTTGGCATCGTTCTGTCCAATGATGAACCGGTCCAGTTCGGAAACAATTTCGCGCGGCGTGAAGTCGGACATTACAGCTCTTCGATGATCAGGTTGGAATTGGTGAAAACACAAATCTCGGAGGTGATCCCCAATGCCCGCTCCGTGACCTCGCGGGCGCTCAAATCGGTGTGACGCAACAAGGCACGCGCCGCCGACAGTGCGTAAGGCCCGCCCGAACCGATGGCCAGGATCCCCTCCTCCGGCTCCAGGACATCGCCGGTCCCGGAGATCAACAGGCTGGCCGAGGCGTCCGCCACCGCCAGCATGGCCTCCAGGCGACGCAACATCCGATCCATGCGCCAATCCTTGGCCAGTTCCACCGCCGCGCGGGTCAACACGCCGCCGTGCTTGGCGAGCTTCCCCTCGAAACGCTCGAACAGGGTGAAGGCGTCGGCCGTGGAGCCGGCAAACCCGGCCAACGCCCGCCCCTCCTTGAGAAAACGAACCTTCCGGGCATTCGCCTTGATCACCGTGTTGCCCAGGGAGACCTGTCCGTCGCCCCCCATGACCACGGAAGAACCGCGACGAACCGACAAAATGGTGGTACCTTTGAACATGGGCATCCATCCTTAGCGCGAAAACATGTTGCGATCTTTACGAAGGAATTGCAAGGCCGCCACCCATGACCCAGCTCCCTCCACCCACCGACCACATCGAACTGGAACTCTTTCAGACCAAACCCCACGAGTGCGGCTATCTTGCGGATCGCGACGCGGCCACCCTGTTCGTCAATCCGGACACCCAGATGGACATGAGCCGCTTCGAGTTCCTGCTGGCCATCGGCTACCGTCGCAGCGGCAACATCGTCTACCGTCCGCGCTGCGACGGCTGCAACGCCTGCATTCCGGTACGCGTGCCGGTGGAGGGCTTCCGCGCCTCCCGCTCCTTGCGCCGCATCCGCGACCGCAATCAGGATCTCACAATCCATCCCGAAGAACCAGTCTTCAACGAGGAGCGGTTCGATCTCTATCTACGCTATCTGGCCGGGCGCCACGCACAAGGCCCCATGACCAACTCCTCCCCGGAGGATTTCCAGGATTTTCTCCTGTCCGACTGGTGCCGGACCAGCTTCGTCGATTTCCGTCTGCAAGGCCGGCTGGTGATGACCGCCGTGATCGACCGCCTCGAGCACAGCCTCTCGGCGGTTTATACCTTCTTCGATCCGCAAGAGCGGGAGCGCGGTCTCGGCACCTTCGCCGTCCTCTGGGAGATCGCCGAGGCACGCGCGCTCGGCATGCACTGGCTCTATCTGGGCTACTGGATCGCGGAATCCCACAAAATGAGCTACAAGGCCCGCTTCCAGCCCCTGGAGGCCTATCGCCAGCGCCAGTGGCTCCCCTGGACGGCCCGCTGACTCATGCCCTGGACCGCCTATCAAACGTTTTTGCGGCAACGCGCCGATTCCGGTCAACTGCGCGACCTGCGCCCCGTGGGACCCTCGCGAAGCGGCCGGATCGAGCAGGGGGGCCGGCTTTTGCTCAACTTCTCCTCCAACGACTACCTGGGGCTGGCCCATCACCCCGCCCTGATCCAGCGCGCCATCGCCTGGACCCGTGACTGGGGCACGGGATCCACCGCCTCCCGGCTGGTGTGCGGCAACCTGGAACTCTTCGACCGGGTGGAGAGCCGCCTGGCCCGTGGCAAGGGCGCCGAAACCGCCCTGATCCTCAACTCCGGATTCCAGGCCAACGCCACCCTGCTGGCCGCGCTGCTCGACCGGTCCACCCTCGGACATGCCCCCCTGGTCTTCACCGACCGCCTCAACCACGCCAGCCTGCACCATGGCTGTCAGGCGGCGGGGGCCAGGGAGATCCGTTACCGCCACAACGACCTCGACCACCTGGAAACCCTGCTCGTCCGCCACCAGGGGGAACCCGCTCCCCGTTTCATCGTCACGGAGAGCGTTTTCAGCATGGACGGCGACCGGATCGACCTGCCGGCGCTGCTCGCCCTCAAGGAGCGATTCGGCGCCTTTCTCTACCTCGACGAGGCCCATGCCACCGGCGTCCTGGGAGCCGACGGTTTCGGCCTGGCCGCAGAACACGCCGCCAGGGTGGATCTGATCATGGGGACCTTCAGCAAGGGGTTGGGGGGATTCGGAGCTTACGCGGCCTGTTCGCGCGCGCTGCGCGCGTACCTCGTCAACCACTGCTCCGGGCTGATCTACTCCACGGCGCTGCCTCCCGGAGCGCTGGGGGCCATGGATGCCGCACTGGAACTCCTGCCCACCCTGGGGGAGGCCCGTGCGCGCCTGCTGGCCAACGCCGCCCTCGTCCGCGACCGGCTTGGCGCCATGGGCCTGAACACCGGCGCCTCCACCACCCAGATCCTGCCGGTCATTCTTGGGGAGGCGGTCAAGGCGCTCGACACGAGCCGCATGCTGGAGGAGCGGGAGGCCATCCGGGTGGTGGCGATCCGCCCGCCGACCGTGCCACCGGGAACCGCGCGCCTGCGCATCTCCCTGACTGCGGAACACACGGAAGCGGACCTGGAACGGCTCCTGACCGCCCTCGCGCGGGTTGCCGCCCCCGCCTAACGACGGCTTCCGGCCTGGCGCGCCCGCAAGTGGGATTGAATGGCGGCCAGCACCTCGTCCACACTCTGATCCAGGGTCCCGCACTCCAGGAACAACACCTGTCTGCCCAGCAGCCGGGCGGGCAGATGGATGAGGCGCGACCAGCGGGTCTCCATGCCTGGGGAGTAGTGCTCCTCGCTCATTTCCAGGATCACTCCGGGCAGCAGCCAGCGCCACACCCCGTCGGGGCGTCTGGCCTCCTCGACGCACTGCCAGCGCACCGGCGCGGTCACCAGCCGCACGTCCGTGATGCCGCCGAAATTGATCCGCACCAACGGGCGGCAGCCCGGTATAAGCAGCCTTTGCGCGCTCAGAAACACCAGGATCCCGCCAACCACCAGCATCACGGGTCGGACCAGATGCGCGCCGATGCCATCCGGATGAAAAAAGGACCCGAAACCCAGCAGGTCGCCCAGTCCGATGCCGAACAAAAGAGACCCCACCACCAGCACCACGCCAACCCGGTCGTCGCTGGACAACAGTTCCAGATTGACTGGTATCTCTTCGCTCCCGCCACCTTTCATGCGCTCGCTCCCTTTGCGCTCCTTGCCATTGCCCGTCTTTTGTCTCAAGCATTATCGGTTTCCGTCAAGCAAAAAAACAGACAAAAGCCCGCCGCTGGATACTTTTTTTCCCTGACTCGCGAAAAATACTTGACGTAACGGAAAGTAGCGATTAATTTATGCTGCATCGCAATATATCCTCTTTTGCCAAGAACCACACCAAAAATCGCAACCTGACCTTCTTGACGAGGCGACACGAGCAATGAATAGCGAAAAGATTACCAAAAAAATGACGGAAATGACTCGCATGATGATCGATTCCATCACCGAGCTGCAAAAAATCAACGACGCCACGGTGCGTGAACTGGCCAAGCAGCAACTGGATGCCATCGAAGGCTTCAACACCGCCGGATCCCGCCAGCTCGACGAACTCGCCGCCGCCAAATCCCCCAAGGAACTGCTGGCCGTGCAGACCGAAATCGCCGCTCAGGTGGCCAAGGACATGAAGGCCAACACCCAGCGCGCCATGGAAGTCCTGCTCACGGGACAGAAGGAACTCAAGACGTTCATGGAAAAGAACATCAAGGACTTCATCGACAAGACCAAAAACTGATGCGCCCATTGGCGCCCTCGGGGATGTGGCCGCGTACCGCGATGGTACGCGGCCTCCGCTGACCCCCTTCCTCATTCCCGCCATGGATCCCGCAACCGCGCAACGTGAATGAAAACGCCAAAAGCCTGGAAAAAATAAAGGCCCCGGCGCCGGCAAACCTGAGCGCGCGGCAGTCATCGTCCCTGTTGTGGAGTCCGGGAAAAGGCTTCACCCATCCCCCCGGTTCGGAACCCAGGGGAACGCTTTCCGAGCGGGTTGCCGACCTCTGGCGGCGCCTCGAACCCCTCCCCACCCCGGCGCTCCCGCAACCGACGCCAGCCCCCCGCGCGGAGGAAACGCCGGACACGGTGGAGCGCGCGGCGACTCCGGATCTCTCCACTCCCCTGTACGTGTTGCGCAACGAGGATCGACCGGCCGGGCGCGGCGGATGGTGGTGGCTGGTGATCATCGTGGCGTTGCTGGGGATTGGCCAACTGTTGCGCATGACCGGCGCGCCGGTGGAAGAGGCCGCGCTCCCCCAGCCACTTCCCCATGAGGTTCAAGAGAAGCCCCCCGTGCCTGACCCGCCGCCAGCGACTCTGGAGGAGCAGCCCCCCGCCCCGCTGCCGGAACCGGTGGTGACCCCCCCCGCCAACGCCCCGGAGCCGGACAAGACGCCGCCCGCAGAGGTAACGGCACCGGTTCCGGAGCAGGCCGCCGCGCAAAAAAGTACCGTACCCGTCCAGAAAAAACCGCTCCAGCCGGCGCCCGCGAAACCCAAGGCCGTGCCCGCGCGATCCGTGTCGAAACCCAAGACCCGACCTCCCGCGCTCGCCAACCCCCCGGCTGCCAAGGCTTCTCCCGCGCCTGTCGCGGCCCCTGCCGCCCCGGAACCGAGAACCGACTTCGTGGTGGCCTACGGCTGTTTTTCCAATGCCGAGGAGTTGGCCAGACGCGTGGAGCGGATTCAGGCGCGGGGGTGGCCGGTGTTGACCAGCCATTACACCCTCGCCCAGACCGTCATGACCTGTCTGTTCGGAGGCCCCTTCGGCAATCCCCACGAGGCGAACCGGGCCACGGATCTGTTCGACGAAAAGGGGTGCATGCAACTGCCGAAAACCCCATTGCAGGCCCCATAGCGGCTCTCCCAAGTCAACGCCATCCGCAGGCGCGCCCCTCCAAGTATGTGATCTTACCCGGAAGCGGGTGATGGCATACCGCGCATCATCGACGGCCCGCTTCCCGCTCGCAGGCGTCCAAATGGGAGGTGATGAGGCGCAACGTCTCCGGTGTCCCGTTCACCACCACGGATCCCCCGTCGTCGTCGGCAGCGATCCGCACCTGCCAAAACCCGGCCTCCCCCTCCAGGGTCAATGTGGCGGCGCGGGTGCAGGTGAAAAGCGCGTAATCGACCTTCCCCCGCCGGTCGGCGGACCACTTCGAGAACAAACACTCCGACAAGGTCCGGTAATTGCCGCCAAGACTCCGCCGAACGGCGGGGGGCCCCGGCACGTCCGCCACGGAGGCACACCCCCCCAGGAGCAGCAAACACCATAACCCCACGCAAAACCGCATGCCGACCTCATTCCGGCCCCGGCAGACGCGCCACCACATCCATCTCGATCCGCGCGCCCCTGGGCAAGGCCATCACCCCCACCGTGGCCCGCGCCGGACAGGGGGGGACGAAATAGCGCCCATACACCTCGTTCACGATGGCAAAATCATTCAAATCAATCAGATAAATCGTCGTCTTCACCACATCCGTGAAACCACAGCCAGCCGCAGTCAGAATCGCCCCCACACTCTCCAACACCCGCTCCACCTGCGCTTCCATCCCCCCGTCCACCAGCCGGCCACTGGCCGGATCCAAGGGAATCTGACCGGATACCCACAGCCACCCCCCACACCGCACCCCCTGACTGTACGGACCAATCGCCGCCGGAGCGCCGCCGGTCACCACCTCGCGCGGTTCCTCCATCGCTCACCCCCCCCGGATCCGATCCACGCCAAACACCTCCTTCAGGCTGCGTACATTCCGCATCACCTGCTCCAACTCCACAACCCCGGTCACCTCCACCACCACGATCAACACGCACGGATCCCGGTCCCGATCCCAGACATGCACGGCGACCACGCTCCCCTTGCCCGCAGTCACGGCATGCGTCACCTGAGAGATGATCTCCCGCCGGTTCTGCGCCATCACGCGCAAACGGGTCCGATAACGGGCATCCGCCCCGCCCGGCCAGACCAGATCATCCAGCCACCGCTCCGGCTGGGCCACCAACTGGGAGAGATTGGGACACCCGGTCGCATGAATCACGATCCCGCGCCCCGTGGTGATGATCCCCACGATCGCATCCCCCGGCACCGGACCACAACACCGCGCCGCCCGCACCGCCATCTGCGCAGGCAGGGCCTTCAATACCGGCTGCCCCCCCTCCACCACCCGCTCGCCCGCCGCCTTCACCTGCTCCGGGACCGGGGGAAACAGACCCGCCGCCACCTGCGCGGCAGAGAGATGCCCCCGCGCGACCCCCAGCAGCAACTCCTCCTCGCTGGCGACCCGGAACAACTCCACGGCCTTGCGCAACAGCTTCTCGCCCAGAACCTGCCCCCGCCCGACCTTGCGCACCTCCCGTTCCAGCATCCCCCGTCCGATGCCGATGTCCCGTTCCCGCTCCTGAATCTTGATCCAGCGATTGATCCGATACTTGGCCCGGCTCGTCACCACGAATCGCAACCACGCCGCGTTGGGCCGCTGGGTCTTCGCGGTCAGGATCACCACCTGATCCCCGGTGGAGAGCACCGTGTGCAACGGCACCATCCGACCGTTCACCTTGGCGCCCTGACAATGATCCCCAACCTCCGAATGCACGGCATAGGCGAAATCCACCGGCGTGGCCCCCACCGGCAGCGTGATCACATCCCCCACCGGCGTGAACAGATAGATCTCGTGCGGAAACAGGTCGATCTTCACATTCTCGACGAATTTCGCGACATCGTCCTCGTTCTTGTGATTCTCCAGCATCCGCCGCAGCCAATCGTACCCCATGGCCCCGGAATACTTCTTCGCCCCCACCAGCCCTCGCTCCTTGTAGGTCCAGTGGGCCGCGACCCCGCTCTCGGCCACCTGATGCATCTTGTCGGTGCGAATCTGAATCTCGATCCGCTCCCCGAACGGACCGATCACCACCGTATGCAGGGATTGATAGCCGTTGCTCTTGGGCAGGGCGATGTAATCCTTGAACCGGCCTGGCACCGGCGGAAATTCGCCATGGATCATCCCTAATACACGATAACAATCATTTTTCTTCTTGACAATAATGCGATATCCTATAATATCGTACATCTCATCCAAAGTTATATTCTTGGCAAGCAGCTTGTTGTGGATCGACCACAAATGCTTTTCCCGCCCCAACACCTGGCCGATGATCCCATGGCGGCGCAGCTTCTTCTTGAGCAGAATCACCACCTGCTGCATGGTCTCGGCGCCCCCCTTGCGCCGCATCCGCACCTCCTCCTTGAGGGCCATGTAGCGGTCGTAATCCATCAACTGAAAGGCCAGATCCTCCAGCTCGTTCTTGATCCAGTAGATCCCCAGGCGATGGGCGATGGGGGCCTGAATCTCCATGACATCCTGAATGGAATTCTTGCAAAGCGGCGCCTTGGGGGCCAGGGAGGCAAAATAGCGCATGCGCCAGATGCAGATGGCCAGGCGGACCAGAATGACCCGAATGTCCTTGGCCATGGAGAGGACCATCTTGCGGAACTCTTCCGCCTGTTCGGTGCTTTTTGGCCGGGTGGGCAACAGAGAAATGCGGGAAACCCGCTCCACCAGGAAAGCGACATCCTCGCCGAACTCGTCGCGCACCCGGCCGAGGGTGGTCCAACCGGCGGCCACGGCATCCACCAGCAGCCCCGCCGCGATGGAGGCCACGTCCAGCCGCAGATCGGCCAGAATTTCGGCGATGCCGACAGGTTGAAAAGGGATCTCCGACTCCCCCACGAAGGGAAGCGCTCTTCTCGGCAATCCGATCAGGAACTGCCGCAACCGCTCCAGCAACGCCAGGTCAGCACCGGGATGATAGCCTTGAATCCGGCCGACCAGTTCCTCCCATCGTTCCAAGGTTTCTGCTCCCCATGTCGGACATGTCAGCCGTCCTCATCGTCCATCAACCCCTCGCCATCCGCGCTCAGACCGGAGTAGCGTTCCTCGTCCACGCCGGGGATGCGAATCTCCTCCTCCATCAAGGCACGGGCATCGGCGGCCGCTTCATCATCATCCCCCATCAGATCCATGGCGGTCAACAGATCCAGATCCTCTTCCTCCTCCTCGTCGCCCAACTCCTCGTCGCCCAACTCCTCGTCGTCCTCGTCGTCGTCATCGTCGTCATCGGCGGCGATGGAACGAGCCATGGCCAGGGTCTCCTCCGGCACCAGCAGCATCTCCTCCTCGGTCTCCTGGACGAGCAGCTTCTCCTCCTCGTGCATCAGCTTTTCCAGGTCGAGCACCCCCTCGCCGATCTCCCGCAGGGCCAGAACCGTGAACTTGTCGTTCTCCCTCGGCAGCACGGAATCGGCGCCGGCGGTCAGTTGCCGCGCCCGCTTCGCCGCCAGGATGACCAGATCGAAACGGTTGCTGACGTGATTCAAACAATCTTCCACCGTGACACGCGCCATGACTCTTCACCTCCGCTCAAATGCAAAAACCGAATGTCGCCAGAATCCGGACGATCCGCTGCCTGGCGCGCTCCCTGCGCAACCGCTCTGCAGTCACGATCGCCAGCAGCTCGGCTCCGGCGCGTTCCAGATCATCGTTCACCACGATGTAGTCGTACTCACCCCAGTGTGAGACCTCCGCGCCGGCCTGGGCCATGCGCCGCGCGATCACCTCCGGGGCATCCTGGCCCCGCGCCCGCAGGCGGGTCAGCAGGGTCTCCTGAGAGGGCGGCAGGATCGCCACCCCGATTACGTCCCCCTCCGGCATGTTGCCGCGCACCTGGCGCGCCCCCTGCCAGTCGATATCCAGCAGCACCACCTTGCCCTGGGCCAACGCCTCCTCGACGAAGGAGCGCGAGGTCCCGTAGCAGTTGCCGTACACCTCGGCCCACTCCAGGAACTCGCCGACCGCCACCCGTTCCCGGAACGCCTCGTCGCGCACGAAGAAATAGGCTTCGCCCTCCACCTCGCCGCCGCGCGGCTGGCGCGTGGTGGTTGAGACCGAGGTGATCACCCCCTCCACCCGCTGGCAGAGGACGCGCGCCAAGGTGCTCTTGCCCGCCCCCGATGGGGCGGAAAGAATCAGGATGAATCCTCTGTCACCCGTTGCCGTCATTCCAGATTCTGAGCCTGTTCCCGCAATTGTTCCACCAGGACCTTGATCTCCACCCCCAGCCGGGAAATCTCGGCATCCTGGGCCTTGGAGCAGAGGGTGTTGGCCTCCCTGGCCAGTTCCTGGCACAAAAAATCCAGCCGCCTGCCCGCTGCCCCTGCCCCGTCCAGGGTGAGGTTCATCTCCCGCATATGCACCCGCATGCGATCGATCTCCTCGGCGATCTCCTGACGATTCAACAGGAACGCCAGTTCCTGGGCCAGCCGCTCCGCGCCGTCCACGCCGCCCGCGTATTTGGCCACCCGTTCGCGCAGACGGTGTTCCAGCGCCTCCCTGACACGCGGTGCGTCCCGCGCCACCTCCTCGACCCGCTCCCGCAAGTTTTCCAGCAGCCTGGCCATCACCCCGGCCAGTTGCTCCCCCTCGACGGCCCGCGCGCGGATCAGGTCGGACAGGGTCTCGTCCAAAAGCGCCAGCGCCGCCTCGCGACCGGGACCCTCTTCCAGGGTCGCCCCCAGGCGGCGTTCACGCGCCACCCCCGGCCAGGCCAACAGCCGATCTGCGGAGAGGCGGCCACGCCCCTTGCCACCCTTGCGCCGCGCCAGGCGACGTTCCAGGAGCAGCAGGGCATCCACCAGAGATTCGTCCAGTTCCAACCGGTGCGCCTGCGCCCCTTCCGCGTGGGCGGAGAGAACGCACTCCACATGCCCCCGCTCCAGCCGCTCCTTGAGCTGACGCGTGGCGGCCAGCTCCAGGCTCAGGCACCCTTCCGGCAGCCGCACCACCGGGTCGAGAAACCGGTGGTTCACCGATTTGACGCGCCAGGCGATGCGCCACTCCCCCGCCATCCCCTCGCGGCGGGCATAACCGGTCATACTGCGTGGCATGTTTCGTTGCGCCACCCGCGCGAATCATGATTCATAATTCATAAAAAAAAGGGGCGCACACAATGCCACGGTACGCCCCTTCTCCTTGCATCCGACACTTGCGCCCACGCCAAGGCGTCAGGCAAGCGTTCCGCCTCCTGAGTCAATTGTTGTGCATCGCCTCATATTTGGCGGAGAGGGCCTCCTTGGACTCCTCGTGATCCGGATCCGGTTCGATACACTCGACCGGGCAGACTTCCACGCACTGCGGCTCGTCGAAAGCACCAACGCACTCCGTGCACAGGTCGGGATGGATGAAATAGATGTCGAGATCGACATCCGATCCATCCGTAATCGCCTCATTTGGGCATTCCGGCAGGCACACGTCGCAATTCGTGCAATCTTCTGTGATCATCAATGCCATTGCAAAAACTCCTCTGAATGGTTCCTATACGAAAGACGCAACCAAAACTGCATCGGGAAGATAGCTTGTTAGCAGACTTTTCCCTCCTTGGCAAGCAAAAGCGAAGAAAAAATGCACTTCCTTTGCTCATGGAAAGAGTGGCAACTGCTCCAGACCCTCCGATTCCTTCCATCCCATCATGATATTCATGTTCTGCACCGCCTGTCCGGCGGCCCCTTTCACCAGATTGTCGATCACCGACAGGAGGATCAACCAGCCGGTGCGGGGATCCATGTCCACGCTGATCCGGCATTCGTTCGATCCCCGGACGTGATTGGTCGCCGGATACTCCCTGGCCGGCAGGACCCGCACGAACCGTTCCTCGCGGTAATGAGCGCTCAGCAGCTCCTGCCACCCCGCCAGCGTCCGCTCTTGAGTCGGACGCGCGTAACAGGTGGTCAGAATCCCCCGTGACTGGGGGATCAGGTGCGGCGCGAAGCGGACCCGTATCCCGGTTCCGGCGGCGCGGCTCAGCTCCTGTTCGATCTCCGGGGTATGGCGATGGCCGGTGGTCTTGTAGGCGCGAAACCCCTCGGCCAGCTCGGCGAACAGGGAACCCTGGCTCAAGCCCCTGCCCGCGCCGCTCACCCCGGATTTGCTGTCGATCACCAGATAATCGCTGGCGATGGCCTGCTCTTTCAGCAGTGGGGCAAGGGCCAGCAGGACCGAGGTGGGATAGCAGCCGGGGTTGGCCACCAGGCGCGCCTTGGCGATGACCGGACGCATGCCCGGCAGTTCCGGCAGTCCGTAGACCGCCTCCGGCAGCAGCTCCGGGGCGCGATGGGCCTCGCCGTACCACTCCCGGTAGACCTCCGGATCCCGCAGCCGAAAATCGGCGGAGAGGTCCACCACCCGGACCCCTTGCGCGAGCAGTTTCGGCACCACGTCCATGGAGGTCAGATGGGGCAGCGCGCAAAAGGCGATGTCGCAATCCGGGGAGGCCAGGGAGTCGCTCAGGGGCCGGCAGATTTTATCGCCAAGGGAGGCCAAATGGGGAAACACCCCAGACAAGGATTTCCCGGCATGGCGCTCCGAGGTGACGAAGGCGATCCGCGCCTGCGGGTGACACGCCAGAATGCGCGCCAACTCCCCGCCCGTATAGCCACTGGCCCCGAAAATGCCGACCGCAATCGTCATCAACGACTCCTTGACCTCTTTTTCCAATAAAAAAGGGAGGCGTTTTCCACGCCTCCCCCAGATCGCGATCCGTAACGCGGAACGAAAAACATCAACGCTTCGAGTATTGCGTGCTCTTGCGTGCCTTGTGGTGACCGTATTTCTTGCGCTCAACGGCGCGCGGGTCACGGGTCAGGAAGCCGGCCTTCTTGAGGACCGGACGGAAATTGGGATCGTAGGCGCACAGGGCGCGGGCGAGACCGTGCTTGATGGCCCCCGCCTGTCCAGAGACGCCGCCGCCGCAAATGTTGACCGTGACGTCGAAGCGCTCATCGGTCTGCGTGGTCTTGAACGGCTGTTGGGCCAGGATGCGCAAGCCGGAACGGTCGAAGTAGCGCTCGATGTCCAGCTTGTTGATGGTGAACTTGCCGCTTCCCGGCTGAATCCACACACGGGCTACGGCTTCTTTTCTCCTGCCAGTGGCATACGTCGCGTTTGTCAGTGACATGGTTTCAATCCTTCAAGAGCAATCCAACGTCCTACTCGCCAGCGACCGGAACCGTCACAGGCTGCTGGCCCGCATGCGGATGAACCGAACCGGCATACACTTTCAGTTTCCTGCCCTGCTGACGGCCCAGGATATTCTTGGGCAACATGCCGATGATGGCGTGCTCCAGCACCCGGTGCGGATGTTTTCCGGTCAGGATCTGCTCCGCAGTACGGGTCTTCAGGCCACCGGGATAACCGCTGTGCGAATAGTAGTGCTTGTCGCTCAGTTTGGAGCCGGTGAGGCGCACCTTTTCGGCATTGATGATCACCACGTAGTCGCCGACATCCATATGGGTGGCGAAGGTGGGTTTGTGCTTGCCGCGCAGACGGTGGGCGGCAAGCGAGGCGACGCGTCCCAGGACCTGATTCTCGGCATCGATGAGGATCCAGTCGCGGACGATCTCCTTGGATGAGGGGGTAAAGGTCTTCATGGCGTTTCGTCTGCCCTCGTCAATAAAAAAAAAACTTCCTGGCAGTGTCCTACTTTCCCGCGTCTTGAGACGAAGTATCATCGGCGCAAAGGGGCTTAACTGCCGAGTTCGGAATGGGATCGGGTGTTTCCCCCTCGCCATCGCCACCAGGAAGATTCGTTGGGTTCGTTCTTATGTCGAGCGCTCGCTCTGACATCTGAAGGGAACAGGCATGTATGTTCAGGGAAACATGTTCGAAAGCATGGAATAAAGCCAATGGACCCATTAGTACCGGTAAGCTGCGTGCGTTGCCGCACTTCCACACCCGGCCTATCAACGTGGTGGTCTTCCACGGGTCTCGTTGGGAGAATTCATCTTGAGGCGGGTTTCCCGCTTAGATGCTTTCAGCGGTTATCCCTTCCATGCGTGGCTACCCGGCAATGCCCTTGGCAGAACAACCGGCACACTAGAGGCATGTCCACTCCGGTCCTCTCGTACTAGGAGCAGCCCCTCTCAATTCTCCAACGCCCACGGCAGATAGGGACCGAACTGTCTCACGACGTTCTGAACCCAGCTCGCGTACCGCTTTAAATGGCGAACAGCCATACCCTTGGGACCGACTTCAGCCCCAGGATGCGATGAGCCGACATCGAGGTGCCAAACCTCCCCGTCGATGTGAACTCTTGGGGGAGATCAGCCTGTTATCCCCGGAGTACCTTTTATCCGATGAGCGACGGCCCTTCCTCAAGGAACCGCCGGATCACTAAGGCCGACTTTCGTCCCTGCTCGACTTGTCAGTCTCGCAGTCAGGCTCGCTTTTGCCTTTGCACTCTTCGGTTGATGTCCGACCAACCTGAGCGAACCTTTGCGCGCCTCCG
>PDZX01000011.1:85000-88049 GCA_002753185.1 Magnetococcales bacterium WMHbin3
ACCAGCTAAAAAGGCCGTGGCATAGGTCACTTCCATGGTCAAGCCCCCCCGGCGCCCGCCAGCCAGGCCAGATAGGGCGCGTGGCCCGCGATCACTGGCAAGGCGATCAACTCCGGGACCTCGTAGGGGTGCAGGTCGCGCAGGCGCGCCTCCATTTGGGGATAAAGCTCACGACGCACCTTCAGAATCAGGGTCCACTCCTCGTCCTTCTGAAACTCCCCATCCCAGATGTAGAAGGAGCGTCCCTGGGGCAGAATATGCACGCAGGCGGCCAGCCCCTCGCGCACCAGGGTTTCGGCCAGTTGGGCCGCGACCGTCTCGTCGGGAGCGGTGGTCATGGCCACCATGGCAAGGGTTTCGCTCATAGCAACGGCTCCACCAGGGCCTCCATCTGGGAAAAATTCATGCTGCCGATGTGGGAGCCGGCCAATTTCCCCTCCCGGTTCAACAGCTTGGTGACCGGCAGGGCATACACCCCACCCAGCACCCGCGTCAGGCTCCGCACGGCGTTGGGATCGCCGATGACCACCGGATAGTTGATCCCCTGCTCGTCCAGGAATTTCTTCAAATCCTCCTTGTCGGCCCGTTCCAGGTAGTCGATCCCCACCACCAGGAACCCTTTTTCTCCATACTTTTTTTGCAATTTGATCAAGGCCGGGATCTCGTCCAGACAGGGAGGACACCAGGTGGCCCAAAAATTGACCAGCACCACCTTGCCCTTGAAATCCGTCAAGCGCACCGGCTTGCCATCCACCCCCTCCAAAGGGGTATCCAGATCACCCGCCCAGGCGCTACCGAACAGCATCACCATGCATACAATCGCCAAAATTCTCCGGATCATCTTCAACTGCCCTTGGGTTGAGGTTCAGGACCAACGCCGCTGATCCTGGCGTTGCCGCGCTTTGTTTTGTTTATCCCGTGCCTGGCGCGCTTGGCAAGGGAATTACTCAAAGCAGCCCGTAATCGCGCCAATGGCGCGCCACATGCGCCTCCACTGCGGGATCCATCACCAGCGGCTCCCCCCAGCGCCGACCGGTCTCGCCCACGCCGCGCACTGTGGCGTCGATGGCGAATCGGCCGCTCTCCGGCTCCAGCATCACATCCCGTCCGGGGTCGGTGCGGGTGGCCAGCGACCAGGCGAGGTCCGCCAGACAGTCGCAACGGGTATCCTCATCCACCACCCACAAGCGATCCGCGCCCCCGCCGGGCGCAACCGCCTGCCAGATCGCCTCGATGGCCCGGACGCCACGGGCCGGCCCGCTTCCCGTCACCCGCGCCACCACCATGCGGCCTTCGGCCAGGGAGTGAATTTCGACGATCCAGGGCGCCGACACCCTGGCCCGTTCCAGCCAGTCCTCCGGGGCCAGCGGCGCCATGGGTGGGGCGGCGCCTTGCTCCACCGGCAGTTTGCGGGTGGCATCCACCCCCATCTTGCCCCCCAGCCCGGACCAGGGGGAGGAAAAATCCAGATAGTCGATGGGGGTGTTTTTCAGGATATGCAGATCCCGCCCCCCATGCGCATGCCTCGCCACCGCCTCCAGGACCGCTCCCCAATCCGCCACCGGCACGTCGGCATCCACTACGAAGATGTATTTTACATACAAAAACTGCCGCAAGAAACCCCACAGCCCGGTCATCACCCGAAATGCGTGACCCGGATATTCTTTCTGCAAACCAATCACCGCCACCCGATAGGAACAGGCCTCCATGGGCAGGTGAAAGGCCCGGATCTCCGGAAACTGTTTTTTCAATAATGGTGAAAAAACCCGGTTCAACGCCACGGCCAGAATGGCCGGTTCGTCCGGGGGACGACCGGTGAACGTGGAAAGATAAACCGGATCCCGACGCATGGTCATGCGCTGCACGGTGAACACGGGAAACGGCTCCACGTCGTTGTAGTAGCCGGTATGGTCGCCGAACGGCCCCTCGTCCGCCAGGTCCGCCGGATCCACCATCCCCTCCAGCACGATCTCCGCCCAGGCCGGGACCGGGGGAAAGGGGGAATGCTCCGGGGCGCATTCGACCCGCTGTTCGCGCAGCAGTCCGGCGAAGGCGTATTCGGACAGGCTCTCCGGCACCGGGATCACGGCGGACAGCAGGGTCCCCGGATCGCATCCCAGCACCACGGAGACCGGCATCGGGCGTCCGCCGAACTCCCGCAAGTGCTGCGCCCCCCCGCGATGGGCCAGCCAGCGCATGATCAGCCGCCGCCCCCCCAGCCATTGCATGCGGTAGACCCCCAGATTGATCGGACCCCCGGCAAGACCTCTGGTGACCACCACCCCCCAGGTGATCAGCGGGCCGGCATCCTTGGGCCAGCAGGTCATGATCGGCAAGCGGCTCAAATCCACATCCCCCCCCTCCAGGACCACCTCGCGACAGGGCGCGCGGGAGAGGGTTTTCACCGGCATGTGGCGGGCCATGGAGAGCCGTCCGGCCAGATCCACGGCGTCTCTCAGGGAGCGTGGGGCCTCCGGTTGCCGCAGGGCGGCCAGCAGCCCACCCAGTTCCTCCAGTTCGGCGACCCGGCGGCCAATGGCCAATCCCACCCGCTCCTCGGTGCCGAACAGATTGGCCAGCACCGGCATGGCGTGACCGACCGGACGGGTGAACAACACCGCCGGCCCGCCCCGCTCCAGCAGACGACGCGCGATCGCGGTCATCTCCAGGCGGGGATCCACCGGTCGCTCCACCTGGATCAACAGGCCACGGCTGCGCAAAAAGGCCATGAACTCCCGCAAATCGCGAAAGGAACGTGGCGTCGGGGTGTGGGGTTGCATGCTCATGGCCACGGATTATAAACCGCACCCGGTTTGGAATCCACGGTTGCGGATTATCCAGGGTCCAGGCCCAAATCTCTTGACGGCGGGCATGGTTGATGAAACAATCCCAGGCCATACCCAGCGCCACTAGAATTTGGTGGCACACACCTACGCCACCTAGCAGCCTGTCGGATTATGTGCATATAAAATAATTTTATATGCTTGCAAAAGCATTGTCGATACGGTATAATTTCTTATCATTCAATCATGTAACCAGGAAAGCATTG
>PDZX01000012.1 GCA_002753185.1 Magnetococcales bacterium WMHbin3
GTGGCCGGGTGGAGTGGCTGGTGCGGAATGGCGAGGAGGGTTTTCTCCTGTTGTCCGACGAGATGAACAAGGAGATGGATCGCATTCGCCGGCAGATTCGCGAGGCGGCCGGAGAGGTGGCGGTTCACGCGCGGGATCTGGTCGAGCGGAGCGGGACGCGGGGCGAGGAGAATCTGCGGGAGCTGGTGGGTGGGGTGACCGAGGAGGTGAAATCCACCTTGCGGGTTCTGGAAGAGAGCCGGGCGCATCGGGACGTGGAGCGGGAAACCCTGTTGCTGGAGCGTCTGCTGACCCGGCACCGGGAGCAGGTGGACGGGGTCCGGGACGCGGTGCGCGAGGAGCTGAACGAGACCGCCCGGCGGCTGGATCTGGCGCGGGAGGAGTCGGGCCGGGAGGTGGTGGACCTCATCGCGCAGCGCGTGGAGGGCGCCTTTGGTGGCGTGGCGCTGGAGTTGGCCGAGATGCGGGACCGGCTGGCCGAAGAGCGGCAGGGGATGGAAAACACGCTGCGGGAGTGGGTGCAAGAGGCCTCCCGTACCTCCATCGAGGAGAACAGTGTGCTGGAACGGCGCATCCAGGAGGTGCGGGCCGATCTGGACGAACGGCATATGGGGATCATCGGGGTGATCGATCAGCTCGGTCAGGGGCTGGAGGACGATCTGGACCGGTTGCGGGACGGGTTGATGCACAAGAACGAGGAGTCGTCACAACATGTGGAGCAGCATTTGAAGGACCTCGGTTCCCTGTTGGAAGGGGTGGTGACCAGTCTCGGTCGCGAGCAGGCGGTTTTCATCGAGATGCTCGGCGAGCGGCTGGACACCTTGCGGCGGCGTTTGAAGGTCAAGTAGGGGCGGCGTTATGGCGTATCGCACCTTGCGTTTGGCGATCGGGGATGGCGGGCGGGCCTTCACCCTGGAGGAGCACCCGATGGTGCGCATGGCGTTGGTGGGCAAGCCGCGCCGGGTGGAGCGGGCCGAGACCTTTTTCGACACCCCGGATCTGCGGCTGCGGCAGTCGGGTTGGACGCTGACCCTGCGTCGGCGGGGGGAGCGGTGGTTCGGCTGCGCCACCTCGACCCGCGAGGAGAGCGAGGGGGTCGGGGAGTGGGAGTGCGGCCTTGGCGAGGCCACGCCCGACTGGGGGGAGATTCGTCGTCATCTGCCGGAGGCGGCGCGGGAAGGGATCCGGGGCAGAAAGCCGGAGGCCTTGTTCGAAATGACCTGCGTGGAGGAGCGGGTACGGCTGGAGTTTCCGGACGGCACGCGGATCCAGGCGCGGGAGTTGCGCGGCGAGTCGCGGCGCGACGGGGTGGTGGAGGAGCGGTTTCACGAGTTGATTCTGGATGCCTTGTCCGGCGCGCCGCAGCGGTTCTTTCATGCCGCGCTGGCCCTGGCTCGGCACTATGCCGCGCATCTGGAGCCGATGAGTCCGGCCGATCGTGGGTTTGTCCGTCTCGATGCCGGCTGGCTCGCGCCGGTCCCCCGCCGGGACGCCGGGGTGGGGCGGGGCGCCGGGGTCCTGGAGGCCTTTACGCTGGCGGGGAGCGGTCTGTTGCAGGAGATTCTGGACAATCTCGCGCCGTTGGCCCACGGTTCCGGGGCGGTTCGTTTGGCGGCCGCCGAGCGGGTGCGGGGGGCGATGGCGCGTTTGGCGGGGTTGTTCGGTTTGTTTCATCCGCTGTTGCCCGACAAGGTGCGGCGTGAGCCGGAGGCCGAACTGAACTGGCTGCTGGGCGAGCTGGAGCCTCTGGGGGAGTGGCTGGCGCTGGAGCGGCAGGTGTTGCTTCCCATGCGCGGGCGTTGCGCGGAGTATGTCCAGCTCGATTCGATCCTCGAAAAACATGGCAGGAAACGCCAATTGGCCGCCGAGCGGGTGGCCGGGGTGGTGGCCTCTGTCCGTTTCACCCAGTTGATGCTGGGCTTTGCCGGCTGGCTGGTGGGGGTGGAGGAGTTGCGCAACTCCCTGTTGGCGGCCGAGCCGCTGTTGCGGGATCGGTTGAACGGGAGCGGGGAGGGGCTGGCGCGGGAGGGGTTGCGTCGCTTGCACAAGCTGCTGGTTGAGCAGGGGGGCAGGTACTGGGAGGCGGAGGGGGCTTTCCGTGAGCCGGTGGAGCCGCTGGCCCGGGCCGAGGCGATCGCCCATGCCCTGGAGCTGTTTCCCGCCTGGTTCGAGGAGAAGAGGGCGCGTCCCTATCGGGAGGCCCTGGACGGGGTGGTGGGGAGGTGGCGTGCCCTGGTGGGTCTGGCCGACGCCCGCAGGCTGTGGGACGATCTGGACTCCGGGCGGGACGAGGCGTTGCGGGCGTTGTTCGCCGGGTGGCATGGGGCGCTGCTGGAGCGGGAGTGGGAGGATGGCCGGCGGGCATGGGGTCAATTCCTCTCTGCTGCGGCGCCGTTCGGGTGAGGGGGGAGTCATGATCGAGCGCATGCGTCAGGCCCGGCGGGGCGGGGATGATGGACCGGGCAATCCGTTCTGGATCAGCTATGCGGATCTGATGACCGCGCTGGTGATGCTGTTCCTGGTGGTGATGAGCCTTTCCATGGTGACGATCGCCTCGCGGCCGATGGTGGAGAAGAAGCAGCGCGCCGGGGACATCCGGACGATTCTGGTCCGTCTGGATCTCATGGCCGAGGAGGTGGGGCTGGACGTGCAGGTCAACCAGGAGGATTTTTCCATCGGTTTCGGCGAGCGGGCGCGTTTTCCCTTCAACAGCTACCAGTTGACCCCGGAGGCGGTGGAGATCTTGCGTTCGTTCGTGCCGGTTCTGCTGGCGACCCATGCGCGGCCCGACGGGGAGCGCTGGCTGGAGCGGGTGCATATCGAGGGATACACCGATGCGGTGGGGAGCTATCTGTACAATGTGGACCTCAGCCTGAAGCGGGCCGAGGCGGTATTGTGCGCCCTGCTGTCGGCGGACCTCCCTCCGGAGCAGTTGCGGCGCTTGCAGGAGTTGCTGGTCATCGACGGGGCCTCGGTGACCGCCATCCAGCCCAGTCCGGAGGAGAGCCGGCGGGTGGAGGTACGGTTGGAGTTCCGCCGTACCGACGACATCCGCCGCGCGCGTGTTTCCCCGGATCTGCCCCTGGGTCGTTGCGCCATTCCCATGGAGGAGGCCAGGAAGGGTGGCGTGGCCTCCTCCGAGAAGGGCGTGATGCGCGAGGCCGGGCCGGAGTCGTTGTTTCCTCCCGGCATGGGGATCTGGTTGGATCAGTTGCGGGAGGCCCCGTGACGGGGGTGGTTCATGCCGCCGCTTCCACGGTCACCTCGGTGGGATCTCCCTCCCAGAGGCCGTGTTTGGTGCAGTAGGCCAGGGCAGTGAGGCGCATCCGGGTTCCGCCTGGCACCACATGGAAGGTCACCTCCGCCTGACTTTTTTGTCCGGTCCCGCCCAGGGTGCCGGAGGGGAAGTTGGCCTCCGCCAGCAGGGTCTGGCCATCGTAGAGTTGAATCGATTTGATGTAGTGTTCGGCATCGTCGGGATGGCTGTACTCCGTGCCGACGCGCACGGTCACGGGGAACTTCGTGCCGGCCTTGGCGCGTGCGTCGCATTGGATGAAGGGGGAGTGGCGGTCGATGTAGTCTTTTTTGGTCTCCCGTTCCACGGTGGAGATATCGATGTAGCGGTTGATCGTTGGCATGTTTTTTCTCCGGTTGGTGATACAGTTGAAGGACGCGGCCATTTTCCCGGAAATGCGCCCAGAATTGCAAGTCAAATCGGCCTTGACCCTCATCTCGGCCACTTCCATTCCCATCACACGGCAACCAACCATGGTTTCGGTATCGCTATATAGCGGATCAACGAGGCAACAATTTTAATTCCAACCGGCAACCCACGGCAGCGGCATACCGGCGTAGCGTGGCCAGGGATGGCGACATTCGTCCATTCCCAAGCGAGGATTCCAGGCGGGAAATTACGTTTTTTATCGTGCCCATGCGGCTGGCAATCTCTTCCTGGGTCCTCCTTCTGGCGCTTGCGTGCCAAATCCAATTCAGGTTTCGGGGTTTCCGGTGTTTTTTTGATAAACGAATGCAATACCACGATTGCTCGACCGACCTGGGTGCAATAAAAAACACGTCCGATCCCCTCAGGGCCTTTCGGGCGCAACTCGAAGAGACCATCACCCAAAGCGGTTCATGCCGGAATGCGCAGCGGCGGACGTTGATCCCGTCTCTTTGATTCATCCTTCATGGAGGGCGACCTCCGCCGTTGTCACGGGCTGGGCGGAATCGAAATCCGCGTTGCCCCACGCCGCCGCAGTGAGGACCTCCCGGATGTGGATGTCCACGGGCACACCGCGCGCCTCGGCTTGTAGCCACAATTGTTCGATCACCTCGTCGTCCACGTTGCGAATTTGTAAATGGCCCATTTCAATCTCCTCGCGGCGGTAGTAGGGGTGCAGGATTCTCTGCATTGTAGCATTTTGCTGCACATGGTGTCATTGTCTGTTCAAGTATGTTTGTGTGTATTTAATTTTGTTTTAATAATACAAAAAAATCAATCAGATAAAATCAAAGCCAGGGTGTTGCGTTTTGCTGCACCCTCGGACAAACCTACGAATTGCGGCAGAGGATTACGGAATCCGGTTGCGCGGGACCCACTTTGCGCGCACGTTTTGCTGCATCCTGGTCCAAATGGCCCTTGCGTGCCTCGAATACGGCAACCCCTTGCGATTCCGGCCTTTTTGATCGGAAGCGCATTCTGGCCTGCTTCTTGTAGTATATAGAGCCAAGCAGGAGGGAAAAACAAGCCCGGATACCAATAACCCTCAACCCGCGAGACCGAATAAAATGCCCAATCAATCTTTCCTGTTGTTCGGAAAGAGCATGAATCTGGACAAGCAGATCGAGGAATTTCTGAATCTGTTGTCCGAGGCCAATATTATTTTTCGGGGCGGGATCGGGTTTTACCTGGAAGAGGGGTCGGCTGGGGTGCGGTTTCAGGCCCGTTTGCAGCTTTCCCTGCATCACGAACGGGAAATGGATGCCCTGAGTCGCTTCATCGAGGCCCAGTTGCGCACCCAGTTGATCGTGCCCGACCTGCGTGGTGACGTGCTGCAACTGTTGGAACAGCTCAGCCGTCTGCAAAGAATCCTGGTGCGCAACCTGGATGACGTCAACGTGGAGGCCCCGCTCTTTCCGGCCCCGCTCCATGCGCGCCTGAACGAGTTGTCCCACGCGGTCTCCCTGGCTGTGGAAACCTGCGTGGAAGCGGGACGGGTCTATTTCAACGAGACCGAAAAGGTGGGTGAATATCTGAGCAAGGTGGCCTTCTACGAAAAGGATGCCGACAAGCTCACCACTGCCCTGGTCAAGGAGATCTTCGCTGCCGATCTCCCCCTGGACAGAAAGATGCACCTGCGCCGCTTCGCGGAAAAAGTGGACGAACCCGCCAACAAGGCGGAAGAGATCGCGGCATGGCTGGCCATCGTCTGCATGAGATATGCCCCCATGCAATCGGCAGTGAATTGAATACAAAACAACCAAACAAAAACAAAACACAACATCAAAAACCTGAAGGAGAAAAAAATGGGCGGTTCCAGCACGACTTTTTCCAAATTGACCAATCGCGTTTTCCCCCGCATGCCGAATTTCTACGGACTGATCCTCGAGCAGTGTGATCTGGCCAACCAGGCCGCCGCCCTGCTGGAAGAGTATGTCCAAACCGGCAACAAGTCCCGCGCCGACCAGATCCTCAAGCTGGAGCAGGATGCCGAGGTGATGCGCCAACGCAACCTGGATGTCCTCAAGAATGCCTTCGCCACTCCCATGGACCGCGAGGACATCTATCGCGCCTACACCACCGTGGACTGCATCATCAGCTATGCCCACAACATCGTCTCCGAGATGGACACCCTGAACATCAAGACCGACCAGTACATCACCGACATGGTGGCCACCCTGCGCAACTCCGTCGAAATCCTGGGCGCCGGCTACAAGAAGCTCTCCTCCTCCCCGGCCGATTCGGACAAGGATGCCCAGCTCGTCGGCGCCGCCCGCAAGAAGATCGAAAAATCCTATCGCGCCGCCATCGCCAAGCTCTACCAGGGGGACACCTATGTCCAGAAGATGCAGCAGAAGCAGGCCGGCGCGGAAGCCGAGGCCATGTCCTATGTCCTGGATATCTTCAAACGCCGCGAAATCTATCGTCATCTCTTCGATGCCGCCATCGACATGGGCAGCGCCGGCAAGGTTCTCCATGACATCGTGGTTCAGGTCGCCTGATTCCTGATCCAAAACCCATCAATCGGCCTGTTCGCCAAAAGAGATAGGGAATCCAATGGACGCATCATCTATTCACATTCTAATGTGGACGACTATTGTCGTCGTATTGATCTTTGACTACACCAACGGCTTTCATGATGCCTCCAACATCATCGGCAGCATCATCGCCTCCCGTGCCATGACCCCGATCCAGTCGGTCGTCGTGGTCGCTGTTTTCGAAATGCTCGGCCCCATGTTGGCAGGGACCGCCGTGGCCAACACCATCGGCAAGTTCATCACCATCGGGGATCTTCCAGCATCGGTCTCGATTGTGGTGCTGCTGTGGGGAATTTTCGGGGCCATCTTTTGGAATCTCCTGACCTGGTGGTTCGGTTTGCCGTCCTCTTCCTCGCATGCCCTGGTGGGAGGATTGCTGGGTGCCGTGGTCATGGCCGCCGGCAGCGACCATGTCTTGTGGGGATTCAAGGAGTTTTTCGCAACCGGCAAGCTGACCGGTGTGAACAAGGTGGTCATCGCCTTGATCCTTTCACCGATCCTTGGGTTCATCTTTGGTTATGTGTTCAATAATCTGGTCGGTTTCCTGCTGACCCCCTGCAAACCCGTGGTCAACAACTGGCTGAAGCGGTTTCAATATCTCAGCGCTGCCACCTTGGCCTTTTCGCATGGGTCCAATGATGCGCAGAAGAGCATGGGTATCGTTACGCTTTGTCTGGTGTTGGGTGGCGCCCTGCCCAAGTTCGATGTGCCGTTCTGGGTCATTATGGCCTGTGCCGTCTGCATCACCCTGGGGATCCTCTCCGGTGGGTGGCGTATCGTGCGTACCGTTGGATTCGGCATCTACAAGGTGCGTCCTCAGCACGCCTTTTCCGCTCAGCTCACCGCCGGTACGTTGATCTTCGGCGCTGCCATCTGGGGCGCACCGGTCTCCACCACCCACGTCGCCAGCTCGTCCATCATGGGCGTCGGGACCTCCGACCGGCCCAAGGCGGTTCGCTGGGCCAAGGCCTCGGAGATCGTTTCCACCTGGGTGATCACCATTCCCGGTTCCGGCCTGGTCTCCGCGATGACCTACTGGCTGTTCGCCAAGATCGTCTATTGATTCCAACTGCCCTGCCGGTGGAGGTTCGCCTCCACCGGCATTTTTTATAAATGGTCATAATGGGGTTGCATCGTTCCCAGGCATGAAAGATAATTTCAAATAATTCGAAGCGGGGCGGGCGCAGATTGGCGCGGCATTCCTCTCCCTTCTTTCACCATAACCCGACAGTTTTTTGAGTGAGGAATGACATGAGCAACAGGGATCACCACCCGACACGCAACCACCCGGTCGTCCTGGGGACCGGGAGCATGCAGGCGCAACGCTCCGCACCGCCGAAGGTGAAAAAGATCTCCGAGGCGAAATACCTGGAAATCATCAGCCCGCTCCATATCGAGCTGGTCAAGATGCAAAACTGGGTCAAGGAGAACGGACTCAAGGTCATCGCCCTGTTCGAGGGTCGCGACGCCTCCGGCAAGGGTGGCACCATCAAGCGGTTCATCGAACACCTGAACCCCCGCGGCTGCCACGTGGTCGCCCTGGACAAGCCCACCGACCGGGAACGGGGCCAGTGGTACTTCCAGCGCTATGTCGAACACCTCCCCTCGGCGGGCGAGATTCGCATGTTCGACCGCAGCTGGTACAACCGTGCCGGGGTGGAACGGGTGATGGGGTTCTGCACCAAGGATCAGGTGCGCGACTTCCTGCGCACCGTGCCGGAATTCGAGCGGATGCTGGTCGCCTCCGGGGTCATTATTTTCAAGTTCTACTTTTCGGTGAGCAAGGAGGAGCAACTGCGCCGCTTCAACAGCCGCCTGGAGGATCCCCTCAAGCACTGGAAACTCTCCCCGGTGGACAAGGAGTCCCAGGACAAGTGGGACGATTACACCAAGGCCAAGGAGGACACGTTTTTTTACTCCTCCACGCCCCACTGCCCGTGGACCATCATCAAGTCCAACGACAAGAAACTGGCCCGCATCAACAGCATCAAGTACTTCCTGAGCCGGCTCCCCTATACCGGGAAGAACGAAGAGCTGTTGGATTACGACAAACGCATCGTGCGCACGGTCTTCGAGGAGATCGGCATCGATTAAGGTTCCCAACCCGGGTCGCTGTTCTTGGTGCGCATGTTGACGACGCGCCGGTTCAGGGATTGACGGGTGATCCCCAGCAGCGTGGCGGCGATCCCCTGGTTGTTGTTGGCGCGCCGCATCGCTTCGAGAACGATGGCGTCTACCCCTTCCTTGAGCGTCGGAAAGGGTCCGGCGGAAAAGAGCATGGCTGGCGACTGGCCGGTGGCGCTCTTTTCCGCCGGTGGTTCGCCACCGGGCTTGCTGTTGGCGCGGATGGCCTGGTGAAAACTCTCCATGGCCAGGGTCGGCCCGCCCGGATGACGCGCCACGGCATCGAACACCAGGGCGCGCAACTCCCGGACGTTGCCGGGAAAATGGTAGGCCGCCAGCAGACTCAGCAGTTGGGGCGGGGTGTTGGGCACCGCCTTGTTCATGGCCTTGGCCGCCTCCTGGGTGAAAAAGCCCAACAGTAGCGGAATATCCTCGCTGCGTTCGCGCAAGGGGGGGATGTCGATGCGGTGGGAGGTGAGCCGGTAAAAGAGATCCTGGCGGAACTCTGCGGTGGTGATCATCTTGCGCAGATCGCAGTTGGTGGCCGCCACGATGCGGGCGCTGCTCAGCTTGGGCACGTCGGAACCCAGAGGGTAGTAGCTCTGCTCTTGCAGCAGGCGCAACAGCTTCACCTGGGAGGCGGGCTTGAGGTCGCCGATCTCGTCCAGGAAGAGCGTGCCGCCGGCCGCCCTGGCCACCAGACCGTCGCGGTTGGCGTCGGCCCCGGAAAAGGCCCCCTTGCGGTGGCCGAACAGGGTGTCGGAAAACAGGGTGTCGTCCAGGCCCGCCGCATTGAGGGAGACGAACTCCCCGGAGCGGCCGCTGACGCGGTGAACGGATTCGGCCAGCAGCCCCTTGCCCACGCCGGTCTCGCCGGTGATCAGGATGGTCTCGCCGCTGCCGGCCACAGCCTCGATGTATTGAAATATCCCCTTGATCTGGCTGGAATTGGTCAGAAAACGGCTGAAGGCTTCCTGGTGGTTCAGGCCACCATGAATAAGATAACTTTTGAGAGCATGCACTTCATGGCGTAACATGTAGGTGTCCACCGCGCGCCGCACGCTGGTGACGAAGCGGGTTTTTTCGATGGGTTTCACCAGATAGTCGAAGGCCCCCTCCCGCATGCAGACCACGGCGGTTTCCACCTCCTGGGAGGCGGTGGCCACGATCACCGGGACCTCCGGAAAGTGGCGGATGATCTCCGGCAGCAGTTCGAGACCGGAGAGATTGGGCATGAAGAGGTCGAGGATGACGGTCATCGGTTTTTGTCGCAGCATCATGGGCATCAGTTCGCGGCTGTCTTGCACCGTGACCACGTCCTTGATCCCGGAGCTGCGCAGGAACAGGCTCAGGCTGTTGAGGACGTGCTCCTCGTCATCGACGAGAAACACCGGTTGCGTGGATGGACTGCCCTCGCTCATGGGTGGGACTCCTGATAGGGGATGTGAACGAATACCGTGGTGCCGATGTTGGGCTGGGACTCGAAGCGCAGGCGACCGCCGTGATTCTTGATGATCGACGAGGAGATCGACAGGCCCAGGCCGGTCCCGCCCTGTTCCAGGCGCGTGGTGAAGAAGGGTTCGGTGACTTTTTCCAGGATGGCCGGCGGGATGCCGATCCCCTCGTCGCGGATGATGAGGATCACCTCGCGGGAGGAATCGTCCATCGTGGCTTCGAGCCGCACCTCCCGATCACGATCGGGCAGGGCTTGCAGGGCGTTGAAGAGGATGTTGATCAGCACCTGTTCGATCTGCTGGGCATTGCCGGTCACCATGGGCAGGCGAGGGGGCAGGAGCGTGCGGAAGCGGTCGGTGTGTTTCAGGATGGTGTTGTTGAGCAGCACCAGCGTCCCCTGGATCGTCTGCAGCAGATCCACCGGCTGGTTGACGTTGCCCGCCTCGTTGCGCGCGAGATGTTTCAAAAGTTCGACGATTTTCTTGATGCGGTTGGTGTTGTCGATGATCCAGCCGATGGTCTGGGGGAGCTTGTCGCGCATCTCCTCGTAGGGGAGGCCGGCGATGGCGAAATCGCCGTTTTCCCGGTAGAAGGCCTCCAGGATGGAGCGAACGGTCGGCCAGGCCTCCTGGAGCAGGTTGGCGTTGTAGTAGATGGAGTTGTTGGGGTTGTTGATCTCGTGGGCCACGCCGGCGGCCATCAGCCCCAGGGAGGCCAGGCGGGCGTTTTTGCTGGCCTGCTCTTCGAGCATCTTGTTTTCCGTGATGTCGGTGGCCACCACCATGGCGTTGACGATGCGGCTCTCCTCCTGGAGCGGCACCACGCGGATCTCCCACCAGGTGTTTTCCGGGGATCGGTAGTGGAAATGATTGATCTCGTGGTTGGTGAAGGCCAGCTCCAGGGTGTGGAGATAGAGGTTGCGGAATTCGTTGTTGGGTCCGGTGAGCCGATCGGTGGGGTCGATCTCCTGTCCGGCGGGGGTGCGGTTGACCAGGATGGAGTGACCCTGGCGGTCCACCAGGCGGATGATGTCCGGGGATTGCTGGAACAAGGCGCTCAGGAGACGCTCGGATTCCTGCAACTGGTTGGCCATGCCGGTGCGGATCTCCAGGTCGCGCCGGATGCGGGTCAGGTAGTAGAGGAGCCAGCCGGTGAGGGCGAAGCCGGTCAGCAGGGTGATCCAGTGGCCGAAGGTGAACCACTCGGCAGTGCGGAAGTGGTCGGTCTGGGCGCAGGTGACCGACCAGGAACGGTTGCCGATCCGGGTTTTGGTAATGGATTTGCTGTCCGATCCCCCCAACCAGAGTTGCCATTCCAGCGGGTCGTTGAAGCGGAAATGGGCCGGGGAGAGGCGCGAGGCGTAGAAGTTGAGGAAACGTTCCTCCTCTGTCGCGCTGTCGTCCAGGATCATGCACTCCACGCCGCGGGGTTCCAGCATGGCGATGGCATGTTGGGCCAGGTTGGAGAACTGGAAGAAGCCGATGATGAAGCCGGCCAGGTTGGCGTGCCTTTCCAGGATCGAGGAGATCGGGGCGTCGGGACGGTAGACCGGATGGATGGCCAGGAAGCCGAAGCGTGGCGGGGAGGTGTTTTCGATGAGGATGCGCCCGCTGATGGTCAGACGGCCCGTATCCCTGGCCTCGTTGAGGGTTTGCGCGAGTCTGGGGTTGGCCAGGTAGTCGTCGCCGATGCGGGAGAGGGGGCTGGTGGCGGGTTCCATGAGGGTGATGATGGCCGTTTCCCGGTCGCCCTTCCTGGCGAGGGGGACCCATTGCAGATTCTCGACCCCCATCTGCCGGGAGCGGATGAGGGTGGCGAATTGGTAAAACACCTCCGGATTGACCGGCTGGGCGGACTGGTAGAGGTCGTTCATTTCGTAGACCGCGCCCATGGCGATTTCCAGGCCCTTGAGGACCGCCTTCTGGCGGTTTTGCGCCACCCATTCGAACTCCTGGTGGAGGTGATGGGTGATTTGCAGGCGCACGCTGTGGAAGGTCAGCAGGGAGAAAAGCACTCCCCCAACGGCCACCAGCAGCAGCATGCCGTTTTTGCGAAAGAAGGACCAAATCGGGTGGTGTCGCGTCGTGACCGTGTGCATGGGATTGATCGTGAAGGTCGCCTGAGGGTACGGAGGATGATTTTACCATCCTCTCGATTTTCATCAAGGCGCAAGATGCGTCCTGATTACCATTTCACCAATTGAACGGAACACAAGGAGAGAGCGAAATGAGTATCCATGCGAGTTTTGGCAAGGTTTTGGACCAGGTGTTGCCCCCCATTCCCCCCTTTTTCGAGATGATGGTCGCGCAGGCGGATGTTCTGACCGAAGGGTTTGCACTGGCGGCGGACTTTTTCGCCGAAGCGGGCGCCATTCCGGTACGGGATGTGGCGGGTATCGAGGAGAAGGGCAAGGTGCTGCGCAAACGGCATCTGGACAAGCTGTATCAATCCTATTCCACGCCCGTGGATCGGACGGATCTGTTGGAGGCCATCAATACCCTGGAGGCGCCTTTGGGTTCGTTGCGTCTGTTGCTGGAGGAGATGGAGGCGCTGGGGATCGGTTCGGATCCGTTTTTGCTGGAGATGGCGGTGGTGCTGCGCGAGTCTGCCGGGGCGCTGCGGCGTGGCTATGCCAAGCTGGCCGACACGCCCGCCATGGCCGACCCGGACGCCGAGACGGGGATGCGCTGCCTGGCGAGTGTGGATCAGGTCTGCCGCAAGGCGCTGGGTTCGTTGTACACCATCGACGAGATGACGCTCCGGTTGCAAGAGCAGGCGGGCGAGGAGCGGATCAGCGCCTATCGTCAACTGGTGGATCTGCTCAAGAAGCGTGAGGTCTACCAGCATTTCCGGTCCATCGCGGGCGAGATGCACGCGGCGGCTTCCGTGCTGCACACCATCGTGGTGCAGATCGGCTGATTCTTGCCGGGCCTTGCCGCCGTCGCTTCGTGCCGTATTGGCGAAGCGACGGCGGTTTTGTTTTATTCGTATTTGGCGGTTGTCTTGTCGGCGTCTCGGTTGTAGAAGATGGTGATCTTGGAGACCGAGCAGAGGTCGATGTCGTGCCAGACCGCCGTTGAGTCGTCATCCGTGTAGACCACCTTCAAGTCCCAGGTGCAGGTGGTGGTGCCGCGCGAAAAGTGGATCGGCACCGTTTCGCCATCCGCCATGGTTTCCCGGCCCAGGACGTCGTCTTCCCAGTCGTCGGACTTGGAGGGGGAAACGAAGACCTTGTCGAGGGTATAACCGGTTTTGTTGACCAGGGTGAAGTCCTGGTTGGCTCCGGCCAGCAAGGCGCCGGACAGCAGGGTGGTGGAAAGCAGGGCGCCGAGGGCTGCGATACGTTTCATGGTGTGTTCCTTTTGAAGGTGTTGCGGTTTGTATCCGCCAATTGTTAAATGTCTTGCCATGAAATGCAACCAAAAAAAAGAGGCGGCGGTATCGATCTTGGGATATAAATATTCTTTTAATAATTTTTAATAATCTCTTTATTATAGTGGTGCAGCGATCGGCGCTCCGCTTGAGCGACGCATCAGATAGGGGTGCAGCAAATCGTGCTTTCATAATGTATTTTAACTTTTTGATTTTATTGATAAAAGAAAAAAATTCAAAAAAAGTTCAAATTTAATTTATTTTGCTTGCTCCTGGGTGCAGCAAAATGTTACAGTACATCCATCCCAGAGAACACATTAAAATTGGAAAATGACACCACAGATGAGCGGATTGCGTTCCCAGGTCTTGATCATTGATGATGAATCCCCCATCCGCGACACCATCTGCCTGATCCTGGCCAAGGCCGGACTGGTCAGCATGGAAGCCTCCAGCGTACAGGAGGCGACAAATATCCTGAAAGACAATATGCCCAACCTCATCCTGCTGGATTGGATGCTCAAGGGCGCCTCCGGTATCGATTATCTCCGCCTTCTCAAGAAGGACGACTCCACCCGCGCCATCCCGGTCATCATGCTCACCGCCAAGAGCGAGGAGATGGACAAGGTGACCGGCCTGGAACAAGGCGCCGACGACTACATCACCAAACCCTTCTCCCCCAGGGAACTCCTGGCCCGCATCAAGGCCGCCCTGCGCCGGGTCGACCCGCAAAGCACTCTGGACGAGGTGAGCTTCGATGGCCTGGTCCTCAACCGGGCCAAACACACCATCAGCATCAGCCACTACTCCCTCAAGTGCAGTTCCATGGAGTACAAACTGCTGGGGTTCTTCATGACCCATCCGGATCGGGTCTATCACCGCGACCAACTCCTCGACCTGGTGTGGGGCCGCAACGTCCATGTCGGCGATCGCACCGTCGATGTCCATGTGCGCCAGATCCGCAAACTTCTGGAACCATTCGGCAAGGACGTGCTGCTGCAGACCGTGCGGGGGGCAGGATACATGTTTTCCGCCAAGCGGCATTCATGACCTCGCGCACCTGGCTCACCGGTCTGGCGCTGCTCTCCTTCGCTCCCGCCATTCTGATCACGCCGTTCCATCCGCATTGGGTCCTCTGGATCCTGCCACTGACGGCCACCTTCCTGATCACACGGCAGTGGCAGCCCGTTGCCCATCCCCAACCGGATTCCATCGATGTCCCGCCGGAATTCTCCCTGGCGCGCCGCTCCCACACGCCCCGCGAACAGTGGCAAACCACCGTGATGCGCTGGCGCGCCGCCATCGAAACCCTCCCGGAAGGGGTCATGATCCTCGATCACCAGTTCGCCATCTCCTGGTTCAATCCCGAGGCCCAGAACCTGTTGGGCCTGTTCGCCAAGCGGGACCTCGGACAATCGGTCCTCTACCCGCTGGGACAGCCCGTCCTGGATGACTACATCCGCAACGGGGATTTCTCCCGTCCCCTCGACATCCCATCCCCGCTCAACGGCAACCGGATGCTCAACATCCGCTTCATCCCCATGGAAAACGCACAGTCGTGGCTGGTCCTGGTGCGCGATATCACCAGTTGCTACCAGATCGATCGCCAGCAAAGCGATTTCCTGGCCAACGTCTCCCACGAACTCAAAACCCCCCTGACCGTGTTCCGGGGCATGCTGGAGCTGTTGCCCGAATTGACGCCCGACTCCGAGCAGTGGCACAGCGCCCTGAATCTGATGCAAAAACAGGCCGACCGCATGCAGGGCGTGATCGAGGACCAGACCGCCCTGCTGCGCCTTGGCTCCCGCCACGACTATCCGGTTCGCCCCATCGACATGCGCGCCTTCCTGGACGACCTGGTGGAGGAGGCCAGGGCGCTGAGCGGGGAGCGGCGCCACGAGTTCCTGCTTTCCGTGGAGACCGGGTTCGCCTTCGCGGGCAACCGCGAACTGATACGTTGCGTGGCCAGCAACCTGCTTTTCAATGCCGTCCATCACACCCCCCCGCAATCCGAGGTGCGCGTGGTCTGGCAAAAGGACCAGCACGACCAACCCACCCTGATCATCAGCGACAACGGCCCCGGCATCGCCGCCTATCACCTGCCGCGCCTGACGGAAAAGCATTATCGGGTCACCTTTCAGCCATCCATGGCCATCGACCATCTCCCCCATCAAGGGACCGGTCTCGGTCTGGCGCTCGTCAAACAAACCATGGACCGCTGCTGCGGCAAACTGGAAATCGCCAGTCAACCCGGCATCGGCAGCCGTTTCGTCTGCCGTTTCCCTTCCACCTCTGATGATAAGGCAACCCGATCATGAATCCTAAAAATGCATTCATCTCCTTGTGCGTCGGTCTGGCAGTGGGTTGGACGGTGCGCACCGACGCCCGCGTCATGATTCAGAACAAAGGCTCGGATACCCTCTTCACCGTGGCGCAGGCCTGGTCGGAGGGTTACGGCAAACGCTATCCGGACGTCGCAGTGGTGGTGACCGGCGGCGGCTCCGGCACCGGCATCGCCAACCTGATCAACGGCAACGCCGACCTGGCCAACTCCTCCCGCGCGCTGCTCCCCCAGGAGATCGCCGAGGCCCACAAGAAGAACATCAACATCGTCGAACACATCATCGGTCACGACGCCTTGGCCATCTACGTCAACGCCGCCAATCCGCTCCCCTCCATCACCCTCAAGCAGCTCGCCGAAATCTACGGCGACGGCGGATCAATCCGTGAATGGAACCAACTGGGGGTCACGATTCCCGGATGCAAGCCGGACAAGATGATCCTGGTAAACCGGCAGAACAACTCCGGATCCTACATTTATTTCCAGGGCGCGGTCTTCGGCGGTGGACGCGACTTCCGCCTCGGCACCCTGGACCTGGAAGGCTCCAAGGAGGTGGTGTCGGTGGTGGAAAAAACCCCCTGCGCCATCGGCTACAGCAGTCTTTCCTTCGCCACGCCAGGCGTCAAGAGCATCCCGGTGGCCAAGGAGACCGGTTCCCCGCCTGTGGAAGCGAACATGGCCACCGTGGCCAGCCGCTCCTATCCCATCTGGCGGCCTCTGTTCATCCTCACCAGGGGCGAAGCCCACGGGGAGGTCAAACGCTATCTCGACTGGATCAAAAGCGACGCGGGACAATGCGTCCTGCGCAAGAGGGGCTTTGCCACGCTGCATGAAGCGCGGTGCGACTGATTTATCCCAAACACCACAAACACAAGGAGACCCCCATGAGCAGCAATTCCACTCTCGGCAAAATGTTGGATCATGTCTTGCCCCCCATGCCCCCCTTTCTGGACATGATCACCGCCCAGGCCGAAACCCTGGTCAACAGCATGGCGGCTGCGGTCCTGTGTCTCTCCGAACCGGGCCAGCAGTCGGTGCTGGCGCTCTCCGCCCTGGAGGAACAGGCGCGCAAGGAGCGTATGCACCACCTCGACAAACTCAACAACTCCTACTCCACCCCCATCGACCGCGCCGACTTGTTGCAAGCCATCAATTCCCTCGCCAAGCCGGTGGGATCGATCCTGTTGCTGGTGGAAGAGATGCAGGCGCTCAAGATCACCTCCGACAATTACTGCCTGGAAATGGTGATTGTGCTGCGCGAAACCGCCAGCGCCCTGCATCGCGGCTACGCCAAACTGGCCACCACCCCCGGCCTGGCCCAAGCCGACGCCATGACCGGCATGCAGTGCCTCTCCAGTGTGGATCGGGTCTACCGCAAGGCGCTAGGCCATCTGTTCACCATCGACGAGGACCTGAAAAACATGCAGGCCAGGCAGGGCGAGGCCAAGATCGATGCCTTCATCCACGTCGTGGATATGCTCAAGCGGCGCGAGTCGTACCGCCATCTGCGCAACGTCGCCTCCTCGATGCAGGAAGCCGCCTCGGTGTTGCACGCCATCGTCGTGCAAATCGGCTAACATTCTCCTGTAGCCATCCTTAACACTGCCGCGTTGCCATTACTTGGTCTGGGTTTACAAAAATGCTGGAGAGAATCAATTTCTCCAGCATTTTTTTATTTTAATAATAAATTATTATTAAAATTTTATTTTTTTTTGATTCTATTGATCAAACAATTTCTTTAAATTATTTTTTTTTGATCTATTTTTAACAAATCCTTCATTTGCAGCTAACACAATCTCCTTACAATCCCCACGCAATCGCTTAACAAAGCGCACACAAAAAGGTTTAGGCAACATTCAATCAGGAAGAAAGGGGAAGCGCGCAATGGAGAACATCGCATTACGAACACTCAGAAAGAAATACGAGGTGAGCCGCCATGGATAACAGTGTATTGGTCATGATGTGGACAGCGGTCGTCGTCGTCCTCATCTTCGATTTCACCAACGGCTTTCACGATGCCTCCAACATCACCGGGTCCATCATCGCCTCGCGCGCCATGACCCCCATCCAGGCCGCCCTCCTCACCGGGGTGTTCCACTTCATCGGTCCCATGCTGGGCGGAACCGCCGTGGCGAACACCATCGGCAAATTCGTCAAGATCGACGACCTCAACGCCCACATGTCGTTGATGATTTTGTTGTGCGGAATCTTCGGCTCCATCTTCTGGAACCTGCTCACCTGGTGGTTCGGACTGCCCTCCTCCTCGTCCCATGCCCTGGTGGGCGGCGTGGCCGGCGCGGTGCTCTTCGCCGCCGGCGCCAATCACGTCATGTGGGGCTGGGAAGACCTGATCATGAAGGGTAAGCTCTCCGGGGTGATGAAGGTGGTGCTCTCCCTGTTCGTCTCGCCCATTCTGGGCTTCTGGCTGGGCTGGATCTTCCAGAAGGTGGCACGCAGACTGGTGGCCAACGCCCGGCCCAAGGTGGACCGGTTCTTCAAGCTCTCCCAGTGGGCGAGCGCCGCAGCCTTGTCCTTCTCCCACGGCACCAACGACGCGCAAAAGAGCATGGGCATCATCTCCCTGGCCCTGCTGCTGGGGGGTGACATCCAGAAATTCCACGTCCCCTTCTGGGTGATCGTGATCTGTGCCGCCTTCATCACGGCGGGCAACATGTTCGGCGGCTGGCGCATCGTCAAGACCGTGGGCTTCGGCATCTTTCGGGTGCGGGCCATCCACTCCTTCAACGCCCAATTGACCGCCGCCGCCGTCATCTTCGGCGCGGCGACCATGGGCGCGCCGGTCTCCACCACCCACGTGGCCTCGTCGAGCATCATGGGCGTGGGCACCGCCGAACAGCCAAAAGCCGTCAAGTGGCGCAAGGGCAAGGAGATCTTCGCCACCTGGATCCTGACCATCCCCGGCTCCGGCCTGGTGGGCGGGGCGACTTACCTGCTCGCGGACCTGCTCTTCAAGGTCAGCGGCGTCAAATGATAACCAACATCCCCAATACGAGATGATAAGGAGATTTCCATGAGCGGTGCCAATTCCCCCTTCACCAAGATGCTGGACAACGTCTTTCCCCGCATCCCTCCCTTCCTGAGCATGATCACCCTGCAGGCCGAAGCCCTGTCCAAGGGGATGAGTACGGCGGTCGATTACATGTCGGAACCCACCACCGCCCGTTTTCATGAAATCATGAAAATCGAAACCCTGGCCCACGAGTTGCGCGAAAAACATCTGGATGTTCTCAACAACGCCTTCTCCACCCCCATCGATCGGGAGGATGTGTTGCGCTCCATCATCACCCTGGAGATCCCGGTCGCCTCGATCCGGGTGGTGGTGGAAGAGATGGAGGCCCTCAAGATCAAATCCGACAACCAGCTTCTGGAGATGGCGGTGATCCTGAGAGAGTCGGCGGCGGCGCTGCAACGCGGCTTCTCCAAGCTGGACACCTCCCCCGCCCAGGCCGATCCGGACGCCCAGGTGGGGTTGCAATGCCTGACCAACGTGGACCGGGTCTACCGCAAGGCGCTGGTGCAGCTCTACACCATCGACGACGACCTCAACAAAATGCGCACCCACGCCGACGGGGCCGAGGTGCAGGCCATGATCCACGTGGTGGAAATGCTCAAACGCCGCGAGATCTATCGCCACCTGCGCAACATCGCCGGCAAGATGGGCGATGCCGCCTCCGTGCTGCATGCCATCGTGGTGCAGATCGGCTGATCCCTTCGCAATCCCGCTCCGCCTCCCGGCGGGGCGGGAACTCCCGTTCGCTTTCGTCTTGACTTCGCGCCAGCAGGGGATCATCATTACGATAATCCATTCTGGCCAACATCGAGCGAAAAGAACGCAAAATGACCGGGAACCCTACCGCCGATCTGCTCACAATCCATAACCTCTCCAAGGGATACCGGATGGGGAGTCAAACCCTGAGCGTCCTGAACGGCTTCTCGTTGCAGGTCGCGGAAGGGGAGATGGTGGCCATCATGGGGCCGAGCGGCTCCGGCAAGACCACGCTCCTCAACGCCATCGCCGGGATCGACCCCCCGGATGAGGGATCGATCGCGTTGCGGGGCGAACGGATCGACATGTCGTCCGAACGACGGCGCACCACGCTGCGTCGCCACGACATCGGCATCGTGTTCCAGTTCTTCAATCTCCTCCCCGCCCTGACCGTGCGGGAGAATGTCCATCTCCCCCTGCTGGTCCAATCCTTTCGCGACCACGCCCATCGCCGGGAAGAGGTCGAGGCCATGCTTGCGCGGATCGGCCTGGCGGCGCGGGCCGACCACTACCCCGCGCAACTTTCCGGCGGCGAGATGCAACTGGTCTCCATCGCCCGCGCCCTGATCCACCAACCGGCCATGGTGCTCGCGGACGAGCCGACCGGCAATGTCAATCCGGCGGCCGGGCGCGCCATCATGCGCATCCTGCGCGCCACGGTCAAGGAGCGGCGCACCGGTCTCATCCTGGTCACCCACAGCCCGGAACACGCGGCCTGGGCCGATCGGATCGGCTTTCTCCAGGAGGGGCGCATCGTGGATTTTCTCACCCATGACGGCGCAGCGGAGGATGCCGCGCCGATTCACCGGAAACTGCTGGAGTTGGGCATATGAACCGGCCGGACGCACGGCTCCGGCTCACCTTCCATCTGGCGATCCGGAGTCTCCGGCGTCAACCGGGCGCCACCCTGGCCGCCATCTTCGGCGTGGCAATCAGCATGCAGGTGGCCGGCGCGGTCCTGATCGTGGACCACAATACCGCCCATACCAAGGAACAGCAGGAACTCCTGGCCCGGCAACGGCAAGGCGATGCCTTCGCACCCGCGTCCCCCCCGGTCGTCAACCCGCTGGAGGCAAAACTGCTCGTCGAGTCGGTCACGGTGCTCCCAGCCGGCCAGGGTCAACAGACAATGGCCGCATCCGCCGCCAGCGGGGAAGGGGGGCGAGAGGAGAATTCCCTGCGCCGGTTGCCTCAAAAGCAGGATCAGAGCTTCCCCGCCATGCGGCTGGCGATCCGGCTCTCCTCGTTGCTGGCCTTCCTGGTGGGCGCGGTGATCATTTTTCATACCCTGCGTCACGCCGTGGCCAAACGGCGGCGGGAGTTCGCCCTGCTGCGCTGTCTTGGCGCCACCAGCGGCAACGCCGTCTTCTCTCTGCTGGCGGAAGCCGCGATTCTGGGCATCGCCGGAACCCTGTGCGGGACGGCCCTGGCCCTGGGCACCGCCCGGCTGCTGCTCGCCATGGAGATCTCCACCAACGGCCTGCATCCTCTGCTCGGCTTTGCCATCCCCTGGTCGGAGCTGGCGGTCATGATCCCGGTCGGCATCTCCATTGCCCTGTTGGGGGCGATCGGACCCGCCCTGCGCCTCTGGCGTCTCGACGTGGCCGCCACGCTCAAGCCGGATTTTTTCAAGGACCGGGCCGAACCGCTCGTCATGATGGGCCGGGATTTCTCCTGGCTGATCCCGCCGTTGCTCATTGCCTCCTATGTTATGGTCCGTCCGTTGTTCGCCTCCTGGCTGCCGGTGGCGATCTTCTTTTTCGTCGAGGCGGCCTTCGCGGTGGTTGCCATGCTGCTCACCCTCTGGCTGCTCCGTCCCATGCTGCATGGTCTGCTCCGGATCTTCGAGCACCTGCTGACGCCTGTGATTCCCCTGGCCGCCTTTCTGGCCGGACGGCGCATGCGTTTCGCCTCCTCGCGCCTGGCCTTCGTGGTCGCGGGCGTTGCGCTGGCCTTTGCGCTGCTGGGCGCGCTTCACGTCGTCACCCGCTCCCTGGCAGAGGAGATCGGCGCATGGTCCGCGCGCACCATGCATCCATACGGTTTTTATGCGCGCAACTCCGAGGTCGAAGCGTCTGCCGATCCGGACGTGGTCACCCGCATGGCCAGGAAAAACGAGGTTCACTTCTTCCGCGTTTCCATCAAAAGCCGTGGCAGATTGCCGGCCCGGCTCGTCCTTTCCAGGGATGTCAACCCGTTTCTGGCCGACCAGGGGTTGCCGCCCCTGGGCGTGGGCCGGGTGATTCTGTCGCCGCTTTATGCCACGCGGCTGGCCGCCCGTCCGGGAGATACCCTGCTTGTCCGCACGCTGGAAGAGCGGGAATACCGGTTCGAGATCATCGCTATTTCCGATGTTATCGGCATTCACCATGAAAATATTTCTTATATTGACTTGAAGTCGCAGGCGCTCTTCTCCGAGGGGAATCCACTCTTCATCGATAATCTGGAGCGGTCGCTGGGGGATCTGGCCGTGGCGCGCAATCGTGATCCGGGGCGCCCGCCACTCCATCTCGACAAGCATCGCCGGCTCTTTCCCGTACCCTTGTATCACTTCAGCGCCACCGGCGACGGCTTCGAGCAGTGGCAGACCACGGAAATCCACAAGGATTTTCTCATTTTCGATTTTATTTTGTTCATGACCACCGTGCTGGCCGCCCTGGGGGTCACCAACACCCTGCTGATCCAGGCATTCGAGAAGCGTCGGGAGTTGGCGGTGCTGAAGTCGGTGGGGATGCGGCGGCGCGATCTGATGAAGCTGGTCCTGACCGAAGGGTTGATGGTCGGCCTGCTGGCGGCCTGCTGCGCGGCCCTGCTGGGACAGTTCCTGGGGTACTCCGCCGTGATGTTTTTGGCGCAATCGACCGGTTTTGATTATTTTTATAATTTTGCCCCCATGCATCTCCTGGCCTTGACCTCGTTGGCGCTCGCCGTCAGCCTGACGGCCTCGCTGCCCCCCGCGCTGAGCGTGTCCAAGGTCTCCTCGGCGGAGTCCCTGCATTATGAATGAGCGGGGTCCGGCACCAACTCCCGCTCCGCTTTTCCCGGCGGGGCGGGAGTTCCTTGTTTGTGGTTATCCTTCATCCACCCATTCGTCCGTGTCGCTGGAAAAGTCCAACGACGACGCTTCGGTCGGAATGGCCAAATACGCATCCCGATTGGCTTCGGACTCGAAATGGACCGTCAGGAAATTATCCCCCTCTCCATCCACGTAACAGGGCAGACCATCCGTGCGGCCATGCAGGTCCTTCATGCTGATCGGATCCGTCGTCGAGCAAATATCCATCACAACCTCCTGTTAATTGTCATGATCCGATTCCGGAGGCGCTAGCCTTGCATGCGACGCAGGCTGGACAGGATCCGGGCGGATTGGTGGCTTTTATCGTATACTGACAACTTGTCTTTAAGACTTAAGGTATCCAGCACCAGCAGGTCACACTCTCCTTCCGAAATCGCGGTCCTGGAATGACGGGGTTCACGGGTCGGCACGAGGCAACCCAGACAATGGCTCACCGTGCAGACCTGATAGTCTTTCCACACCGGCGCCATATCCTCGTCCATGTTGATCATGCCGTAGGGGCCGAAATCCATCCAGAATGGCTTGCGGGCCGTCTCGCCCAGTTTGACCTTGCCATCCAGAATGAGGAAGATGGCATCGTTGCACTCTCCCTCGCAGAATAACTGTTGACCGTCGTGGGTATGCGTCACCCGGCCCACTTGCATCAGCAGGTTCAGATCCTGTTCCTGCAGTCCGAATGCATGGGCCTTGCTGCAAAAGGCTCCCCACGCCTTTTTGAAGTGATCCCTGGTATTGCCTGTTTCGTTTTGCGGTGTCGTCCGGTCGGGCCTTTCCCGTCTGTTTCTTGCCTGCTCCTTGCCCGAAACGCTGGTTGCGGTCTTGAAATGGTCAGTGACTGCGGTTTTGGTCCCGGTCGTTTCGACAATTTGTTCCATGGTTTCGCTCCTTTTCATTATGTTTCCCCCCCCCTGTCGGGAGAAATGCCCGATCATGCGGCGGGGGCAGTACGTTTCATCGTTCTTGTTATCGAAAGAACAAAGCAACGAAAATGCCAAACCGTTCACGTAAGCCACCACATGCCGCGTGCCGGTTCGAGAAGGGGGGAAGGGGGGAAAGATTATTTGTCGCCGCAGGGGATCGGATGGATAAACGCCAATTCAACCTGTTGCCAATAATGATAAAATCCAGAGGGGAAAGTTTTCGGACATGTTGTCTTTTCCGAGCATGGTTTCAGTCTTCTGCCACGGATTGCGCCCGTGGGGGGAATGCCTCTCGCAACTGCCGCACAACGGTCGCGGCCTGATCCATGTCTCCAACGAACAAACACTCCATCACTCTTTCGAGATCCTGCAACCAGACGGTGGTCACGAGATGACGCTGCAAGAGTGAAATCTCGTGCATCGCCTCGACGATATCCCGTTGTCGCACCATCTCTTCCAGAGCGTCCAGGTGATGCCAGGAGCGATCCAAGGCTTCCGGGTCCAGGAAACGGCCGTCCCCGTCGTAGCTTGCCAGCGACTCCACGGAGGCAAGCACTTGAGACAGACAAGAGAGGAATCGGTTCAAGGCGTCCGTCACGTCCGGCATGTCCAGATGGAATCCCGGCACGCAGAGCCGTTCCAGCGCCTTGCAGGCGGTGGTCAACTCCTGCGCCCCCACGTTGCCCGCCACGCCCGCCAGGGCATGCAGCGTGCTTTTGAGTTGGCCGTCATGCCCGTCTGCCAACAATTGACGGACCTCCATGCCAGAGGCGGCGTAAGTCTGCCCGAACCGGCGCAACAAAAGACGATACAACAATCGGTTGTCGAGCACCCTGCCCAGCCCCGAACCCATGTCGATGCCCGGCAGTTGTGCCGGCAACAGGCCATCTTCCCACGGACCCGTGCGGGTATCGGGAATGGACTCACGACCGGACGGCTGGTTGGCCAGGGACCGGATCCAACGCCTCAGGACGGCATACAGCAAAGTCCGGTCGATGGGTTTGGCCAGGTGGTCGTTCATGCCGGACTCCAGGCAGCGCTGACGATCACTGTTGAAGGCATAAGCGGTCATGGCGACGACGGGCATTTCGCCCAACCCGGCCATGGCTCTCAGACGACGCGTCACCTCGAACCCATCCATATCCGGCATCCTCAGGTCCAGCAGCACCAGATCGAATGCATGATCCTCCAGGAGTCGCAATGCCCGCGACCCGCTGTCGGCGATCCGGACCTGTACGCCCACCCGCTGCAACAGCTCCGTGATGATCATCTGGTTGATCTCCACATCCTCGACCACCAGCACGCGCGCACCCGTCAGATGCGCCTGGATGGTCTGGAGATCATCCAGGCCCTCCATCTCTTCCGCGTCCGGTGGCAGCTCCGCCAGACCGAAACGAGCCGTGAAGGTAAAGGCGCTGCCCTGACCGGGCTGACTGCTGACCGTGATGGTCCCGCCCATTTCCTCAACCAGATGACGACAGATGGCCAGACCCAGACCGGCCCCGCCGGCCCGGCGCGCCGGGTCGCTCCCGGCCTGGTAGAACGGCTGAAAGATCCGTTGCAACTGACTGGTCTCCATGCCGCATCCGGTGTCCGTCACCGTGAAGCGCAACACCACCTCTTCTGCCCCCGTTTGCATCGGTTCCACCCGCAGGACCACACGCCCCCGCTCGGTGAATTTGATGGCATTGCTCATCAGATTCAACAGCACCTGTCCCAGTCGCTGCGGATCACCCCGCAACGCCAGGGGCATGCCCGGATCCACCTCGATGCGCACCGCCAACTGTCTGGGATTCAGCGCGCCGGTCAGGGTCATCAGGTTGTTCAACACGTCCGCCAGCCGGAAAGGGACATGCTCCATGACCAGCGTGCCAGCCTCCACCTTGGCGAGATCCAGCAGGTCGTCGATGATCCTGGCCAGGGCTTTGCCCGCCTCCTGGATCTTGAGGAGATACGACTGGATCATCGCATCCCCGGTCTTCTGGGAGGCCAGAAAACCCAGATTGATCACGGCATGTAGCGGATTTCTGATTTCGTGGCTCATATTCGCCAAAAAGATGTTTTTGGCGTTATTGGCTCGCACTGCCTCGTCCTTGGCGTTTTGCAGGGCCGCTTCGTTCGCCTTGCGCGCGGTGCTGTCGGTGATGATGGCGATCACGCTGTTTTCCATGTCGGGCTGATCCGGCATCCGTCTTCCCATCAGCTGTCCCCAAAAGGTGGATCCGTCCCGTCGCACATAGAGCCGCTCCGCATCCACCCGGGTCGCCAAGGCAAGCGTATTCCTGGCGACATCATGGAGATCGGAATGCAGCAGATCGAAATAGTTCATCTCCGACAACGCGTCCATGGAATAACCGAACATCTCCACCGTGCTCCGGTTGGCCAGCAGAATCCGTCCGGAAAGGTCCATCTGGAGGATCGCCGCGATGGAGGCGTCGAAGATGGCCTGCAGTTGGGAACGGTGACGATAGATCGCCAACTCGTCCTGCCGCTGCCTGTGGCGCAGTTGCAATAAATGCAGGCTATAGGCCACATTGTCGGCGATCTCGCTGAGCAGTTGCACCTCTTCGTCCACGAAGGCGTAGGGCTGAGAGGCATAAACGTTGAGCGCGCCCGAACAGTGACCGGCGTAACGGATGGGAAAGGCGGCGGAACTGGCGAATCCGCGCTGATCCGCGCTTTTCAGCCAGGGCGTGAACAGCGGATTGGCGCTGGCGTCCTGATTCAACACGGGTTGACCCATGCGGATCGCCTGCCCGGTCGGCCCCTGTCCCAGTTCCGAATCGTCCCAGGAGATGTTCAGTTGCTCCAGATACCCCGCCTCGAAGCCGGCATGGGCGACGGGCCGCACCTTGCGACCGGCTTCATGGTCGGCCATGCCGATCCACACCAGGCGATAACCGCAACACTCCTGAATGATGGCGCAGATGTCGCGGAACAGTTGCGTTTCGTCCTGGGCATGATAGACGATCGCATTGCAACGGCTCAGCGCGCGATAGGCGCGGTTGGACTTTTCGAGTTGCCGGATGTAATAGCGCTCCTGCTCTTCGGCGCTGCGGCGCTCGGTCACATCCAGCAACACCCCGATCACCCGTTTGATCTGGCCCGTTTTGCCCCGAAAGACCAAACCTTTCTCCAGAACGTAGCGCAGTTGTCCATCGGGCCGAATGATGCGGTAGGAACGCATGAAGTGATCTGCACGTTCGATCCGATCGTACAACTCCCACATGACGCGCGAGCGGTCGTCCGGATGAATGCACTTCTGAAAGGCGATCCGGTTGGCGCCCGCCTCCCCAATCGACAGGCCCAACAGGGAATACAGCGTCTCGGACCACACCTCCCGATCCGGATAGGGATCCCAGTCCCAACTGCCCACCAGCGCCAACTGCTGGGAGAGGTTGAGACGATCCATGCTTTTGCGCATCAGGGCCTGAGTGCTGTTGACCCACCATAATCGCAAACCGATGGCCGCCATGGCCAGCACGAACAGGATCCCCACGACGGAAAACCAGGTTTGCAGCCGCAACGGGGCGTACACCTCCTCCTGGTCGATTTTGGAGACCATGATCCAGGGCATGCGACGAATGGGAATGGTGGCGGCCAACACCGGTTCGTGACGGTAATCCAGCCCTTCCATGATGCCCTGTTCGCCCAACACGCCACGCACGGCGGGAACAGGGCTGTTGGCGGTGATTGGCAAACGGAATTGCAGCGCGGAATGCTTGCGATGACGCAACTCATTGAGAAACAGCACTTCTTCCCCGTCCCGGGTCGCCAGGAGCGTTTCGGCGCTGGCACTGGGGGTTGGCCATGCGCTCACCAGGGGATAGAGGAACTGATGCACGTCGATGGACAGGAGCAACGCGCCGATCCGGTCGCTGCCTTCCGGTTGCTGCGGATCGAGCGGTACGATCACATCCAAACGAATGCGATTCGGGGCGACGGGATCCAGATGAATCGACGAAAAACGGATCTGTCCATCCACCATGGCATCCCGGAGCAGGCGTTTGCTCTCCGCGTCGGAGCCGATCACGGACCCGACGGACAGCAACACCTCGCCGGTTTGCGACAAAAAAAGAATATCAACATATTTTAACAGGGATATTCTGTGTTGCAACTGCCCCAGGAGTTTTTCGGGCAAGCCATTCGCCTGCCCCCCTTGTCGCAACCACAGTTGTATCTCATGAGACAATATCGTATTATTCTGCAACAACAAGGCGTCACGATAGTACTGCTCCACCCAGTCGTCGATCTGACGCGCCTTCAAGGTGCCGATCGCCAACAACTTTTCCTGGAATTCCCGCTTCAGATTGTCCTTCTGCGTTTGCGCGAACCCCACGATGGTCCCGACGCTCGCCATCAGCAACCCCAGGAAGACGAGCAACGGCAACGAACCGAACACCGGACGATCGAGGGAGCGGATCACCGACTCCCGTTTTTTGCCACCCAGCACAGCAAACACAGGCCTGCCTCCATCCTCTCGTCGCCCTGCGGGGGACACCACTACAAACCTGGTGTCACCGGAGCATGCTACCGCACCCATCCCGATACCGCAAGAGCGCGAACCACCGCAAACCGCTTGTCACCCTGCCGGAAAGCGCTGGCATTTTCGCGGCCATTCGGCTATGCTGACACGGTGTTGCCAACCCATTGCAGGAGTCTCCCGGCAGGCCAACCCTTTTTTCCGACAGGATGATGACCGCATGACAATCCGTTGCACCCCCGGCACGATTGTCCTGGTGGACGACGACGACTGGATCCTGAACACCACACGCTTATGGCTGCTGAATGCCGGCTACAGCGCCATCGAGGTCCTGAACGACAACCGCAACCTCCTGCCCATGCTGCGCGACCGGCCGGTGGGCGTGTTGGTGCTGGATTTGATGATGCCCCACTGCTCCGGGCAGGAACTCCTTCCGGAGATCACCCGGTTGTATCCGGAGGTGCAGGTGATCGTGATGACCAGTTCCCAGGAGATCGATGCCGCAGTCACCTGCATGAAATACGGCGCTACCGATTATCTGCTCAAGCCCGCCGATCCCGATCGTCTGGTCACCTCCGTGCAGAATGCCATGCGGATTTACAATCTGCATGGGGAGTTGCAAGCGATACGGCGGCAAATGAATACCGCATCGCCTGCCGATTCCTCCGCGTTCGCGTCGATCCTGACCCGCAGTCGGATGATGCAGCAGTTGTTCCGATACATCGAAGCCGTATCCCGATCGCCCGAACCTCTGCTGATCACCGGGGAAACCGGCGTCGGCAAGGAACTGTTCGCCCGCGCCTGCCATGACGCGTCAGGTCGCAACGGACTGTTCGTCGCCGAGAATGTCGCCGGCCTGGACGAACTGGTTTTCACCGACACCCTGTTCGGTCATCGCCGTGGCGCCTTCACCGGGGCGGACCAGGACCGGAAAGGGTTGGTGGCCCAGGCGGCGGGAGGCACGCTTTTTCTGGACGAAATCGGCGACATCGGCGCGACCGCCCAGATCAAGTTGCTGCGTTTCCTCCAGGAGAAGCAATATCTGCCTTTGGGCATGGATCATCCGGTGCGCACCGATGTCCGGATCGTGGCCGCGACCCATCGGGACCCGAACGAACTGGTGGCTTCGGGGGTGCTCAGACGCGATCTCTACTACCGCCTCTCCTTTCACCAGTTGCATATTCCACCGTTGCGGGAGCGCAAGGAAGACATCCCCCTGCTGACGGTTCGTTTTCTGGAAGAGGCCGCCACTGCCCTCGGACGCCCTACTCCCACGCCTCCACAAGCCCTGTTCGACCATTTGGCGGTCTATCCTTTTCCGGGCAATGTGCGTGAACTCAAGGCCATGGTCTTCGACGCCGTTTCCCGACATCAGGGCCGCGTGATGTCGCTGGATTGTTTTCGTGCCCTGCAAGCGGGCCGCAACAGTGCATCCCCCCCCTCTTTTCGCCTGGCCGATCAGGGGCCACCCATTCAATTTTCCCAAACCTGCTTTCCCACCCTCAAGGAAGCGGAGGAACTGCTCATCAAGGAAGCGCTGCAGCGATCCGAAGGCAAGAAAAGCGTTGCCGCCTCCATGCTGGGTATCACCCGCCAGGCCCTGTACAGCCGTCTGTCCGGCAACAAGGCCGCCTCTCCCTGATCCCGGCCTGCCGAACCCTGTAAAGATTTATTGATGTTCGCAGAATTGTTGTCACACGGTCGGCTTCGGTCGCGGCATTTTGATTTTTTGTATCTTTTACGTGCATTCCCATGCCGGGTGTCAGCAACTGTCAAACAATCTTTCCAGGTTTTGCCGAGCCGCCCGCGAAAAAAACGCCACGGGTTACAATAATCCATTTTGGCGCTCCTTTTGCTTGCTCAATAAGCAAAGCATGAATATCAGACCGCCACCATTGGGGAGCACGCCATTATGAACAACCAGGAATCTTCCGTGACGAACGCGGCCAAACCCACCCTCCTGATCATCGACGACCAGCCCGCCAGCATTTTCATTCTGGGCCAGATGCTGCGACAGGAGTATCGGGTGGATTTCGCGACCGGAGGTATGGAAGGCTTGCGCAAGGCGCGACAACTGCAACCGGATCTGATCTTGTTGGATGTCTCGATGCCGGATATGGATGGCTATACCGTATGCCACCATCTGAAAGACGAGGAGAATACACGGGACATACCGGTTTTGTTCATCACCCTGTTGAACGATACCGAACACGAGAGCCTTGGCCTTCAACTGGGTGCGTTGGATTATATTACCAAACCATTCGATCCGGAAACCATTACCAGGAAAATAAAGAATCACATGCAAACCTATAAACAACTGCGCACCCTGACCGCCTTGAACCAGACCATGGCGCAGCAGGCCCAATCCAGGGATCGGGCGGAGAAACTCACGCTCCACGATCTGAAGAGTCCCCTGGGTTTGATCATCAATCTCCGTTCCCTGCTGGCAGAGCTGGAAGGCACGACCAACGCCCACATGGAAGTGGCGTCCATGGTGGAAAAAGCGGGCTATCGCATGCTGGACATGATCAAACACGCCACGGATCTGTACAAACTGGAAAACCACGAGATGACGCTCCCCAACGAATCGATCGATCTGGCCGCACTGATCGAGCAGGTCTGTCACGACATGCAGCCGGTGGCGTCCATGCGCAAGGTCAACGTGAGGATCGTGAATGGACAGCAGGTCGGGTATCGAGTGCAAGGCGCCTACCATCTCCTGTATTCGCTGTTTTGCAATCTGCTCAAGAACGCCATCGAGGCCTCTCCGGTCCGGAAGGATGTCACCATCCGGCTGCATGCCGGGCATTCGGTCCATATTCATAATCATGGATCGGTACCCGATACGATCCGAGGGAGTTTTTTCGAAAAGTTCGTGACAAACGGCAAAAGACACGGCTCCGGCCTGGGCACCTATGCCGCATCGCTGATCTGCAGGCTGCACAGAGGGGAAATCGTGCTGTGCGCCGGCATGGATGAAACCGAGATTGCCGTCCAGTTGCCTCCGTTGCAACTGCCGCAGCCTGAAGATGCCCGTTTTTGAGGGAGTCAGCCCGGCCAGAGCCAGGCCGCGCCCCGCACGCCACTGGAGTCCCCGAAGCGTGCCTGCACCAGCCGGGTGACCGGATGATCGCAGAAGATGTGCCGGCGCCAGCGATCGGGAACGTTCCGGTAGAGGCGCGTCAGGTTGGACATGCCCCCGCCCAGCACCACCACATGGGGGTCCAGGATATTGATCACCCCGGCCAGGGCGCGCGCCAGGCGATCCTCGTAGTCGGACAGCAGCCGTTCGGCCTGGGGGTCCCCCTGGTCCGCCAGGGCGGCGATTTCGGCGGGGGCGCGACGGATGCCGGTCAAAGCCTCGCAGGCCCGGCTCAGGCCGGGACCGGACAGAAAGGTCTCGATGCAGCCGCGCTGACCGCAATAACACGGCGGGCCGGGCAGTTCGTCGGGCAACGGCCAGGGGAGGGGGTTGTGACCCCACTCCCCGGCAATGGCGTTGGGACCGGAGAGCAGTTGCCGGTGGATCACCACCCCGCCACCCACCCCGGTGCCCAGGATCACGCCAAAGACGATCCCATCCCCCGCCCCGGCCCCGTCCGTGGCCTCGGAGAGGGCGAAACAGTCGGCGTCGTTGGCCAAACGCACCGGACGTTGCAATAAATGGGTCAAATCCCCGGCCAGATCCTCACCGATCAGGCAGACCGAATTGGCGTTGCGCACCCTGCCGGTGACCGGCGAAACCGACCCCGGAATGCCGATCCCCACGGGAATCCCGCCGACAAGAGCCAACGCGCTCTCCGCATCACGCACCAGACCGGCCACCACATGCAACGTGGCGGCATATTCCCCTTGCGGGGTGGGGCGGCGTTCCCGATAGCGGATTCCGCCGTCCGGATCCAACAGGACGATCTCGATTTTGCTCCCCCCAAGATCGATGCCGATGCGCATGGCCATTCTCTCCACGAGCGGTTTTTTTTACTGTTATTTTTCCAGTTTAAACGATAGTATCGATCATTTCTGGCGCAATTTCCATGGATGACGAGACATGAAGGACGACAGCAGCGCCGTGACCGGCTGGATCCGGGAGTGGCAGGAACTCATGGAGGCCTTGACAGCGTGGCATGCCAATCTGACCCGCGTGCCGGCGCTGCAATCCGACGAGGAACTGCGCACCCTGCTGGTCCGCCGGGAGCGGCTGGTGGACCAACGCCGCGCCGTGCGTCGTCTGGCGCGCGAAGAGGAACGGGAACTCCCGGAGATCGATCCCGACCCGTGGCGCTTCGCCCTGCGCGACTTCCGCCGCCAGCGTTACGCGTCGCTCCTCGCCGAGGCCGGCGAAGAACCAGGCGAGGAGAGCCGCGCCGCCGACCACCACCTGGTGCGCGAGGAGCTGGAAAACCACCCGGACGGAGTGTTCCTGCTGCCCCATTGGCACTACTTCGGCAGGATGCACAAGGCTCTGGATCACGCGCGGGTGCAACGGGAGACCACCGCCGTCACCCGGATCCACGAATTTCACTCCCTGTTCGCCGCCCGCGAGCGGTTTCGGCATGTCACCCTCTATCTGGGACCGACCAATTCGGGCAAGACCTACCAGGCCCTGCGGCGACTCGCCGAGGCGGCCAACGGCATCTACCTGGCCCCCTTGCGGCTGCTGGCCCTGGAGGTGGCGGAAACCCTGAACGCCTGGGGGGTCCCCTGCAACATGATCACCGGTGAGGAGCGCATCGAGGTGGAAGGGGCGCGCCATACCGCCTGCACCATCGAAATGCTCCCCCTGGACCGGCGCTACGAGGTGTGCGTCATCGACGAGGCGCAAATGCTGGGCGATTCGGGCCGGGGATGGGCCTGGACCCAGGCGGTCCTGGGCGTGGCGGCGGACGAGGTGAACATCGTCGGCGCGCCGGAGTCCCGACCCGTCCTGGAAAAACTCCTCGCCCTCACCGGCGACCCCTACGAAGTCCAATACCTGGAGCGGCTGGCGCCCCTGCAACTGCTGCGCAAGCCGGTCAAGGGGATCCGCGACCTGGAACCGGGCACCGCCATCATTCTTTTTTCCCGCCAGGGGGTGCTCAACCTCAAGGCGGAGATCGAACGCACCACCGGTACCCCCACGGCAGTGCTCTACGGCGCCCTGCCGCCGGAGGTGCGCCGACGTCAGGCGCAACTCTTCGCCTCCGGGGAGACCCCGCTCCTGGTGGCCACCGACGCCATCGGCATGGGACTCAACCTCCCCATCCGCACCCTGCTGTTCGCCCAGGACACCAAGGTCATCGATCGCCAGGAACACCCCCTCACCCCCATGGAGGTGCGGCAGATCGCCGGACGCGCGGGCCGCTTCGGCAAGAACGAAGTGGGATTCGTCGGCACCTACCTGATCCCCATGAACCACATCGCCACCGCCTTCCGCCTGACCCCCCATCCGGTCAAGCGCGCCCACCTGGCGCCCAATCTCGACCACCTGCTGGCCATCGCCTCGTTGAAGGGGGAACGCAATCCCGCCCTGGCCCGCCTGTTTGCCACCTTCGTCCAGACCGTCAAGCCCGACCCGGAGGTCTACGAACTGGCCGACCTGGAGGATCAGATCGTCCTGGCCCGCATTGCCGACCGGCACCGCAATCTCGGCCTGGCCACCCGCTTCGCCCTTTCTGCGGCCCCGGTCCCGCTGCGGGAGGCCAGCGTGGTCGCCGCCTTCGAGACCATGACCGCCACCGTGGCGCGTGGCCGGGTCCTCTCTCTGGCCAAGGTGCTCCCGGAGCAGGCGCAAGGCGTGGTGGGAGGAGGGCGGCTGGGACTCCTGGAGGCGGCCATGCGCGTGGTCACCCTCTATTGCTGGCTCCATTTCCGTTTTCCGGAGCAGTTTCCGGAAATCGAGGAGGCCGAGATCCAGCGCCGCAAGATCAACCAGGAGATCGGCACCCTGTTGAAACGGGAACGGCATCGGGAACGGACCTGCTCGATCTGCGCGAGCGCCCTGCCGCCCAAACACGAACATGCCATCTGCGATCCCTGTTTCGTGGCCATGCGCTCGCGCTCGCGACCGCGCCGCCGGCCCCCGTACCGGCGCGTCCCGCGCGAGTGAGCCGCCGCCATGCAGACACTCTACCACAAGCAGCATCGCGACGGCCTGGTCGAGGTGGTCGAGGATGGGGAGCACCGCACCCTCAGCTTCGACTCCCACCTGGTGCAAAGCCGCATGTTCCTCGCCGATCCCATCGCCCTGGCCCTGAATTACACCCGCTGCATGATGGCCGGGTTGCTCCTCGGCGAGGCCAAGGGACGCGATACCCCGTTGCGCGTCCTGATGATCGGTCTGGGCGGGGGATCGATGGCCAAGTTCCTGCTGCGCCATTTCCCCGCCTGCCGCATGGACGTGGTGGAACGGGACCCGGATATCCCGCCGTTGACCAGGGAGTATTTTCACCTGCCGGACTCCGACCGCCTGACCCTTTTTTTGGAGGACGGGGCCAGCTTTCTGGATCGCCGGGCCGCGTCCGGCTATGATCTGATCCTGGTGGATGCCTACGACCGGGAGGGGATGTCGAGTTCGGTGTATGCCATGCGTTTTTTCGCCGCTCTGGAGGCGCATCTGACCTCGCGGGGGGTGGTGGCCGTCAATTTCGTGCGCGGGGAGGCCAACCTGTTTCGCCGTTGCACGGAGTTTCTGCTGGAACGGTTCGCGGGACGGGTGTTGAGCCTGCCGGTTCCGGGGAGCAGCAACGAGATCGGCTTTGCCGGTCCTGGGGTGGAGGCGTGGGAGGACCGGCGCGAGATCGATGCCAGGGCATGGGAACTGGAGGATTGGTTGGGGCTGGATTTCGCCATGTTCGTCCGGGAGATGCGGCTGATGGAACTGCCGGCCGGGCCGTGGCGCTGGCTGGGGTTGCGCTGAGGGAGGGAGAGCGGGGGCATGATGCGATTCTTGTTGGTGGTGCTGGTGCTGGCGGGATTGGCGGCGGGCGCGGTGGTGGCGCGTCAGGAAAAGATGGCCCTGGAACAGCGCCTGGCGCTTCTGGAAACCCGGTCGCAACAACAAAAGGAGCATTGGGACGGACAGATGGCGGAACTCGACGCCATGACGAAGCGTCTGCAAGAAGCGGAGGCCAATGCCACGCGGGAGCCGCCGTTGCGCCTGGAGCAGGGCAGCGTGGCCGCAAAACCGGAGGATCGGGAGTGGAAGCTGGCCAACCTCTTTTCCCGCACGCGGGAGTTTCGTGGGCGCGTGGCGTTCGCCTCTCCCTTCGCCAGGCCCCCGCAAGTGATGCTGGGGATCGTTCTGCTGGATGTGCAGCACGACAAGATCCGCTTTCATGCCACGCCGGAGGCCATCGATGAGAGCGGCTTCACCATGCTCTTCGAAAGCCGTTCCGAGGAACGGCCCCGCGAGGTCAAGGTGGCGTGGCTGGCCTTTGGCCGCTGACCTCGTATAGTACCGTGCGCCAGGCCGCCACGGCGTGGGTGCGGTCGAAACGCTCTTCCAGCATGCGGCGCGCCCGGTTGCCCATCTCCCGGCGCAGCGCCGGATTGTCGCGCAACAGACGAATCTTTTCCGCCAGTTGTCCGGCGTCCCCCGGCGGCACGGTGAAACCGCATGCGTGGCGTCGCAACTCCTGTGCGATGGCCCCGTCTTCCGCCCCGATGAACAGGATCGGCCGGCCAGCGGCGGCGATGCCGTAGAACTTGCTCGGCACGATCATCCCTTCCAGTTCCGGCGCCAGGGAGATCCAGTGGATGTCCGCCGTGCCCAGCGACCAGGAGAGCCGCTCCTTGGGCTGATAGGGCAGAAAACGCATGCCGTCGATCCCCGTCAACCCGGCCTGATGGCGCAACTCCGCGTGACGGGCGCCCCCGCCGATGAACAACCACACCGGATCCCCCGGCCCGTTCAGCAGACGCGCGGCCCCAAGCGCGGTGGCGAACTCGTGCGCCCGTCCCAGATTGCCGGAATAGCCGATCACGCAACGATCGGTCAGGCCCCATTCCTGGCGCAACGGATTTTCCTCCGGGGGCACTGGCCGGATTGTCTCCTGGTCCGCCCAGTTGTGAATCACCCGGATGGTGGCTTGCGGGATCCCCTCCGCGATCAGCCGGTGGGCCATGCCGTCGCTCAACACCACGTTGACCTTTGCCGCGCGCAGCGAAGCGTTGCGCAAACGGCGCGGCAGGGCGGCAAGCGAGGTGTTCATGCCCGCCACCCCCAACGCTTGTGCCACTTCGGGGAAGAGATCCTGGATCCAGTTGATGAGGATCCCTTGTTTCCGCCGGGCGATCCATGCGGCCACCAGGGAGATCAGGGGGGGATCGGTCATGGCCACCAGCAGATCCCTCGGCCGGACATGCCGCCACAAGGCCGGGATCACCGCCAGATGAAAGGAGAGATAATCGATGGCGCGCCCTCCCAGGTGAAAACGACCGAAGCGGGAGGTGGGCACGCGCAGAATGTCGATCCCTCGCCAGTTCTCCCGTGGCGGGAGGGAGGCATCGGGGTCGTCATAACGTTGACGGCTGGTGATGACGCAGACCCGTTCCCCTCCGGCCACCAGGTCGATGGCCAGTTCGGTCAGCAGTTGACTGGTGGCGGAGTGGTCGGGATGAAAATAGCGGTTCAGGAAGAGGATGCGGCGCACCGGGCCGGTCAGCCCGCGACCTTGCCGTCCACCATCCCCATGATGCGGGAGACGTAACGGCGGGTTTCGCCAGGCATGGCGGAGGCGGGCTGGCGCTCCAGATTGCCCATGCCCCAGTTGTAGGCGGCCAGGGCGGAACGGATGTCCCCGTCGTAGCGGTCGAGCAGGCGGCTCAGATAAAGGGTGCCACCCATGATGTTCTCCTCGGCGTCGAAGGGATCCTGAACCCCCAGTTCTTTGGCGGTTCCGGGCATGAGCTGCATCATGCCCTGGGCGCCGGCGGGGGAGACCGCCTTGGGATTGAAGCTGCTCTCCACCTGGATCACGGACCGGATCAGATCGGCGTCCACGCCATAGCGCTCGCTGGCCCGCTGGACGATCTCGTCGTAACTCCCCCCCTCGCGCTGCAAGGAGATCTTGAGGGCGGGATCAATGGAGGGCTTGGGCGGTTTGGCATGCTTCATGGCGTTGGTGTTGACCAGATTCGGCGGACTGGAGACAAATGGCCGTCCCTCCTCGATGCCGGAGAGACCGCCGCCGGGAAGTGAGGTCGGCAACCCGCCGCCGCCATGCACGGAGTCCTTGGCCTGTCGCAGGGCGCTCACCACTGCCTCCACCAGGGCATTGATCTTGGAATGGGAAAGGGGATCGCTGTTTTGGGAGATGCCGCCGCGCTCTCCCACGGCCTGCAAGAGCAGTTCGTTGAAGCTGTTCACATCCGCTTGCGGCTGGAGACGTCCGCGTCCCTCCTTCTGGCCGGCGGCGTGAATGGCAAAATTCGACATGGTGATGGGGGTGGTCGTCATTTCGTCACCTGTTGGTGGTTTTGGTTTGTTTTACCAATTTGCAAACTTTGGACCAGAGTTGACTGACCGTGCGCAATTGACGGCGTGCCATGATGGGGCCTAGAATTTATCGGCGGATCAATTCAAATGGGGTTGGAGGATCGCACGGCATGCGCTTTTTCGCGGATTTGCACATCCATTCCAAATACTCCCGCGCCACCAGCCGGGATGCCGATCTGGCGCCCCTGGCGCTGTGGGCCAGGAAGAAGGGGATCACGGTGCTGGGGACCGGGGATTTCACCCATCCCGCCTGGATCGCCCGCATCGCCGAACTGACCGTCCCGGCGGAACCCGGCCTCTTGCGGCTGCGGCCGGGACTGGAGGAGGGCGTCTCGGAGGATCTGCGCGCCCTGGGGATGCGCTCCGGCGAGGGAATGGGGGTGCGCTTTCTCTTGTCGGTGGAGATCTCGACCATCTACAAAAAGGGGGATGCCACCCGCAAGGTGCATCACCTCATCTGCGTGCCGAGCCTGGAGGCGGCGCGGCGGCTGAATCTGCGCCTGGCGCGCATCGGCAATATCGCCTCGGATGGCCGTCCCATTCTGGGCCTGGACTCACGCGATCTGCTGGAGATCACCCTGGAAAGCGATCCCGACGCCTTCCTGATTCCCGCGCACATCTGGACCCCCTGGTTTTCGGCGCTGGGGTCCAAGTCGGGTTTCGACTCGATTCAGGAGTGCTATGGGGACCTGGCGGGACACATCATGGCCGTGGAGACCGGACTCTCCTCGGACCCGCCCATGAACTGGCGGGTGAGCAGCCTGGATCGCTACCGGCTGGTGTCGTTCTCGGACGCCCACTCGCCGATGAAGCTGGGCCGCGAGGCCACGGTGTTCGAGACGGATCTGGACTATTTCGCCATCCGCCGGGCACTGGAGAGCGGCGTCGGCTACGCGGGCACCGTGGAGTTCTTCCCGGAGGAGGGCAAGTACCACCTGGACGGCCACCGCAACTGCCATGTGGTCCTGGAGCCGGAGGAGACCAGGCGGCTGGCGGGGATCTGTCCGGCGTGCGGCAAGCCGTTGACCGTGGGGGTCTTGAACCGGGTGGAGTTGCTGGCGGATCGGCCTGAGGGGGGCGAGCGCCCGGCGACGGCGGCGCCGTTTCGTTCCCTGATCCCTTTGACGGAGATCATCGCCGAGATCGAGGGGGTGGGGCCGGGGTCGGGTCGGGTGAACCGCATCTACGAGGAGATGCTGTGCGCCCTGGGGCCGGAGTTGTCGATTCTGGAAGCGTTGCCGGTGGAGGAGATCCGGCGCGCCGGCTCCATCCGGCTGGCCGAGGCGATCGAGCGGGTGCGGCGCGGCGAGGTGATCCGCCAGGGGGGATACGACGGGGAGTATGGGGTGATTCGGGTTTTTTCACCGCGTTCCCCGTCCGTGAAGGCGCAATCGGTGGTCAAGGCGGTCCCCAAACCGGTGGAGGCGGTCACGGTTGCCCCGGCGGCCATGGAGGAGCAGGGGCTGGACCCGGAGCAGGAGTCCGCCGCCGCGTATGCCGGGGGACCCTTGTTGATTCTGGCCGGTCCCGGCAGCGGCAAGACCCGTACCCTGACCCATCGTCTGGCGCGGGTGATTGGCGACGGGGCGGTGCCGGAGGCGTGTCTGGCGGTCACCTTCACCCGGCGCGCCGCCCAGGAGATGCGGGAACGTCTGGCCTCCCTGCTGGGCGAGGCAGTGGCCGGGCGGGTGCCGGTGATGACCTTTCATGCCCTGGGGTGGATGCTGGTGCGGGAGCGCCAGCCCGGCTGGAGCATCGCCAGCGAGGCCGAGGTGGCGGGTTTGCTGCAACAGAGTGGCCTGACGCGAACCGAGGCGATGCAGCGCTTGAGCCGTTTTTCTTCCTTGCGGCGCGGCGTGACGGACGCGGACACCTCCGCACTGGAGGCCCATCGTGCGCTGTTGCGTCAGCGGGGTTGGGTGGAGATGGAGGATGTGATTTTGTTGCCCGTGGCCTGGATGGAGGCCGATGCCGATTTGCGGCAGGCCTGGCGGGGCCGTTGGCGGCGGTTGTTCGTGGACGAATTCCAGGACATCGACGCCGGCCAGTATGCCTTGATGCGGCATCTGGTGTCCGAGGAGGGCGAGTTGTGCGTGATCGGGGATCCGGATCAGTCGATCTACGGATTTCGGGGTGGCGATCCCCGTTTTTTTCAGGAGTTGGCGCGTGATTTCGACAATTTGCGCACCGTGCGCCTGACGCGCAACTACCGTTCGGGCCAGGCGATCCTGCGCGGGGCATTGAATGTGATCGCCCATGCCACCGAGCGTCGCGAGCGGGAGTTGACCGCCATGCGGGAGGACGCGCGCCGCATCGTCATTCACGAGGCGGCGGACGAGGGGGCCGAGGCCCGTTACGTGGTGCGGACACTGGAAAAAATGATGGGGGGTCATGCCTTTCACTCCCTGGACAGCGGTCGGGTGGACGGGCATGGCGGCGGGAATTACTCCTTTGCCGATTTCGCGGTGCTGTATCGCTCCGATTCCCAGTCGGTGGCCTTGCGTCAGGCCTTCGAGCAGGCCGGGATCCCGTACCGGAAGCGCGCCCATGGCCGTTTGACCGAGCATCCCGGCGTGCATCCCCTGTTGGAGCGGATGCGTTCGGACGCCGCTGGTGGTTCGCTCGCGGAGCGTCTGCGCCGTGCCGTTCCCCCTGGCGAGGTGGAGATGGCCGACGCCCTGGAGTGGCTGACCCCCCTGGCGTTGCGCCATGGCGAGAACGAGGCCGCGTTCCTGACCGCCCTGATCCATGGCGAGGAGTTGGACTGGTGGGATCCCCGTGCCCAGCGGGCATCGTTTCTGACCCTGCACGCTTCCAAGGGATTGGAGTTCCCGGTGGTGTTCATCACCGGCTGCGAGGACGGCCTGACCCCCTGGCGCTGGGGTGGCGAGGTTTCCGAGGCGGCCCTGGAGGAGGAGCGTCGTCTGTTTTTCGTGGCCATGACCCGCGCCAGGGAAACCCTGATCCTGACCCGCGCCAAACGCCGCTTGTGGCGTGGCGTGGCCCGCGACATGGTCATTTCGCCATTTTTGACCCAGATCCGCGAGGAGCTTCTGGAGCATCAACGCGCCATGGCCGGTCGTCCCCCGAAGAGACCCGCCGCCGCTGCCAAACAGTTGACCTTGAATTGGGATGATTGAATCTTTGTATTTTTTGGTGATTATTTGGACGTGAGTCTGTTTTTATCCATTCGTGAGGTGAACAGAGTATTGATCGAAGAGGCTGTGATGTAGGGGGGTGGGGCGAAAGGATCGTGGATTTTGGGTAGATGCGACAGTTTGCTTTTGAAAATACTCTCTCGACGGAATATTTGACGATTCCGGTCTGGGGTGCGAAACTCATCTTGCCAACGTTATCTCTGCCCTGTTTCAGGCGCACGGGGCTTTACTTCCATAAGCAAGAAGAGTTGCTTGTCTTGGTTTGGCGTATATGCGTCAACCGCCGACTGAGCTGTACGCCATTGCTTCGATGGCTATTGAACCCAGCAGTAACGTTGCCACAAAGATCCATTTTTTGAGTCTGTTGCACATTGTTAATTCCTCCGAAGCAGGTTGGTCCGCTTTGTTGATACTGAGACTAGCATGTGTAGTTCGTGAAGGTCAAGCGATTTTTGCGATAGGATGATGATGCGGTTTGTATCTGGGGGAGGTAGTTGTCTTGGATCGGTTTGGCAGAGGGACAGGTTCGACATGAGGATATGAGTGTTAGTTTCTATTTCAAAGAATTGCTTGGATGTCTCTGTATGTATATGATTATATATTTATACAAGCCGGTTTTGCAATTTGTTTATCAATCTTGCGACAGATGGCGTTTGAGTTGACAATTCACTTATTTTATCGATGTTTGCAAAACAACAATATGTCGTTGAACGAGTTTGATAGATCTTTCCTTTACTTTTTTATCAATTTTGTTTGTAAAGGTTTCGCCAAATTCTCTATTCTTATAATCATTTTCTGGTATATCTGATGCCTTTCTTGCTTGACTGTATTGTTGCTTGTGAAGGTCCAAGAGAAAAATTTCTAATGCGTCAATTGAATTCTTGACGGTTAGACGAAACTCAGCAAGAGAGATTTTCTGTGTGCTGTATTCATGCGCCTTTATTGTTGCGATCTGCATGGCAAGCGTATCTCGTGCGTCTTGAGTGTATTGTATGTTATTAGCTGATTTCTTTTCTTCTTGTTTGCACGCTTCATTCAGCGTATGATAGCTTTTTATAAATGTATCAAAATATTGGTGTATTTTTTTAGGGTTCCCTAGAAAAAAATTAGTATAAGAAGCCGCTCTGATATTGTATATAGCGATTAGGCGTTGATTAAGACTATTTTTGTAACTTTTTATTTTCTTATCCTCATTTTTTTCATTTGCGTTTATGAAATCCAATCTGCTTTGCACGGATTCGATGGATTTATTAATGTAATCTGTAAAAGTATCAATTGAGAAGTCAGTTTTGTCGGTGGTGGAGATGGCGTCCGCAAACCATAGCGCGGAATACATATTGACAGTCGGGTCTTTGTTTGGGTCGATTTTGCTGAGCACCTGAAGTGCAATGTCAATGTCCCCGGACGCCACATTCAGATATGATTGCACGAGATATAGATAGTTATCAAATTCATAGTTGAAGTGTCTTGCGGTTCCATTTGCGTCATGTACTTTATTATCAGGATAATTTTCAATTGCTGTTTTGATTTTTTGATCAATAAGATTTTTCCAAACAGAAGAAGCAAACTGTATAGGTCTCTCGCACGAATTATTTTTAGTTTGGAGACATTTGAGATAAATTGAAATGTTTGCAAAAAACTCCATGACGAATGGTTTGCTATGCCCTTGATTTTCCAAATAAAGTACAGCTAATACGTATTGATATATATAATCTGTATAAAATTTACGAAACTCAACTAATTGCTTTAACGCAAGTTCTGTCGATTTTTTGTCGGCATCGCTATCGTGGATAAGTTTCCATTCCAAATAATCCTGTTCGTTACGCAGACGGTCAACAAGTTTCAATAATGCCAGTCGCGATGATTCCTGATGCAGGGATGTAGCCTCTGGGACAGCGATGAGGGAGTGGGTTGCTCGTTTTAGATTCAACTCAATAGACAGTCCGCCTCCTTGAAAATTGACAGTGGAGATCTGATTGAGGAGAAATTCAGCGCTAAAAACTATAACTGCAAATGCAATACTGAATATATAAAATTTAAACTTTTCTAAAAAAGGCGTGGAGGTTGCTGCATCAAGTAATCTGCCATAATGATGCCCAAAAAATATCGCAGCAAATCCAATAGTAAGTATCTCAATTAAATTTATCGGATTTGTGAAGAGATAATATTTAATGATTTTATTAATTGTTCCTATTGTTGTTTCTTCCTTTAATAACTTATTTAATTCATATGCTGTATTCAGTTCTGAATAAATAAAATGTTTAAATAGAATTACATTGACAAATGTCGCGAGCACCCCCATTCCGACCTTGGATGGCTTTGAACGGCAAAAGAAATACGCAAGCCCGATCATGAAATTGATTGACGCGATCTTTAATAATATTTCCATATTTTTTCCTCCATGTTGCTTATAAAAAATAAGAAAAATATTTTTTATCAAACAATATTCCATTGATTTACAATATGATATCTTGATTGCGCAGAGGCTGTCAAGCAATCTTTGTAAGTTCGCGGAACCTGACAAGCGCAATTTGCGGGGACTGGTTCCGGTGATCCATCGGAGAGAGGAGAACGCCCAGGGCGTGTCATCGCAATCAAGATATCATTGCTTCTTGGACACCAATCACACGGCAATATTTGAGTCGCTTCTTTTTGATTAATATTCTTTATTCTCTATGGAGCAGTCCAATCAAGAAAAAAAATACAATATCACCAAATACCTCGCCCCCTTGCCAATGGCGACCAGCATGCTGAAACTGGCGAAAGAGACCGCGAAACTCCCGGCGATGAAGGTGAGGGGGTCGCCGATCACCGGCACCCAGGCGAACAACAGGCTCCATTGGCCCCAGCGCTGGAAACGGGTTTGCGCCAGTTCCATCTGCTGCGGGGTGATGGGAAACCATCGGCGGGAGTGGAAACGCATGCAGTAACGGCCCAGGAACCAGTTGATCTGCGCGCCCAGTACATTGCCCACGGTGGCGGTCAGCCAGATCGACCACGTCGGCCACTCCCCGGACATGACCGCCGCCGCCACCATCGCCTCCGAGGAAAACGGCAATACCGTTGCCGCCAGCAATGCCCCGAAAAAAAGTGAGGTCAACCCGAAATCCATGAGGTCCACTTCCACCAAAAATCCCCCTTATCGGATGTATCGGTTTACCCGACCCCCGGGTTGAGGGGAAAATCACCTCCCTGAAAAAAATCCCCTTCACCCCCCCCGCATTCCCCCTGCCAGAATCTTTTCGACCAATCCCGCCCGGTTCCGGCTGCGCCGTGTCCGGTCATTGTTGATTAAATTATTGAAAAAAATAAAAAATTTCTTTTTATGCCTGTTTCGTAAAAATCCCCTTATCGGATATATCGGTTGCCGCGATTCGCGACTTGAGAAGTTTAAAAATACTGTATTTGATACTGAAAAAATCAACCAACTACGATAAAATCAACTTGTCAAGGTTGGTTTTGTCCAGAAAAAGTGCCCTGGCTCACGATTTTTTGTTCAAGCTTTTATTGAAGCATGACGATGAATAGTGCAAAGACGGCACGGGAACGGCGCCTTGACTCAGTACAAATCAACTCGCCATCCCCGCCAGACACGAGAACGTCCCATTGCACAAGGAGAATCAGGAAATGGCCCTTTCCATCAATTCCAATATGACCAGCATGCTGGTCAGAAACAGTCTGCAAAAAAACAACACCGCCCTGGGCAAATCCATGCAACGACTTGCCAGTGGATTGAGAATCAATACGGCTTCTGATGACGCTGCGGGCCTGGCGGTGGCCACCCGCCTCACCACCCAAATCCGCAGCGCCAATATCGTCAGGCAGAACGCCAACGATGGCATCTCCTTGACCGAGGTGGCCGCGTCCGCCCTGGACGAAACCACCAATGCCCTGCAAGGCATCCGTGATATCGCCCTTCAGGCGAAAAGTTATACCCAGTCCAACGCCGATCGCACCGCCTTGCAGTTGACCGTCACCGAACTGCTGACCGAAATCCAACGCATCGCCACCAGCACGAAATACAACTCTTCCGCGCTGCTCACCGGCTCGTTCGCCGCCCGGTCCTTCCAGATCGGCACCAACCCCGGCGATGTCATTCAGATCACCATCGGCACGGCCAGTCTGGTGGGACTCGGCTTGAAAGTCGTGGGTGGCCCCATCTCAATGGTAGTCAGCGCCCCGACTGCGGCTGACGGCCTCGCAGCGGCCAGCCGCACCATCCTGCTCGCGGACAGCGCACTGAACTCCATCAGCAGCCTGCGCGCCTCCCTCAGCGGTGCCCAGAGCCGCTTCGAATCGATCATCAATACCCTGACATCCCTTTCGGACGCTTATACCACCGCCCGCTCCGGCATCATGGATACCGATGTCGCCATGGAATCGGCCAACCTCGCTCGCGGTACCATCATTCAGCAGGCCGGCATCGCGGTCCTCTCCCAGGCCAATCAAATGTCACAACAATGGCTGAAATTGCTCGGATGAGCCTTGCGAGTCTCCCTGGTCCTCCCCCCGGCGTGTCGGGGGGGAGGGGTCAGGCGCGCAACCGCGCCAACTCCTCTTCCACCGCCGCCTCGCATGCCGCGAGCGCCAACGAGAGCGCCTCCCACTCCTCCATGGCGGCGTGCAATGCCTGTTCCACCTGGCCGGCGCGGGTCAGCTTCTCTTTCAGACCTTCTCGCGACGCGGCGGCATAGGCATCGGGGTCGGCAAGTCCTGCTTGCAGATCCTGCTGTTCCCCCTCCAGCAGGGCAATGGATTTTTCCAGTTTCTCCAAACGTGCCCGCTGACCGGCGGTCTCCCGGCGCATCCGGTCGCGGGTCTGGGCGGACAGACGCCGCAACTCGCGCGCGTCGCGTGTGCCTCCACCTTCCGTGTTCGCCGGGGAGGCGAAGGCGCGCTCTTCCCGGATCACGTTCGCCAGATAGTCCTCCAGGCCACCCTCCCAGGCGACCACCTTGCCACCGGCCACCACCCACAGCCGGTCACAGGCCGCCTCCATGAGATCCCGGTCATGGGTCACCAGCAGCACCGCCCCCGGATAGTCGGTCAACGCCTCCTCCAGCGCGGCGCGGGCCGCCATGTCCAGATGGTTGGCCGGCTCGTCGAGCAGCAGCAGATTGGCCCCGGACAGAAACATCCGCGCCAGCGCCAGACGCACCCGTTCCCCGCCGGACAGGTTGGCGACCCGCGTCTCCACTGCCTCTCCGGAAAACAACAGTCCGCCAAGCAGGGTGCGCAAGGCCGTCAGGCCAAATTGATCCGGGGCGGCCTCGGCAGCCGATTCCAGCACCGTCTTGTCGGGGTTGAGGGACTCCAGGGCGTGCTGGGCAAAACGGGCCACCTTGACGCGCTCCCCAGGAATCACCTCCCCGGCGTCCGCCACGGCCTCCCCGGCGATCAGTTTCAGGAGTGTGCTCTTGCCCGCGCCGTTGATCCCCACCACCCCCACCTTTTCGCCACGCTCCAGGGTCAGATTCACCCCGGAAAACAGTTCCCGGCCATCGTACCCCTTGGTCAGCCGCCGGATCGCAAGCACCTCCCTGGCGCAGGCGGGGGGCACGGGAAAACGGATGCGTGGCGGGGGCGGACCCTTGGTGACCGTGGCGACCGGGGCCATCTTTTCCAGCATCTTGACGCGGCTTTGCACCTGCCGCGCCTTGGTGGCTTTGGCCCGGAACCGCCGAATGAAGCACTCCAGTTCCTCCCGGCGCTTGCCTTGCCGGGCGGCGTTTTTTTCCAGGCTCTCCATGAGGGCGTTTTTTTGTTCCAGCCAGGCGTCGAACGGTCCCGCAAAGCGGCTCAGGCGGCCCGCCTCCAGTTCCACGGTGATATTGGTGGTTCGGTTGAGAAAGGATCGGTCGTGGGAAACCAGGATCATCGCCAGGCCGCCGGGACTTTTCCGGATGCGGTTTTCCAGCCAGGCGGCCGATTCCAGGTCCAGGTGGTTGGTGGGTTCGTCCAGCAACAAGAGATCGGCGCGGGAAAAGAGCAGCCTGGCCAACTGCGCCCGCATGCGCCAGCCCCCGGAGAAATTCGCCAGGGGACGTTCCAGGTCCTGGGGCGCGAAACCCAGCCCCATGAGGATCACCGCCGCCCGTCCTTCGGCGGAGTGCGACTCCAGGGTGGTCAGCCGCAGGTCGATCTCGCCCATGCGCGCCGCCAGCTCCTCGTGATGCGGGCCGGGCCGTTCTTCCAGGAGGTCCGCTTCGATGCGCGCGCGTTCGTCGCGCAAGGTCATCAGTTCCTCGTCCCCGGCCAGGGTGGTGGCCAGCAGGGTGTACTCGCCATCCAGGATCTCCTGGCGCAACAGACCGATCCGGACGCCACCCCGCATCCGGATCGCCCCTTCGTCCGCGTCCGTTTCTTGCGCGATCAGCCGCAACAGCGTGGTTTTCCCCGCGCCGTTGGGACCGATCAGGCCAACCCGTTCTCCGGGATGAACCACCAGATCCGCCTGATCCAGGACCCGGCGGCCTCCGAGGTTTTTGGTGATTTTTTCAATGGTCAGCAATCGGGCATCATCGCAACTTGAGGAGCTGGGCAAAATCCCGGAATCCGAAGCGAGTCATCCATGAATGACTCCGTTGCGACGATACCACATGCACCTTGCAAGGCAAAGGGGTGACCGGATGAAAATGCGGCACCCACCCGTTTTGAATGACGCGCGCCGTGTCGTGGTCCGCCAGGATGAGATCGGCCCCCCAGGCAGTGGCCATGCGTCCCAGTTCCTCGCCAGGGTGGCCAGTGATGACCGCGCAGTCGGCCTCCTGGTCGCTCGACTGTCCGACATGCCGGCGCAAGCGGTCGCGCAACGCCTCGGCGTGTTCCCGGAAGCGATCTTCCGGGGACGACGCGGGCGTATCGAGGTGATCGAACAGGGTGACGAACCGCGATTGGGCGCCGCTCTCCCGCGCCAGGCGGAGGGCGGTGCCGGTCACCTCCTCGTTGGCGTCGAACAGATCAATGACGGCGATGATGCGGCGGAGTCCGTTCATGATGGCATGCGGCTCTCGGTGGCCAGTTTCAGATGACTGGGGGAGGTGGGGTGCGCCGCCTCCCGTCTGCCTTTCAGGATCGCCATCAGGATGATCCCCGCACCCAGGGCCAGGGCCAGGATCATGATGGCGAAGCTGATGTTCTTCAGCATGCTCATGGTGGACGGTTGCATGGCGTCGATCCACTCCAGTTGGGAGAGGTAGACCGGGATCACCAGCGCCCGGCTGAACATGACCGTCAACATGATCACCGCCATCACCAGCTTGATCACGAATGGCTTGACGTAAGTTGTGCCGATCGCCCCCAGTTGGATCCCGAACAGGGACCCGGCCAGGATGATCATGGCCAGACGGATGTCCACATAGCCGCTCCAGGCGAATTTGATGGTCCCGCCCACTCCCATGACGAAGGCGATCACCAGTTCCGTGGCCGAGGCCATCAGGCTGTTCATGCCCAGAACGTAGATCTGCGCCGGCACGCCGATGAAGCCGCCCACGGCGATGGTGGCGGCCAGCATTCCGGTGGCGAACCCCAGAGGAATGGTGAACAGAACGGAAATCCGCGTGTTGAGTCCCCGGAAGTAGACCATGGTGCCGGGGATGTGGATGCTTTGCACCCAGAGGGCCAGGCGGCCAGGTTTTTCCTCCTCGGTCATACCGGATCGATAAGCCTTGAGGGTATCGCGCATCACCAGGGCGCCGACAAAGCCGAGGATCACCACGAAGGCCAGCGAGACGTAGAGGTTGGATCCGGCATCGCCGAAGCGTTGCTTGATCAATTCCTGATAATAAGCGCCCACCAGCACACCCGCCTCGGCGGACATTCCCATGATGAGGCCCATCTTCAGATCCACCTGACCATACTTGGCCCGTTTCATGGCGCCGACCAGGGCCTTGGGAAACTTGTGGCACATGTTGCTGGCCACGGCGACGATCCCAGGCACGCCGAGGCTCATCATGGCCGGGGTGAGGACGAAGGCCCCGCCGGAGCCGATGAAGCCGCTCACCAGTCCGCCCACGAACCCCACGATGAAGAGATAGCCAGCGTTGGCCGGATCCAGCTGAATGAATTGTTGCAGCGCGTCCATGTCGTGATTGTCCCTATTTCTTGGCCGTGAAACCCAAACCTTCCCAGAATACGCCGGTGAACTGGCCGTGTACGAAGGAAAAGAGGAATGCGATGAGGATCGGGACCACGAAATACCACTTGCCGCGCGCCGACAGGTCGAGAATGGACTTTTCGTAGGCGAACAGCAGGATGTAGAGCGTGACGGACAGGCCACCCCATCCCAGGATGGCGCTGAGATGGGATGGCGGTTTGGACGGTACGGACATGGTGTTCTCCTTGGCAAGGGGTATTGAGTGGACGGGGAGAATCCTGTCGCATCGAACGTTAAGCCAGGGTTAAGGGAGGGTTAAGAACCGGTTAAGCAAAGAAAAAAATGTCCCTCCGAACATTTTTTTCCCGTCCCCGGAGTCGTCATCCGGCACGAACCGCACCGGGCAGGGCAGGGGTTGGGGATGGCGCAGCCATGTGGGGCCGTCGTGGCCGGTGATCCTGCCATGGTCGCGGCTCGCGGCCAGGATCAGTCTGGCGTTCCAGGAGTTGGCCAGTTCCACGATGCGGTGGTTGGCGATGCCGGAGAGCATGCGATAGCTGGTGGCGCCGATGCCGATCTTGTGCAGCAGGGTGTGCAGCCTGCCGGCCTGTTCCGCCTCGGTGCGCCGCAGCCACTCCCCTGGCGTCAGGAAGGGAAACTGGCTGCTTTCGAAGCCAAGTCCGATATCCTCGTCACAGACATGGAGCCAGAGGATCTCGGTGGGCGTTTGCCGGCGCAGGCAGGCGGCGAATTGCCGCACGAGGGGTTCGCCGTGGGGCAGGGGATCGATCAGGGCGAGAATGCGGTCGGGTTGGGGTCTCATGGGATATCTCCTGATCCGGTTCAAGCCGCCATGGGGGAAGGGAACGAAAGCACGCTGTCGTTGTGCAACGCATCGCACTCCTGGAAGACGTGCCGGCTGCACCAGGAGCAGGATCCGGGGGTGAGCCTGGCGAAGGCGACGCGGATCGCTTCGTTTTTGGAGGAGAAGAGATTTTCCCGACCGATGGTTTCCAGGTAGCCGCCGGCATCGAGGAGCCGGGTGGGACGTTCCTTGAGGCGCACCAGAAAGAGTCCGCCCCCGGCCTGGCGGCGCTTGACCGCCTCCGACGCCAGGAATTCCGCGCCGGCCAGGTCGATGAAGTTGATGCCGGAGGCCACCACGATCAATTGCGTGTCGTGTGGCGCCAACGCCTCGAATTGCGCCTGGATGGACTGGATCGCGGCGAAGAAGAGCGAGCCGTCCACCCGGATCACCCGTACCTTGGCGCAGGAGTCGCCGGCGAGGGAGGTGGTGAAACGGCGGCGCGGATGCATGGGATCGGGGACGCGGTTGAGCACCATGGGGTTCGAGGTGCGCGCCAGGTAGATGCCCAGTGACAGCAGCACCCCGAACAGGATGGCGATTTCGAGATTGAGCAGCAGCGTGGCCAGAAAGGTGGCGCTCATGATGATGGTTTCGGAGTGGCTGGTGCGCAGGGTTTGGTGGATGTGGTGGAAATCGATCAGGCCCCAGGCCACCAGGAACAGCACGCCGGCCATGGCGGCATGGGGGAGCCAGGCGACCAGCGGGGCGATCAGGATCACGAGTCCCATCAGCATCAGGCCGGAGCTGGCGGCGGCGATGGGGGTTCTGGCCCCGGCGGAGTAGTTGAGGCCGCTGCGGTTGAAGGAGCCGGTGGCGACATAGGCGGAAAAAAAGCTGCCGATCAGATTGGAGAGTCCCTGGGCCAGGAACTCCTGGTCGGCGTCGATGGTTTGTCCGCTGCGCAGGGCCATGGCGCGGGCGATGGAGATCGCCTCGGTGAGGGCCAGCAGGGTGACGGCGATGACGCCTGGGGCCAGGGTGCGCAGCGTCTCCAGCGAGAAATCCGGCATGGACAGGGGCGGCAGGGTGGCGGCGATGGCGCCCACACGGGTGATGCCGCTCTTCATGGCCGGGTCGAGTGCCAGGGCCAGGAACGTGCCCGCGAGCAGGGCCACGATCATGTAGGGGACGCGTGGCAACCACCGGCGGCAGGCGATGCCGGTCAGGAGTGTTGTCATGCTCACCGCCAGGACCAGGGGATCGATCTGCCGCCACCCTTGCCAGGCAAACAGCAGGGTATGGGTGAAATCGGCGCCGCGCGGAATGTGGATGCCGAGAAAGTGGTGAAGCTGATTGGCGGCGATCAGCAGTGCCGCACCGGTGGTAAAACCGATGACTACCGAATGAGAAATAAAATTGACCAGGACCCCCATGCGCAACAGTCCCAATCCCAATTGGGTCAATCCCACCAGGAAGGTCATGGTGAGTGCCAGTTGTACGTAGGCGGTGCTGCCCGGTTCGGCATGGCCGCTCAAAAGCGAGAACAGGACGATGGATGCGGCGGTGGTCGGCCCGGATACCAGGTGCCAGGAGGAGCCGAAAAAGGCCGCCACGATGGCCGGGATCATGCCGGCGTAAAGTCCGTAGACCGGCGGCATGCCGGCGATGGCGGCGAACGCCACCCCCTGGGGCAGCACCACAATCGCCCCGGTAAGGCCGGCGAGCAGGTCGGCCTTCAGCGATTCCGGTGAGACCCGGTTCCACCAGCGCAGCGGCGGCACCAGGCGGTCCCAGGGTATTGGGGCAATGGCGGATGAAGATGTGGACATGTCGGTGAATCCTCTTTCCCATGGAGTTTTGGTTTCGATGGGGAGAGCCTATCCGGTCGCATGTTAAGAGGTGGTAAAAGCACCGTTAGAGGGTGGTTAATCCGAAAAAAAATGCGATGCGGACGGTCGTGCCGCATTTTTTCTTGCTGGTGATGCGGATTTGGGCTGCCACGCCAACGGGTTGAGAGGTCGTCTTGGGGATGGAGGTCCTGTCCGGTCAGGGATGGCGGCAAACATGATGTCGCGAAGGCCAACTTGACAATTTCCGGCAAATAGGAGATGCTCTTCATGCGGATGGTATCATAAGAGTTGCGTATTGTTACAATATATTATAACAATATTGACGGAATCGAGTGTTAGAAAATAATTGATGCGCATCACAAAATTAACATTGAAAAATTTCAAGAGCGTCACCGAACAGACCTATGCATTCGGGCTGTTCGATCTTCTGGTCGGACGCAACAACAACGGCAAGAGTACCGTCCTGCAGGCATTGGCCATCTGGCAGTTCTGTGTTGACTTGTTTCATCATTCGAAGCGCGGCGGCAGCAAGGGCATCCAGGTGGTGCTGCCCAATTTTTCCGCCCTGCCACTGCCGGAATTCAACCTGCTGTGGCGCAACAGAACCGACCGTGAATATCCGGAAGTCGATGGCAAAAAATTACAAAAATTTATTTTAATTGAAATTATTATTTATTGGTTGGATCGGGATGGCATCGAACAAAAATTTGGCATTGAACTGAGATACCATTCTCCGCAAACCATTTATGCCATTCCATCGAACGGTTGGGACGACTTTCGGGAAAATGATGCGCGGGGCATGCCGAGGATTGCCTATATTCCCCCATTTTCCGGCCTGGAACCGGTGGAAAAACGGTTGGATATCGCCCCCATTCGACAGCAGGTCGGCAAGGGCCAGCCCGGCAGCGTATTGCGCAATCTGCTGCTGAGCGTGAATGCCACCGACGAAACCGGCCCCGGTCGCAATCAGGCATCGGCGGATTGGCGGGAACTGGCGGACAAGGTCGAGGCATGGTTTGCGGTGAAACTCCACAAGCCACGCTACGACCCGCTCAAGGATGTCTATATCAAAGTGGAGTACGAGCAATTCGGCAAAACATACGACATCATCGCCGGAGGAAGCGGGTTTCACCAGACGCTGACGTTGATGGCGTTCCTGTATGGCTACCACCCCACCACGATCCTGCTCGACGAGCCGGATGCCCATCTGCATGCCAGCCTGCAACGTGAAATCCTGGATTATTTCAAGCAGAAGTCCCATGCAACCGGATTGCAGTTCCTGATCGCCACCCATGCCGAGGAGTTCGTCTGCGGCGTGGATGTTTCCCAGATCGTCTCTCTGCTCTCCCACGAACCACGGCGTGTCCCATCGTCGCCGGAGGTGGTCCGCGCCATGTCGGAACTCTCCAACACGGAGGTCGAACGTCTTTTGCACTGCACCTGTATCCTCTATGTGGAAGGAAACAGCGACGAACGCATTCTGCGAGCCTGGTCGGCATCGTGTCAATCTGCGGGAACCTTGGAAAAGATCTATTTCAAAACGATGAACGGCGGCACCAAAAAAGCCATGAAGGAGCACGCCGGGCAACATTTCAAGGCGGTCAGTCTGATCATCCCCAACCTGCGGTCACTGATGCTGTTCGACTATGACACGACCGACACGGCGTTCCACCCGGAGCCGGACAACCCCGCGCTGATGGAGTGGCAACGGAAAAATATCGAAAATTACCTTCTGGTCCCGGAGGCATGGAAACGCACCGCGACACAAAAGGCTGGCCCCCTGTTCGCCGCAACCCATCGGAATCTGATCGACGCATTCTTCGCTGCCGAGAACCTGACGTTACCTCCAAACATCACATGGCGCAATGTCCAGGCCAACATTTTCCGCGCCGTGGATGGCAAACGGATTTTGTTCGAAAACAATGACTCCCTCTTTCATCGCCTGCGGAATGAGGATTTCTCGGTGGAACTGCTGCGGGAATCGGTTGCGGGCAACATGCAAGCCGATGAAATTCATCAGGATGTGCATGACTTTTTCCAGCGGCTCAAAAGTCCGTAGAGAATCGATTGCCGGGGCAGGGATGATCAATCCGAAAAAAACTCGATCCGGATGGCCGTGCCGCATCCTTCCTGGCTGGTGACGCGGATTTTCCAGCCGTATTGATCGCAGATGCGCTTGACCAGGGAGAGGCCGATTCCGGACCCCCTGGCGTGGGTGATGGCGTGAAATGGAGAAAACAGGATGCGGGCGGTCTGCTCCTCGCGCATGCCGCAGCCGGTGTCGCTGACGGTCAGCGAGGCGCGATCCTGGGTGATGCGGATCTCGCCCTGTTCCGTGTAGGAAAAGGCGTTGCGGATCAGGTTGGCCACGGCGATGAAGACCAGGCCCCGGTCCACCGGGACCGTCAGGTCGGGGCTGGTGGCCACGACCACCTGGATGGGTTTGCTTTTCAGCAGGAAGCGATGTTTTTCCACCGCCTCGTCGACCACATCCGCGACATGGGTGGTGGACTCGATGGCCATGGCGTGCCGCTCGCGGGCCATGAGCAGCAGGGCCGTGCCCATGTCCCCCATCTCCCGTGCCGCCCGTTCCACCCGCAGGACCCGGTTCTTCTGTTTTTCCGTGAGGGTGTCGTCGGACAGGAGAATCTCGGTGGCGCTGGAGATGACCGCCAGAGAGGTGCGCAGTTCGTGGCTCAGGTCGGCGGTGAAGGCCCGCTCCCGCTCCATGAAGGCGCGGATCCGCCCCAGATGCAGATCGAAGGCATGCGCCAACTCCCCCACCTCGTCGTGGGCGAAGTCGTCCGCCATGCGCCGGGACCAGTCGTCGGGAGATCGGTTGCGCACCTGTTTGGCCAGCTCGGTCACCGGGGCGATGATCACCCCCACCAGCCAGAATCCTCCCACGGCCGCGCACAGCACGACGATGAGGATGGCGGCCCCGATCCGCAGGGCGAAGCCGTGCTCCCGCCTTTGCTGCTGGCTGGCGTCGTACAGGAAATAATAGCGCTCCTCCCGGTGGTCCGCCACCGCGATCCGATAGGCGAGGGCGCCCACCGTGATGTCGTGGCGGCCGGGGGGGAGGGCGTGAAGATAGGGTGGGATCTCCTCGGCCTGGTCGTGGCCGGAACGCACGTAGCCGTGCAGGGTGATGGTGTTGGGCGGCTTGGAGTGGGGATTGCGTTCCCGGCGGGCGAAATAGTCGTCGAGTTCGGCGGTCAGGGTATCGTCGATCAGCCGCTGGCCCAGGTCATGGGCGGCCCATTGCAAAAAGACCCCCATCAAAAAACTGATCAGCGCCCCGAAGGCGGCGAAGGCGATGGCGACCCTGAGACGCAGATCATGTCTTTTGCGCATCGGCGAGCGCCAGTTGATAGCCGATGCCGCGCAGGGTATGCAGCAGGGGGGGCATCCCGGCGTGTTCGATGGCGGAGCGCAGGGTGTGCATGTGAACCCGCAGGGCGTCGCTGTCCGGCGGGGAGTCGCCCCAGACCGTCTGTTCGATCTCCCGGCGCCAGACCACCGCCGGGGAGCGTTGCATCAGGAGTTCCAGAATCCGCATGGGAATGGCCGGCAGCTCCACGAGCCGCTCGGCCCGTCGCACCTGCAAGGTTTCCTGATCGAATTCCAGGTCCGCCACCCGCAGGACCCGGCGGGTGAGCATCCCCTTGGCCCGCTTGGTCAGGGCCTGGATGCGCATCTCCAGTTCCCGGAGTTCGAACGGTTTCACCAGATAATCGTCGGTGCCGCTGGCGAAGCCGGCCACCTTGTCCTCCAGGTCGCCACGGGCGGTCAGCATCAGGATCGGGGTGGCGATGTTGCCCTCCTGGCGCAGCTTGCGGCACAGGGTGACCCCGTCCATGCCGGGGAGCATCAGGTCCAGGACGATGATGTCGTAAGGGTTGACCAGGGCCAGATGCAGGCCGGTGATGCCATCCTGGGCCGCGTCGGCCACATGTCCCTTCTCCTCGAAGTAGTCGATGAGGTTGGCCGCCAGGTCGGCGTGATCCTCGATGAACAGGATGCGCAGCGATGTCGAGGTCCGGGTCATGCGGGAGGCTCCGTTTCGCGGATCATGCGGGTGAATCTTTTGACCAGTTCCGGGTCCCATTGGCCGCGATTCCATTCGGTTTCCAGGATGCCGAGCGCCTTTTCCGGGGGCATGCCCTTGCGGTAGACCCGGTCGCCGGTCATGGCGTCCCAGGTGTCGGCGATGGAGACGATGCGCGCCAGCAGCGGGATGCTCTCTCCGGACAGGCCGTCCGGGTAGCCGGTGCCATCCCAGTGTTCGTGGTGCCAGGCGGCGATGTCCAGGAAGTCGTGCAGCCGGTGCAAGGGACGCATGATGGTGGCGGTCAGGGAGGCATGCGTGCGCATGACGGCATATTCTTCATTGGTCAGGGGTCCGGGTTTGTTGAGGATGGCGTCCGGGATGCCGATCTTGCCCAGGTCGTGCATCAGCGCCCCCTTGTGCAGCACGGAGAGTTTCTCTTCGTCCAGCCCCAGGTGCCGGCCCAGCATGACCGCGTAGCGCGCCACCCGCGCCGAATGGCTCTGGGTGTAGGCGTCCTTGGCGGAGAGCGCCTTGCCGAGGACCCGCATGGTTTGCAGGTAGGCTTCCTCCTGGGCGTTGAGCAGTTTGCCGATGTCGTCGGCCATGGCGTTGAACGTCCGTCCCAGATCGCCGATCTCGTCGTTGGGCAGCGGCATGGGAATGCGCGCCAGAGGATCGCCGGAGCCGAAGTCATGGGCGGCCCCCGCGAAGGTTTTGACATGCCGGATCACCAGCCGGTGCATCAGCCACCACACGAACAGGAACAACAGGATGCCGCAGGCCGTGGTCAGGAGGAGGATCCGTTTTTCGTAGGCATTGTCGTTGATCGATATGATCCGCCGCAACTCCTCCAGGTCGAGTTCCGCCTCCAGGCCGGCGTTGTAACGGTCGCCTCCCAGCCGAACCGGCACGATGATGTCGATGGTGGGATGGCTGGATTGCTCGCCATGGATCAGAATGGACGACAAGTCCTTGGATGCGGCGGGTTTGCCCTCCCGGATCACCTTGCCGTAGATGCCGTCCATGGGTTTGTCCAGATAAATCCCCGGCTCGGAGTGTGCGAGGACCTGGCCGGTGGATGCGTAGAGATAAATCTCCACCGGGGAAAACTGCAACACCCCGTCCTTTTCCAGGGAGAGGCTCTTGAGCAGGACCGTGCGGTATTGCTCCGGGGGGGCGTCGGCGGGCATGCTTTCCAGATGCAGGGCGATGCCCTGGAGGTAGCTTTGCGCCTGTTTGTAGACCTGATCCAGCATGGCCTCCTCCAAAGTGTCCTCGGAGGCGAGCGCCACGAGCAGGATCGTGACGGCGAAACCCGCCAGGGCGAGCAGCAGGATCTTCGGCGTGAGCGTCAGTCGGAGTGTGGGTGGCATGGTTTGATCTGTTGAGTTGGGGGTTTCCCTTGTTCAAGAGTGCCGCCAGCGGCCGGAAAAGTCAACGTCGAATCCTGGGGGGTTCGTGCGAGGTTGCGCCATGTCCCGGTCTTCGGGATAATGGAATGAGAGGGGGTTTTGCTTGGGACAAAGAAAGATCCATTGACCGTATCCACTGAATGGGATGTCATCATCCTTGGGGCCGGGGCCGCCGGCCTGATGTGCGCCATGACAGCCGGCAGCCGCAGACGGCGCGTGCTCGTGCTCGACCATGCCGCGCGCGCCGGGGAGAAGATCCGCGTTTCCGGGGGGGGGCATTGCAATTTCACCAATCTTCATGCCGGGTCGCGCCATTACCTGTCGGAGAATCCCCGTTTCTGCCAGACGGCCCTGCGCGCCTATGCACCGAGGGATTTCATCGCCCTGGTGGACCGGTACGCCATTCGCCATTTCGACAAGGGGGACGGGGCGATTTTTTGCACGGGGGCGGCGGACGATATCGTCGCCATGCTGCTGGACGAATGCCGGAAGCATCGGGTCACCTTTCTGCAAGAGACCGCCATCCGTCGGGTCGAACGGGATCAGGAGGGCTTTCTCGTGCGCACCAGTCGGGGGGATTGGCATGGGGCTGCTCTGGTGGTGGCCCTGGGTGGCCGCTCGATGCCCAAGCTGGGGGCCACGGGTTTGGGCTGCGAAATCGCCCGCCAGTTCGGGTTGCGCGTCATCCCGGAACGACCCGGCCTGGCCCCCTTGCTGCTTGGCCCGGAGAGTGGTCCGGGTTGGGGCGCGCTGGCGGGGATCTCCCTGCGTGCTCGCGCCATGTGCGGCACCACCGGTTTCACGGATGCCATGCTGTTCACCCATCGAGGTCTGAGCGGCCCGGCCATTCTGCGTCTCTCCTCCCACTGGCGGCCCGGTACGGAACTCCTCATCGACCTGGCCCCGGAAATCGACCTCTTCGCCCACCTCCCCTCCGTCAGACAGACCCATCCCCGGCAGGCCGCCAGCAGCGCCCTGGGGCGATTCCTGCCCGGACGGCTGGCGTGCCATCTGGCTGCCCGCGCCGGGGTGGATGGCCATCTGGCCGAAATCGGCAATCAGCGTCTGCGCGCCCTGACCGACACCGTGCATCGCCTGCGGCTGTTGCCCGCCGGAACCGGGGGCTATGGCCGCGCCGAGGTGACGGTCGGCGGGGTGGATACCCTGCAACTCGATCCCGGCACCATGGCCTGCCGGACCATCGCGGGATTGTATTTCATCGGCGAGGTGGTGGATGTGACCGGTTGTCTGGGTGGCTTCAATCTGCAATGGGCCTGGTCGTCTGGATATGTGGCGGGACAGGCCGTCTGACTTGCGGTAATCTTGGAGGGCGCGCATGACCGCCGCCGTCGGCGATCGGTTGCTCCTCAATGAGGCGGTTGCGCATCATCGGGCCGGGCGTCTCGCCGAGGCGGACATGGGCTATCGGGAGATCATCCGCCGCGCCGCCTGCGACGCGCGGGCCAATCCCGATCCGGGGGTGCTGGTTCGGGTTTATTATAACTATAGTCTTCTGCTGACCGGCATGGGCCGCGCCGAGGAGGCGGAGAGGGCCTGTCGCGAGGCGTTGCGCCTGCATCCGGGGTTCGCTCCGGCCTGGCACGATCTGGGCAATCTGCTTGCCGGTTGGGGGCGAGACGGCGAGGCGGAAGCGGCTTGGCGGGAGGCGATCCGTCTGGCTCCGGCCTTCGAGGAGCCACGCATCAACCTGATCAATCTTCTGCATGGCGGGGGGCGGCTCGCCGAGGCGGAAGCGTTTTGCCGGGAGACGCTGCTGTTGTGGCCGGACCATGCGCGGCTGCATTGCGATCTGGGGGGGATCCTGCATGACCTGCGACGGTTCGACGCAGCGGAGGCGGCCTGGCGGGAGGCGCTGCGGCTCTGCCCGGAATATGCCCGCGCCCATTGCAACCTGGGCCGGCTGCTGCACGAGGAACGCCGCTTGCCGTGCGAGGCCGAGGCGGCCTATCGCGAGGCCTTGCGCCTGCAACCGGACCTGCCGGAGGCCTGGCACAATCTTGGACAACTGCTGTGCGACCAGAACCGGGTGGCCGAGGCCGAGGCCGCCTGGCAGGAGGCGTTGCGTCTGCGGCCGGGATACGCGGACGCGGCCTGGAATCTGGGTCTGTTGCTTCTGAGGAGCGGTCGCCTGGCCGAGGGGTGGCCGTTGTACGAATATCGTCATCATCCGCAACGCAAGGATCCTCTCCCCCTGCCGTCCGGGCTGGCGTTCCCCCGCTGGCGGGGCGAGGCGTTGACCGGCCGCTCCCTGTTGGTGATCGGGGAGCAGGGGTATGGGGACGACATCCAGTTCTGTCGTTGCGTGCCGCTGCTCGTCGAACGCGGGGCGTGTCGGATCACCCTGGCGGTCAAGCCCCCCCTGGTGTCCTTGTTGGCGACCCTCGCCGGCGTCGATCGGTGGATCGACACCCTGGACGACGTGCCCTGGCACGACTATTGGACGCCGTTGATGAGCCTGCCTGGTCATCTCGGCGTCACTCTGGAGACCATTCCGGCCCGGATTCCCTATCTGCATCCCCTGCCGGAGCGGGTCGCCCGCTGGCGGGAGATCCTGCCTGCGGGCGGCGTGCGGGTCGGGCTGGTCTGGCGCGGGTCCGTGCTGCACGCCAATCACGCCAATCGTTCGTTGCCGTCCCTGGGGGTTCTGGCCCCTTTGTGGGCGTTGCCGGGGGTGGTGTTCGTCAGCTTGCAGGTGGGGGATGGCGAGGAGGAGGCCAGCGCTCCTCCGGCGGGACAGCCCTTGTTTCACGCGGGGGCCATGATCCGGGATTTCGCCGATACCGCTGCCATCGTGGCGCAACTGGATCTGGTCATCGGTGTGGATACCTCGGTCATGCATTTGTGCGGCGCCTTGGGAAAACCGGGCTGGGTGTTGCTGCCGGAGGAGGGGAGCGATTGGCGCTGGCTGAGCGGACGCGACGATTCGCCCTGGTATCCCGGCGTGCTGCGGCTGTTTCGTCAAAATCGGCCCGGCGGCTGGCCGGAAGTGGTGGAGCGGGTGGCGCTGGCGCTGGGCATGGAGTGCGTGATCTCCCGGCGCGCGCAAGGCAGGATCACGGATGCGGAAGGGATGGCCAGGGTGCTGGTGTCGCGCTTCCCCCGCGCCGGCCTCGGCTGGAAGGCCCTGGCCACCCTTCTGCAAGACCAGAACCGCATGGCCGAGATGTTGACCGTTCTGGAGGAGAGCCTGGCGTGGGTCGCGGATGACGCGGAGATTCACAATTATCTGGGCTTGTTGCGCAACGAGGCGAATCGGCTGGAGGAGGCCGAGCGGGCACTGCTGACGGCGATCCGGCTGCGTCCGGACTACCCGGATCCTTGGCTCAACCTGGGCAATCTGCTGCATGACCGGCGCTGTATGGCGCGGGCCGAGGCGGCTTATCGGCAGGCCCTGCGCCTGCGCCCGGATTGGCCCGAGGCCAACAGCTACCTGGGCTTGCTGTTGTTGAGCCTGGGACGCTTCGAGGAGGGGTGGGCGAGATACGAATACCGTTACCATCCCGCGCACCGGAAACGGCAAACGCCGCTGCCCGACCTGCCCTTTCCCCAGTGGGAGGGGGAGGATTTGTGGGGCAAATCCCTGCTGGTGATCGCCGAGCAGGGGTTCGGCGACACCATCCAGTTTTGTCGCTATTTACCGCTGCTCAAGTTTGCGGGTGTCACCCGGCTGACCCTGGTTTGTCCCCTCCCCTTGCATCCCTTGATGGCTACCTTGTCCGGCGTGGACGCGCAGTGCGCCGATTTCTCTGCGGCGGGGGAACACGATTTTTGGATCCACCTGCTGAGCCTGCCGGGCAGGCATGCCACCACCCTGGCCAACCTGCCCGCCCGGATTCCCTATCTGGGCGCGCTCCCCGATCGGCTGGCCAGGTGGCGCGCCCGTCTGCCGGAGGGGGGCATTCGGGTGGGCCTGGTCTGGAAGGGGTCGTCGTCGCATTTCAACAATCAAAATCGATCGTTGCCATCCCTGGCCACTCTGGCCCCCTTGTGGTCGGTTCCCGGCGTGGTGTTCGTCGGTTTGCAGAAAGGGGAGGGCGAGGAGGAGGCCCTGGCGCCACCCGCCGGGCAACCCCTGTCGCATCTGGGCGGGGAGATCCGGGATTTCGCCGACACTGCGGCCATCGTGGCGCAACTGGATCTGGTGATCGGCGTGGATACCGCCGTGGTCCACCTGTGTGGCGCCCTGGCGAAGCCGTGCTGGGTGCTGCTCCCCGCGTTGGGAACCGATTGGCGCTGGATGTTCGACCGCGAGGATTCGCCGTGGTATCCGGGGGTTGCGCGGCTGTTTCGCCAGGAGGTCGGCGAGGGGTGGCTGGAGGTGGTGGTGCGGGTGACCGGGGCATTGGCCGGGTTGGCGGCGTCCAGGGAAAATCATCGACATTGATTTTTTTATTCTATACATTAATAAATGTTTATGGGATAATGCTTGTCGATGCACACTTTGTCGAGTCGAGGGAGGTGAAGGCATGAAAATCGCCGCGTGGGTGCTGACCGATTTCCCCAAGGCGCAAACCCGCGCCGAGATGACCGCTGCGGCACGGGAACTGGCGCGGGTGGGCTTTCTGGTGATCTACCGCCAGGAGCGCTACGCCGGGATCCTGACCACCGGCGACGTGACGGCGGGACGGAGGGCTGTGGAGGGACCGGCGGTGAGCGTCGAGGCGTCCCCCTCCGAAGTCTTGGAACGCATGACGATGAGCGGTCGTCCGGTGTTGCCGGTGTTCGCGGGCGAGACGTTCCTCGGCGTGGTGACCCGGATCGGCCTGGAGGCGGCGCAAAACCGCAAGAAGGGCAAGAAAGGGACGGACAGCCGGGAATTGCAGGAACTGAAAAGAAAAAATCTCAAGCTAAGGGAGGAGTTGCTCACACTTCGGCAACTGGCGAGACGCAACGAAAGGACCGCCCAGGCGCGGCTCGCCATCAACACCCTGCTGCAAACGGCCCTGGAGCCGATCTCCCTGGAAGAACAGCTCTCGAAGGCGCTGGAGATCATTCTGGGGCTTTCCTGGCTGGCGGTGCAGTCACGCGGGGCGATTTTTCTGGCGGACCCGGAGACCCGGTGTCTGACCCTCAAGGTCCAGAGCGGGCTTTCTCCCATTCTGTTGTCCCACTGCGCCAACGTGGAGCCGGGTTGGTGTCTGTGCGGACGGGCGGCCAAGTCGGGATCCCTGGTCTTCTCTTCCGATGTGGGGCCGGAGCACGACGTCCGTTACGAGGGGATGCAACCCCATGGCCATTATTGCGTGCCGATCCTGCTGCGCGGCAGGCTGTTGGGGGTGTGCAATCTCTATCTTGCCGCCGGTCATGCCCGCCGGGCCGAGGAGGAGGAGTTTCTGGTCGCTGTGGCCAATACCCTGGCCGGCCTCATCGAGCGCAAGCGGATGGAGGTGGCCCTGCGCAATGCCAAGGAGGAGGCGGAGAGCGCCAACCGGGCCAAGACCGCGTTTTTGGCCAACGTCAGCCACGAGATCCGCACCCCGCTGAACGCCATCGTGGGGTTTTCGCGGATTCTGCTCAAGCATCAGAGCCAGATCTCCCCCCGTTTTTTGCGCTACCTGGAGAACATCCGCGTCAGCGGGGACAATCTGACCGAGATCATCAGCAACGTCCTGGATCTGGCCAAGATCGAGGCCGGCAAGGTCGAGCTGGACCAGGAGGACATCGACATCGTTCTGCTGGTGCAGAGTCTTTATCAGATCACCAAGGACCGCGCGGCGGAAAAGGGGGTGATGGTGCGTTACGCCGTCGATCCGGACCTGCCGCGTCAGGTCCGTTCCGACCGGACGCGCATCAATCAGATTCTGATGAACCTGATGTCCAACGCCATCAAGTTCACCCCGCGCGGCAAGGAGGTGATCCTGCATGCCCGCAGGGACGGCGGGTGGATGGAGTTCGCGGTGGAGGATCACGGCATCGGCATTCCCGCCGACCGGTTGCAGGCGATTTTCGAGCCGTTCGAGCAGGCCGACAGTTCGACCACGCGGGTGCATGGCGGCACGGGGCTGGGGCTTTCCATCGTGCGGAGCCTGACCGTGATCCTGGACGGGACCGTGAGCGTGGCGAGCGAGGAGGGGATGGGTTCGCGGTTCACGGTGCGCCTGCCCTTGCGGGAGACGGATCCGCCCGCTGGAGGGGAGCATCCCGGTCAGAATTGGCGCGCCTATCGGTTCGATCGCGGCGTCAAGCTGCTGATGGTGGAGGACAACGCCATGAACCGGGAGATGTTGCAGGCCGTCCTTGACGAGGTGGGGCTGACCGCTGCGGTGGCCGAGGATGGCGGACGTGGCGTGGCAATGGCCGCAGAAATGCGTCCTGATCTTATCTTGATGGATCTGCACATGCCTGTCATGGACGGCTTGACAGCCACGCGGTTGTTGAAGCAGAATCCAGTGACTGCGTCGATTCCGGTGATCGGGCTGTCCGCAGACGCCTTCGTGGAACGGGAAAGGGAGGCCCGCGAGGCAGGCGTGGATGCCTTTCTGACCAAGCCTGTGGATCTGGCCAGGTTGATCCCGCTGATGGCCCACCACCTCGCGCACGCGCGCGGGGATGTGCTTGCCGACGCTCCGGGAGTGGGCACGCCGATGCCGGAGGAGGTTTTCGCCGAGGTGCGCCGTGGGGTGGCGGAGATCGCGGCGCTGCCTCTGTTCGAATCGGGTCGGATCGTGGCCATCTGCGACGCCCTGGAAGCCAGATGCAACCCCTACGACTCGCCGGTCGCGGCGATCCCCGGGCGGATCCGCACGGCGGTCTTCACGAGGAATTCCAATAAAATTGCTGATATCATTCAAGAATTCCTCGAATAGGGCCTGTTTGAAAATCATTCCGGGCGCAGTGGAAAAAAAATTCGAATATCGGAATTTTCTGATTTACTAATGAAGCGATTCTGCTTTAAGATTGGCGCCGGACTCGAAAGGGTCCGGCTCATGGATGCGTAGCCTTCACGGCAATTTTTTCTTGAGGAGTATGTGAATAATGAGTGGCAAACATGACAAAAATAAGGCGATGACCCTGCACACGCCCCTGCTCAACGAGCTGGAATCCGGCCCGTGGCCGAGCTTTTTTTCCGATCTTAAGGAATATTCAAAGAAAAAGCCGGTTGTTGTTCAACTCCTCAATCAGCTTGAAGAGTCTTATGAAAACCGTTGGAATTACTGGATCGGCAAGGTGCTCAACGCGCCGGGTTATGGCGGCGGCATCATTGCCCGCGTCTCCGAGAAGGCGGACAAGTATCCCGGTCTGGCCAACTTCCACACCGTGCGCGTGATCGAGCCGCCGGGCTGGGTCTACAACACGGATGCGCTGCGCAACCTGGCCGACACGGCCGAGCGCAACGGCGCCGGCATCCTGCAATTCCACGGCATGACCGGCGACATCCTGCTGCTGGGCTTCTCGGACGAGGGTTCCCTGCAGTGCGTCGAGGACCTGATGCACGACGGCTGGGACATCGGCGGATCCGGCGCGGCCCTGCGCACCCTGCAGTGCTGCGTGGGTCAGGCCCGCTGCGAGATGGCCTGCTACGACACGATGAAGGTCACCAAGCACCTCACCGACAGCTTCATCCACTATCTGCACCGTCCCGAATTCGTCTACAAGTTCAAGTTCAAGCTCTCCGGCTGCAGCAACGACTGCGCCAACTCCATGGTCCGCTCCGACATGCCCATCATCGGCACGTGGCGCGGTCCCATGCAGGTGGATCAGGACAAGGTGGCGGAATTCATCGACGCCAAGGGCATGGAGTACCTCATCGACAACGTCCTGACCCGCTGCCCGACCCGCTGCCTTTCGGTCAAGGGCAAAACCCTCCAGGTGGACAACGACAACTGCGTCCGCTGCATGCACTGCATCAACGTCATGCACCACGCCCTCAGTCCCGGCAAGGACAGAGGGGTCACCATCCTGATCGGCGGCCACCGCACCCTGAAGATCGGCGATACCATGGCTTCGGTCCTGGTCCCCTTCATGAAACTGGAGACCGATGAGGATCTGGAGAAGCTGGTGGAGTTCGTGGAACGGGTCTGGGAGTTCTGGAACGACAACGGCATGGACCACGAGCGCGTCGGGGAGTTCATCGCCCGCGTCGGCATGGGAACCTTCCTGAAGGGCATCGGCGTGGAACCCGATCCGCGCATGATTCGTCAGCCGCGCACCACCTCCTACATCAAGTTCGAGGAGTTGGCTCCACCCCGCATGGATGGAGAAGGGAACAAAATGCCTCCGGTCTGGAACCGCGAAGCCGAAGCCGTCGAAACCGCATAATCAAGGCCCAACTCACTTCAGGATGAGGTTTTATATAAGATGAGCGACAAACCATTGGCCCCCCGCGATCAGGGTGCGCCGGACTATACCAAGCATCTCCACCCCCTCATGCTCAAGAACTATGGCGAGTGGGTTTCCCATGACCGTATGCGCCCCGGCGTGCTGGTGCATACCGCCAGGGGCGGCGACAAACTCTATACGGTGCGCGCCGGTTCCCCCCGCACCATGAGCGCCGATACCGTGCGCAAGGTGTGCGACATTGCCGACAAGTACTGCCAGGGTTTCCTGCGTTTCACCTCCCGCTCCAACATCGAGTTTCTGTGTGGTGACAAGAACGACCTGGACAATCTGATCAAGGCGGTGGAAAAGGACCTCGGCTGGCCCCTGGGCGGCACCGGTCCTTCGGTCTCCAACATCTCCCACACCCAGGGCTGGCTGCACTGCAACCTGCCCGGAACCGACGCCGCCGGCTCGGTGAAGGCGATGATGGACGACCTGATCGAAGAGTTCCGCAACGAAAATCTCCCCAACCGGGTCCACATGGCCACCTCCTGCTGCCAGATCAACTGCGCCAGCCACGGTGACATCTCGGTGATCGTGCAACATCATCATCCCCCGCGCATCAACCACAACAACATGCAGATCTGCGAACTGCCCAAGGTGGTGGCCATCTGCCCGGCAGCCGCCATCCGTCCCGCCGTGATCAACGGCGTGGAGACCGTGGAAGTGGTGGAGGAGAAATGCATGTATTGCGGCGCCTGCCACGGCCAATGCCCGAGCATGGAAATCCGCGACTCGGAGACCGACAGCCTCTCCATCTGGGTGGGCGGCAAGATGTCCGCAGCGCGCGGCGCTCCCACCTTCATGAAACTGGCGGTCTGGGGCATCCCCAACAACCCGCCGCGCTGGCCCGAGGTCTCGGAGGCCATCCGGCGCATCCTGAACGCCTACAAGGCGACCGGCAAGCCCTGGGAGAGAATCGGCGAGTGGATCGATCGTATCGGCTGGGCCAAGTTCTTCGAAATGACCGGCTTCCCGTTCACCCGCTATCACATCGATGACGGCCCGGAGGCCCTTTCGAACCTCAACCGGTCCGCCATGATTCGCCTCTGACGGTCAAGACGAAGCGTATAACTCACCTGCCGAGGGAATTGAACCGATGTCCTTATCTACCACGATCTTGACCGACGATTTCACGCGGGACGATCTGGAACCGACGCTTGGCAAGGGCGACGCGGAGCAGATCGTCGTCCGCAACGGGACCAGCTGGAAGTGCCCGACCTATGTCCAACGGTTGCCCCCCTGCCGGGACGCCTGTCCCAGCAGCGAGGACATCCGTGGCTACCTGACCACCATTGCCCAGGCGGACAAAGTCAAGATGTCCATCGAGGACGCCTTGGACGAGGCCTGGTATCGCCTGACCGACACCAACCCCATGCCGGCCATCCATGGCCGGATCTGCCCCCATCCCTGCGAAACCGGGTGCAATCGCAAGCACCTGGATGACGGGTCGGTGGCGATCAACAACATGGAGCGGTATGTCGGCGACCACGGCATCCGCCGCAATCTGAAACTCACCATGCTGACCAAGGAAAAGAAGCACAAATCCGTGGCCATCATCGGTTCCGGGCCTTCCGGCCTTTCCTGCGCCTATCAACTGGCGCGGCGCGGCTACGAAGTGACCATCTACGAGGCCTTCGAAAAGGCCGGCGGCATGCTGCGCTACGGCATTCCCGACTACCGCCTGCCGCCGGCGGTCCTGGACGCCGAAATCCAGAACATCCTGGATCTGGGCGTCAAGCTGAAGTGCAACACCCGCGTTGGCAAGGATGTCAGCGTTGCCAAGCTGAAAAAGAAGTATGATGCCATCTACATCGCCATCGGCGCCCACAAGGGGAGCGCCATGGGCCTGGAAGGGGAGAACTCCGCCAACGTCTTCACCGCAGCGGGCTTCCTCAACCGGGTGAACACCGGGGCCAAGGTGGACATCGGCTCGCAGGTGGTGGTGGTCGGCGGCGGCGACAGCGCCATGGACGCCGCGCGCGTCTCCTTGCGTCTCCAGTCGGACATGGACGAAGCCGAGGCCGACGGGGACGAGACGGCTTACAACAAGGCCAGAGCCGCCCTGGATGCCGCCCATCAGGAGGAGGGGAACGTCATCTCCACCGAGAAAACCGCCGTGGACTCCGCGCGCATCGTGCGCCGGGTCTCCAAGTACTCCAAGGTGACGCTGCTCTATCGGCGCACCAAGGACGAAATGCCGGCCATCGCCAAGGATGTGGTCGAGGCCGAACACGAAGGGATCGAGTTCCAGCTCCTCTCCACTCCGGTGGGCCTGGAAACCCAGGGCGGGCGCGTGGTGGCCATCAAGTGCATCCGCATGGAACTCGGCGCCCCGGACGCCTCCGGTCGGCGCAGCCCGGTCCCGATCAAAGGCTCCGAATACTCCGTCCCCTGCGATACCCTGATCATGGGTATCGGTCAGGTCCCCGAACTGGAGGAGGGGATGGAGGATCTGGCCAACAAATGGGGTTGGCTGACCGCCAACAATACCCACCAGACCAAGGATCCGCAGATTTTCGCCGGCGGTGACGTGCTCGGTCTGGGGATCTCCACCCGCTCCGTGGGTCAAGGCCGGGTGGCGGCGCGTGCCATCGACGGTTATCTCAAGGGCGTGCCGTATCAGCTTCCCCACAAGGGCAAGCCCATCAAGACCGAGCAGATGCGCATGAGCTTTTACAAACCCGCTCCGCGCAACGAGGAGGAGGCAATCCCCATCGAGGAAGCGGTCAAGGGGTTCGTGGAGACCACACAGACCATCACCACCACCCAGGCCCTGGCCGAGGCCAAACGGTGCATGAGCTGCGGTCTCTGTTTCGCCTGCGATCAGTGCCGTATCTTCTGCCCAAGGGAGGCCATTCACAAGGACATGAAGCGGCCCAAGGGCCGGGTGATGTTTACCGACTACACCCGCTGCAACGGCTGCCATGTCTGCCATATGGCCTGTCCGTGCGGTTACATCCAGATGGGCATGGGTCTGTAGGCACCGTCCATCCCGCATGCCTCCTCCATTCGTTGCGCGCCGCGCCTCGGATGGAGGAGGTTTTTTCATGTTGTTTGAGCGAGAGGGGGCGTCTTGAGCCATAATCACACCACTCCCTTACCCGCCGAACCGGCAGCCGCTCCGCTGCACAACCCCTCCATTCTTTCCATTATGCTGCCCTGGTCCGCCGGCTATCTGTTGGTGGGACAGGCATGGGCCTTGTTTCCGGAGGCCGGGAACCATTTTCTGCTGGGGTGGCCTGCGGGCGGGGTGGCCACCGCCGCGATTCTGCTCCATGGTCCGCGCCTGTGGCCGGGCATCGCCCTGGGTGCCTTGCTGCTGACCGGTTCGCTCGGCATGCCCTTCTTCCAGATGGTGGCCATCGCCATCGGCCAGACCCTGCAGTCGTTGCTTGCCTGGCATCTCCTCATGCGACGCAGTCACGCCTTCAACCCGATGATGGACCACATCACCGGCGTGATCCAGTTCACGGTCTTCGCGGTGGGACTGAGCGCCGGGGTTTATTCCGTTCTGGCGGTGACCGGGGCCTGTCTGGCCGGCGTGGTCCCCTGGATCGATTTTTTGCCGATGTGGTTCTTGTGGTGGATCGGGGCCGGCATGGGGATTTTGCTGCTGGCTCCGCTGCTGCTCACCTTCCCGCAATGGCGGGTGGAACACGCGCTTGCCGGCAAGCGCGGCGTGGAGGGGCTGCTCCTTTTGCTGCTGCTCGTCCCGGTCACGGTGTTGACCCATACCGGCCTGTTCGGGATCGAGGCCGCGCCACCGTTGGCCTATCTCGGTTTTCCGTTCGTGATCTGGGCCGGGGGACATTTCCGTCAGCATGGCGCCAGCACCGCCGCCGTGCTCATCTGCGCCATCGCCCTCTGGGGGATCGTACACGGTCATGGTCCCTTCGTCAGGCCCACCCTGATCCCTGGGATCATCGATCTGTACGCTTTTTTGTGCGCCATGACCGTGGTCGGCCTGATGCTGGCGGCCACGGTGGCGGAACGGGAACGCTCCCGTTGCGCTTATCTCGCCACTCTGGAGGGATTGGAGAATAAGGTGCGGGAGCGCACCAGCGAGTTGCATCTCGCCAAGGAGGCCGCCGAGGAGGGGAGCCGCGCCAAAAGTTCTTTTCTAGCCAACATGAGCCACGAAATCCGCACCCCGATGAATGCCATCGTCGGCTTGACCGAACTCGCCCTGCGCGCCGACCCCGAACCGCGCCAGAAGGATTACCTGACCAAGATCCGCGCCGCCTCCTACTCCTTGCTGGGGATCATCAACGACATCCTCGATTACTCCAAGATCGAGGTGGGCAAGCTGACCCTGGAAGCCACGGAGTTCGACCTCAACGAGGTTCTCGACAACCTGCGCAACCTGCTGGAGAGCCGCCTGGTGGAAAAACAGCAGGTGGAGTTGATCCTTTCCAAGGATCCGCGTCTGCCGGCGCTCCTGGTGGGGGATCCCTTGCGTCTGGGTCAGATCCTGCTCAATCTGGCCGGCAATGCGGTCAAATTCACCGAACGAGGCGAGATCGAGGTGCGGGCCACCCTGGTGGAGGAGGGGGCCGACGCCGTGCTGGCCGACTTCACGGTGCGCGACACCGGCATCGGCATCACCCCCGCGCAACTGGAAAAACTGTTCGACTCCTTTTCCCAGGCCGACGAATCCACCACCCGCAAATACGGGGGGACCGGATTGGGGTTGGCCATCTGCAAGCGTCTCGTCGCCTTGATGCAGGGGGAGATCCGCGTGACCAGCGAACCTGGCGCGGGCAGCGTTTTCTCCTTTCGGGTCCCTCTGGGACGCCGCGCCCCGATCCAGGAAGAGCGGCTGATTGCCAGCCGCGACCTGCGCGGGATGCCGGTGTTGGTGGTGGATGACAACGACACCTCGCGGGAGATCCTCAGCGAGATCATGACCTCCTTCTCCTTCACCGTAGCCACGGCCAAGTCCGGGAGCGAGGCGGTGGCGGAGTGGCGGCGCGCGCTGGATGCGGGCAATCCGCATGGGGTGGTGCTCATGGATTGGCGCATGCCCGACCTGGACGGCATGCAGGCCGCCGCCGCGATCCGTCGGGAGTGGCGCGAGCGTTATGCTGAGGACAAAGCCGCGCCGGGCGCCCCGAAGATCATTCTGCTCACCGCCTTTGGTCGCGAGGAGTGGCTCAACAACCGGCACAAATCCGAGGTGGATGCCTGTCTGCTCAAGCCGGTCAACCCTTCGCTGCTGTTCGAAACCATCATGGATCTGTTCGGGCAGAGGGTGATCCACAAGGCGCAACGTGTGGAGCAGGCCGACCCCATGGCGGACGCCGTCACGCTGCGTGGCGCCCGTATTTTGCTGGTGGAGGACAATGCCATCAATCAACAGGTCGCCAGGGAGATCCTGGAGGGGGCCGGATTGGTGGTGCGCATTGCGGAAAATGGCCGCAAGGCGGTGCAGGCGGTGGCGGAAACCCGTTTCGATGCCGTGTTGATGGACGTGCAGATGCCGGTCATGGATGGCTATGACGCCACGCGTGAGATCCGGCGGGATCCGGCCCATGCCAGGCTTCCCATCGTCGCCATGACCGCTCACGCCATGCAGGGGAGCCGGGAAAAATGCCTGGAGGCGGGCATGAACGACCACGTCACCAAGCCCATCGATCTGGCGCAACTTTTTTCGGTACTGGGCAAATGGATTCTGGCCCCGGTTTCCGCCCCGCTTGCGACGGCTCATGAGGCCGTGCCGTTTCCGGAGGTGCCGGGCGTTCAGGTCCGCATCGCGCTGAACCGTCTGGGTGGCAACGCCGGATTGTTGCTGGACTTGTTGATACGGTTTCGCAAGGACTACATCGACCGTCTGCCGGAGATCCGACGGCTGCTGGCCGGGGAGGGGGAGGAGAAGGAGTTGCTGGCCCTGGCGCATACCATCAAGGGGGTGGCCGGCAACCTGGCCGCCGAGGAGCTGCGCGTTGCCGCCGTCGATCTGGAAGCCGTTTTGAGGAACCCGGATGCCACGGCTTCCGCCGAACCGGGGGAACGGTTCGAACGGGCGCTGACGGATCTCATGGAGGCCATCCGCCCCCTGGAAGAGCGGAACGCGCCCGCCGTGGCGGCGGTTCCCATGATCTTGGGCGATGCGCGGGAGGCGTTGCGGGAGATGCGGACCCTGATCGGGGCCGCCAGCATGGAGGTGGATGGATCTTTGGCCAAATTGCGGGGGATGCTGGCTGGCAGCGAACACGAACCCGCCTTGAACGATCTGGCCGGTTGCATCGATCGATTCGATTTCAATGGCGCCGCCATCGCCTGGCAACGGTTGGCCGCCCCCATCCTTGGGTCGGAAGCCACGGGAGAGCCGTCATGAACCGCAACGACGCCGAGCGCGCCAGACTCCTCATTGTGGACGATGCCCCCACCAATTTGCGTTTCATGGGGTCGATCCTGCGGGAGGAGCACGAGATCCTGGTGGCCACCAACGGTCTGGACGCCCTCAAGGTGGCGGAGACCGAAAAGCCGGATTTGATTTTGCTCGACATCATGATGCCGGTGATGGACGGGTACGAGACCTGTCGGCGTCTCAAGAACAACCCGGTGACGCGGGACATTCCGGTCATCTTCGTGACGGCCCGCGACCAGGAGGAGGACGAGGAGCGGGGTCTGGAACTGGGGGCCATCGACTATGTGAGCAAGCCTTGCTCTCCATCCATCATCCGCATTCGCATCCGCAATCATTTGGAACTGAAGCGCCATCGTGACCGGCTGGAGCGGCTTTCCACTTTGGACGGCCTGACCGGGGTGGCCAACCGGCGTGCTTTCGATGCGCATCTGGATCGGGAGTGGCGGCGCGCCTTGCGGTTCAAGGAGACCTTGTCCCTGATCATGCTGGACATCGATTTCTTCAAGCGTTATAATGATCATTACGGTCATGCCGGTGGGGATGAGTGTCTGCGTTCCGTCGCTGGGGGGTTGCGGAGCAACTTGAATCGGGCGGTGGATTTTGTCGCCCGTTATGGCGGTGAGGAGTTCGCGGTCATTTTGCCACAGACCGACCTGGATGGGGCGCTGGTCACTGCGGAGAAGATGCGGGAGGCGATCAACGGCCTGCGCATCCCCCATGAAAACAGCGATGCCGCCGCCCATGTCACCATCAGCCTGGGATGCGCCACAATGATTCCCCTGGAGGAGTCCGGCATGGCGGAATTGCTGAAACAGGCGGATCAGATGCTCTACGAATCGAAAAGGCAGGGGCGAAATCGGGTTACCGGGTGTGTCTGGACACCGACCGGGTCCTGAGAGGATACTTTGGTCGTGCTCTGCGAGAGCAAAAAGATCTGGTGCGGGTGATCCTGAAATCCTTCTTCCCGCACTGCCCCCGCATCTCTTTTTTCTTCCGGGATTCCGACGGGCATGGTATGCTGTGTTCGTCGTCACTTCCAACCGGAGTTTTGCCCATGACCGCCATCACCTTCGATACCTTGAAATTCGTCGAAACCCTCAAGGCATCCGGTTTCGCCGAGCCGCAAGCCAAGGGGATGGCCGTGGCCATTCAGGAGGTGCAAAAGGCCAATCTGGATGAACTGGCCACGAAGGGCGATCTGCGTGAACTCAAATTGGAACTCAAATCGGATATTCGCGAAGTGGAATCCCGCCTCATGGGAGAAATCCGACTCAATCGCTGGATGCTCGCCCTGGTTGTCGCGGCCACGGTTCTGCCCGCGCTGAAGACGTTGTTGATCGGGTAACCCCCCCACGCACCTCACCCCAAGCCCAGTCGTCTCCGTTCGAAAAAAAAACGGGTGGCCACCCCCGCCATCCCTGGCGAGGCGGCCACCCCTGGCTATCAATAATCCTTGTACTTGGCCGTGACCACACCGCTGATGATGAGTTCCCCCTGCACTTCGATCAGGGGATAGCGGGAATTCATCGGTTTCAGATACTCGCGCGATCCCTGCACGCTGAGCTGTTTCAGGGTGGCGCGGCTGTCGTTGTCCGCGCGCGCGATGACGAAGCTGTTGTGCTCGGCCTTCAGGGTGGGATCGACGATGACGATCTCCCCTTCGCTGAACTCAGGCTGCATGGAGTCGTCCGGCACGGAGAGTGCATAGGCGGCGGCGCTGGTGCGCGGGGCGACGGGAATCCATGCCTTGACGTTTTCCGGGTGATGGCTCTCGGCGGTCTCCGGGGTGTATGACTTGGCCTCCTCCCAGGTGATGAGCGGGATGCGGGCGATGACCGGCATCCGGAACCCGGATTCGCCCTTGCCGCCATCCTCATGGTTGGGATTGAAACCACCCAGGCTCATCTCCCCGCGGCCAGTTTCCAGCCAGATGGGATCGACGCCACAGGTGAGGGCAATCGAGACCGTGCGACGGGAAGAACGGGAGCGCCCGCACTCCAGTTTATGCACCGCCGTCTGGCTGATCTGCACCCGATCCGCGAGCTGCTTCTGGGTGAGGCCGGCGTGTTTGCGGGCGATCTGAATTCTCTCATTAATGGTGTTGTTGGTTGTCATGTCACTATCCTTCATTGAAATGATAAGGTTGCCGTTGTATGGGGTGTTTCGGCTCAGGCCGTTAACGTCTTGGGTAGATTATCGAATACATTGCGCAAATGATCAAGACAAAAAATTCACCATTCATACAAAAAGTGCGTGATTGAATTTCATCAGCGTGCCTATGCGCCATTCATATCGCTTTATTATTGATAGCGCGAATTTTTCTAGTATATGTTTGTGTATTGTAAGCCACCTGTGCGAAGAGGATCACTTCAGATGATGGTAATAAATAACATGGCCTCTTCGAATGACCAAACCTTGCGACAGGCCATCGCCCATCACCACGCGGGACGGCTGGCGGAGGCGGAACGACTCTACCGGGCCATCCTGGTGAACGACCCGCGCCACCCGGACGCGCATCACAATCTGGGGATCGTCGGCCTGCAGGCGGGACGGGTCGAGGAGGCGCTGCCCCACTTGCAGGCGGCCATGGAGGTTGCGCCAATGGTGGTTCAATACTGGTCGAGCCTTTTGGATGGCCTGCTGATGGCGGGCAGACCCCAGGTCGCCCGGCTGCTGCCGGCGTGGGGCGGGATTGCGGGATTGCCCGATGACGCGGTGAAATCACTGGAAAATCGCATGAAGGCGGCGGGAGTGGCAACGGAACGACAGGCGGAAGATCTCTGCCTGCTGGGCAGGATGTTCCAGGAACGCAACCAACTCGATCAGGCCCGCACGGCCTATCGGCAGGCCATCCGCCTGCGGCCGGATTACGCCGATGCCCTGGCCAATCTGGGCTGTCTGCTGATGGACCTGCACCGCCCGGAAGAGGCCGAGGCCGCCTTGCGGGCCGCATCGAGGGCGGCCCCGGGACAGGTCGAGATCCTCTGGAACCTGGCGTTGCTGCTGCTGCGACAGGGGAGATTCGCCGAGGGGTGGACGTTGTACGAGTATCGTCATCACCCCGGCAACCGCTTCCGCAGCACCGTCCCGCCCGATCTGCCGTTCCCTTGCTGGCGAGGCGAGGCGTTGACGGGCAAGGCGATCCTGGTCCTGACGGAACAGGGGTTGGGCGACACCCTGCAGTTCTGCCGTTATCTGCCGATCCTCAAGGCCAGGGGGGCGAAGGCGGTGAAACTCGTCTGCGCCCCCTCCCTGGCCGGACTGCTGCAAACCCTGCCCGGCATGGAGGCTCCGGAAGACGAGGAGACCACGGGCGGGGCAGGGGAGTCACACGATTTCTGGACCTTTCTGCTCGACATCCCCGTTCATCTGCGCACCACCCTGGCCACGATTCCCGCCGATCTGCCCTATTTGCGCACCCTGCCGGAGCGGGACGCGGCCTGGCGGGGACGCCTGCCGCCTCCCGGAGCGCTCCGGGTCGGGCTGACCTGGAAAGGCAATCCGGACCACTGGAACGACGGCAACCGTTCCCTGCCGGATCTGGCCTGTCTGGCGTCCTTGTGGTCGGTATCCGGGGTGGTGTTCGTCGGTTTGCAGACCGGAGCGGGCGCCGGAGAGGCCGCCTCGCCACCCGATGGACAGCCGCTGCTCGATTGTGGCCACTGGATCGGGGATTGCGCCGATACCGCGTCGATCGTCGCCCGGCTCGATCTGGTGATCTGCGTGGATACCGCCATCGCCCATCTGTGCGGGGCGCTCGGCAAACGCTGCTGGGTGCTCCTGCCCGTCATCGGGAGCGACTGGCGCTGGCTGGAGGAACGCTCCGACTCACCGTGGTATCCGGGGGTGATGCGGTTGTTCCGTCAGAAGATCCCCGGCGACTGGAGCGGCGTCATCCGGGAGGTGCGAGAGGCGTTGGCGGGCCTGGCGCGCGATCATTGCCCCTGACCGGCGCTCACGCGCGCGTCTGGAGTTCCACCCGGTTGCGGCCTCCGGTTTTGGCGGCGTAAAGCGCCTTGTCGGCCCGTTCCGTCAGGATGCGGATGGTGTCGCCCGGCTCGCGCTCGGCCACGCCGAAGCTGCATGTGATCTGCCCGACCGCCGGAAAGTGACTCTTCTCCACCAGGGCGCGCAGCTTTTCCGCCAACAGACGGGTGCTCTCCAGGTCGCTCTGGGGGGAGACGACCATGAACTCCTCGCCCCCCCAGCGCGCCAGCAGGTCCTCGGCGCGCAGGTTGACCCGCATGATCCCCACCATTTGCCTGAGCACGTCGTCGCCCGCCTGATGGCCGTAAACGTCGTTGATCTTCTTGAAGTGATCGATGTCGCACATGACCACCGACAAGGGGAGATCGTGCCGATGGGCGCGGCGCAGTTCAGTGTTGAGGATTACCTGCAGCCTGGCCCGGTTGCAGATGCCGGTGAGGGCATCCGTGAAGGCCTTTTCCTCCAGTTCCTGCTTCTCCTTTTCCAGATGGGTGACGTCGGCAAAGGAAAAGATGTGTTTTTCCAGTTCCGGCAGCGCGTTGCCGGTGATCGCGAAGGGAATGGGCAGAGGATCCTCCTGATCCGGGCGTCGCAGGAAGAGAATCGGGTCTTCCCGGGCGGCCTTCAGCAGGCTTCCGATCCACCCCCCCGCCTCGCCGTCACCGCTCAACGGCAGGCCGGTGCGGGTTTGCATGAGACTCTCCAGGGCAATGCCGCTCGCGAGAAAATCCTCACGAGAGGGAAAGCCGAGATAGTTCAAAAAGGCCCGATTGATGTATTCCAGTTGGCCTTTGCCCGTCACCAGCAGCGGGCTGGGCTGGATGTCCAGGACGAAACGGACGTATCGATCGGCGGTCTCCTTCTCCCGCCGCCGCCACAAGGAGCGGGCGCAATGGGTCAGGGCACGGTGCAGGGTCGCCGGGTCGGTGGGCTTCAGGACGTATCGGTCGATCCCCAGGTCGATGGAGCGTATGAAGAACTCCTCGTCACTGTAGGCCGTGGTGACGATGATCGGTATCTCCTCGTCGCGCTCCCGGATCTGCCTGGTCATGGCCAGGCCATCCATGGTGGGCATCAGGATGTCGGTGATCACGATGTCGGGCTGGCGCTCCTCCCACACCCGCGCCCCTTCCGCGCCGTCATGGGCCACCAGCAGGACGCCGACATGCCGCTTGAGGAAAAAATCCAGCCGGGCATGGATGTCCGGGTCGTCTTCCACGTAGAGGACGGTCAGACTCTTTAAAAATTCGAGTTCAGGGGGGGTCATCGGTCGGATCCTCGTGTGGAGTGCCAGGCATGCCCGAACAAGAGTTCCAGGGTGACGGGAATGGAACCTTCCCGGGCGCCGAATTGTCGCGCATAGACGGTGGCCAGTTGCCGGGGATACCCCTTGCCCATCAGGCCCTGGGGTCTTTGCCGGTGGGGGGTTGCCGCCCCCATGTCGCGCAAGGCGGTCAGCAGGGCAAAGGGATCCGGCAAGGTCAACCGGACCCGGTCGCGGTCTGCCACGGGCTGCGCGAATCCCGCCTTCGCCAGCATCTCGCCCAGAAGGTGCGGTGAGGGGAAATCCGGCACCCGCGGCCAGGTCCGGCCATATCGCTCCCGATCCGTCTCCTCCAGGGCGGTTTTCAGTTCCCGCAGGGTCCCCGCTCCGGCGCAGCACAGGAACAGCGCCCCGCCGGGGGCGAGCACGCGGCGCATCTCCCGCAGGGCGATGAGCGGGTCCGCGCACCAGTGGAGGGTCATGTTGGCCACCACCAGGTCGAAACGCCGCTCCGCGAACGGCAGCCGCGACGGGTTCACGGTGACGCGGGCGGGCCGGCTGCGCCACGGCAGTCGCCAGCGCGACCCCGTCGCGCCGTCGGGCAGGGTCAATCGCGCCGTCACTACACGGGCCTCCGGGTAACGTTCCTCGATCCGTTCGGTGAGCGGACCCGACCGGCGGGTGATTTCAAGGATTGCGCGGGGCTGCAGGCGCGTCTCATCGAGCCGTTCCGCGAGCAACCCGCCGATGGTGGCCAGCGGATCCTCGCGCGTCGCCGCAACCGCGCGCCGCAAGGAGTGGCGAACGCGCCGGGGGTCGATGCGTTGGTACGGCATGGCTTCCAGGGGCATGGCGTCGTTCATGGCATGATGCTTTCGATTTGGCGAAAAAATGGTGGAGCGATCTTGCAAAGGATACTCATGAGAGTGTACCCTGTTTTTTCACGGTCGTGAAGCCATATGAGTCGATGGGAGCAACAACGATGATCGAACAAGCCCATTACATGCCAGACAAGTATCTGCTTGGCCATCCTGGCATCGACATGCAGCATGAGGTGCTTTTCACCCTCTATCACGAAGTCCTGCACACCCTGGATGGTGGCGACGACCATTTTGACCTGCTGGAAGTGTTGGCGGGTCTCGGCATGTACACGGTTCATCATTTTCGGTTCGAGGAGGAGGCCATGCATGGCTCCGGCTTCGAGGATGGTGGCCGGCACGAGGAGGAACACCGCTCCCTCAAGGCGCGGGTCGGGGCGTTCCAAGGCCGTTTCCATGGCGCCCGCGATGATGGCGAGCGGTTCGCGTTGACGCGTGATCTGGCCGCTTTTCTCCTGACATGGCTGGATCACCACATTGCCGAGGTCGATCGGGATCTCTGTCGATTTCTGCTCTCGACAACCGCCAAGGAGGCACTCGGATGTTGAATATCACCAAGGAAAGAGATACCGTCATCATCCGTCTCCCCAGGATGTTCGGATTCCCCAATCGCACGGAATTCCGGCAGGCCACCATCGGCAACCCCCAGGGAACGAAATACCGTCTCGATTTCCAGGAGGTGGAAAAACTGGACAGCGCCGCTTTGGGCATGTTGTTGATTTTGCGAGAATCAGCAGGTGGAATGACCTCCGACATCTCCTTGGTCAACACCCGCGCGGAGGTCCGTCAGTTGTTGGTGTTGGCCAATTTCCAGTCCCTCTTCAAGATTCCTTGATTCGCGCCCGCTTCTCCCGGCTGGTCGAACGGGTCGGAAAAATTCTCTTCCCTCCGGTTTGTCCCTTGTGCGCGGAGGAGGTTTTCCAGGATCATCGACTCTGCGAGGCGTGCCGGCGGGCGTTGCCCCCTATGCCGGAAAAGCTCTGTCTGCGTTGCGGCGAACTGACCGCGCGGCCGGAACAGGGCTGTGGCCATTGCCTCGACAGGCCCGACTTGCCGGATGCCGCCTTTTTCGCCTTTCCCTATGAGGGCGAGGTGAAGGAATTGATCGTGGGTTTCAAGTTCTCCGATCGTTCCGAACGCGCGCGGCTGCTGGGCGATCTGTGCTGGGAACGGCTCGGCGCAGCACTGGCATGGGAAAATCCCGACGTGGTGATTCCCATGCCCCTGCACGCATGGCGTCTGCTCGGACGCCGGTACAACCAGTCCGCGCTGTTGGGCGGGGTGCTGGCCGGACATCTGCGCCGTCCCCTGATCACCGATGCCCTCCTGCGCGTAAGAAAAACGCGCCCGCAAACCCGGCTCAACGCCAGGGAGCGCCGCGAAAATGTCCAGGGGGCATTTCGGGCCACCCCGGCACGGGTCATGGATCGGTCGGTTCTGCTGGTGGACGACGTGATGACCACGGGCGCCACCCTGTACATGGCAGCAGGGGCATTGAAACAGGCCGGGGCCGGCCGGGTGGCCGGAGTTTGCCTGGCCCGCGTGGATCCGCGTACCGGATCCGACTCGAATCTCAATCAGGGAGTCATGCATGGCTAAAATCGTCGTCTACAGCACCACCGTTTGCCCCTACTGCGTGCGCGCCAAGCAGTTGCTGAACCGCAAGGGGGCCGAATTCGAGGAGATCAATCTCGACAAGCAGCCCGAACGCCGGGACGAAATGGTGCAAAAGGCCGGGGGTCGCCGCACGGTGCCGCAAATCTTCATCAACGGACGCCACATCGGCGGCTGCGATGACCTGCATGCCCTGGAACAGGCGCGCCAACTGGACGGGCTGCTCGCGTGATGATCAAGGTCTCCGCCGTCATTCAGATGAATTCCGGCACCGACCGGGGGGCCAATCTCGCCACGGCCGAACGCCTGATGCGCGAGGCCGGCTCGCAAGGGGCGCGTTTGATGGTGCTGCCGGAGAACTTCGCCTTCTTCGGCGGCAACGAGGAGGAGAAACGGGCCGCCCGCGAGGACGATCGCAACGGCCCCACACTCCAGTTCCTGACCGAATTCGCGGCGCGTCACCGGGTGTGGATCGTCGGTGGCTCCATCGCCGTGGCCATCCCCGGTTCCGACAAGTCGCGCAACGTCTGCTTCCTGGTGGACGAGACCGGCAAGGTGCGCGGACGCTACGACAAGATCCACCTTTTCGACGTGGATATCGGCGACGGCACCCGTTATCGTGAGTCCGATTCGGTCCAATCCGGCTCCGAGGCGGTGGTGGTGGATACCCCCTTCGGACGGCTGGGCATGGCGATTTGTTACGATCTGCGCTTCCCGGAACTGTTTCGCGCCCTTTCGGCCCAGGGATGCGAACTCTTCTCCCTGCCCGCCGCCTTCACCATGGTCACCGGACGCGACCACTGGGAAACCCTGCTCAAGGCACGCGCCATCGAGAATTTTTCCTACATCCTGGCCGCCGGACAGTGGGGTCTCCATGGCGGGGGACGCCAGACCTACGGCCACTCCATGGTGGTGGAACCCTGGGGGTCGGTGGTCGCGCAATGTCCGGACGGGGTGGGTTTCGTTCTGGCCCCGCTGGAAATGGAGCGGGTGGCCCGCTGCCGCCAGCGCATTCCCTGTCTGACCCATCGACGATTGTGAGGTGGCAATGGAATTCGCATGTCAACCATCCTGGTAGTGGAAGACAGCACAACGCAACGGTTGTTGCTGAAAAACATTCTCGAAAAGGCGGGGTACGCGGTGCAAACGGCCCGCAACGGTCACGAGGGTCTGCAAGGCATTGCGGCCTCCCCGCCCGATCTGGTCATCAGCGACATCCGCATGCCGGAGATGGACGGCTACGAGATGTGCTGGCGCATCAAGAACGATCCGCGCACCCGCCACATCCCGGTGATCCTCCTTTCCGGCCTCTCCGAAACCGAGGAGATCCTCCTCGGCCTGGAGGCCATGGCCGACAGTTACATCATCAAGCCCCTGGTGGAGGAGGAGATCCTGGCCACCGTGGCCACGGCGAACGCCTCCAGGGAACGCCTGGCCGTTGTCTCCCCCCCCATGGCCTTGCACCGGAACGGCCAGGAGTACCAGATCCGCTCCGGACGCGAACAGATCCTCAATTTCCTGGTCTCCATCTACGACAGCGCCGTGCGCCGCAATATCCAGCTGGAGGAGATCCAAACCCAACTGCGCATCATCAACGAACAACTGAGCGAACGCACCCGTGAATTGGAAGCCTCGGAAAACCGCTTCCGCGCCCTGGTGCAGACCGTTCCCGACGTCATCTACCGCATCGACGAGGAGGGGAAATTCCTCTTCGTCAATCACAGCATCCGCAAGCTCGGCTACGAACCGGAAGAGTTGATCGGCAAACACTTCACCCAGCTCATCGCCCCCGATGAGGAGGAGCGGGTGGCGCGCCACAAGGTGCTGCCCCGCATGCGCGGCAAGGCCACCCCGGAAGGACAGGCCCCCAAGCTCTTCGACGAGAAACGCACCGGCTCCCGCCGCACCAGCGGCCTGGAGGTCCGCCTGCTGCCCAACCCGGCGCGGCCCCGGGATCCCAGCGTCGAGATCGTCGGCGAACTCCACTGTTTCGAGGTCAACAGCGCCGGGATGTACCAGATCGACCACCTGTCCAAGCGGGATTATTTCGTCGGCACGGTCGGGGTGATTCGCGACATCACCGAACGCAAGGCGATCGCCGAGGCCCTGATCAAGGCCAAGGAGGAGGCCGTGCGCGCCAACCGGGCCAAGTCGGCGTTCCTCTCCCGCATGAGCCACGAATTGCGTACCCCCCTCAACGCGGTGATCGGCTTCAGCCAACTGCTGGAATTCAACCCCCTGGAACCCCTCACGCCCAGCCAGCGGGAGTCGGTCTCCCAGATCTTTTCCGGCGGCAAGCATCTGCTGGAGTTGATCAACGGCCTGCTCGACGTGGCCCGCATCGAGACCGGCAAGATCACCCCGGAGATGGAGATCCTGGATCCCACGTCCATTGTCCTCAACTGCATCTCCATGAGCCGGCCTCTGGCCCTCAAGCGCTTCATCTCCCTGATCAACACCGGCGAGGAGGTGCCCTATCCCCTGGTACACGCCGATCCGTTGCGTCTCAAGCAGGTGATCATCAATCTTCTCTCCAATGCCATCAAATTCAATCGCAAGGGCGGATTCGTCATCGTCGCCCATCGCGAGACCGGGGACGGCGGACTGGAAATCAGCATCAAGGATTCCGGTTCCGGCATTCCCCGCGAACAGTGGAACCAGGTGTTCAAGCCCTTCAGCCGCCTGGGCGCCGAGGCGGCCGGCATCGAGGGGACCGGCATCGGCCTGAACATCTCCAGGGGGCTGATGGAAATGATGGGAGGCGAGATCGGCTTCGACTCCGAACCGGACAAGGGGTGCCGCTTCTGGATCCGGCTCAGGAGCGCCGACCGGCAGCCGCTGCCGGTTTCGCCCTCCGGCTCCGGCGAGCCACTCCCCGGCGGCTTTGCCGGAGGCCCCCGCGTGCTGCTCTACGTGGAGGACAATTCCTCCAACGCCCGACTCATGGGCGAGCTGGTGAGCCGCATGCCGGGGTTGAACCTGCTGCAGGCCAAAACCGCCGAGGAGGGGATCGAACTGGCCAGGGAACACACCCCGGACCTCATCGTCATGGACATCCAACTGCCTGGCATGGACGGCATTCAGGCCCTGACGCGGCTCAACGAACTCCCCGAAACCCGCGCCATCCCCACCATCGCCCTGAGCGGCCACGCCTCGCCGGAGGATGTGGAACGGGGCAAGGCCGCAGGCTTTCTGCGTTATCTGACCAAGCCGCTCATGTTGAACGAATTCCAGGACGTGCTGCGGGAACTGCTGCCGCAAGGGGGGAACCGGAAGGAGGAATGAGCGGCTTTCTGGCCATGACCGTCAATGCGTTGCCCATGTGCCTGCCCCTGGAAAATGTGGCGCGCGTGGTCCCCCTGTCCCGTTTGCGCGCCATCCCGGATGCCCCGCCCTGGTTCGTGGGTTTTTTGGAACTGGCGGGGGAGTTTGTGCCGGTGGTGGATCTCGCCCTGCGCCTGAGCCTGGGAGAGCCGCCACCCTATCGGCTCGCCACGCCCATGGTGGTGGTGACCACCGCGAGCGAACAGATGGCGCTGATCGTCGAGGAGGTGCTGGGGGTGCGCGGGGTGGCCGGGGAGAGCGTGACGCACGCCGGGCTGTTCCCGCCGGGCGCGCCGCCCTTTCAGGGGATGATCCGTTTTCCCGACATCGGCCCGGTTCCCATCCTGCATCCCGCCCGTCTGTTGGAGATGGATCTTTCCGTGCTCCAACCCGTGGCCCCGGATGCGATGCGCGATTTCCTGAACGCGGCGGGGATGGAGGCATGACCCCGCCGGACGAGGGGGACGGGTTGCAGGCGGCGTGCCGCGTCATCGTGCAACGCACCGGCATCGTCTTCAAGGATCGCCATCTGGCAACCCTGGAGACCACCCTGCGGGATACGATGGAGCGTTTCAACCTGCCTTCCCGCGCCGTGCTGCTGGATCGCTTGCGGGACTCTCCCGATGACGCCTCCGAAATTATCTTTGTCATCAAAAGGATCACTACCGGGGAGAGCTATTTCTTTCGCGACTCGGAACAGATCGAATTCCTGCGCCGGGAGTGGCTGCCGGCCATGATCGCCGCCAGACGCCAGGCCGGCGACCTGACGCTCAACCTCTGGAGCGCCGGGTGTGCGGCGGGTCAGGAGTGCGTCACCCTGGCGATCCTGCTGCGCGAGGCCATCCCGGACATCGCCCGCTGGAAGATCGGACTGCTGGGGACCGACATCAACTCCGATGCGCTGCGCCAGGCCAGGACGGGCCTGTATTCGGTGTGGTCGATGCGGGCCACGCCGGAATCGACGCGGGAGCGCCATTTCGTGGCGGAGGGCAAGGATTGGCGCGCGCGTGCGGAACTTTTGTCCATGATACGCTACCAGCCGATGAATCTCATTGGGGATCCCACCCCTGGGGTGGCCATGGATCTGATTCTGTGCCGCAATGTGCTGATCTATTTCGATGACGCCACCGGAGATCGGGTGCTGGCCCGGTTGGCGGGGTGTCTGGCTCCGGGTGGCCATCTGATTCTGGGCGCGGCGGAGATGCGGCATGCGCCCTTGCCGGGGTGCGAGATCGGGTGGCATGGACAGTATGGCTATTACCGCCGTCCGAAGCCCAGTGACGAAACCGCCCCGCCGGTTCGAGAGCCGGAACCCCCACTGGGGGATCGCGAGGCCAGGGTCATCGCCCTGATGAGGACCGCCTCCTGGCGACAGGCCCTGGAGGCGGTCGGCCAGCCGGAAACCTGGCGGAGCAACACGGCCAGCCTGTTGCAATTCCGGGCCAGGATCCTGGCCAACATGGGAGAGATCCGCCAGGCCATCGACCTGTGCCGGGCCAGCATCGCCCTGGAGGCGACCGACAAGCATGTCTATCTGATCCTGGCGTTGGCCCACCTGGAGGCGAGTGAACTGGCCGACGCGGAAGCGGCCTTGCGCAAGGGGATCTTTCTGGACCGGAAATTCCTGGAGTGTCATTTTCATCTGGGGCTGCTGCTGTTGCGCGACGGACGCCGGGAGGCCGGGTTGAAGAGCCTGCGGGGCGCCTTGCACCATGCCCAGAGGAGTCCGCCGCGTTGGCTGGTGCACCACTCCGCCAACATCACGCTGGAGCGTTTTTTGCCCTCCCTGCGCGCCGAGCTCGATCATTACGCGAGGAGAAGCCATGGTCCCGCCTGAATTCCCCTCCACCCTGGCGGAACGCGCCGTTTTGCAGCAACGCGCTCTGCATCTGGCCCAGACCCCCGCCTCCAGCGAGGAGGGGGGGCAGGCCGGAGAACCCCTGCTCCATTTCCGTCTGGACGCAGACGAAGAGTATGCCATTGCTTATCGTTTCCTCGATGAGATCCTCCCCATGACGCCGATCACGCCGGTCCCCTATGCGCCGCAAGCGATCCTGGGGGTGATCAACCGCCTGGGCCAGTTGCTGCCTGTTTTGGATTTGCGCCGGTTGCTCTCCCGGCGGGAGAGCACGCTCCATGAGGAGTGCCGCATTCTGGTGGTGCGAGGCGCGGGGATGACCGTCGGCATTCCGGTGGCCGAGGTGCTGGGCAAGGTCATCCACCGGTCCTCCCCCCGGGGCCGCATCGACGAGGTCATCGAGGGGCTGCACGAGGAACGCATCATGGTGCTGAATGTCGATGCCCTGTTGTCCCACCCCACTTTGCAAGGGAGATGAACCATCATGACCGGACTTCTGCCGGCACTCCGGAACATCGGCATCAAGGGCAAACTGGCCCTGATGCTCCTGCCGCCGATTCTGTGCCTGTTTTATTTCATAGGGATGGACTATCACGCCAAGAGCGCGGAGATCGTCGCGCTGGAACGGCTGACCGACATCTCGGACGTGGCGCTGCGGGTGGGCGAGTCGATCCATCTGCTCCAGAAGGAGCGGGGCCGCACCGCGATCTTCGTGACCTCCGGGGAGGGGATCGCCGCACAGGAACTCAAGCGCGCCCGCGAGTTGACCGACGCCAGCCTCGATCCCATGCGCGACGCATTGCGGCGCCTGAACGAAAAACAACGCTTTCCGGACATGGAGAAGAACATCCAGGCCGCCTTGGACGGCGCCGGACGTCTCAAGGGGAGCCGCGACGCCGTGGATGCCAGGCGCATCGATGAACAGGCCGCCCTGCGTTTTTATACGGAGTGGATCGGTCACCTGATCCAGATGCTCGACGAGGCCATCGTCAACGAACGGTGGCATCGCCTGCACAATCGCCTGCAAGCCTATATCGCGCTGTTGCACGGCAAGGAGATGCTCGGTCAGGAACGGGCGCAGGTGGGCGCGATCCTGCAACTCAAGGTGCTCTCCCGCGACCGGCTGGTGCATCTGGCGCAACTGGAGGCCAGGCATGAGGAGTACGTCCATCGCTATCTGGAACTGGAAACCCCGGAGAATCGGAGCCGGTTCCGCAACGGCATGGAAACGGAGTGCGTCCAGGAGGTGCGCCGGGTCCTTTATGTCCTGTTCCAGGAGGGGGATCCGGCCCGCGTCGGGCTGGATGCCGCTCCCTGGTTCGAGCGGATCACCTGCAAGATCGACCAGTTCAAGGAGATCGAGGAGCGCCTGGTGAGCGAAATCCGCGCCAGCGTGAGCCAGGCGATGATGGGTCAGAAGGAGCGATTTTTCCTGTTCGTCATTCTGAACGGCGGCGCGTTGGTCGTGACCCTGGCGTTGGTCCTGCTCATCGCCCGTCACCTGACCACCCATACCCGCACCCTGGTCAGGACCATGCGCACCTTCTCGGAAGGCGATCAGCGCGTGCGCGTGACGCTCACCTCCGAAGACGAACTGGGCCATATCGGCGCCACCTTCAACGAGATGGCCGGGCGGATCGAACAGAGCACGCTCCAGGAAAAGGCCAACGCGACCCGTGAACGGGAGGATGCGGAACGGCTCCGCCAGCGGGTGCGCAAGCTCAGGGATCTGGTGATTCAGGTGGCCGGCGGGGACCTGACCCAGCGCGGGGACGAGACCGGAGAGGACGAACTGGCGATTCTGGGGAGCAACGTCAACATCATGATCGGCAACCTGGCGGAGATGGTCAGTCAGACCGACGAGACGGTGCAGTCTCTCTCCACGGCGCTGGAGCAGGTGCACGGCGCGGTGCAGGCGCAATCCTCCGGCGCGGCGCAGCAGGCGGCGGCCATCAACGAAACCACCACCACCCTGGAGCAGATCCGCGCGGTGGCCTCCCAAACCCTGGAGAAGGCGCAAGCCATGGGACGCATCGCCGACCAGGCGCGCGGCGAGGGGGAACGGGGCAATCAGGCATCCAGGCAGACACTGCGGGCCATGGACTCCATTCATGCCAAGGTCGGGACCATCGCCACCACCATTCTGGCCCTGTCGGAAAAGATCGGCCGCATCGGCGAGATCACCATGGCGGTCAACAATCTGGCCCAGCAATCCAAGATGCTGGCGCTCAACGCCTCGATCGAGGCGGCCAAGGCCGGCGAGGCGGGCAAGGGGTTCGCGGTGGTGGCGGACGAGGTCAAGCATCTGGCCGATCAATCGCAGCAGTTCACCACGCAGGTGCAGCGGATCCTGGAGGAGATCCGTCACGCCACCGACAAATCGGTGATGGCCACCGAGGAGGGGAGCAAGGAGGTGGACGTGGGGGCCGCCCTGACCGAACAGGCCGGAGTCGTGGTGCAAAACCTTTTGGACATGCTCAAGGAGGTGGCCATCGCCGGACAACAGATCGTGGCGGCGGTGCGCCAGGAGGCGGCGGGGATCGATCAGATCGGGGCGGCGATGAACGAAATCAATCACGCCACCACCCAGTCGGTGACCTCGACCCGGCAGACCGCGCAGGCCATCGACAATCTGTCCCGACTCTCGGTCAAGCTGCGGGAGAGCATTCGGTTCCGTCAGGCTTAGCGCATGTTCAACGACCTGGATGCCGATTTGCAGCGGGAGTTGCTCGCCGTATTCCGTGTCGAACTGGACGAGAAGCTCCAGTCGTTGACGGACCTGCTGCTGCGTCTGGAAAAGGGTCCGCCCGCCCTGGAACGGGAGGGGATACTCGATGAGATCTTCCGCGCCGCCCACGGCATCAAGGGCGCGGCGCGCGGGGTGGGCCTGACGGAGATCGCCGATCTGAGCCATCGCTTGGAGTCCTTGTTCGCCGCGCTGAAAAAGCATCCCAACCACCCCGTTGCCGAGGCCATGGACGCCGCCCTGGCCGCCCTCGACTGCATGCGTCCGGCGTTGGCGGCCTTCGAGGCCGGGGAGCCACTGCCCGAACAGCGCATCGCCGCCATGAATCTCCGGCTGACCTCCTTGTGCGATGCGATGCAGGGCGTTTCCGCGCCCCGCCAGCCGGCCACCGCCGGGCGTTGGCGTCCGCCTGCGCTCGTGGACCCGGTGGCGGAGGAAAAACCCGTCCGGGAAGCGCCCCCGGCCCCGGAAACCGAGACGATTCAGGTCCCGGTGGAGAAACTGGAACGCCTGAGCGCCTGGGCCGAGGAGATTCAGGTGGCGCTTCATGACCGGCTCGACCCAGGGGTGCCGTTGCGGGCCGTCGTTGCGCGGGTCGAGGCGCTGGCAGGGCGTCTCGACGGGGGAGCGGAGATCGAGGGGCTTTTCGCCGCCACGGCGGCCTTGCAGGGAGAATGGACGCGCGGTTCGACGCATCTGCGCATCCTGACCCGTTCCCTGCGGGAGGAGATCTCCCGGTTGCGTCTGGTCAAGGTCTCCACCCTGACCCGGCCTTTGCCGCGCAT
>PDZX01000095.1 GCA_002753185.1 Magnetococcales bacterium WMHbin3
TGGCGTTCATCAAGAATTCCCGCAAGAGCGGCATATCGGGCTGCAATCAAGCTATCGGTCTCCATCCGCTAAATTTATCAACACGAAAGGAAGAAGTCCATGTAATTTTTTAACGGCTCCTATCGGATCGGATTGTTCGGCGACTCCTTTCTGGAAAATACGACCATCGCGGTCCAGTACTCCGTTTCGGAGCCATTGGGGTTCGTTCTCAACGCACTGGAGCCGCATGCGCGGGGGGTGGAACGGTACGAAGTGCTGAACTTCGGTATCAGCGGCTACGGCACCGATTAGAATTATCTTCAATATCGGGACGATGGCAGCCGTTTTGGTCTGGACAGCGTCAGTTACTTCTATTGCTCGAATGATCTGGTCGATATTCTGTCCAACGCGCTTTTCACCCTGGGAGAGAAGGACGAACTCATCTATCGGGTTCCCGAAAGGCAGTGTGCGGGATGCGGTCAAGGCGGTGTTGCGGAAATTGCACCTGACCTATTTCCTGATGGAGACCCTGCCGGCCTTGGAACCGGTACTCTCCGCGACGCTCTTTTCCGACTGGTCCTTGCAAATCTTCGATGGCACGCACCATCGGATCACGGACGAACGCGAGCGCGAAAAGGTCATCAGACAAAAGGCGCGCGACAACCCGGAGACGCACGGGCAGACTCTCCTTGTTCCGGACTCTCCACTCGCGAGGGAGGATCTGGAGCGTTCCCTGAAGCTGTTCTTCAAGTTGCTGGAAACATTCCAACAAAAGGTGACCGGGCGGGGCGCGATGTTCCAGGTGGTTCTGGCCGGTTGTGGCAATGGTCCGCACAATGACAGCCTGGAGCATTTGATCCGGGGGCTGGGCATTGCCGTTATCAATATGAATGATTTACTGAAGTCAATCGATTATAATAATATATATACATTAAAGAAAAATAAACATTGGAATGAACGCGGCAATCATCTGGCGGCGGCGGGCATGCTGCGGAATCTGCGGGAGAGGCTGGCATGGCCGATCGATGATGGGAGGATCAAAGCGCTTCTGGGCCGGTACTATGCCGCGTTCGACCCCTCCCTGGCCGACCCGGAATGGCTTGCCTTGCCGCAAACGGCAAACCGGGAGGAGATTGCGATGCTCAGAAGGAAATATATCGACAATGCCTCGTCAAAACCGGATCACCCTGACCCGGCTTCCGAATGACCAGGGCCAGCATGCCATCCAGGCTCGTCGGCCCGCCTGAAACGCACCACCCTGGCCGGAACCCCCAGGGAGAGCGTCAGGGCCGCCACGTCCCGCACCGCCACCGCTCCGGCGCCAAGCAGGGCATGCTCCCCCACCCGAATGCCATGGATGACCACCGCGCCCATGCCCAGAAAGGCGCCGCGTCCGATTCGGCAGTTACCGCCCGTGGCCGCATGGGGGGCCAGACTGGCGAAATCCTCCAGAAACGAATCGTGGTCCAGGGAGGCCAGAGTGTTGACGACGCACAAGCGCCCCACCCGGCAATCCGGTCCGATCACCGCTCCGGCCATGACCACCGTGCCCTCGCCCAGGGTCGTCCCCTTGCCAATAGCGGCCCCGGGATGCACCGCGCTCACCAAAGGCAGATCCGGGTGTCGTATTGCCAGCCTTTCGGCCAGCACCGCCCGCTGGTGATTCTCCCCGATCGCCAGAATCGCCCCCTCGATCCCGTATCGTTTCACCAGTTCCGGCAATTCCCCGTCCCCGCCGAGCACGGGGTGGCCGAGCAGCCGCTCCCCCACATGAAGCGCCGGATCGAGCACCCCCACGATGCGATGGCGATTCTCCCGCTCAACGATATCGATAATCGTTTTTGCGTGGCCGGAGCCACCCATAATAATGATATTTTTCATTTATCGCGACCGCAAACCCACTCCCGAAAAAAAACGCCGCCACCAGCCATTTCCGCGTTGACAATGCGCGAATCCGTGATATTATATTCTCTTTTGGAGAGCCGTTCAATGTCGGGAGTGCCATCTTGAGCAAGGAAGACGTCATCGAAATGGAGGGGACGGTCATGGAAAACCTCCCCAACGCCATGTTCCGCGTGGAGCTGGAAAATCAACACAAACTCTTGTGTCATATTTCCGGCCGCATGAGAAAACATTACATTCGCATCCTCCCCGGAGACAAGGTGACGGTGCAACTGACCCCTTACGACCTTACCAAGGGGCGCATCTCCTATCGTCACAAATAACCCCATCCCCACCCAGGGGGCGACAGCCGGGCCATGACCGCCTACAACGCATCCCAGATCGAAGTCCTGGAAGGGCTGGAAGGGGTCCGCAAGCGTCCCGGCATGTATATCGGCGGCTCGGATGAGCGCGCCCTCCACCACCTGGTGGTGGAACTCCTCGACAACGCCACCGACGAAGCCTCCGCCGGCCACGCCAACCGCATCCATCTCACCCTGCGCGCCGATGGCGCCGTCTCGGTTCGGGACAACGGGCGCGGCATCCCGGTGGACCCGCTGCCCCGCTACCCCGACAAGTCCGCCCTGGAAATCATCATGACCACCCTCCACGCCGGAGGCAAGTTCCACGACAAGGCCTACGAAACCGCCGGCGGCCTGAACGGGGTCGGCGTCTCGGTGGTCAACGCCCTCTCCCTGTGGACCGAGGTCCTGGTGGAACGGGACGGCTTCCGCTGGCGGCAACGCTTCGGCCGGGGCGTGCCGGAGACCACGCTGGAACGCCTGGAATCCACCCGCCGCCACGGCACCCAGGTCACCTTCCTGCCGGATGGGGAGATCTTTCCCGATACCCGCTTCGATGTCGATCGCCTGGTGGAAATGGGCCGCGCCAAGGCCTACCTCAACCGCGGCCTCACCCTGGTGGTCCGCGACGAACCCAACGACCGCGAATGGACCTTCTGCTTCCCGGAAGGGTTGCGCGATTACCTGAAGGAAATGGTCCCGGAAGAACAGCGCGTGGTCCGCGAACCCTTCGCCGGCCTGGTGGAACGGTTCGGCGAGGATGGCCGGGGCCGCATGGAGTGGGCGCTCGTCTGGACCCTCGAGGAAAAGGGCCGCACCCTCTACTACTGCAACGCCATCCCCAACCCCGAAGGCGGCGTCCACGAAAGCGGCCTGCGCACCGCCCTGGTGCGGGGATTCCGCGAGTTCGCCGAGGCCCGCAGCCTCCTGCCCAAGGGGGTGGATTTCAATCCGGAGGATATCCTCGACGGGCTGCATGGGGTGCTTTCGCTCTTCATCCCCAACCCCAGCTTCGCCGGGCAGACCAAGGACCGCCTCTCCAACGCCGGGGTGGGCCGACGCGTCGAGGCGGTGATCAAGGACAACCTGGACCACTGGATGCACGGCGCCCCGGAACGGGCCACCCGCCTGGTGGAACAGGCCGTGGAACGGGCGCAGGAACGCCTCAACCGCAAAAAGGCCGCCACCCGTGTCACCCGCAAGACCGCCACCACGCGCCTCACCCTGCCGGGCAAACTCACCGACTGCATCTCCTCGGACACCAACGTCACCGAACTGTTCATCGTCGAGGGGGATTCCGCCGGCGGATCGGCCAAACAGGCCCGCGACCGCCATGTCCAGGCGGTGCTCCCCTTGCGGGGCAAGATCCTCAACGTCGAACAGGCCAACCTGGAAAGATTCGAAAACAACGCCGAGATCAAAAACCTGATCACCGCCATCGGCGCCGGATTCGGCCGCCTGTTCGATCCGGAAAAAATCCGCTACGGTCGGGTCATCATCATGACCGACGCCGATGTGGACGGCGCCCATATCGCCAGCCTGCTTTTGACCTTCTTCTACCGCTTCATGCACCCCCTGATCGCCCATGGCCGCCTCTATCTGGCCCAACCCCCCCTCTATCGTCTCTCGGTGGGCGGGGAGACCCGCTATGTCGCCGACGACGCGGCCAGGGAACGGGCGATGGCCGAATTCTTGCGCCGCAAACCCAAGGCCAAGGTCGAAATCTCCCGCTTCAAGGGCCTCGGCGAGATGGATCCCGCGCAACTGCGCGAGACCACCATGTCCATGGCCACCCGTCATCTCCTCAAGGTGGTCGTGGACGACCGCGAGGCCACCGACGACACCTTCGACCGCCTGATGGGCAAGCGCCCCGCCGAGCGTTTCCGCTTCATCCAGGAAAAAGCCCATTTCGCAAAGGATCATCTGGACTTTTGAAACCATTGCCCATATTTTCAATAACGGTTTCCGGCGTGGCCGGAAACGGGCCATGAACTTTCACCATCCTGCAAGGATCCTGGACGTTGAAGAACGGCATTGCGTTGGGATTGAGCGCGTGCGCGGCATTGCTGGCCGCCACCCTGCTCGCGGCCTCCGGGGTGGATGGGGATCCCTTCTTCACTTCGGTGCGCGCTGCGGTGCGGCACAATCCCCGCGTCCTGACCGCCGAGGCGCGCCTGAAGGCGGCACGGGAACGGTTCCCCCAAAGTCAGGCCGCTTTTCTGCCCACGATTGACTTGGGGGCCTCGCGGAGTCACAATCGCAGCGACTGGGCAGGCGGCCACAACACCACCGAACCCTTGTCCATGACCCTGACGATGACCCAGCCGATCTTCAGCCGCAAGGCCATCGTGGGCATGCGGCAGAGCAAACCCCACATCGCCGCCGCCGAGTACGATCTGCAAGCTGCGGTCCAGGGGGTATTTCTGGACACGGCCCTGGTGATCGTGGAGGTGATGCAGACCAGGGAGGTGGCGCGCCTGGCGGAGAACAACCGGAATCTGCTCAAGCATCACCTGATGGCCACCCGCTCCCGGTACGACGCCGGGGAGATCACCCGCACCGATGTCAGCCATGCCGAGGCGCGGCTCGCCACGGCGGAGGCGAATCTGGTGCAGGCGAACAATCAATTGGCGGTGGTGCGCGCCCGCTTTTTCGAACAGACCGGCGAGGCGGCGCCCAACGGGCTGCTGGTGCCGGAATTCCATCACGCCCTGCCCAAGACTTCGCTTGGCGACCTGAGGGAGTGGTCGCTGGGCCGGCCCGAACTGGTGGCGGCCAAGCTGCGCGTGGCGGTGGCCGAGGAGGATGTGGAACTGCGGCGATCCGGTCATTGGCCCTCGCTCGCCCTCACCGCCAGTGGTTCCCGCCATCGGGGCGACGAAACGGCCGGCACCGTCGATCCGGTGGATCAGTACACCCTGAACCTGGGCCTGACGGTCCCGCTGTATGCTGGCGGCTCGGTGGTCTCCCAGGTGCGGGAGACCCTGGCCGCCAAGGAGGCGCAGGAGGCCGAGGTGGAGCGCCTGCGGCGCGTCATCGACCGGGAAGTGGAGGCCGCGCGGCTCGATCTGCACAGCGCCATCGCCGCCGAAGCCTCCCTCAAGGTGGCCCTGGACGCGGCCAATGCCGCCCTGGACGGGGTGGAGCAGGAGTTCGCGGTGGGCACCCGCACCGCCCTGGATCTGCTGGACGCCCAGAACGCGGCCTTTACCGCCCAGGTGGAGCTGGCCAAGGGGCGTTTCGCCATCGTCACGGCCCAGTTCCGTCTGCTGCACGCGGTGGGGCAGTTGCAGTACGATTTCGGCGATCCCAACCTGGAGGCGAGCCAGGTGGTCCTGCCGATCCGGGTGCCGGGCGCGGATACCGAACAGCCGAAAATGCCCAGCGACGATCCGCCGCGCGGCCAGCGTCTCGACCGGCCGGCGCGGGTGTTGGAGGAGGAGATCCCATTGCAGCCGGCGCGCCATGGGATCCGTTTGATTCGCGCGGAGCGGCTGCATGCGCTAAATGCCCCGCGCGGAAAAAAGAAGTGATGCCTATCGATCATGTTGGTTTGACTGGAGAAAAAAATGCGTGAGCAGGTGGAAGAAGTCTTGAAGGAGATTCGGCCCATGTTGCAGTCGGACGGCGGCGACGTGGAACTGGTGGACATCACCCCGGACAATGTGGTGCAAGTCCGTTTGCGTGGGGCCTGCGGGAGTTGCCCCGGCGCCCTCATGACCCTCAAGGGGGGGATCGAGCGCATCATGAAGGCGCGCATTCCGGCGGTGGCCTCGGTGGAGAGCGTGCGCTGAGCGATTCGCCCATCCGCTATCTCCCCTCCCCCCACGCGGACGCGCGTCCCGTGGGGACGGAGGTGGATCTGCTGGTGGTGCATGCCATTTCGCTGCCGCCCGGCGAGTTTGGGGGCGGATACGTGGATGACCTGTTCCTGGGCCGGTTGGATCCGGGGGCGCATCCGTACTTCGTCGGACTCGCCGACCTGCGGGTATCGGCCCATTTCCTGATCGGGCGTGATGGAGAGGTGACCCAGTATGTCCCGGTGCTGCGTCGGGCTTGGCACGCGGGACACAGCTCCTGGGAGGGACGCCTGGCCTGCAACGACTACTCCGTTGGGGTGGAGTTGGAGGGGGTGGACGGTGGAGGCTTCGAGCCGGCGCAGTACGAGCGTCTGGCCGTGCTGGTCCGTACCCTGATGGCGGCCCTGCCCGGACTGACGCCCGCGCGGGTGGTGGGCCATCGGGATATCGCTCCCGACCGTAAATGGGATCCTGGTTCCGGGTTCGATTGGCCCGGATTCCGTGCATTGTTGGAGAGCGTGCGTCCCGCCCGGAGAGAGATGTTGGTTTGGGATTGAAATCACAGCCAGCTTGGATTGAATTGCATTATTAAGGGTCCAGGGGGATTATCCCCCTGGTGGGATCCAAGGGCGAAGCCCTTGGTGGGATCCAAGGGCGAAGCCCTTGGTATCTAGCGCGCTTTATCAAAAGCTTTTTTTCGCGCGCCTTTTGCGCGAAAAAAAGCGCAGCGCGCCTCAAATCACTCGGTTTTTACGAGTGCGCCTTGGCAGGCTCTTCCTTGTTTTTCGCGCCTTTTGCGAAAAACAAGGAAGAGCCTGCATATTGCCCAACAAGCTGGAGTGCATTATGCTGGCTCTCTTTTCGTTTCCAAAAAACGGAAACGAAAAGAGAGCCAGCGAAGGCGGCGCGCGGCGCTTTTTTCGCGCAAAAGACGCGCGAAAGAAGCTTCTTGAAAAGAGCGCGCTAAAAGATAGAGTCCCAAGGGCTTCGCCCTTGGATCCCACCAAGGGCTTCGCCCTTGGATCCCACCAGGGGGATAATCCCCCTGGACCCCTAATAATTTGGGACCGCCGATTCCAAGGATCAGCGGATTCCAAACGGAACGCGGTTGAAACATGACGAAGAAGGTGCATATCATCGGGATCTGCGGCACGGCCATGGCCGGCATCGCCGCCCTGGCCCAGGAGGAAGGGTGGCAGGTGACCGGCTCGGACGCCGGAATCTACCCGCCCATGAGCGATTTTCTGGCCGAACGGGAAATCCCGATCGCCGAAGGGTTCCGCCCGGAAAACCTCGAACCGCCGCCCGACCTGGTGGTGGTGGGAAACGCGATCTCGCGGGGCAATCCGGAACTGGAGGCAATGCTCGATCTGGGGCTTCCCTATGTATCGGGCGCGGAGTGGCTTGGCCGGAACGTCCTGGAGGGACGCCACCCCGTGGTGGTGACCGGCACCCACGGCAAGACCACCACCACCAGCCTGCTGGCCAGGGTCTGGGAAGAGGCGGGCTGGGGGCCGGGTTTTCTGATCGGCGGCATCCCGCTGGACTTCGGGTTGGGGGCCAGGGCGCCACGCGGACCCTGGGTGATGGTGGAAGGGGATGAGTACGACACGGCCTTTTTCGACAAACGACCGAAATTTCTCCATTATCGTCCGCGCACCCTCATCTTGCACAACCTGGAATTCGACCACGCCGACATCTATCCGGACCTGGAGGCGATCCGGGTGCAATTTCGACTGCTGTTGCGCACCGTGCCCCGTTCCGGCCTGCTGCTGGCCAACGGCGACGACCCGGAGATCGAGGCCCTGCTCGCCCATGGCCACTCCCGCGTGGTGCGCTACGGCCTGAATGCGGAATATCCCTTCTCTGCCGCCCTGGAACACGAGGATGGCCGTTGCTGGACCCTGCTCAAGGATGGCAAGCCGTTCTTTACCGTGACCTGGGGTTCGACGGGCCGGCACAATGTCATGAACGGCCTGGCGGTGGCTGCCGCCGCCTTGTCCCACGGCATGGATCCGCTGCGGGTGCGGGACGGACTGTCACGCTTCCGGGGGGTGGCGCGACGGATGCAGTTGCGCTGCGAAGGCAACGGGGTGGCGGTTTACGACGATTTCGCCCACCATCCCACGGCCATCGCCACCACTTTAGAGGGTTTCCGGGCCTCGGTGGGCGAGGCGCGGGTGTGGGTGATCCTGGAGCCGCGCTCCAACACCATGCGGCGGCGGGTGCATCAGGAGCGGCTCGCTCCGGCGTTGGCCGCCGCCGACCGGGTGGTGCTGGCCACCCCAGGCGCCAGGGGGCTGACGCCCGACGAACTCCTGGACGTGGCTGCCGTGGCCGGGGAGATCAATCGCGCCAGGCCCCTGCCGGACAACGAACCGCGCGCCGTGGTGGTGGAGAACGCCGCCGAGGCCGTGGATCATCTCCGGGAACGTCTGCGGCCCGGTGACCGGGTGCTGGTGATGAGCAATGGCGGCTTCGACGGCATTCACGACCGTTTGCGGGCCGTGTTGAGCGCAACGTGAACAGTGGGGAGGGAGACATGAAACAGGAGGGCAGTCTTGCCGGGATGTTCCTGATCGCCATGCCGGGGCTGAAGGATCCCAACTTCGAGCGCTCCGTCCTGTTCGTCTGTTCGCATACCCGCGAGGGGGCGTTGGGGCTGGTGATCAATCAGCCGCACCCCACCAGCATGCGCGACGTGATGCGGCAGTTGGGGCTGACCTGGCGCCGCAGCGACGAGTTGCCGCAGGTCTATCAGGGCGGCCCGGTGGCCCTGGACCGGGGATTCATCCTGTACGAGAAAAATCTGGATTGTCCGGGTTATATCGAAGTGGACCATGGCCTCTATCTGGGGACCAATCCCGACATCCTGCGACAACTGGTGGGGGACGAGGGCAATGGCCGGTTTCTGCTCGCCCTGGGGTACTCCGGCTGGGCCGGCGGCCAGTTGGAGGCGGAACTGCGCGAGAACACCTGGCTGGTGAGCGGCATCAACCGCAGCGTGCTGTTCGATTTTCCGGCCAATGTCCGCTGGTCCGCAGCGATTCGCGGTCTGGGTTTCGATCCGACGCAACTGGTCGATCCGGGCGCGCACATGGTGAATTGATCTTTTCACCGCCTGGCGATTTGTGCGAGAATCGGGTTACCTGACCAAAACCCGGAAGGAGACGCCAAAGCCATGCATCCCACCATCGCTTTCGATCTTACAATTATGTCCGCAAACTGCGGGAAGCCGGCGTGGACGAACGCCAGGCGGCCATCCAGGCCGAAACCCTGATGACCCTGATCGAGGATCGGGTGACCAGCAAACAGGATCTGGCCGCCACCGAGACCGCGATCAGACAGGATATCGAGAAAGCCGAAGTCACACTCAAACGGGACATCCAGGCGATGGAGGTCGCCCATGACCAGCGCCTCAAGGAAATCGAGGCATCCCTCAAACGGGACATCCAGGCGATGGATGTCGCCCATGACCAGCGCCTCAAGGAGATCGAGGCCGCGCTCAAACAGGACATCCAGGCACTGGATGTCAGACTCGAGACCGTAAAGGCGGATCTGCAGCGGGACATCCAGGCGGCAGAGACCTCCCTCAAGCGGGACATCAAGGAACTGGATGTCAGGATCGAAACCGTCAAGACGGTGCTGCAGCGGGACATCAAGGCAATGGATGTCAGGATCGAGACCGTCAAGACGGTACTGCAGCAAGACATCAAAGCAATGGATGTCAGGATCGAGACCGTCAAGACGGTACTGCAGCAAGACATCAAGGCAATGGATGTCAGGATCGAGACCGTCAAGGCGGAGCTGCAGCGGGACTTCAAGGAACTGGATATCAGACTCGAGACCGTCAAGGCGGAGCTGCAGCGGGACTTCAAGGCAATGGATGTCAGACTCGAGACCGTCAAGGCGGAGTTCAAGCGGGATACCGAACTGGTCGAGACCCGCCTGCGCAAGGATATCGAGACCGCCAGGGTGGATACCATCAAGTGGCTGGTCACCGTGGGGCTTGTCATCCTTGGCGGGGTGGCCACCGTCAACCGGATCTTCCCGCCGCCGCAGATCATCCTGCAAACCTCCGGGCAGGAACAGCGCCCGCTCGTCCCCTCCCCTCCCCCCGCGCGCTGAACGATACCGCCGCCGTGGACCATTGCCGAATGGCCGCAGATTTGGGAATATGGACAGCAATGGCGTGACGGGTCGTGACTCCCGGCACGCGAGGCACTCCATTCCCAGGGCGAAGGACGCCATGATTTTTCCCACCTTGCCGCAATTCCTCAGCCTCGCCGGTCAGGGCAACCTGATCCCGGTGTACGGGGAGATCCTGGCGGATCTGGACACCCCGGTCTCCGCCTTTCTCAAGGTGGCGCAGGGGCACGAGCACGCCTTTCTGCTGGAGTCGGTCCAGGGTGGGGAGAAGTGGGGACGCTACAGCATGATCGGCCTGGACCCCTTCGCCCTGTTCACGGCCCATGGGCGCCGGGTGGAGATCCGCGAGGCCGGGACGGTTCGGGTCATGGAGGATTGCAACCCCATGACGGCATTGCAGGAGGTCATGAGCCACTACCGCCCGGTGCGGGTCGATCACCTGCCACGCTTCCATGGCGGCGCGGTGGGCTATTTCTCCTACGACACGGTGCGCTGCTTCGAAAAAATCCCGGATCGCAACCCCCATCCCCTGGGGACGCCGGATGCGGTCTTCATGCTCACCGACCTGACGCTGATCATCGATAATCTGTATGGCAAGCTCAAGGTGGTGGTGAATGTCTTCCTGAAGGAGGGGGATGACCCGGAGGGCCTCTATCATCGGGCGGTGGAGCGCATCCGGGCCATGATCGACCGCTTGCGGCGCCGGCCCCTGCCCCGCGCGCCGGCGGATGTCGCCGGTTCCCCGGTGGAGGAGTCGGATTTTGTCTCCGAGACGCCGCGCGCCGACTTCGAGGCGGCGGTGCGCAAGGCCAAGGAGTATATCCTGGCCGGGGACATCTTTCAGGTGGTGTTATCGCACCGCCTGTCGATCCCCTTTCCCCATCCCCCCGTGGCCCTCTATCGCGCCTTGCGCACCACCAACCCCTCTCCGTACCTGTTTTTCCTGCAACTGGGAGAGATGGCCATCGTGGGATCCAGTCCGGAGATCCTGGTGCGCCAGGAGGGGGAGATCGCCACGGTGCGCCCGATCGCCGGGACCCGACGCCGGGGCAGCGACGCCGAACAGGATCTGGCCCTGGAACAGGAACTCCTGGCCGACCCCAAGGAGCGGGCGGAACACATCATGCTGGTGGATCTGGGCCGCAACGACCTGGGCCGCGTGGCGGTGACCGGGAGCGTCAAGGTGACGGAGCGGTTCGTCATCGAACGCTATTCCCATGTGATGCACATCGTCTCCAATGTCGAGGCGCGCCTGAAACCCGGACTGGACGCCTTCGATCTGGTGGCCGCCACCTTCCCGGCCGGGACCGTGAGCGGCGCGCCCAAGATCCGCGCCATGGAGATCATCGACGAACTGGAGGTCTCCCGGCGCGGTCCCTATGCCGGGGCGGTGGGGTACATCTCCTTTTCCGGCAACATGGATCTGGCCATCACCCTGCGCACCGCCGTGATCAAGGACGGACGGCTTTACGTGCAGGCCGGGGCCGGAATCGTGGCGGATTCGCTGCCGGAGCGGGAGTACGAGGAGACCCTGGAGAAGGCGCGCGCCATCCTGCGCGCCGTGGACCTGACGCGGCGCGGCCTGGAGTGAGGGTGACATGCTCCTGTTGATCGACAACTACGACTCCTTCACCTACAACCTGGCCCAGTACTTCGGCGAACTGGGGGCCGAGGTGCGGGTGTTCCGCAACGACGCCCTCACCGTGGCGGAGATCGCGGCCTTGAACCCGGAGCGGATCGTCATTTCGCCCGGTCCCGGCAATCCGGACCAGGCCGGGATCACGCTGGAGGTGATCCGCGCGTTGTCCGGACGGATACCGATTCTGGGGGTTTGTCTGGGGCACCAGGCGATCGGTCAGGCCTTCGGGGGGCTGGTGGTGCGCGCCCCGGTGCTGATGCACGGCAAGACCTCGTGGATTCATCACGAGGGAGAGGGGGTGTTCCGGGATCTGCCGCGGCCATTCATGGCCACCCGCTATCACTCCCTGGTGGTGGCCGCCGATTCCATTCCGGCGAGCCTGCGGGTGACGGCCCGCACCGAGGACGGCCTGGTAATGGGGCTGAAACACCAGGAACTGCCCGTGGAGGGGGTGCAGTTCCATCCGGAGTCGATCCTGACCGAGTGCGGTCATGATCTCTTGGCCAATTTCCTGAACGGGCCGGTTCATTTCGCGTGACACGTCAGACACACGGCGCTGCCGTCGTTTTTGACCCGCAGGAAGGTGGGATGGATCTGCCCGCCATGGGTGGCGGCCACGCCGTGCGGGTCGTGGCAGGAAGCACACTCCACCCGGTAGGTATCGCCGGTCTTGAAGAAGCGGATTTCGTTGGAATCGGGCTTGTTGTTGGCGTTGAGGTCGAAAAAGGCCACCTTGTCCAGGGTGACCGTGGGACCGATGAAATCCTGACCAATGCGGGCCGTTGGGATTTCGACCCCGATGGGGTGCTCGTCACGCAGGTCGGTGCCGATATTGGCGATGGCGAAGGAGTGGGCCACGCCGATATCGGAGTTGTGGCAGGACATGCAGCCGGCATTCGATTTGGCGGGTGACGAGAGGCCCATGGCCAGGTGGTTTGGGGAAACCGACGTTTGACCCGGCACCGTGATCCAGGAGTCCAGGAAGGCCTCCTGATGGCTGGTGAGGCCATTGGCGTTATAGCGGCCGGAACCGGGCATATTGATGATGGAATCGACCGCCACAGTCCCGTCGTGGCAAGAGAGGCAGGTCAGGGAGTTGATCCCGGGCTGGTTGACCTTGGCGGTCAGCGAGGAGGTGCGCAGCTGGTCGTAGGTTTGATAGGTGTTGCTTTTGAAGGTGCGGTTCCACAGGGGCGCGGCGATATTCGCATTGGCGCCATGGGGTGTATGACAATAAACACAAACTTCCCCATACTGGTTGCGCGCGGTGATCATGGCCGCCTGACTGACGTTTGTGGAAAGCGATAAATTGTGGCGGGTATTGGAGATACCGCCGGTATTGGTGAAATTGGAGGGAAATTCCTCCGCCGCCATCAGCGGGACACCGATGCCACCCGCCCACCCCAGGGCCATGATGAAGGAGAGCCAAAAAAATCGTTGCGGATCGAGACGTGGCTCAGTCGATTGCGTATGCATATGACACCTCGATAACGGGGTTGTTTATAATTTTTTTTGTTTCAATATCGTCTTTTTTTGTTTGCCATCCAGGATGTCCTGCCCCTCTTGCCGGGTGAGTTTGCGCAGGATTTCCACCTTTTTCAGCCACTGATCCACGACATAAATCCTGCCGGTTTCGTCAACGGCCACCCCGGAGGGAGAGGCGAGGACGCCCGGTCCATCCTTGGCGTTGCGGTCTCCGATGGGGAGGAGCAGTTGTCCGCTATCGTCGAAGACCTGCATGTTGGCGAACGAGGCATCCAGCAAATAAACGAGGTTGTCCTGATCCACCGCGATGGCGCGCGGGCGGGCCATCTGGCCCAATCCCCTGCCCACCTGTCCCCATGCGCTCAGAAATCCGCCATTCGCATCGAAGATCTGCACACGAAAATTGCCCGTGTCCAATACGTAGTGCCTGGCAAAAAATGGTAAAAAATCTTACAGAACAATAATTTATTCTTGATTTTTATGGTCGAAGTTTGTATCATGCAGGGAGTATACGCCATATCGCAGACTCAAAATCGATTGATTTCTCTGTCCTGATCGGTTTTTGTCAGGAAAAAGTCTGCAATCTTCCATCTGCTTTCCACTGAAAAATT
>PDZX01000096.1 GCA_002753185.1 Magnetococcales bacterium WMHbin3
AACGGATGATCCACGACATTTACCTGAGCCGCATCCAGTACCTGCAAAAACACCCGCCCCAGGAGAAATGGGACGGGGTGCATACGCCGCAGTTGTCCAGGTGATGGCGCGCCCGTCCCCTGCCCCGCCCTTCGATTGGCGGCTCAGTAAACCCCGACCTCATTGAGGAACCGGCCGTATTTGCGATCCTCGACCATGATATGGGTCACCAGCCAGTTTGTGAACAAGGCCGCGAAGCTTGCCCGATCGGGATTTTCCTCCCCGCTTTCGATTTTCCTGGCGATCCCATCCATGCTCACGAGCAACTCGCGGTGGCGCTTGCCGTGCTCCTTGAACTCCGGCACGCCGTATTTTCGCATGATCATCTCCTCCTCGCGGAAGTGGATGACCGCAGAGTCGAGCAGGTCGCGGACTCTTCTGGCGATTGCCTCGCCCCCCTCCCCGCGCTCCACGGCACGGATCACCAGGCCGCCCAACTCGAAGAGCCGCATGTGCTGGCGGTCGAAACGCCGCACCCCGGTGACGCACTCTTCGCCCCAGTTCCAGGTGGCCAGTCCGAGGGGATGGGCATGCAACAACCGCTTGCGGCGTTTTTCCATCTGCTCGAAGAGCTTCCAGCGCACGATCGGGATATCGCGCAGCATCTCTCCGGGAATCTCGAACAGTTCGGTGGCTTCGACGGCACGCAAGCCAAACATGGCGGGGATGTCGAACAGGGCCTCGTCCTCGCCGAATACCTCGCCCGAACCGATGGCCAGAAAGGTTTCGTCGCCGATGCACTCCTCCAGGCTTCCGCTCCGCACCAGACGCAACACTTTCCAGTCGAGATTGACCGTCTCGCCGGGGGCGCAATCACGGCTTGTCAGTGCCCGCGCCAACGCGTTGAGCCGGGCCGCCGGGATCTCCTCGGAGAAAATGGCGATTCCCTGCAAGAACATGCGCCGGTCATGCAACTGCTTGAATTCCTCCAGGTCGTGGTTCTTTTTGACGAAGTCCAGATAGATCCTGTGGGGGATGCAGAGGGCCTGCACGAACGATGTGGCGCGATAGGTCATGGTGGACGGGGCGTTGTGCAGCCCGGAGATCTCTCCCACCAGACCGCCGGCGGTAATGACGCAGTGGTGGCTCTGTGGGACCTTGATGCCCTCCACGCTCCCGGTGAGGATCAGCCAGATTTCGGAGTGCGTCTCCCGGTCGCGCAGGATGATGGTGCCGGGATTGAACGATACCACCGGATTGTTGAGCAGTGGGAATAATAGATGCTCCGGCACCTGGGCAAAATAAGAACGCAGATGATCGAGGGCCGCGCGATAGACGAAATCGATGTGGCTGGAGACCAGGACCTCCGTGGAGCCGAAAGTGGCGCTGGAACCGATTTCCCTCTGGGCGGCGGTCAACGGCAGCGCGGTATGACACAGCAGGATCCGACCCGACCGGTCCTCGTGAAAATCCTCGCTATCGCCATGGATCATCCCGCCACCGATATCGATCTTTTTGATGGTCAAGGGCCTGACGTAACGACGCACGATCTGCTCGTAAAAATCCTGCGTCACCCCTGGTTGGGTGGGGTCGTCGGTGATCATCTGGCGCAACACCGACAGGGAGACGATATCGGCCAAGTGCCCATATGAGCGATACCCGTCGCCGGTCAGGGTGCGAAAAATGAAGATCGTGGTCTCTATGGGGTGGGGCGAGGCGACGGGTTTCACTTCCAGCCCGTCGAGATCGTTCCATACCTCCGGCTTGAGGGTGTGGACCTCGAAGAAATGGTGAAATTCCTCTTCCCGGATCGACAGCAGCGCCTTGAGCTTGCGTACCACGGAGGCCCGCACGAGCGCACTGGAAAAGTACTTGATCCGCCGGCCGCCACGCATCAGGGTGGTGATGCCGGCAAAGTGATCGTCGTGGGCGTGGGTATGGAAGATCCCTTCGATCTCCCCAACGCCGATCCCCAGCGCCGTGAGACTCCCCAGCAGATTCGGGCCGGCGTCGATCAGGTAGAACTTGCCCTGATACATCAGGATCGAGGCCATGCAGGGACGTTCGCAGTCCCAGCCATCCCCCTCCCCGGAGTGGATCACCCCGAAATACTCACGCCTGACCTGATGAAAACCGAGGGGATAAGGGGACTCGTAGCGTTGCTCCGGTCGCAGGTTGAGATCGACCGTGACCCGTTCGTCCGCGAAGGAAAACTCGAACTGGTTGATCGCCAGGCGCCGGATCCACGCCCCATTGCGCAGTTCCACGGGGCTGTTTTCCACCATGCGGGCTTCGATGAGGTCCTCGAAGCCACGAATCTTGCCGAAGGCGAAGCGCAATTTCATGCGCATCATCTCCCTGGCCATGGTGGCCGAGGCGCCGGCTTCCGTCATCTCTTCGACCGAAACCAGGCCATAATTGCCGCGGAAGATGTACTTCATCTGCACCATCACCTGTTCGGTCGAGCCGATCAGCAAGGGGCGCACACCGGTGTTGTTGGGGTGATTGGGCAGGATCAGTCCCTGGCGATAAAACATTTGCAGAACGGGGAACTCTGCCATGTTGGAGAACTGGCCGTTCTGCAACAACTCGTCGGAGAGCAGGATGGCATTGGGACCGGTTTCGCAAGGCACGCCGTTCCGTTCGGTGCCGATGATCAGGCCCCGCTTGATCAGATGCTTGACCGTATCCGCCGGACAGGCGCACAGCACGGTAAGATCGGCGGCGGGGATTTCGACCAGAAAGATGCCTGTTGCGACCTGGACTTTACGAATCTTATACACCATGCATCACCGGGCTGGAAAAAAATCTTTCTGTATTCCCGCAACCAATCGTCCCTTACGCGTCACAAATTACCAGATGGTTCTGGAGCGTGTCAATGAAAATGCCACAAACCGCTCCGCGAGATGACCACTCAGCTTCCAGCAGCCGGAGGACGTCTGTTGCGTTGTCGTTGTACCCGTGGCCGAACCTCCGGAGGGCGGGTGCCGGCGCCGTGACGACGCGGTTTGCCGGACATGTGCTCTGGTGGGCGGCTGACGTTTTGTTTTTGAGGGACGGGCGCCCGTTCAGAAGCGGTCGTGGCGGTGATGTCGCAATGAAAGTCATGATCGCGATCCACCGGAATTTTTTGTCGAATGATCCTCTCGATATCGCGCAGCGCGGGACTTTCGGTGGCATCGCAAAAGGAGATGGCATTACCGCCACGCCCGGCGCGGGCGGTACGTCCGATGCGATGGACGTAGCTTTCCGGTTCGTTGGGCATGTCGAAGTTGATCACATGACTCACATCCGCCACATCGATCCCGCGCGCGGCCAGATCGGTGGCGACCAGAATACGGACCTCGCCACGACGGAACATGTCCAGGGATTTTTCGCGGGCGTTTTGTGACTTGTCGCCGTGGATGGCGGCGGCGCGTATGGCGTTGCGTTCCAGGTGCTCGGTGACGCGATCCGCGCCGTGTTTGGTGCGGGTGAAGACCAGGGCGCGTCGGATGTCGTCCGCCTCCAACAGCTTTTTCAATAGGGCGCGTTTGTTCTCCTTGGTGACGAAGAGCACCTTCTGCACCACCTTTTCCACGGTGGTGGATTGCGGCGTGACCTCGATCCGCACGGGATCCTTGAGAATCTCTCTGGTGAGAACCTCCACTTCCGTGGGCATGGTGGCGGAAAACAGCATGGTCTGCCGGCTGGCGGGCAGCAGGGCGATGATACGCCGGACATCGTGGATGAACCCCATGTCCAGCATGCGGTCGGCCTCGTCGAGAACGAAGATGCGCAGGTTGGACAGACGAATATGCCCCTGATTGATCAGGTCCAACAGACGCCCTGGCGTTGCCACCAGGATGTGGACGCCTTTCGACATGATCTTGGTCTGGAGAAACTGGCCGACACCACCGAAAACAACGGCATGTTTGAGCTGCAATGGTTTGCCGAACATTTCGATGCTGGTGCCGATCTGGGCCGCCAATTCCCGGGTGGGAGTCAGGATCAGCACGCTGGCCTCGCCGGGTCGCAACCTGCGAGGATCGCCGCCTATCCGATTCAGGATGGGCAGGACAAAGGCCGCTGTTTTTCCGGTTCCGGTCTGGGCGATGCCCAGCAGGTCATGGCCTTCCAGCAGATGAGGAATGGCCTGGGCTTGAATGGGGGTTGGTGATTGATAACCGGCTTGCTGGATAACGGTCTGAAGAGAGGGTATGAGGTGCAACTTAGCGAATTCGGACACAAAAAACCTTTCGAGGAACGGCAACTGAGGGATTCGAGGGATGCGTGGCGAAAAAAAGGGGAGCCATGAGACGACACTTGAACGCCGATGCAAATAAGTCAGTCTATCTCATGGCGACGACAAAGTCAAGGAACTCCTGTCACTGGCCGGAGAAAGGGTTATACGACCAGACCATACTCCTTCATTTTCTTGAGAATTTTGGCGGATTCGATGGGCTTTGGGATGTAATCGGTGCAATATCCCTTGAAAAAGGCGTTGCAGACCTGCTCGTTCGAGGTCAGACAGCTCACCATGAAGATGATCGCCTCGCGTCCCCGCATCGATCATCGGCTTCTTCACGATCCAGACACTGTCCGGCGGCACGGCGCACAACCGGCCCCAATCGGCGCTCCAGCAGCAGCCCCCTCCCGCGCGATCAACGGCGCGGGTCGGGACGCGCGGCGGGCAGAAACGGATCGGCCAGCAGACCGCCGCCAAAAAGGGCGCGCCCCAACCCGCGACGGAACCGAAGGGCACATTGCTCGACATGACACAAAACGAACTCGATGTGGACGACCAGGGCTTCGAGCGCTATTGAGGGGGGAAGAGCATGAACGCAACCATCGATAAAAAAAATCAGCGTTCCAAGACCCAAAGGGTCCTGACCTTGACGCTGGATGGGGATCTCTATGCGCTCGACATCTTCATGGTGCGCGAGATTCTCGATGTCAGCCAGATCACCCGCATCCCCCAGGCCCAGGATTGCATGCTGGGGGTGGTCAATCTGCGCGGCAATGCCGTGCCGGTCATGGACCTGCGCCGCCGTTTCGGTCTGCCGAGCGGCCAGCGCACGGTCAACAGCCGGATCATCATCATGGAGTTTTTCAACGACCAGGATCTCCATCTGATCGGGGCGCTGGCCGACTCGGTCAAGGAGGTTCTGGAACTCGATCCCGCCCAGGTGGCCCCGCCGCCCCGCATGGGGACCAGGGCACCCATCGATCTCATCACCGGGATCTGCCGTCACAACGAACGTTTCGTCATCCTCCTGGATGCCTCGAAGGTCTTCTCCCTGGAGGAGGTGATCAACGCGGCCCTCCTCTCCGGGAGCGTGCCGCTGGAAACGACACAACCGCAACATGCACCAGGTCAGGGAGAGATGCCATGAAGATCGAATTGGAAGGGGCATGTACCGTGGAACGGGCGGCGGAGATCCGTACCCTGCTGCTTGGCGCCCTGGCCGGCCATGAAAAATGCGAAATCGGTTTCGCGCGGGTGACGGAGGTCGATCTGTCGTTCTTCCAACTGCTGCACGCGGCGTTGCACTCCTTTACCCGCGCCGGGCGAACGTTGACCCTGAAGAACGACCTCGATCCCCAGTTCGCGACCAAGGCCAGCCGGGCCGGATTGAAACGGATCGCCGCCTCCGGCTAACGGGCCGGAACGCCACGAGGTCGCTTCGGGCAGGTCTCCGGATCGCTCAGGTAAGCGGCAACGCCGTCGTTGCGCAGGCGTTCGAGATAGCATTCGTACCGGGTGCTCCAGGCTTTCGGCCTCGGATCGGCGAGGATGCCGGGGACATTGGCGATGTCGGCCTCCCAGACCTGGAGCCGGTCGATTTCCAACTCGTCCATGAGGGTATGGAGCAGGAGCATGTCGGTCACGAAGCCGCCCGCCTGACTCGCCTGGCAGAATGGTTGGCCGTCCTTGCCGAGGCAGTTGGCGAGGATGGCCAGGAGCGCCGCGTCGTCCTTGTCGGCGAGTTGCCGGATGGCAGCGGCCAGAGCCTGACGGGAAAATCCGTGCAGCTCCATGCCATTCCGGATTTCCCGGTTATGGGCGGCCAGGAAACTCAGGATGGGGTGGATGCCATGCACCACCATGGCGCTGACCGCCGTGACCCCAATGCCGAATCCGACGCGTCCCCTGGCCTCGTCCAGTTGCGGGGCCAGGAGGTTGGCGGCTTGTGGCATGGCCTCGGCCCCGACCGGGTTGGCTGGGCAGGCGGGATCCAGAGAGTGTTTGATTTGTTCGCAAAACAGCTTGCGCCAGGCGTTCTTGCCGAGCGCGCTTCCCCAGACGGCGCATTGACCGGCGATCCGCAAGCCCCAGTCGTCGATGTCGAGGACGAATGGGGTGTTCAGCCTGTCGCCCAGGGCGAGGCGGGCGGCCTGGTAGCCATACTCTCCCTCGATCTCCTGGGGGATCACGAAAAACAGGATTCCGGTGCGTTTCCGAAACATGGCCAAGGAGGCGACCACTTCGGCGGGATTGCCCTGTTCCAGGGCATGACGCCAGGCGGAATAGCCCCCCGCCACCCCCAGGCACCCTTTCAGGCCGAGTTCGGCGGACAGGGAGACAAAGGCGGACACCCACGCCTCGCTGGTCGGATCGATATCGATCTCCCCACGGACCTTTTTGGGTGACACCGACGAACCCACCCGGATGCGCGACGAGCCGACATCGAAGCCAATGACGCAAGGCTCCGGATCGGCCTGGCCCGGCGCGGGCCAAAGGAGTCCGGCAAGCAGCAGCGCAACCGACAAGGGAGCGATTCGTTTCATGGTGTGACCAGTCCGCCGAACGGGTCGCGAGGAGTAGGATTTTGTCAATAGGTAAGAGCAAATATAAACGGCCAATGGCAATCTTGCAAGTTCCGCCGCAAAGTGGGACAAGCGCCGGGACTCTTCCCGTCCGATAATTTTGTCATTGACTTTTTACTCACATGGATACATATTCATGTCAATTGGCAAAAAATGGCTTGCAAGAGGGGGGGGGAACAAAAAAACACACAATAACTCTGTAATGACTTGATTCAGGGGATAAAGATCCATGCGCCCCGCCACGCCCACCCGGCACGCTCCCGCAAAGGAGGCGCCCCCAACATCCCACCTCCACGCCACCATCCAGGTGCTGGCAGGCGTGCTCATGGCCTTTGGGCTGCTGACCATGACGGGTTGGCATACCCGAACGCCATGGATGGTGCAATGGCACCCGCATCTGGTCCCCATGATGTACAACACCGCCCTGGACTTCGTCATCATGGGAGGGGGACTCCTCCTCGCCCTCCATGGCCATGCACGAAGCGCCATGATCTTGGGCATCACGGGAGGGGGGCTGGCCCTGATCATACTGTTCCAGTATTGGCTGGAATGGGATTTCGACGTTGACCAACTGTTCGTCGAGCACTTCATCAACGTCAAGGCGTCCCATCCGGGACGCATGGCCGCCAATACCGCGACATGCTTCTTCTTCACCGGTTTGGGGCTGACCGCCCACGCCCTCCTGGCGCTCCCCCGCCGCTCTCTCTGGGTGATGTTGTGCGGGACCTTGGTGACCGGTCTGGGCCTGACCGCCGCCATCGGTTACGCCTTTGACCTGGAATCCGCCATCGGCTGGGGACAATGGACCCGCATGGCCATCCAAACCTCCCTGAACTTTCTGGTCCTGGGCGTGGGCATGGTCACCCTGGCATGGACGGATGAACGCCAACGCCTGGGAGGTCTGCCCCATTGGCTGCCCCTCCACCTCTTCAGCCTGTTGACGATCGTGTTTCTCGCCACCCTGTTGGCCCTCTTCTCCCACCCGGCCTCCCAGGAAACCCATGCGCATCTCTTCCAATTCATCGCCAACCTGTTGCCCATCCTGAGCCTGGCCCTGCCGGTGCTCATCGCCCTGCTGGTCCATGCGCACCAGGTCACCCGTCACCGCGCCACCCTGCTGGAACAAACCAACCGCAACCTGACGGAACAAATGTCGGAACGGCACAAGGCGGAACAGGCCCTGTTCCAAAGCCGGGAACGGCTGCGGACCCTCCTGGAAACCTCTCCCGTGGGCGTCTTCGAGACCGATGCGACAGGCGCGTGCCAGTACGTCAACGACCAGTGGCTCAAGATCGCCGGAATCACCCACGACGAGGCCATGGGAGACGGGTGGACCAGGACCTTGCACCCAGAAGATCGGAAACGGGTATGCCAGGAATGGGCAAATACGGTTCGGGAAAAACGCCCCCTGGAACTGGAATTCCGCCTGCAACGCCCGGATGGCGCCATCTCCCACGTCCTGGGCATGGCCCGCGCCCTCCGCGACCATACCGGCGAGGTCACGGGATTCGTGGGCAGCATCATCGACATCACGGAACGCAAACTGGCAGTGGCGGAACTGGCCCATTATCAGACCCATCTGGAAAAACTGGTGGAAGAGCGGACACGAGAAAAGGAGGAAGCCACCCGCAACCTCAACCGGCGCAATGCCCTGTTTCACTCCTTCGTCTCCGCCACGCCGGACGGTTTTTGGATCATGGATGCCAACGGACGCATCCTGGAGGTCAACGACCACTATTGCGCCCTCTCCGGCTACACCCGTCCGGAACTGCTCGCCATGAGGCCGCACGATCTGGAGGCCAGCGAAAACCCGCAGGAGGTCGCCACCCACATCGCCCACCTGAAACAACAGGGCCTGGACCGCTTCCTGACCCGCCACCGCGCCAAATCCGGCGCAACCGTGCCCCTGGAGGTCAGCGCGGCCTTCATCCAGGAACACCAACAGTTCGTCGCCTTTCTCCGGGACATGCGCCCCTGGGAAAAAATGATCGCCGACGTCAGAAAGGAACGAGACCGCGCCCAAGGCTTCCTGGACATCGTCAATGTCATCATCATCGCCCTGGACCCGCGTGGCCGGATCACCATGATCAACCAAAAAGGGTGCGCCATCCTGGGGCTGAAGGAGGCTGACCTCCTCCATCAACCCTGGTTTGACCGTTTCGTTCCCCCGGAGATGCGTCCCATGGTCTGGGAAGCTTTCGACAAGCTGATCTCCGGCCAACTGGCCGTGGTGGAGTCCCTGGAAAACGAAATCCTGACCAGCAGTGGAGAAAGACGCCTGGTGGCCTGGCGCAACGCCCTGATCCGCGACGAGGCGGGCCGGGTCATCGGCACCCTCGGCTCCGGCCAGGACATCACTGAACACCGGGAACTGCAAGAACGGTTGCGGCAAAGCGAAAAAATGGAAGCCATGGGGGTGCTCTCTGGTGGCGTGGCGCACAACTTCAACAACATCCTGGCCATGATCCTTGGCAACGCCGAACTGGCCCAACTCAACGCCGCCGACCATGCCGAGGCCCTGGAGTCGATCCTGGCCGCCGTTCACAAAGGCAAGGAACTCGTGAACCAACTCCTGGCCTTCAGCCGGCGTATCCCCTTGAGAGCACAACCCTTTTCCATGTCACATGCCGTCATGGAAGCGGTGAAACTCATGAAGTCGGTGCTGCCCGCCACCGTGCAACTCACCACCTCCGTGGAGGAAGGAGACGCCATGGTGGTGGGCGACGCCGCACAGTTTCAACACGTGATCGTCAACCTGGTCACCAACGCAGGACAAGCCCTGGGAGAAAAGGGAGGAAAAATCCACATCACCCTGACACGGATGAAGTTGACCGACGCTCATGCCAAAGGGTTCAACCTGCCGCCGGGCAACCATGTCCGGCTGGTCGTGGAAGACAATGGACCGGGCATCCCGCCGGAAATCCGCAAACGGATTTTCGAACCCTTCTTCACCACCAAGGCGCCTGGCAAGGGCACCGGGCTGGGGCTGGCCCTGGCCCATGGGGTGATCCACAACGCGGGGGGCACGATCGTCTGCGAGAGTCCCCCTGACCAAGGGGCCAAATTCACCCTTTTTATCCCGTGCTCGCGGGAGATGGCGGCAGGCGCCACCGAGGGGCGAGGCGATATTATCAAAGGACAGGGACGGGTTGTGTATGTGGATGACGAACCCACTCTTGCCGCCATCGGCAAGCGGATGCTGGATGCGTTGGGGTATGAGGGGGAGTGCTTTGTCGATCCCCAGGAAGCCCTGGATGCCTACCGGCGCCACCCCGGTAATGTGTTGGCCGTGATCACCGACCAGGTGATGCCAAGAATGACCGGTGTGGAACTGGCGCAACGGCTCCATGCCATCACCCCCGCTTTGCCCGTGCTGCTCCTGACCGGCTTCAGCGAGGAGATCAGCGAGGAGACCGCGATCGCCCAAGGCATCGCCAGGTTCTTCCTGAAGCCGGTCGAACTCAAAGAGTTGGCCAGCGCCCTGGCTGAAGTCGCCCAAAAAAACGGCAATCCCTTGATCCCGGACCATCCAAGATGAAAAAAATTATTTTTTACAGCCAGGAATCTTCGGCTCCCACTTCTCCGTGATCAGCCGACCGAACTGCTCTTGCGACATCGGTCTGCCGATCAGGTATCCCTGCGCCATTTCACACCCCCTGCTGCACAGATAGGTGAACTGCTCCACGGTCTCGACCCCTTCTGCCACCACGCTCAACTGGAGACTGTGGGCCATGGCGAGAATGGCGTCCACGATCGCCCCATCCCGCAACTCGCCGGAAAGGTCACGCACGAAGGACTGGTCGATCTTGAGGGTATTGAGCGGGAAACGCTTGAGATACCCCAACGAAGAGTACCCGGTGCCGAAATCGTCCATGGCCAGGGTAATGCCCAAATCGCGTATTGCCTTCATCACCTCCACGGCCTTTTCCACATGGCCCATCACCATGCTTTCGGTAATCTCGATCTCAATGTGTTCCGCCGCCACTCCGCTCTCTTGCAAGACCTCACGAATCCGCTCCACCAGACCGGGTTGCTGGAATTCGCGGGAAGAGAGATTGACCGCCATCTTGAAGGGGAGATCCCAGTCCGCCAGCCAATGGGCGGTGGCATGACAGGCAGCCAGGAGCATGCTCTTGCCGATGGGGAGAATCAGACCGGTCTCCTCGGCCAGGGGCACGAACCGCGCCGGAGTGATCACACTCCCATCCGGTTTGATCCAACGCACCAGCGCCTCGGCCCCGCACAGTCGCGTCCGATCGAGATCGAGTTTCGGTTGGTAGAATGCGGTCAACTCCTGCCGGTCAAGGGCCTGGTAGAGTTCATTCTCCAGGGCGATCCGCTCGGCGGCCTTGGCATGGAGTTCCTGCGAGGCAAAACAGAAGGTGTTGCGGCCAGTCTCCTTCGCCTGATACATGGCCATCTCGGCGTGCTTGATGAGATCTTCCAGATCCATGGCATCGCTGGGAAAGGTGGCGATGCCCACGCTCGCCCCCATGTGGAGGGGCTGCCCCTGCAACACGACCGGTTCCCGGATGACGCCGATCAGTTTCTGGGCCAGGGAGGCGACATTCTCCGGGTGAATCACGTTGTCGAGAATGATGGTGAACTCGTCCCCGCCCAGACGGGCGATCCGGTCACTGTCGCGCACACATTGCCGCAAACGGCTGCTCATCACGCGCAGCAGGTCGTCGCCCACAATATGACCCAAGGTGTCGTTCACCCATTTGAACCGATCCAGATCGATGATCATCAAGGCGAACTGCTGTTTGTTCCGCCTGGCAATGGCCAATTCGTGCGCGAGACGGTCCAGGAAAAAGACCCGATTCGGCAGACCGGTCAAGGTATCGTAGAGGGACAACCGCTCCAGTTTGTGTTCCAGGGCCTCGCGATGCTCCTGAATCAGCCGGGCATGCTCCAAGGCCCGTTCCACGGCATGCCCCAGGACCAGAAGACTCTCCAGGGGTTTGCTCAGATAGTTCCAGGCCCCCATGCGCAGGGCCTCGATCACGTCGTCGATCTCACCCTTCCCGGAAACGATGATCACCGGGGTATCGCGAGACTCCTGCCGAATCCGCGCCAGCACCTGCAGGCCATCCATGCCGGGAAGACGCAGATCGGTCAACACCAGATCGGGATGGGCTTGCCCGAACAGCTCCACGCCTTTGCATCCATCGTGAGCGGTCAGAACATTGTACTTAAGATGTTTAAAATATCGACAGAAGGTGGCGCACAGATCCGGCTCGTCTTCGATGATCAAGAGCGTGGAACGACACGATCCATCCTTGACTTCGTTCATATCGGATATCAACCCAAAGCATCACGATAGCGCACCCGAAACTTCACACCCAACCCCTCGGCGATCCTGCGGCAGGCCTCGACATCCACCCCCGGCACTCCCTGAATGGCAGTGGCCGTCACATCCGGGACATGCGCCGCCACCGCCCGCAGAAAATCCAACACCGCCGGATAGGAACCCTTCATGCCCGGCTGACAGATCCGATCGTAGGTGGCCTCGTCCTGGGCGTTCAGGGAGACGGAAACCGCGTCGATCCACCCGCGCAACCGGGGCGTGACATCCATGCCGTACACCCGGTTGGCCAGGCCGTCGGTATTGATGCGCACCCGAACCGGATGTTGCGCCTTGACCTTGCGCGCCACCTCCAACAGGACCTCCAACCGCAAGGTAGGCTCGCCGAAACCACAGAAAACGATCTCCTCGTAACCGGAAAAATCCCCCATGGCCGCCAGCACCTCGTCGGCGGTGGGGTGACGCGGCAAGGTCAGGTCGTAATCGTGTACCCGAGGCCCCGCGCTCCATTTGGGGCAGAAAGTGCAGCGCAAGGTGCAGGCCTTGGTGATGTTCAGGTAAAGCCCCCGACCGATGGGGTAGGCCAGCAACGGCGTCCCGACCCCCGACTGCTCGACGCGCGGCAAAGCCTCCCCAACCCGGAACAGCCGGCAATGGTTCTCCGTGACGATCCGGGCGATCTCCTCCAGGGGACGGTCGAGAAGACGCGCCACGAACTCGGCGATGTGACGGACATGAGCCGGTTCGTTGCGTTTGCCCCGCAAGGGCACCGGCGCCAGATAGGGGGCGTCGGTCTCGATGAGCAGACGCTCCAGGGGCATCCAGCGGACGATCTCCTGCAACGCGCTGGCGGTACGAAAGGTCACGATGCCGGAAAAAGAGAGGTGAAATCCCTGATCCAACGCCCAGCGGGCCATGGCCTCGCTGCCGGTGAAACAGTGCAGCACCCCGCCGCAGGCAACGGCCCCCTCCTCGCTCATCACCCTGCGGGTGGCCTCCTCGGCCTCGCGGGTGTGGATCACCAGCGGCAGTCCCGCCTCCCTGGCCGCCCGAATCTGTTGGCGGAACACCCCTTCCTGAATCCCTGGAGAAGAAAATTCATAATGAAAATCCAGGCCGGTCTCCCCCACCGCCACCACCTTCTCGTGCCGGCAAAGGGCCACGATCTCCTCCACCCGCACATCGGCGAACTCGGCGGCATAATGGGGATGAATCCCCGCCGTGACGTGAATGCCGGGATGGCCGGCAAATTGCGCCAACAAAGGCGCAACATCCGTGGTCCGGGTGGCGATGGAATTGATCCACGCCACGCCGTTTTCCGCCGCCCGTTGCAGAACCGCCTCCAGATCCTCCTGGAAATCCGGGAAATTCAAATGGGCATGACTGTCCGCCAGAAAAATCATTCCTCGCCTCCCCCCCCCGACGA
>PDZX01000097.1 GCA_002753185.1 Magnetococcales bacterium WMHbin3
AAGAGAGCCTGCATAATGCTCCAGCCCGATGGGGCAATACACAGGCCCTCTTCCTTGGTTTTTCGCAAAAAGCGCGAAAAACCAAGGAAGAGGGCCTGCCAAGGCGCACTCGTACAAACCGAGTGATTCGGGCGCGCTGCGCTTTTTTTCGCGCAAAAGGCGCGCGAAAAAAAGCTTTTGATAAAGCGCGCTGGATACCAAGGGCTTCGCCCTTGGATCCCACCAGGGGCTTCGCCCCTGGACCCCACCAGGGGGATAATCCCCCTGGACCCTTAATAATTTGGAACGAGACGAAGCCATGTACATCATCGCGGAAGCCGGTTTGAATCACAACGGCTCGTTGGAGTTGGCCAAACAAATGGTGGAAGCCGCCGCCGCCGCCGGAGCCGACGCAGTCAAATTCCAGAAACGCACCGTAGAAATCCTGGCCATCGGCTCGGTCCTCGACGCGCGGGATGATCGCTTTCCCAACTTCGGCGCCACCTACCGCCAGATTCGCGAACACATCGAATTCGATTTCAACGCCTACGTGACGATCCGGGAAAAGTGCCAGGAGTGCGGGATCGATTTCCTCTGCACCGCCTTCGACATCCCGGCAGTAACCTTTCTGGAACAGCTGGGCGTGGACCGCTACAAACTGGCCAGCCACTCCCTGAGCAACCTGCCACTGCTGCACCATCTGGCCGAACTGGGCAAACCAGTCATTCTCTCCACCGGCATGGCGGAATGGGACGAAATCGACCGGGCAGTGGAGATCTTTTTCACCAAGCGCACCCCCCTCTCCCTGCTGCACTGCGTGTCGATCTATCCGACCCCGCCAGAAGAATGCAATCTGGCCATGATCCACCGGCTCAAGGAACGCTACGGCGTGCCGGTGGGATACTCCGGCCACGAAATCGGCACCCTGGCGACGCTGGCTGCGGCAGCCATGGGAGCCAGCATCATCGAACGCCATTTCACCATGGATCGCACCCTGCCAGGCTTCGATCACAAAATCTCCCTGGAACCGGCGGAACTGACCGCCATGGTGCGCGACCTGCGCACCATCGAAACCATGCGCGGCACCGGCTCCAAGAAGGTCTCCGAACGGGAAAAAATCACCCGCGACAAATACCACGTCTCCATGGTGTCGGCCCGGCCCCTGGCCAAAGGATCGATCCTGACGGAAACGGACGTGACCTACCGCAATCCCGGCACCGGCATCCCGCCCAAGGAAGCGAACCGCTACCTGGGCCGCGAGCTGACCCGCGACGTGCCGGAGGATGTCCTGATCGAACCCGACATGGTGCGAGCGGCATGACATGGCCGAAATCTCCATCATCATCCGCACCCGCAACGAGGAACGGTGGATCCGACACTGCCTGGAGGCGGTCTTTGCCCAGGAGTTCCACGACTTCGAGGTGATCCTGGTGGACAACCGCAGCACGGATCGCACCGTGGAGGCGGCACAACGCTTTCCGCTGGCACGAGTGATCACCATCGACGACTATTTGCCCGGACACGCCCTGAACCAGGGGATCCGGGCATCGACCGGCCGTTACATCGTCTGTCTTTCCGCCCACTGCGTGCCACAAGGCACCCGCTGGCTGGATTTTCTGCATCAACCCCTGGCTGCGGATGCGCGCGTGGCCGGGGTGTACGGCCGGCAGATCCCGGTGGCCTTCAGCGACGACGTGGACAAACGGGATCTGATGATCGTCTTCGGCCAGGACCGGCGCGTGCAGATCAAAGACTACTTCTTTCACAACGCCAACAGCATGCTGCGCCGCGAACTGTGGGAACAAACCCCCTTCGACGAGACGGTGACCAACATCGAAGACCGGGTGTGGGGCAAGGCGATGATCGAACAGGGTTTCCGGCTGGTCTACGAGCCGGAGGCCATGGTCTATCACCATCACGGCCTGCATCAGGGCAACGACTCCCAACGCGCCAGGGGGGTGATCTCCATCATCGAGCAGGTGGATGGAACCGAGGCGTTGCGCGGGCTGCCCCCCTCGATGCTGCCGGAAGCCACCCATGTGGCCGCCGTGGTGCCGGTTCTGGGAGTACCGCAAACATTGGCGGGCCGCGACCTGCTGAGCGATCTGCTCCGGAATCTGCAAAGGGCCAGCTACCTCAGGGAGATTCATGTCTTCGCGGAACACGCAGCAGCCGAGGCGGTCGCCCGCGAGCTGGGCGTGGGTTTCCTGCGCCGTCCGCCCGAGTTGATGAGCAGTGAAAAAGGAATCGAGGATGTGATGAGCTGGTGCCTGCGTGAGCTGGAGGGACGTGGCGCGTTTCCCGACGCCCTGCTCTACGCCAATCCCCTCTACCCCTTTCGTCCGCCAGGACTGTGGGACGAACTGGTGCGGGATGCCCAGTTCAAGGGGCTGGACACGATCTTTCCCTGTTTTCCCGACTACGGCAACACCTGGTGGCGGCAGGGCGGGGAACGGTTCACCCAGGTGGGAGAGGGGCTGTTGCCGCGCCCCCGCAAGGAGCCGCTCTATCGGGCATTGTACGGTTTGGGTTGCCTGACGCGGGCACCGATCCTGCGCACCGGCAAACTGGTGGGCGGACGCATCGGCATTCTGCCTGTGGAGGACCCCTTGTATACATTACGCTATTCGCAACAGACCGCCGCCATGTTGACCGTGCTGGAACGTCACCTGGAACGCTGAGACGGCGCATCTTCCTTGCCCACTGTTGCCAACACGGTAAAACCACGATCCTCCACCACCCGACCGGTGAGGTTCCACTCCGGGGCCAGTTCCGCCACGGTGAAACGGGTCGTGATCCGCTTTTGATGCAGCCGTTTGCCGTGCTCCAGATGATACGTCTGGAAACTCATGCCAATCCCCTGATCCCATGGCCATGACAAGGCAGAGGATTCCTCGCCCAGGCGCATGCCCTGCAACAGCACATCACGGCCTGCGGCCAACTCCATGCGGAACCGGCTGCCCGCAAGCCCCGGCGGCAGCTGCCAGGAGACCCATCCTTCCCAGCCGGGCGGCAGGGTGAAACGGGCGGTTTCCACCGTGGGTGCGTCTGTTCCGGGCAGGCTTGCCAGCACCACTTCCGCCTTTTGCGTGTCGGGATTGCGCAGCAACCATCGCCAGGGACCGTTTTGCACGCCTTTTTCCAGTTGAAATTCCACCTGGCCATCCCGGATGGAGAGGGGTTGCGGATTGATCTTGTGGAGCGGATTGAGGAAGACGATGTGGGAGAGTTCGTGGCGATGTTGTTGCATGTAGGCGCGCCCGGCCTGATTTTCAGGATAGGAGACGACATCGTTCAGAACGGCGCCGCACGACATGGCCCCTGTCACGAAATAGGCATATATCATAATTTGCGATATATCGATATCCTCGTTTGGGTAGTTCATGTAGAGAATTTTATTACATTTATTTTTGGAATCGAACAACATTTTAACTTGATTCGTGTCAAAATAAAAATTTTCCCTTTGCGCCAGATCCCTTGACCATGCCATGGGGGATTCCCTGGTAAAGTACATATGTTTTGTGACATACAAATTCGCCAATGGCAGCAATACCAGCAGGCCATAATAGAGACCAGATGCCACGAAAGGGCCGCATGGGTTGGCGTTGCGTTGCAGCAGACCACCGAGCGACGTCAGGCAGGTCACGACAAAAGAGGCGGTCATACCGACCAACAACAAGGCCAAAAGGATCCAATAGCGGGAAAAGATCCCGCTGGCGGACCAGCTATTGGTTGCCAGGAGCGCAACGGCACACAGCAGGGTACACAATCCGACAAACACAAGGGCAATGGTCTGTTTTGTCCGCATCAGCTGCCAGATTGCCACGATCAACACGATGAGCATCGGCTGCCAGCCAATCGCGAAATAATTCAATAATGTCAGGACATAATCAAGAACGGGAACATCCGCGCTCGATTCGATCAAGGGGTATTTGTCATAAGCCCACATAACCGGCATTTGGACCAGGAGCGCAATCAGGTGCATGCTAACAATAAAAAAAATACTTAATCCAATATAAACCATCGGCCTTGCACGGACAGGCCATCCATGATACCACATAAAAACTGCAATTGTAATTCCGGCATATCCGAATCCCGCCGAGTGGGTCAACACCTGGATGGCGACCATCGGCAGCAGCCAGCCGTCCACCTGGCCACGTTTGCGGATCAGGATGGCCCAGAACAGCATGCTGAACCCCATGGCCAATGCGTTCGGGTTACTGAAGAAAATGCCCGGTTCCGGGAGGAAGTTGACGCCCGTCAGGAACAGCAGGGCCAAACCGGCGGCGGTGCTGCCGAACAGTTCGCGCAACCACCAGGCAATGCCAATCGCGACAATGAGACCAGCCGCACTGATGATCGCGATATCGGCGGCGAGCCATGACAATTGCGTTATTTTTTTAATAATATAAATCAATATTGAATAAAATTGGGTATATAAAGTCAAATATGATATGGTCGAATCTTTCAAGACTGCAAAATTATTACCCAATATTTCAATTTGATCTTTGATATCTTTCAGGGCGGGACAATCTTGTAAATAACATTGATCGAGCTGAACCGCCCGCATCAGATAAAACAGGGATGGCCTGGCATAGTATGGGAACGACTGGCGATCCCAGTTCGGGAGAGCGGTCAGGCTGAGGGAAAAAAGAATAAAAACAAAAGCGCAAACCTTGAAAAAACCAATTCTTGCAAACATGGCAAGATCTCACGCAGTATTTCGGAAGGATACGCATCATCACATCGAATGCAGACAACCATTAAAAAGGAATGTCGTCATCGAAGTTGGGAATCTGCGCGAAATCATCCATTCCGGCCGGAGCCGGGGCGTGCGTGGGAGACGGAGGGGCATTGCCCGGCGGCGGGGAGTAGGGCTTGCCACCCATGGGAGGCGGAGCGGGAGCGGGACGATACTCCTGGGGATAGGGTTCCGGCTGGGAAGGATAGAAACCGCCGCCACCACCGGCGGGGGCAGCGCCACCATAAGCGGAACCTCCGGCGCCAGGGGCACGGTCCAGCATGATCATCTGTCCGACGAAGGGGGGCAGATGCACCTCGGTGGTGTAACGTTCCTGGCCCTGATTGTCGGTCCACTTGCGGGTCTGCAGGCGTCCCTCGATGAAGACCTTGCTCCCCTTGCGCAGGTATTGCTGGGCGATTTCGGCGAGTTTGCCGAAAAGCACCACCCGGTGCCATTCGGTACGCTCCTGGAGCTGCCCCTGCTGATCCTTCCAGGACTCGGAGGTGGCGATGCTCAAATTGGCGATCGGACGGCCATCCTGGGTGAAACGCACCTCCGGATCCGCACCCAGATTGCCGATCAACTGGACCTTGTTCAATGACCTGGACATGCCCACACCCCCTTGATTGCAAAAATTCCGCCTTTGTTCTTGTTACCAGTTGGTGCAGAATAATTGCAAAAACCCTTTTTTGCAAGTCGCGACATGAACGAATCCCTGATTATCGCCGTCACTCTCGCCGGGGCCTACCTGCTGGGCGCGGTGCCGTTCGGGCTGCTGGTGGCACGCTTGCGCGGGGCGGGCGATATCCGCCGGCAAGGCAGCGGCAACATCGGCGCCACCAATGTCCTGCGGGTGGCCGGACGGGCCGCCGGAGCCGCCGCCCTGCTTTTGGACATCGGCAAGGGGGCGCTGGCCGCCGCAGGCGCCATGCTCCTGCTGGGCCGCGACTCCCCCTACACCGCCCTGGCCGTGTTGCTGGCCTTTCTGGGCCACCTCTATCCGGTCTATCTGCGTTTCCAGGGGGGCAAAGGGGTGGCCGTGGCCCTGGGCGCCCTGCTGGCCTGGATCCCGCTGCTGGGCCTGCAAATCGCCGTGACCTGGCTGGTGGCGCTGCGGCTGTTCAAAATCTCCTCCCTGGCCGCGCTGATCGCCTTTGGTTGCGCCCCCCTCGCCCTGCTCTGGCCAACCCCCCCCATGGCGCCGGTCACCCTGGGGGCAATCATCACGCTGATTTTCTGGCGGCACCGGAGCAACATCTCCCGCCTGCTGGCCGGAACCGAACCCACCATTGGCCGCAAGGAACCTTCATGAAACCCATCCCCGCCGCCCTTTCGACCTGGATCGCGCTGGCAGCCACCCTGAACGCGGCGGAACCCCTGCGCGTCGAACGGATCCAGCCGCAGACGATCGTGACGCCACACGCCCCCCAACAACAGGCCACGCCAGCCGACCGGACAACACTGCCCTTTTTTCTCGCCCGCGCAGACCGCATCGAGGAGCAGGAGGAAGCGATGCCAGCCGGCCGCATCCTGCGCGCCGAACATGGCCGCATGGAGTTCGGCCCGGGCGACGAGCTCCTGATCCAGTATCCCGACCCCCTGCCCAGCGGAACCACCGTGGAGATCCTGCGGCCCGGGGCCGAACTGCGACACCCGCTGAGCGGCGAGCGTCTGGGCCGGCTGATCCACCTGCTGGGAAGCGCACGGGTGACCGGCGCCATACCGCAAGGAAACCTGGCCAGCGTGATCCAGGCGACACGGGAAATCCAGGTGGGGGATCAGGTGAGCCTGCCACGCCCGGTGAACACCGATTTCACGATCCACGACCAGGCCCCCTACCCCCTCTCCGGCGTGATCACGCATATGGCCAACGACCAGACCGAGGCCGGAGCGGGTCAGGTGGTGGTGGTGAGCCTGGGCCGCCGCGAACGGGCGGTGCAAGGGTTGACCCTGCCGGTCTACCGCGTCACGCCGGATCGCCTGGAGCAACGCATCGGCGGCGCGATCCTGTTTTCCATCGGCGCGCAGGCCTCCCTCGCCTTGCTGGACACCGCCCTGCAACCGGTCCATATCGGCGACACGCTGCGCAGCCCGTAATGGACAAGGCGCTCTTGACCGACTGGCTGCGGCTGGTCCATACACCGGGGCTGGGGCCGGCGACCCTGAGCCACCTGGTGCGGCGCATGGGGGGATTCGCGGCGGTGCTGACCAGCGCGCCCGCCAAGGTGGCCGCGCAGGTCAATGGCCGGGCGGCGCTGCGCGAAACCCTGGAACGGTTCCGCCACGACACCCCGCTGGAGCCGCACGCCCAGGAAGTGGAACGGCTGCATGCCATGGGAGGCCGCATGCTGGTGATCGGCGAGGCGGATTATCCCCCGCTGCTGGCAGCCATCCACGACCCGCCACCGGTGCTGTTCACGCTGGGCAACGTGGCGCTGCTCGCCAGCGAGGGAATGGTCACGGTGACCGGGACCCGACGGGCGAGCCGGGCGGCATTGACATTCGCGCAACGCCTGGGAGGGGATCTGGCGCGTCACGATGTGGTCACGGTGAGCGGACTGTCCAGCGGCATCGACGCCGCCGCCCATCGCGGCGCACTGGAGGCGGACGGTCCCACCGTGGCGGTGCTGGTCACCGGTCTGGACGTGGCCTATCCGAGCGCCAGCCGGGAGCTGCAACAAAAAATCGCGCGGGCCGGCTGTCTGGTGAGCGAGTCCCCGCTGGGGAGCCTGCCGGTGCCCTGGCTGTTTCCGGCCCGGGCGCGGATTCTCTCCGGTTTGTCGCGCGGGGTGGTGATCGTGGAGGCGGCGGAGCGCTCCGGTTCGCTGATCGCGGCGCGCATGGCCCTGGAACAGGGACGGGAGGTGTTCGCCGTGCCCGGCCTGACCAACGATCCCAAAACCCGCGGCACCCATGATCTGCTGCGCCAGGGCGCGCGCCTCACCGAAGGGGTGGAGGACGTGCTCGCAGAGCTGAACTGGCCGCTGCGCCCACCCCTGGCGCCACTCCAGGCGCCATGCGCCGTCGCGGAGCCGGCCCCCCTCGCCGGGGCGGAGGCGACCGCCGTGCTGGAGCGAATCTCGGCAGGCCCGATGCATGAAGACGAACTGGCGCGTTGTTGTCAATTGACAGTTATCTCTCTTTCACGCATCCTCTTGCAACTCGAGCTTTCCGGACTGGTGGAACGGCTCCCTGGTGGCCGCTATGCGCGGGTGACCGGGACCGGTTCCGGCGGATCCTGAGCTTTCAACCCCAAATCAATGTGCAAGCGCGTCTCATGACCAGACTAGTGATTGTGGAGTCGCCGGCCAAGGCCAAGACCATCACAAAATTTCTCGGCAAGGACTATGCCGTGGTGGCCACCTATGGCCATATACGTGACCTGCCCTCCAAGGCCGGCTCGGTGGATACGGAAAACCAGTTCCACATGTGCTACGAGGTCTCCAGCGACTCGACCAAGCACGTGGCGGAGCTGGCCAAGGCGGCCAAGGGAGCGGAGATGCTGCTGCTGGCCACCGACCCCGACCGGGAAGGCGAGGCGATCTCCTGGCATGTTCTGGAGACCCTGCGCGCCAGGAAGGAGCTGGAGCATATCCCGGTCAAGCGGGTGGTGTTTCACGAGATCACCAAAAAGGCGATCGTGGACGCGGTGAGCCATCCCCGCGACATCGACATGAACCTGGTCAATGCCCAACAGACGCGACGGGCGCTGGATTATCTGGTGGGTTTCAATCTCAGTCCCTTGCTGTGGAAGAAGGTGCGGCGTGGCCTGTCGGCCGGGCGGGTGCAGTCGGTGGCGCTGCGGCTGATCTGCGAGCGGGAGAACGAAATCCGCGAGTTCAGAACCCAGGAGTACTGGAGCATCACCGCCGACCTCATCCGTGACGACGCCAGCGCCGAACGGCGTGCGTTCCAGGCGCGCCTGACCCACGCCGAAGGCCGCAAGCTCGACCGGTTCGACATCCACGACGCGCAACGGGCCAACCTGCTGGCGGACGCGGTGCGCGGCCAGCCCATGTACGTGACAGCCCTGGAAAAAAAGCAGCTGACCCGCAATCCTGCCCCGCCGTTCATCACCTCCACGCTGCAACAGGAGGCGTCGCGCAAATTGGGGTTCTCCGCCCGGCAGACCATGATCACGGCCCAGCGGCTTTACGAAGGGGTGGAGATCACCCTGCCGGACGGAACTCAGGAGACCGTCGGGTTGATCACCTACATGCGTACCGACTCGGTGCAGTTGGCCTCCGAGGCGGTACTCGCCCTGCGCGACCTGATCAAGGCCCGTTACGGGGCCGATCATCTGCCCAAAACCCCCCGGACCTACAAGTCGTCGGCCAAGAACGCCCAGGAGGCCCACGAGGCGATCCGGCCCACCGACCCGACGTTGCTGCCGGAAACCTTGCGCAAGAATCTGGACCGGGACGGCCTGCGGCTCTACGAACTGATCTGGAAACGGACCATGGCCAGCCAGATGGCCTCGGCGCGCATCGATCAGGTGGCGGCGACCCTGGCGGTGGGCAAAAAGGATCCCAAGGCGCCTTATCTGTTCCGCGCCACCGGATCGTCGGTGGCCTTTTCAGGGTTCATGGAGGTCTACAGCGAGGGGAAGGACGCCACCCCGGAACAGGAGCGCAACCAGGACGAAACCGACGCCATGCTGCCGCCTTTGGAAGAGGGCAATCCCCTCAGGACGGAGGGCGTCGAGACGCATCAACATTTCACCGAACCCCCGCCCCGTTTCACCGAGGCATCGCTGGTCAAAATTCTGGAAAGCTACGGCATCGGTCGCCCCTCCACCTATGCCCCGACCATGTCCACGCTCCAGGAGCGGGGCTACGTGAAGTTGGAACAGCGCAAATTCATGCCGGAGGATGTGGGCGAGGTGGTGAACCGCTACCTGGTGGAACATTTCAATAAATATGTGGATTACCACTTCACCGCCCACATGGAGGATGACCTGGACGCCATCTCGCGGGGCGAAATGGAGTGGATTCCCCTGCTGGACGCCTTCTGGAAGCCGTTCCAATCCCAGGTGCAGGACAAGGAGAGCACCACCAAGCGTTCCGACTTCACCACCGAGGCCACGGACCAGAGCTGTCCGGAGTGCAGTCAGCCGTTGAACATCAAGCTGGGTCGTTTCGGGCGATTCCTGGCCTGCTCCAACTATCCGGAGTGCCGCTTCACCCGCAACCTCAAGAAGGAGGGCGAGGAGGAGAAGCCGGTCCCGGAGCCGGAGGTGTCGGATCAGGTTTGCGACAAGTGCTCCAAGCCCATGCTCATCAAGGAGGGGCGTTTCGGCAAGTATCTGGCCTGTTCCGGCTATCCGGATTGCCGCAACATCCAGCCCCTGGAAAAACCCAAGGATACCGGGGTGACGTGTCCGTCGTGCGGCAAGGGGACCTTTCTGGAAAAAAAATCGCGGCGCGGCAAGGTGTTCTATTCCTGCTCCAATTATCCAAAATGCAAAAATGCCCTGTGGAACAAGCCGCTTCCCGGTACCACGTGTCCCCAGTGTCATGCCCCGTTCCTGACGGAAAAGGTCACCAAGCGTTTCGGAACCGAGCATTTGTGCGCCGTGGAGAGCTGCGGCTTCAAGGAGAAACAATCCGCCCCCCCCACCACCGGGTGACCGCATCATGATGCAAAAGCTGCTCGCGACCCGTTTCGGCGGGTTGTACCTTTATGGATTGGTGTTCGTCGTGCTGGCCTTCGTCATCCGGCTGGTGCTGTTCGCCGGGGCGATCCACGATCTGGAACTGTCCGTCTCCGCCATCCTGAGGATCTTCGCCACCGGTTTTTTCTATGATCTTGTTGCCTTTTCTTATTTCACCATTTTTTTCGTTATTTTATTGATTTTTATCCCCAACCGGATTTTTCGCCACCCCGCGCACCGTTCTTTTTACCAGTTTATTTATTTTATTTTCATATACATATTAATATTTAATGGGGTGTCGGAATGGATCTTCTGGGATGAATTCGGGGTAAGATATAATTTTATTGCTGTTGACTATCTGGTATATACAACTGAGGTCATTGGAAATATCCGGCAATCCTATCCGGTGCCGGCATTGCTGACCGGGATCCTGTTGGCGACCGCCGGGATCTGGTGGCTGATCCGCAAAAAGGGGTGGCTGCTCCCCGCGTTCGAGGCAGAATCGACCTTGCGGGAACGGGCCTGGCATGGCGGGCTGCTGCTGATCGCGCCATTGCTCTTTTATGCCACGGTGGATCACTCGCTGGCGGAGAGCAACCGCAACCGGTTTCACGCGGAGTTGGCCAAAAACGGTATTTATGCAATTTTTTCCGCATTTCTCAACAACGAACTGGAGTTTGACCGCTTTTATCTCAAGCTGGAGGAGCGGGAGGCGTTCGCACGGGTGCGCAAGCTGTTGAGCGGACCGCAGGCGCCGTTGATGGGCCGGGACGATCCTTTGGACATCACCCGCGCGGTTCGCTACGAGGGGGCGGAGAAGCGGCTGAACGTGATTTATCTCACCATCGAGTCGATGAGCGCGGAGTACATGGCCCTGTTCGGCAATCGCGGCGGCCTGACCCCCAACATGGACCGGATCGCCAGGGAATCCCTGACCTTCACCAATCTCTACGCCACCGGGACCCGCACGGATCGGGGCATGGAAAGCATCGTGCTGTCGGTCCCCCCCACCCCTGGCCGCAGCAAGGTCAAACGGCCCAACAACGAAGATCTCTTCTCGGCAGGGTTTTTGTTCAAGCAGCGCGGCTACGACACCCGCTTCATTTATGGGGGTTACGGTTATTTCGATAATATGAATTATTTTTTTGGTCACAACGGCTTCGACGTGGTGGACCGGACGCAACTGGACGCCTCGGAGATCACCATGGAGAACGTCTGGGGGGTGGCGGACGAGGATCTGTTCCGACGGGTGATCAAGGAGGCGGATCGGGCGCACGGGGCGGGCAAGTTTTTTTTCCATTTTGTCATGACCACTTCCAATCATCGGCCCTTCACCTATCCGGATGGCCGCATCGACATCCCCTCCCCCGGTGGCCGGGAGGGCGGGGTGAAATACACGGACTGGGCCATCGGCAAATTTCTCGAACAGGCGCGCACGCATCCCTGGTTCGACGACACGTTGTTCGTGATCATGGCGGACCACTGCGCCGGGAGTGCCGGCAAGACCGAGCTGCCCGTGGTGAAATACCACATCCCCTTGATGATCCACTCCCCACGCCACATCGAGCCGCGTATGGTGGATTTTCTCACCAGTCAGGTGGACATCACGCCGACGGTATTGGGTCTGTTGAACTGGAGCCACGCGAGCCGCTTTTTCGGCCAGGACGTGTTGCGTTCCACGCCGGAGAGCCGGCGGGCTTTTGTCGGCACTTATCAGAAGCTCGGATATATCAAGAACAATTTTCTCACGGTTTTGTCACCACTGCAAAAATCCAGCTATTACCGATTCGAGCGCGGCATTGGCAAGGAGCGGCAGGAGCGTTTCAACCAGGGGGACGAGGAGTCGCGGAAGGAGGCGATTGCCTTCTATCAGACCGCCAACAGCATGCGCTTGCGGGGCCTGGATAAAAAGATCCCGTGAGAACGCTGCCGCATGCCTTGGTGTTGCTGGCCCTGGTTCTGCTGCTCGCCCAGACGACCGAGATCGATTTGTGGATCCAGGATCGGTTTTTCGATCCGGTCAATCGAACCTGGCTGGTGGACAAGGAGGCGGGCGGGCTGGGCTGGCTCTTCTACAAAGGCCCCAAGCTGGCGGTGCTCTTTCTTGGCATTTGCTTATTGATCGCCTGGTTGCTGTCGTTCAAACAAATTTTTCTCACCCGTTATCGCGCCCGGATCGGCAAGCTTTTGTTGGCGTTGATGGTGGTGCCGGGGGTGATCTCCGGGACCAAGAACGTGACCAACGTGCATTGCCCCTGGTCCCTGGAGCGCTACGGTGGCGGCGTTCCCCACGTGCCGATCTTCTCCGGCTATCCGGCGGATTTCCATGCCGAGCGCCCCGGCAAGTGTTTTCCCGCCGGTCACCCCTCTGGAGGCTTTGCCTTCATGATGCTTTTTTTCATATTTCAGCAAAAAAAACACCGTCTACTGGGATTAGGCTCCGGCATCGCCCTGGGTTGGGTCTTGGGGATCTATCAGATGCTCAAGGGGGCACATTTTTTCAGTCATGTGATGGTTTCCATGATTGTGGCCTGGATGTTGATCGAGGCGATTCACGCCCTGCTCGAATCCTCCGGGGCGGCATCATCCCGTGTCAGTTGCCGATAGGAGTCCAAGCCACGCAAGGAAGTCAAATCCTCATCCTTTTCTATCTGTAACTATTCAGCCCACCCCACCGCCACCGTATGATGGCGGTGGGCTCGATCATGGCATTTTCATAAAATCCGGCCATTTCCCTTGGAACAGGTCTCTCAACGCCTGCATCCCTGAGATGCCGTTTTTTTGGCATGTGACCAGAAAGCTGCGCACCCTGCAAAA
>PDZX01000098.1 GCA_002753185.1 Magnetococcales bacterium WMHbin3
TTCTGGTGACCGCCGCCTGCGTGATGCGGCAGCCCTTTTGCCGGATCTGCCCCCTGTTGGCCTGGAATGCCCTCTTCAAGCGTCTGGCCCCCTCTCACCACCCCGCCCAGCCCAGCCGCCACCCCGCCGGCTCCGGCATACGCCGTCACCCGCCCGGCCAGGAACCAACCCGCGTTGACCCACGCCCCGCGCTCCCCGCTGCCCAGAATCCAGGCGCCGAAATAGGGCAGGCAATAGGCCGCGCAGGCGGTCATGCCCATGGTCAGGCCCAACAGCACGGTGGTTGCCGGCAGCAGTTCAGCCACGCCGGTCGCCATTGGCCAACTCCTTGCGGCTGATCGCGCGAAACCGCTCCGGATGGGAATGGATCAAAGTCACTGGTCCCAGTTTGAGCCGCAACACATCCTCCTGGGGACAAAACTCGATGCAGCGGCCACACAGGGTGCAATCGTCCTGAAACACCTCCCCGGCCTTTGGCGAGGCCACCTCCGGAATCTCCATGGGACAGGCCGCGTGACACGAGCGGCATTGTCCGCAGCGGGGGTGGGGATTCTTGGTCAGCCGCAAGGGGGCCAGACGCTTGAAGAGGGCATTCCAGGCCAACAGGGGGCAGATCCGGCAAAAGGGCTGCCGCATCACGCAGGCGGCGGTCACCAGAAACCCGAACAGCAAATAGCCCAGCGCCCCCAGGGCGGCATCCCAGCCGTCGCCGATCATCAGGGCCATCTCCTCGGTATTGCCGGTCGCCAGGGTGGTCAGCAGCCGGGAAGGGCAGACCCGACACCACGCCTCCGATGCCGCCCCTGGCAGCCAACCCAACCCCCCGGCCAGCGGCAGCACAAAAACAAAAACTAGCAAAATAAACCATTTGATGGCACGTACCCGGCCCATCCACCCTGCGGGCAGGCCGCGCGTCACCAGCCGCAACCTCCTCCCCAGGGCGTACAGCCACTCCTGCGCGCTCCCCAACGGGCACACCCAGCCGCAAAAGGCCTTGTTCAGCACGACGAACCAGGCGAAAAACGCCAGCAGGGTGATCCCAAGAGGTTTCAGCAGTTCCCAGGTCACGTTGCCGGTGCGGGCCACGGTCGCACCGATCTGATGGGAGGTCTGATGCTGGAAGGGACGCAGGACACACCAGCCGCCATTCTGCCGGTCATAGGTACACGAGAGCGCGGGCAGGGCCGTGGAGAGCTTGTCGGCGGCATAGGGGCCAACCACCACCCCGCCGTAAACCGTCACCAGGAACATCGCCACCTGAACCCAGGCGCGCAACCGGCTCAAAGGAAAAGGCCGCCCCGTCATCGCTTCGCTCCCCTGCCCCGCCGCCACAGCAGCAAACCGCCGCCCATGCCCACCCCGGTGACCAGCCACCCCATCCAGGGCGACCGGTGGAACAAGGGCGCGGGTCCATATTCGTACTGGAACACGCTGGTGAAGTGCCGCCCCGCCATGACATGCTCCACCCCCAGTTGAAAGGGCTGCAACGGCCGTCGGGAATGGCCGGTCTTCTGCTCCCCGGAGGGCTTGGAGAACTCAGGAAAAACCACATGGACCACGCCCCGCTCGTCGGAGCGGAAGCCTTTCGCCATTTGTCCCGGCGCGTACAGGGTCGCCACCTGCCCGGCCAGGGGAAGCCCGTCGAAACGCAACAGGAAATCCCACGCCTCCTCGGCCCGGTACACGGAGTGCTCCCTCGGCAAGGGCGACGGGACGATCTCCAGGCGGGATTTCGGCACGGCGAGCATCGCCTGCGGGGATGGCCCGACCAGGGAAAAGAAATGCACCGTGGCCAGCGACAACTCCCGCTCCGGCTCGTTCCTGTGCAACGCGATCCAATGATAATTGCCCTTGCCACTCTCCACCCGCAGCGTGGCCTCCTCCCCGACGCGGGTGGTGGTGAACGGCGGGGTCTCCGGGTCCGGGGAATAAAAGGACAACTCCCCGGACGGGGGGGAGAATGGCGCAACGCGCAGCTCGCCCCGTCCCTTGACCTCCTTGCGCAGCAACGGATGCGGGGTCCAGGCAGGGAGATCCGCCCATCCCGGCAGCACCGGCAGGCCAAACACCACCATTGCCAACAAAATCCGCCTCACCATTGCAACCGCAACCCCGTAAAGGCCAACCGGGGCATGCCCGGCGCATACATCTCGGCTCCGGAGAAACTCAGCCCCCCGGTTTCGGCGTAGCGCTTGTCGAACAGGTTGGTGATGCTGCCGAACCATTCGAGATCCTTGCGAATCGGATAGCTGCCACGCAGATTGAACAGGTCATGCCCGCTGTATTTGGCGGTATTGGCCGGATCGAGCCAATAGCCACTCAGTGTCACCCATTCCAGGGAGGCCTGACCTTTTTGTCCCTGATCCGGCGCATAGCGCAGCGTGGTGGTGCCGATCGTGCGCGGGGCCTTCTCCATCTCCTTGCCGTCATAGACCTTGGTGGCCGACTCCTTCCACTGTTTGTAGGTGTGTTTGGCGTGGGACAAGGCGGAATCCACCCGCCAATCCTCGCCAAGAGGCAGACCCACGCCCACCTCGATCCCGCGATGGCTGGTCTCGCCGGCGTTGGTCACCTTGGAGACCGAATCCACCGGGTCAAGATAGCTGAGGATATCGTCTTTCTTGGTCATGTGATAGAGGGAGATCTCATAATCCAGTCCCTTGCCGTCCTTGTCGCGGATGCCGACCTCGTAACTGTCCACCTTGACCGGTTTGAGGTCCAGGGCCGCCTGAGCCGCAATCGCGGCCTTGGCGGCGGTGTTGCTCGAGGAAGGCCGGAACAACTGCCCTTCCGAGGGGGCACGGAAGGCGTGATTGTAGGAAACGAACCCGCTCAACTGATCAGTGAAGGCATAGGTCGCGCCCAGCTTGGGGCTGAAATGACCATAATGGACCGATGTATCCGCAGCGTGACCGTAGACCTTGGTGCCGATGGTGGTGGCCACGGTGGTGGGGGCGTCGGCCATGAGGTTGTCGTACTGGTACCCCACGGCGTCGTACCGCAAGCCGCCGGTCACCCGCAGCCTGGCGAACGGGGAGAACTCGCCATGCAGATAGGGCGAGACCCCCTGATAGCTGACATCGTATTCGTAAATGCGCGGTCCAAGATAATAGTGATCATAAACCTTGGCGTCGCCGGTGGTCCCCGGTGCGACGGTGGTGATGACGCTGTTCTCCTCGCGGCCACCGGGGCTGATGTCCACGTCCATGCCGGCGATCAGCCGGGCACGGCCCGGAGCGAAATCGCGCCGGTATTTCAACATCAGGCCGTAGGAGTCGTTGAACGTCTCATAAACGGTCTGATCGTAAGTCATGGACCAGCTCGGCATGATGTCCATGTTGTCGTGGCGATAGTAGGGGGTGATGCTCACCAGGCTGTCGCCCTCCTCGCGCTCCCAGGCCGCCGTGAGCCGCAATGCCTGGACCTTGCGGTAGGTGATCGGGGAGTAGTTGCGTTGCGGATTGTGGAGAAAATCGTTCTTGGTGATGTTCGAGGAACCGGAACTCTGTTGATCGATGTTGGACCAGGTGGCGGTGGTTTTCAAAAAGGCGTGATCACCGATGGCCCGATCCCAGCGCAGTGTCGCGCTCTGCCGGTCGAATGCGGAATCATCGATCCAGCCGTCGGTATGGGTCAGGTTCAGGTCCCCGCGCACCCCGTTTACGCCGAAGCGATTCCCCCCGGTCAACATGAGCCGGCGCCAACCATACGCGCCGACCTCGCCGCTCGCCTCCACCTCCCGTTTGGCGGGCGGTGGCCGGGTCAGGACGTTCACCACCCCGCCGATGGCGTCCGAGCCGTACAGCGCAGTCCCCGGACCCTTGTTCACCTCCACCCCGCCGGACATGGGCAGGTTGACCTCGTAGAGGGCGTTGTGGTTGAAAAATCCGGTGGAGCGGGTGGCGACCCCATCCTCCAGATAGAGATAGACCGGACTGGTGGTCAGAGGCTGGCGGATCATGGTCATGTGCCCCTCCCCGCCCGCCTTGTTGATCCACACCCCCGGCACCTTGCCCAACACCTCCGTGGGATGGGTCGGGTGAAGATCCCGGATGGTCTTCTCCTTGATCACATCCACCGTGGCCGGGGTTTCGGAGATCCTTGCCCCCTCCCTTGTGCCGGTGACCGTGACCTCCGGCAACGCCTGCTCTTCGGCCCAGGCCGGCATGACGCCCAGGCCGATGCTCCCCAGGAGCAGGATGACGCTCCCTTTCGACAAATCCTTCATGCGCATCTCCTCAAAATTCCATGGTCATGCCGATGTACGCGGAGCGTCCCGCCCCCGGCACCGGGGTATTCCCGGTCCCGTCTGCCACCCAATAGGTCCCGCCGAGGGGTGGGTTGTGGAACTTGTCGAACAGATTGTCGATGCCGGCGTCCAGACGCACCTGCCTCCACTGGTAGCCGGTCTTGACGTGTACCAGGCCGTATCCGCCGGTACGCAACTCGTCGCGGGTGGCCGACACCGCGTCCTTGCGGTTCACCAACTGGAGTTCCACCCGGTTGGACCAGTTGTCCAGGGCATGTTCCAGGCCCAGGCGCGCATTGAGGGGCATGATGTGATAGAGGTGATCGCCGGTATCCCGATTCTTGCCATTGACGTACCCCAGAACGCCGGTCATGGAGAACTCTCCCGCCGAGGTGCGCGGACCCAGTTTGCTTCGACCGCTCAGATCCAGGCCGTACAGGCGGGCGTCGTGGTTGGCGTATTGCAGATTCACCAGACCGGATGTGGCGGCGAGATTGGCGGCGGTACATCCGGTGCCGCCGGTGCAACGGTCGGCGTCGATGAAATCCTCGACATGGGTGTAATAGGGGGTGGCTTTGACCTCCCAGTTCTTGCGTCCCGCGTCGTGCCAACTGGCCGTGACACTCAGGGTATGGGCCACCTCAGGCTTCAGATCCGGATTGCCGACATAGCCGTTGGCATCCCCCACGGCGCTGTTCATGCGGGCCGACATGCTGGAACGGCTCCACAAATAGCGCTCGTAGAGGTTCGGGGAGCGGGTCTTGCGGGCATAACCGGCCTCGTAGGATTGCGTGGTCGTGGGGTCGAAACGTAGCAACGCGGTGAGATCGAAATTCACGTCCGTGCGTTCGTGATCACGGGCATTGAAGGCCGTGGCGTCTTCCTGATAGACCCGGACGCCGGCCAGGCCGAGGGTCGTGTTGTACCCCACCACGTCGTCGGTGTTCATGCGCACATAGTCGTTGCGCACCCCCACCAGCGACGACCAGCGGTCATTCCAGCGGCTACTCCACTCCAGATAGGTGCCGATGCGGTCCCGCCGTCCGTTGCGGATGTTCCAGAAGGTGCCGGGGGCCATCGAGCAGTTGTTGGCCACGCACGGCAACTGCCCCGGCGACGGGGGCCACCAGTCGTCGAGGACGAAATGAATGAACTCGTTGCCCACCCGCAGGGTATTCCCTTCGGCCAGATCGATCTCCGCTTTCAGGGAGTACCCCATGGTGGTGCCATCGGTATTCATCGGCATGTCCATGTTGCGGCCCAGGACCTTGTCCCCCCGGACATTCATCTGGTGTTCGGTGTTCTGCCAGTGCAACTGGGCATCCAGCTTGCCCCAACCGAACTGTCCCTCATAGCGTCCATTAACAAACTTGGCCTGATTGCCGATCATGTCCATCTGCGCGTTGACGAAGTCCTGATAGGGGATATCCTGCCGGCCCAGATCCAGGGTGAAGAGATGACCGTCGCCGCGCGCCCCCAGTTGGACCGATTCGTTCTCCGCAGCAAACGAGGTGGATTGCACCTTCTTGTCATGACCATCCCGGTAATCCCCGGCACGGGTGAGGGATCCTTGTGCCGTGAGGCTCAGATGTTCCGTCGCCAGGGTGGCGGAGAGGTTGCCGCCGTTATGTTCGCCGTTGCTGCGCGCGAAGCCGGACACACGACCCTTGGTGAGCACCCCCGCGCCCGCCTTGGCGAACACCGGATCCACGGATTGCACCGCGATGGTCCCGCCGATGCTGTCCCCGCCGGCGCTGACCGGGGTGATGCCGCCCATCACCTCCACCTTGGCGACGTTGGAGGGGTCGATGTAGGAGAGCGGCGGATTCATGTGATTGCCGCACGCCGAGGGCAATTCACGGCCATCGACGTTGACGCGGACCCGGTCATCCGCCATGCCATGCACCACCGGCAGGCTGGACACCCCACCCCCACGATACAGGGTGACACCCGGCACCCCCTCCATGAGCGAGGCTGCGTCGCTGTTGGCCGCGCGCAGGGAGGTCAGCGCCGCCTTGGTGAGTCCGGCATTGCCCAGCGAGGAGGGATTCTCGATGCGTGGCGCCGTGACCACCACCTCGGGCAGGGCGCTCCCACCCGGCGCGGCGTTCTCCGCGAACGCGATGACCGGAGCCGCGCACAACAATGCCATCGAGGCACACTGCCCAAGAAAACGCATGATTCCATCCTCCTGATGTATAGAATGAATAACCGATCCGCATTCTCCAGCAACAGGCATGCCTGATTTTTTTTAATTTATTATCAATTAATTAACAAACTAATCATCCTGTTTTCCGTGTCGAATCACACACCCGCCATGGCAAATCACACACCAGGCCATTGCCGAAAAATGGTTGCATTCCAGGCATGCGAGTCGCTATAAAGGAAAATTGTTGCGCATCCTGTTTTTGTCATCGCCATTGGAAAGGAACCACCGGATCATGACCACCCAAACACAATCTCCCGTCAACCGCCGTCAACTGCTCACCGCCGGGGCCAGCGCCGCCCTGGTCGCCACCTTTGCCGCCGACCTGTTCGCCGCCGAGGATCACTCCGGCCATCACGCCAACCATGGCAACCAGCACCGTTCGGTGGTCGCCGCCGCGCGTGAGTGCGCGACCGAGGCGATCAACTGCCTCAGCCACTGTCTGATGCAATTCCAGTCCGGGGATACCTCACTGGCCGTCTGCGCCACCCGCGTGACCGAACTGATTCCCCTCGCCCAGGCATTGACGCAACTGGCCTCGATGAACTCCCCCCTGCTGGCCAAACTGGCCTCGGTCTGCGTGGAAGCCTGCAAGAGTTGCGAGACGGAATGCCGCAAGCACGCGGACAAACATGCCGCCTGCAAGGCGTGCGCGGATGCGTGCGCGGCCTGCATCAAGGCCTGCCAGCCCCTCGTCTGACGCGATGTCCACCCGGATCGCCATTGCCGACCTGCTGGACTCCGTCACCCGGAAGATCCTGGGGCAGGAGATCCTGGTCAACCGTCTGGTGATCGCCCTGCTGGCCGACGGCCATCTGCTGGTGGAGGGCGCGCCGGGTCTGGCCAAGACCCGCGCGGTCAAAACCCTGGCCGAGCGGATCGAGGGGGCGTTTCACCGGATTCAGTTCACCCCGGACCTCCTGCCTGCGGACCTGACCGGCACCGAGACCTACCGTCCCCAGGACGGATCGTTCCAGTTCCAGAAAGGGCCGCTGTTCCACAACCTGATCCTGGCCGACGAGATCAACCGCGCCCCCGCCAAGGTGCAGTCCGCCCTGCTGGAGGCCATGGGCGAACGCCAGATCACGGTGGGTCCCACGACCTATCCCCTGCCGCCCCTGTTCATGGTGATGGCCACCCAGAACCCCATCGAACAGGAGGGGACCCACCCCCTGCCGGAGGCCCAACTGGACCGCTTCCTGATGCTGGTGCGCATCGGTTATCCCCAGGCCGCGACCGAACGGGCCATTCTCCGCCTGGTGCGCGAGGAGACCCACCAGGAAGAAACGCGACAACCCGCCCCCCCGGAGGGGAAAATCCCCACCCGGACCATTCTGGCCGCCCGCCGCGAGGTGTTGGAGACGCACATGGCCGAGGCGGTGGAGGAGTATCTTCTGCACCTGGTCCTGGCCACCCGCGAACCGGACAAATACGACCCCCGGCTCGCCGGGATCCTGCAATTCGGCGCCAGTCCGCGCGCCACCATCGCCCTGGACCGTTGCGCCCGCGCCCATGCCTGGCTGGCCGGTCGGGATTTCGTCACTCCGGACGACGTGCGCGCCCTGGCCCCGGACATCCTGCGCCATCGGATCATCCTGAACTTCGAGGCGGAAGCGCAGGGGCACACCCCGGACAGCTTCATCACCCAACTGCTGCGGTGGATACCCGCGCCGTGAACCCGCTGGACCTTGCGGAACTGGTCGCCCTGCACCAACGCGCCAAGGGGGTCCCGCCAGCCCCCTTGCGGGCACGGGCGCTGCTGGAGGGGAGCTATCTCTCCCATTTCAAGGGACGGGGCATGGAGTTCTCCGAGACCCGCGCCTATCTGCCCGGAGACGACACCCGGCACATGGAGTGGCGGGTCACGGCCCGCACCGGGAAGCCCCATGTCAAGGTGTTCCGGGAGGAGCGGGAACGGGCGGTGCTGGTATGGGCCGATTTCCGGCGTCCCATGCATTTTGCCACCCGCGGGCGTTTCAAGGTGGGGCAGGCCGCGCTTGCCGCCGCCCTGGTCGGCTGGGGCGCGGCTTTGCGCGGGGATCGTCTCGGCGGGCTGATCTTTGCCGAGGGGGAGCATCGGGAACTGCGTCCGCAACGGGGGGATCGGGGGGTATTGCGCCTCATCCGTGAGATGGTCGATTTTCCCGCTCCCGGTACACAGACGGATCCTTCCGCGTCGTTCACGTCGGCTCTGCTGCGCCTGCGCCGGGTGGCGCTGCCGGGGAGCATGCTGTTTCTCTTCAGCGATTTTCGTGGCTTAAGCGATCCGGATCACACCCATCTGGCCCAATTGGCGCGTCACAACAATCTGACTTTGTTTTTCGTGTACGATCCCCTGGAGCGCGACCTGCCGCCTCCCGACGGACGTTACCCGGTGGCGATGGGCAGCGGCGCGCCCCGTTTTCTGGAGGTCAACCAGCCACAGGCGCGCGAGGAGTACGCCGCCCGTTTTCAGCGCCGTCTGGAGGGATTGACCACCTTGAGCCGTTCCATCGGCGCGCTGTTGATCCCCTGCGCCACGGACGAGGATGCCATAGCCGTGCTCAAGCGGGGGTTCGGCATGCGGCCATGAACAACAACACCCCGCCTCCCCTGGAACTGCGCGACATTCACCTGCCGGACCCGGTTTCCTGGTGGCCGTTGGCTCCGGGGTGGTGGCTGGTGGCCGCGACCCCGTTGTTTCTGTTGTTGGTCTGGTGGCTTTATCGCCACTGGTCGAAGCGGTACCGGGTACGCCGGGCGGCCCTTGCCGAACTGAAACGGCTGGAGGAGGCCCACGCCAAGCACCGGGACGCGCAACGCCTGGCCGCCGGCCTGTCGGCCTTGTTGCGCCGGGTTGCCATCGCGCGTCACCCCCCGGAAGAGGTGGCCGGGATGGCGGGCCAGGAGTGGCTGGCCTGGCTGGATCGCGCCCTGCCCACCCCGGAATTTTCCCAAGGTCCTGGCGCGGTGCTGATCAGCGCCCCTTTCCAGCCCGACCCCGACATCGACGCCGATGCCCTCCTGATGCTATGCCGGCGTTGGATCCGGAGCGCGAGTCTCATCAAGATGGGTGCGTGGCAATCCAGTTCTTGAGTGCGTCATCCATGCGGGATTGCCACCCTGGGCCAGTCGCACGGAAATACGCCACGACCTCCGAGGAGTATCGAACCGACAGCGACACCTTGCGGTTCGTTGATAACGGACGCCCCCTGCGCACCGGACGCATGGAGAGAATCTCCATGTCGGATGGCTCGTATGTGTCGGGATCGGACGCAATCCCGGCGGCAATCATAGCGTCTTCTTCAGGCGTCGGAATTTCCAATTGCGGTTTCATACATTCTCACCTCTCGACTGTTGGCCTTGCGCAGGCTGATCACCCGACGCACCTCGCCACGATCCACAAAAACGACACAATACAACCGCCGACCAATCGGCGCATAACCGATCATGCGCTCCTCCCCGTAATCGCTCCGTCTCGGCATGGGCAATCGCCAACGACCAATCACACAACGCCGCAACGCTCAAGGAAACACCATGTTTGGCGTAATTGGTGGCGTCCTTTACGGGATCGCATTCCATTTTCATGTTTTTTATCGTAGCTACAAAAAATGGAAAACGCAACACAAAAAAATGGATGCGCCAACACTCCCCAAAAATTTCACCCCGCCGGACGCGGATTGGCGAGCGAAAGAATGTGATCGGCCATCCGGTCCAGGGAGATGACGGCCTCGGCGGCATCCAGGGCCAAGGCCTCGCCGGGCATGCCGAAGACGATGGAACTGGCCTGATCCTGCACGAAAGTGTGACACCCTGCGTTGCGCATGGCCAGCAGACCGGTGGCGCCGTCATTGCCCATCCCGGTCAGAACCCCCCCGGCGGATCGGCCCGGCGCGGCCAGGGCAAGGGAGGTGAACAACGGATTGCCCGATGGCCGGAACCGGTTGATCGGCTGGCTCCGATCCAATCCGATCATCAACTTTCCTTGCTCGGATCGAATCCGGATGTGATGATCGTCCGGGGCAAACAGGACCTGGCCCGGTTGCGGGATCGCCCCGTCCTCGGCCAACAGGATACGCAGTTTGGTGACATCCGCCAGCCACTTCACCAACCCGCCGACAAACCCGCTCGATATGTGCTGCACCACCACGATGGGAAACGGCAAATCCCCAGGCAATATCCGCAAAATGGCATGCAACGCCTGAGGGCCGCCAGTGGAACAGGCCAGACCGAGCACCTTGCAACCCTCGTGGGAACCGGAACGGCCAGGCATGCGCGCCCGGCGCGCCAGGGAGTGACGGAAACGCCGCACCAGCTTGACCTCCGCCATGGCCCGGATGGTCCCCACGATGTGATCGCAAATCGAAGCGAAATTCGGACTCCGCAACCCCTCCGGCTTCTCGATCACCGCCAGGGCGCCCTCCTCGATGGCCCGAAAGGTGATGCGCAACTCATCGTCGTCCACGTTCGACGAGATCACCACGATCGGCGTCGGCCGGGTCGCCATGATGTGACGGGTCACCTCGAAACCGTCCATCACCGGCATGCGGATGTCCATGGTGATCAGGTCCGGCTGCAACGCCTCGGCCATGCGCACCCCCTCCGCGCCGTCCCTGGCGCCGCCGATCACGGTCATGTCCGCCTCCCGGTCGATGATGGCCGTCAACAGCCGCGTCACCACCAGCGAATCCTCGATGATCAGTACGCGAATCATGGCAACAGTTGCTCCACCATTTCCAACAGGATGCGCGTCTCGAACTGCCCCTTGACGATATAGGCATCCGCGCCGACCTCCACCCCGCGCCGTTGATCCTCGACGCTCCCCAACGACGACACGATCAGCACCGGGATCGCGCGCAACGCCGGATTCCCCTTGATCCTGCCGGTCAACTGAAAACCATCCAATACCGGCATCTGCACGTCGGTGACCACGAGATCGAAGCCGGGTTCGGCAAGCAGGATCTCCCAGGCCTCCTCGCCATGGGTAGCCAGCCGCACCTCGTGGCCAGCCCCGGTCAGGATGTTGCTCTCCAGGGTGCGCGAGGTGATGGAGTCGTCCACCACCAGAATACGCTTCACAGGCCGCTCCTCCGGGGGGGGGTGCTCCGGCATGGCGTGGGTCTGGGCCTGCATCCGCCAGGCCAGGTCCACCAGAAACGCCGGATCCAGCACCATCACCACCCCGCCCGATCCCAGAATGGCGCCGCCCATCACCCCCGGCACGGCGGACAACGGCGGCGGCAACGGCTTGATCACCATCTCGCGCTCCTCCACCACATCGTCCACCACCAGCGCCACGCCACGCCACCCGTTGGAGACCACCACCGCCGGCCACTCCCTCTCCCTCCCCCTTGCCAGGGAATCGCGCCACGCCAGCAACTCGGCCAGCGGTACCAGGGGATGCGGCGCGCCATCCACCAGCACCGCCTCCCGATCGGCGATCCGCACCCGCGCCTCCGGGGCCACCGACAGAATCCGGTCGATCTGCTTGGAAGGAAGCGCCACGCTCCCTCCCGCGACCCGCACCAACAATCCTCGCTGTGTGGCCATGGTCATCGGCGGGTCCAGGATGAAAACCGTCCCCCGTCCCGGCTCGCTCTCCACCTGAACCGAGCCTTGCAAGGCACGCATTGCGGTTCGCACCACGTCCAGCCCCACCCCGCGACCGGAGACCGTGGTGAGCAACTCGCGGCTGGTGAACCCCGGACGAAAGATCAGTTGCAACCGCTCCTCCCGGCTCATGGCCCCCCCCTCCTCCGCGCCGACGATCCCCTTGCGGATCGCGATCCCCACGATGGCCTCCGGGTCCATCCCGGCCCCATCGTCCTCAATGCGGATCCGCAGGCGATGTCCTGCCTGCGCGAAGGTCAACCGGATCCGGCCCGTTTCCGGTTTGCCCTGGGCCACGCGCGTGGCGGGCGGCTCGATGCCGTGATCCACCGCGTTGCGCAGCAGATGGTTCATGGGGTCGCGCAGATGATTCAACAAAAATCGATCCACCAGGGGATCCTCCCCATCGACGACCAGCTCCACCCGTTTGTCCAGTTCCCGCGCCAGATCCCGCGTCATGCGCGGCAAAGGCCGGGTCAGGGTGGAGACCTTGACCAGACGCAACCGGGAGATCTCCTCCCGCAGGGAACGGGTCAGGATGCGCAGATGCGTCGAACCGCGCGTCCATTCTCCCTGCCGGC
>PDZX01000013.1 GCA_002753185.1 Magnetococcales bacterium WMHbin3
GACCGCCTTCCTGTATCGCGACAACCTTGCCGCCCCAGGAACCCATAAGCTACCAAACTCCCCCGCCCCCGTCAACAGGAAAAATGCACCTCGATGCATTTTTTTCAAAAAACCCCATCCCCGCTCTTCCCTGGCCGGGCGAGAACCACACGACCCCTTGATAAACCAGGAGTTTCCTCACGGTCCAAGGCGAGATTCCCCACCACCACCCCATGCCGCTCCGTCAGATCCGCCAGCCAGGCCATCACCTCGTCGAAGCGCGCCTTCTCCAGCCACAACACCACCCGGCCCCCGCTTTCCGGCTCCACCCGACGCAACGCCCCGCCCAATCCCCGCTCCCGGACGCTCCGATCCGCCAACGCCAGCAACGACTCCCCGCCCGCAGGCCGCGCCAGCGGAACCGCCCCCTCCTTGCGCAACCGCGTCACCTCGCCGGCCATCCGGCGCATCTCCGCCAACACCCTGGCCTTCTCCCCGGCCAGTTCGGCGCGACGCTCCAGATCCTCTCGCCAGGGCAGCCACACCAGAAACCAGACCAGCAATCCCGCCACGACCCCCACGCCACCGAGCACCACCCGGCGCTCCCGATCGCCCAGGAGCGCAATCAGCCGTCTCCACCAGGCGTTCATGGCCCCTCCACCAGCAAACGGGCCGCAACCCCACTCCCCTCTTGCTCCGCGCCCTGCAGCGCCACCGTCAGCCCGGCCTCCCGCAATGCCCGTTCGAGGGCCTCCAGCCGCTGCAAATCCGCCAGCCGCGCGATCAGTTCCAGTTTCCCCGCCTGATGCCGCACCCCGCGCAACTCCACATCGCCCACCCGGCGCAACACCCCCGCCACCCGGCCGAACAGCGGCACGAACCCCTGCCCCCGTGCCCCGCCGCGCCGCAGGCCCTCCAATTGCTGACGCATCTGCACCCTTGGATCCACCAGGCGCGCGCCAGGCCAGGTCCCCTCGAACAGTTCCCGGATCTCCCGATCCAACCCGGCGATGCGCCGATCCAGACGCTCTCCCTCCACCCAGCCCAGCCCTGCCTTGATCACCAGCCAGATCAACACGCACACCATCGCAAAACGCAACCGGGCCAACCCATCCCCGCCCCGGCCCGCCGGGAGATACGCCCCTTGCGCAAGATCGATCCCGCACCCGGCGGCGGCCTGAACCGACATCAGAGAGAGGGGATCCCCGCGCATGGCCTCGACCCGCACGGGCACCCCCAGGGCAGTCAGATCCGGAAGGGAAGGAGAATCGACATCCGTCAGCAGGCGAATGCGCGCCGGAGGCCGGATGTCCGGCGCGGCCAGCGCCCGGCGCAAGGCGAGGGGAAGATTGACCAGGTCCACCGCGAAACCGGAGACCGGGCCGGTACGCGCCATGGCCTGACCCTCCCGCGCCACCACGCTCCAGCACTCCGGCTCCCAAGGCAACAACAACGGAGCAGGAAAAATCGCCTCCGGCCGCGCCCCGGCCTGACGCAACGGAGCGATCCACTCCTCCATGCGCCGGCGGCTCACCACGGCCACCGGCAGCCAGCCGTCCGGGGCGCGCCGGCCCAGGGCGAAATGGAGCGTCTCCACCGGCACACAGAGCTGCTCTTCCAGCAGATAGGGAACCGCCCTGGCCAGATCCCGTGCCGCGATGCGCCCCACCTCCAGGCGGGTCAACACCATCTCCACCCCCGGAGCCACGGCCACCAGCCGCCTGCCCGCCAGGGCAGCCACCCGCGCCAGGGAGTCGCGGCGGCAGACCCGCTCGCCGTCCCCCGGATTGGTCCAGGCCACCCGGCCATCCGCATCGACAGGCAGGCCGACCAGCCAGCGCTCCGTCATGCGCCGGCCAGTTCCAGGAGATACCTGCCGTATCCGGATTGCCCCATTCCCCGGCCCAGGGCCACCAGTTCCTCCCTGGAAATCCAGCCCTGCCGCCAGGCCACCTCCTCGATGCAGCCGATGCGCAACCCCTGACGCCGATCCACGGCGGCCACGAAATTGGCGGTATCCAGCAAGGCGTCCTCGGTCCCGGCATCCATCCAGGCGAACCCACGCCCCAACTGCTCCACGCGCAGATCGCCCATTTCCAGATACAGGCGGTTCAGGTCGGTGATCTCCAGTTCTCCCCGCGCGGAAGGCCGGATGGAGCGGGCCAGATCCACCACCCGATCATCGTAAAAGTACAACCCGGTCACCGCGAGATTGGATTTGGGCTTGAGCGGTTTCTCTTCCAGGCTCACGGCGCGGCCTGCGGCATCGATCTCCACCACCCCGTAGCGGCAAGGGTCGCGCACGGCATAGGCGAACACGCACGCCCCGCGCCGCAAACCGGCATGGGCACGCAATTTCCGGGGCAGATCGGCCCCGAAGAAAATATTGTCCCCCAGAATCAGGGCCACCGGATCCCCGGCGACGAACTCCGCACCGATCAGAAAGGCCTCGGCCAGACCACGCGGCTCGGCCTGCGCGGCATACGCAAGACGCATCCCCAGCCGGGAGCCGTCGCCGAGCAACTCCTCGAAGCGCGGCAGATCGCGGGGCGTGGAGATGATCAGGACCTGCCGGATGCCGGCCAGCATCAGGGTGGAGAGGCCGTAATGGATCATCGGCTTGTCGTAGACCGGAAGCAACTGCTTGCAGACCGGCAACGTCGCCGGATAGAGCCGGGAACCGCTGCCCCCGGCCAGTATGATGCCCTTGTGCATGCCAGAACTCCTTGTTGTCAATGCAGTCGCCTACTGTCCCCCACCTTTCAGGGAGTTCAACACATCGGAATAGTTCTTGAGGGTTTGCAGGGCGTCGCTCAAGCCGCCACCGGCGGCGGACGGCGCAACGGCGGGTATGACGGGCGTGGGCGCGGCCTTGGGGGCATCCGCCGTCGCCACCTTGGTCTCGGCCTTGACCTCCTCTTCCTTTTTCTTCTTCTCGACCTTGACCGGATTGAACACCTTCACCCACTGCCGTACGGAACGACCGGCGATGAGGACCTTGTCGGTGGTGATGTTGCGCACCTTGGTGCCGGCTTCCCCCTTGAGTTCGTCCCCCTCCTGATACATCTCGCCGTCGATCACGGCGAAACGCTCCCCACCGGAGACATAGGCCATGGAGACCACATGCGCACTGAAGTCCTCCTCCGCGCGGTTGGCGATGGCCTGATCCGAGGCCACGGACTGACCGGAATAGCCCAGCATCTCCATGTTGACATCGCCTTGCACCGAGGTGGGCGGCACCCGCAACTGCTCCAGATCGGACAGACGGGTCTTGATGGTCTGACGAATCGCTGCATCGATCTCCGGGACCCTGATCTTCTCCTTGTCGGTTTTCTCCTGAAGCGCGAGTTCAGGTGGGGGATGGAGAAACCGCCAACCCAGAAACGTACCCGTCGCGATGGCGGAAAGCAGGATCAACAGAACGGAGACGAGACCGAACCGTTTCGCATGCATGGCGTCTACTCCCGTTCCAGCTTGAGGTTGAATTGCAACTCCATGACATCGGTACCGAAGTCGCTTTTGACCACCTTGAAATTCTTGCTGGTCAGGTTGGCGATGAAGGCTTCGTGTTCCTGGCTGGCTTGCTGGAAACCGGCCTTGATGCGCCCCTTCAGGGTCACCGCTGCCCTGGCCTGGGCCGAGTATTCGATCAGAACCTGATCGAACAGCATCTTGCCCCGCAAGGCCCCGGAGATATCGGTCAGCATCCCCTGCAAGGAAGGCGCGACCTTCAAACGGGCCAGGTTGTCGGCAAAGGCGACCACCTTCGGAAAGGCCGGATCCACCGGGTCGATCTTGAGGTTGGCATTGGCGCCGATCGTGGTCAATTTCATGGTCTCGTCGGTCAGCAGAAGGGTCTGCCGCTGCAGCCAGAGGGAACCGAGATAGAAACCGGCCACGATCAGCAGGGAGACGAAGGTGACGATGGGCATGGAACGCTGAGACAGATACTGGAGGCGGTCCAGCCAGGGCGAGGAGGCGTCGCTGACATGCACCGAGGAGAGGGCATCGGTGATGGAGGTCACCACGAACTCCTGGCCCTTGATCTCGTGCATGCGGGGTTTCAGCAATTTCAGGGGGACATCGTTGGCCTTGGCCAGTTTGTATGCCCATTCGGCGGCCATGAGGCGGGCCTGCTCCTTGCCCATGGCGGTGCTCTCGCCGGTGGCGGCCCAGCCGGTGGAGGTGGAGGCCTCCTTGGTGGCCATGCCGAAGGCGGAAAAGCCACTGCTGCCGGTGGTGGAAGAGTGAGCGGTGGCGGAGGCGGTTTCGCTCTCGACCCCCAACTGCCAACCGACATGGACGATCATCTCCAGTTTGCCGGTGATGTCGGCCAGCATGGCGCGCAACTCCTGGCCCACGGTGTCGGCCATATTTTCCCTGGCTTCGGCGGAGTTGGCGTAGAGCGAGGCCCGGCTGGCGGCCATGACCTGGCCGGAACGCCCCAGCAGAAGATCGACATGCCGGTCGTGCTCGAACATCACCAGGACGGTCTTGTTTTTGGAGTGCTCCCGCAGGCAGGCATAGAGCAGGGCATGCAGGGAAAAGAGCAGATGATGGCTGGGGTCCTCATTGGCGCCATCCTCGTAAGCGCCATAAAGCTCCCCCTCGACCACGGTGCAGAAAATGTCGGTGGTGGTCTTGCCGCGGGCGCGCTTCCAATGGGTGCATACCCTGGCGTGCTCCCGGATCTCGCCCGCCTCCAGCAGCCGCCTTTGCGCCACGATTTCCGCGTAGCGCACCGGGGCCTCGACAGTGAGGAATTTGGGGGTCGCGCCGCCGAAATCGCTCACCACCCATTTGTTGCCCTTGACCGAGGGGATGGTCTCCAACTGTTCCGCAGTCCTGCGGCGCAGCAGATGGGCCACGCCGTCCAGTTCCACGATCAGGTCATCCAGCAACGATTTTTTCATCGCATCTCATCCACAAGACAAATAATTGACGTACCCTTCAGTTGCGCGGGAAGACCAGATAGGTGCCCGAAAGGGAGAAAAGCACCTTCTCGCCAGGGGTGGGCGGGGCCTCTTCCACGCCCAGGAACTTGACCATTCCGCCCTGCTTGAAGCCTGGCTCCTTGGAATAGAGCGCCTTGTTCAGATCCTGAGGGAGGAGTTCCCTGGCGAACAGGGAGGTGATCTCGAGGCGCTTGGGCTTGAAATAATAGCGGGAGCTGGGGCCGGCGTGGGAGAGCATGGTGCGCAGGTCGGTCACGGTGCTCAAACGGTTCTTGATGTCCACTTCGTAGGTGGTCCAGGCCTGTTCCTCGATACGGTTGTCCCGGATCGCCTTCCAGAAGCCCTGCGCCTCCTCGGCGTATTTCCTGTAATCCTTGATCCGTTCGGCCAGTTGATCCTCGGTGGCCCGCAGCTCCCTGGCGACGGCGAGCCGCCTCTGGGCCGCGATGTGATCCTGATAGGCCGTCCATGCCAAGTGCGCGCTGTAGGGCATGGCCCCCAACACCCCGATGGCGACCAGGATATAGAGGTATCTTCCGGCCAATGAGATTAACGAAATCAATACATTCATCACAGTATCCCAACAAAAGATCGATACAGATGTGGGTGTGGATCCGGCATCGGCAAAAATGCAATACCAATGCCACATTACCCTTGACAGCCTTGGGCTTGGCACATTTTTAGCTTACCTGATTACCATAATATCCAATACATTGCACGCATTTTTTTCTTGACTTTCGCATGCATTACCCTCCACAATAGCGTCATTCTGAACTGACATCGATATATTCTCATCAGAAAACCAACGCATACAAACCAACCCAGGAGAAAGAATATGAAGATTTTCAAGGAAATCAACAAAAAACGCCAGGAGGGCGGCTTCTCCCTCGTGGAAATGGCCATCGTACTGGTCATCATCGGCCTGATCGTCTCGGCCATCGGCGTCGGTAACAGCACCATGAGAAAGGCCGAGGCCAACAAGGTCGTCCATCAGTTCCTGATCCCGTTCATGGCACAAGCGGTCAACGACAATACGGACATCAACAGCTCCTATACCGTCGGCGATGTCACGATTTCCGCAGGCTCGACGGCCGTCTCCACCGCTGGAACAGTCGTCGTGATTGCCACCTCGACCGGTACCGGCGAGGCCCTGACCGCCGGATTCGCCGCCATTGAGGCGGTCATGATGCCGGCCACCTGCGCCAGTCCAGCCTGCACCAAGACCCTCAACGTCGCCAAACTTTCCAGCACCTCCCCCATGTAATCAAGACAAAGCCCATGCAGACCGCTTCTTCCCGTCAAGAAGCGGTCTTTTTTTAAATATTTGACAAGTCAAAGGGTTGGCAAAATTGCTGACTGGTCTGTTAAAAAAAATTCTGTGCCCGTCCCTCTCCCCGACAACAACCGATCCCTCGCACGCCAACCTGACGATTGACCAGGCACTCGCATCGATTCACGAGGGCGCCAACCTGATTGGCATGCAGCGATTCGCCGAAGCGGAGACGCTCTTGCGCAACACACTGCGCGCCATACCCCAAAATGCCGACGCCCTCAACAATCTCGGCATCGCGCTTTTCAATCAAAAAAAATGGCACGATGCGGAAGCGGCCTTCCGCCAGGCGCTCCACAGCCGGCCGGATTTCGTGGATGCGCGTTTCAACCTGGCCATTCTGCTCGGCTCCCTGAAACGCGCTGCGGAAGCGGAAGAGGCCTACCGCCAGGTCATTCATCTCCACCCGGACCATGCCAACGCCTTCAACAATCTCGGCATTCTCCTGCAGAACCAAAACCGTCTCGCCGAGGCGGAGCGGGCATTCCAGGAGGTGGCGCGCATCCGGCCCGAAATGGCCGCGATCCACAACAATCTTGGTACGCTTTATGTGGAGTTGCAGCGCCATGCCGAAGCCGAGACGGCCTTCCGCGAAGCGCTCCGACTGCAACCCGATCTGGCCATCGCCCATTACAATCTGGGAAAACTGCTCCAGAATCCGGATCGGGCACCCGAAGCGGAGGCCTCCTATCGCCAGGCCATCGCCATCCAACCGAACCATATGGATGCCCACCACAACCTGGGCCTGTTGTTGTCCGCAACCAATCGCCAGGATGAAGCGGAGGCGGTTTACCGCCAAGCGCTCCGCATCCAACCCGATCACGCCAATCTCCTTTGCCATTTGGGCATCCTGCTGCAGAGCCGGCAGCGCTTTCCGGAAGCGGAAGAGGCGTACCGACAGGCATTGCGCTGTCAACCCGATCATATCGACGCATGGTTCGGTCTGGGAAACCTCCTGTCGGAACAAAAACAGCAGAACGAAGCCGCCGCATGCTTCCGCAAACTGCTGCTCATTCAAGAGGATCACCATGACGCCCAACTCAATCTGGCCAATGTGCTCGTTACGCAACACCAATATCACGAAGCCGAGTCGATTTATCAAAAAATTTTATGCAACCACCCGAACAATGCCAACGTTTTGCAAAATCTGGGAAACGCGTATAAGGCACAATCCCTTTACGAACGGGCCGAACAAACCTATCGTCAAGCCATCCGATCAAAGCCGGACCATGTCCATTCCTGGTTCAATCTCGGCAACTTGATGAAAGCGCTCAAGCGCCACGACGAGGCGATCGAGGCCTACCGCCAGGCCCTTGCCATCAAACCGGATTATGTGGACGCCCAGTGGAATCTGGGTCTCGTTTATCTTTCCATGGGGCATCTGCAAGAGGGATGGTCGCGCTACGAACTCCGCTATCACCCGCAACGAACCGACCGCAACGTCTTTCCGATCGATGTCCCGTTTCCCATGTGGCAAGGCGAGGAGGTACGGGGAAAAGCCCTGTTGATCGTCCATGAACAGGGCTTCGGCGACCAGATTCAGTTTTGCCGCTATGTGCGCGTACTCCGTGACCAGGGAGCCGCCAGGATTACCCTGACCTGTCATGCAACGCTCCTGGAACTGTTCCGCTCCTTGCCAGGCATTGACCATCTGCTGCCGCACAAGCCGCCCCCAACCTACCAACACCATGACTATTGGGTGTTCTACTGTTCCATTCCCCTCCTCCTCGGAACGACTCTCTCCACCATCCCGGCCATGCTGCCCTATCTGCATGCCCCGGAAGCCCATCGGATCCACTGGGGAAACCAGATACCCGACGGGCGGTTCCGGGTTGGCCTGGTCTGGAAGGGCAATCCGAACCACTACAACGATATCCAGCGATCATTGCCTGATTTGGCCATTCTGGCGCCCCTCTGGACGGTTGCCGGGGTGACATTCGTCAGCCTGCAAAAAATGCATGGCGAGGAAGAGGCGCTCTCGCCACCGCCAGGTCAACCTCTTCTCGCGCTGGGCCATCTTTTGCTCGATTTCGCGGACACGGCTGCCGTCATCTCTCATTTGGATCTGGTCATCACCATCGACTCCGCAGTTGCCCACCTGACCGGCGCACTGGGGAAACCATGCTGGGTGCTGCTTCCGTCCTGGGATGCCGATTTCCGCTGGCTGCATCACCGCGAGGACTCACCATGGTATCCGGGCGTGATGCGTCTTTTTTCACAACACAAACCTGGCTCCGGTCATCGATCGGATCCGGGATGAACTGCACAGCCTTGTACAAACAGAGGTACCAAGCGACCCTCATGAGTGAGCAATCGATCATCACCAGCCTGACGCAAGGCCCCAGAAGGGCCATTTTGCGCATGTTCGGCGCGGTGGCGCGTTTTTTCCTCAATTGGCTGGTGCGGATGAAACAGGCCAACCCTGGCCTGGAAGTGAATGAGCTGATCAACTATATTGCCTTGATCGTGAGACTGTTGGAAGGGCACTCCGCGCCCCCCCGATCCACGCCCCCCCCTCCCGTCGCCAGGCCGCCAGAGAGACCGAAACCGAAGGAAACGCCGCAACCGCTGGCCATCCCGCCTCTTGTCGAGGAGGGAACGGCCCTGTTGCGGGCCGGCCAACCCGATGAGGCATTGCACCGGATCCTTGCCCATCCTTCCGCCGCGACCCATGCGGAACTGCTGAATCTGACCGGGTTGTGCCATGCGCGCCTGGACCGCCCCGATCTGGCCAAGGCCGCCTGGGAAAAGGCATTGGTCATCAACCCGAATTTCGCCAAGGCGGGCTTCCATCTGGGCCAGGCCCTCCTGGAGCGCAACCTGCCCGCCGATGCGGTTCCCGCCTTGCGCCGCGCGGTGGCGATCCGCCCCGATTACGTGGAGGCCCATTGTCAACTGGGCCGCGCGCTGCTGATGCTGGAGCGCCCGGACGAGGCGGAAGCGAGTTTCCGGCGCGCGCTGGCCATCGACCCGCAACACGGGGAGAGCGGATATGGTCTGGGCAACGCGCTCAAGGCACGGGGCCGTTCGACGGAAGCGGCGGAGAGGTACCGGCAGGTGTTGCAAGGCGCCCCGGACCATGTGGGGGCGTGTTGCAACCTGGGTGTCGTGCTTCTGGACCAGGGTGGTTTGCACGAGGCGGAGGCGCAATTCCGGCGCGCCCTGGCAATCGAACCGGAATACGCCGAGGCATGGAACAACCTTGGCATTGTCCAGCACGAGCGCGGGCTGCTGGAGGAGGCGGTTCTCTCCTATCAGCACGCCTTGGCGGTCAAGCCGGACCATGCCGAGGCCTGCAATAATCTGGCGGCGGTATTCATGGACCAGGGGCTGCCGCAAGAGGCCGAGGCCAGCTATCGACGCGCCCTGAGCATCCAGCCCGATCTGGCTGATACCCGCTTCAATCTGGGGCTTTTGTATCTCTCCCTGGGGCGTTATGCGGAAGGGTGGCCCTTGTACGAGGCGCGCCATCATGCCAGCAAGCGGGAGCGGGTCCCCTCGCCCATCGAGGTGGGGTTTCCCATGTGGAACGGCGAGGAGGTGGGCGGGAAATCGCTGTTGATCATTCCGGAGCAGGGCTTTGGCGATCAGGTGCAGTTCGCCAGATTCGCCGGTGCATTGAAGGCACGCGGGGCCAAGGCGGTGACGCTGGCCTGTTCGCCCCCATTGGAGACCCTGTTCGCCACGCTGGAGGGGGTAGATCGGATTCATGCGCAAACCCCTGGACACCCCTACCCGGAGCATGATTGCTGGACCTTTTCCCTATCGATTCCCCGGCATTTGGGGACCACGCTGGAGACGATCCCGAACCGATTGCCCTATCTGCGGGCTGCCGGGGAGCGGAGCGCCGCCATGAACCTGCCCGAAGGCATGCGGGTGGGGCTGGCCTGGAAGGGCAATCCCGGCTATTCCAACGACGCCAACCGTTCCCTGCCGGGTCTTGCGGCGTTGGCGCCCCTGTGGCGGGTGGCGGGGGTGACGTTCGTCAGCCTGCAAAAGGGGCCGGGAGCGGAAGAGGCCGCGCAACCGCCCGCCGGGCAACCCTTGTTCGATGCGGCGGACGGGATGCGGGACTTCGCGGACACGGCCGGGCTGGTGGCGCAACTGGATCTGGTGATCACCATCGACTCGGCGGTTGCCCATCTGGCCGGGGCGATGGCAAAACCGTGCTGGGTGCTGCTGCCTGCCTTGGGAACCGACTGGCGCTGGCTGCGCGACCAGCGGGAGGATTCCCCCTGGTATCCCGGCGTCATGAGACTGTTCCGTCAGACCCGGCCCAACGACTGGCCGGAGGTGATCGAACGGGTGGCGCGGGCGCTGGGGGAGTTGGCCAAGGGATGATACGCGGATGGCGCCCGGCAGATCATCTCACCAAGGAAAGCCAATGACCGCGAACAAATCAGATACCAAACCCATCTGGACCGGCCCTGAGCATCAGAGTACGCATTTCCGCTTCTGCCCACCAGGGCATGGAGCAGATCGGCATGTCCGTCGTGGAAATCTCGTCAAAATCATGGATTCTGTACCTTGAGGAGATGCAGGTTTGCCAGAAGATCCGGGAGATCATCCTGGATGATGCTCCACAAGGTATCATTATCGATACCAAGATAACCGTGAATCAACCGATTGCGGGTAGCGACAATCAGTCGCCAGGGTATGGCGGACGCAGCGTCACGCACCACTTGCGGAATATGCGTGGCAGCTTCTCCGATCAGCTCAAGGTTTCGTACCGTGGCATCATAGGTCAGGCCATCCGCTTCAAACCCGGCCCGATCCATCCCGTCCGTATAGGATAACGCCTTTTCGGTGAAAGCGATCATGTCATCGAGAAAGAATCCCCAGACCCGGTCGGAACATTTCGACTCCGATTCAGACATGAATGGCTTCCCGTGCGACGAAAGGCCGCAACTCTGGTCTGAGGGCTTTTTCTGTCACCAGATCCACCGAACATCCCAACAAGTCTTCCAGGTAAAACTGTACGCCGAAATAGCGGGCCGAGGTGGCAGGCCCATCAAAAGCGACCAGAAGATCCACATCGCTCTTCTCCCTGGCCATATCCCTGGCTGTGGAACCAAACAAGGCCAAACGGGTTACCCCGAATTCCCGGTACAAATGGTCCTTGTGCCGAGAAAGGAGTTGCATCACATGAACACGCTGCATGGAGACCTCCAGCAAACAAGCCAGCCTGAGTATCTGGAAGATCAAAATGATGGAGGCGCTAGGTCTCGCATCTCCGCTTTTGCCCACCAGCAAAACGCCCATCACTTGAATTTCATATGCTGTCCCCGAATTTCCCAGTCCCCGAATTTCCCATATGCTGTCCCCGAATTTCGCCCCGGACTGGCGGACACGCATCGCCTGGTGACTGTGTCCTTTTTGCGCGGCATGGATGGATGGCCAGTGCGAATCAACCTGCCCTGTTCATACAGGTCCGCCTCCATGAACATCTCCTCCGTCCATTCCGGCAAATCATCGTATTCCTCGGACTGAATGGCGTGAGCATCAACCTTGGTCCAATCTGTCCCGAATTTCATATGCTGTCCCCGAATTTCCCCGGCAAATCATCGTATTCCTCGGACTGAATGGCGTGAGCATCAACCTTGGTCCAATCTGTCCCGAATTTCATATGCTGTCCCCGAATTTCCCTCCGAATTTCATATGCTGTCCCCGAATTTCCCTCCCCATATGCTGTCCCCGAATTTCCCTCCGAATTTCATATGCTGTCCCCGAATTTCCCCGTCATATGCTGTCCCCGAATTTCCCCGCTCCGAATTTCATATGCTGTCCCCGAATTTCCCGGAATTTCATATGCTGTCCCCGAATTTCCCGGTGTCCCCGAATTTCCCGGAATTTCATATGCTGTCCCCGAATTTCCCGGAATTTCATATGCTGTCCCCGAATTTCCCCGCGAATTTCATATGCTGTCCCCGAATTTCCCCGCATATGCTGTCCCCGAATTTCCCCGAATTTCCCTCCCGAATTTCGATATGCTGTCCCCGAATTTCCCCGCGAATTTCATATGCTGTCCCCGAATTTCCCCGCATATGCTGTCCCCGAATTTCCCCGAATTTCCCTCCCGAATTTCGATATGCTGTCCCCGAATTTTCCTCCCGATGCTGTCCCCGAATTTCGCGTTCGAATTTTCCCGATGCTGTCCCCGAATTTCGCGTTCGAATTTCATACGCTGTCCCCGAATTTCGCGTGATGCTGTCCCCGAATTTCGCGTTCGAATTTCATACGCTGTCCCCGAATTTCGCGTTAATTTCGGAATTCCGCAGGATATCACGGCCCTTCACGAACGGGCCAAACAAATTTTGCATTTGTTATTCCACTATCATACACAAGACCGCTATACATATAAACATACCACGCATTAGGATAGGCCGAACCACTTAACAATCCAAAATTTGTGGTGCCAGTCCAATAATCACTTGACTGGACGGTCGAGTTAAAGAAGGATGATGAATTGTAATTAGTTGGCATGGCTGAATTATATTGACTCCTATCAACCAGACTTTCCAATTCCCTGTAACTTGGCAGACGCCATCTACCTGCCACAGAACCATCCGTCAAGCCACAATAACCACTTGTCAGAGAATAGGCTGCGACCAGTGCAGCTAGCCAAATCCGATTATTTTGCCCTGTCGTATCACCACTATAAAATTGAGTACAATTAGCATTCCTTAACCAGATCAATCCAGTCAAATTGTCCGTAATCGTTCCATTTGCATTGTTCGTGAAACGAGTTGCCGGCCAGGAAATGCCTTTCTGAAGATCCCCATCTTGACCAGTTCCCGAACATGCTATTGAAGCACCATTATTATCATAACAAACAGTCTGTCCGGTTTTAGATGGTGACATCGATGTCGTTTGCCCATCGCGCACTGGCCAAACATATAAACTGTTAACACCCTTTGCGCTATTATAAACTTTACCATCATAAAAATTGACAAACCATGCGGTAGCCGGTAATTCAATATGCGAAGTGCTCGACCAATACACAAAATTCAATCCATTATCAACATTTCTTTGAACATTTAAAAACGGATACCCTGATGACAATGCAGGATCAGATGCACCCAAATCAAGCAAACTGATCAATTCTCTGACACTGGGCAAACGCCAATTCCCAGCCGATGACCCATCGGACAAACTACAATAACCGTTTGCCAAGGAATTGGCTGCGGTAAGCGCGGCTGACCAGATCCGATTATTTTGCGATGTCGCATCGCCACTATAAAATTGAGAACAGTTAGCATTTTTTAACCATACCAATCCAGTCAAACTGTCTGCAACTGTTCCGTTATTATTGTCCACAAACCGATCAGTCGCCTTCCAAGATCCAATCTTTGATCGTTTTGCACTGTAAATATCATCTCCCGTAGCTTGGGGATCTGTATTTGCCAAAAATTCCGATGAAAAACTCTGAGCCAGATCAAGCACCCCCCTGACAAACAAATAGAACAGGCGACTGATGGTGTTGGCCGCGCCGCTATCCTGCAGGAAAATCCGAATCTGATGGCCGGTGGCACTCAAATCCGAGGCGTCGAAGGCCGTCCCGGTCGGAGTCAGTACCAAAGGTGATCCGGTCGTTGGATCCGTTGGATAGGGTGTGCAACTGCCAAGGACCGTCCCGGAGAGAAACGACATGTTGCCGGACAGCACACCCGACAGCGCCGTGCTTTCCACGCACCAGGAATAGGAATAGGGAGGTCCACTCCCCCCCTGGGCGGTAAAGTTGATCGCAGTGGTGGTGCCACCGTTGTAGGGAGAACCAATTCTGCCAATCGGGAGCCCGTCCGTGACGATCTCCAGCGTCGATGTCGATGCCAACCCATCACAGCCAGCCGCCTTTTTCAACTCGTCCAGCGTCAGCCAGTCCAGAATGTCGTCCAGGCTGTTGGTCTTGTTATAGACCGAATTGACGAATGTGACCGCAGCCGACTTGGCCCCGGCGGATTTGGTCGGGGTGGGGGTCGGATTGACCACGCCATCGGGACCCAGACTCCAGATGACCGCGCCGACATTGGACAGGGAATCCACGGTGAGGTACGTGGACTGGTAGGAGCAAATGGCATAGGCCGTGGTCAGGCGGGAATCATATGCATATTGAATGGTGTTGCCCTGGCCGTCCGTGGTGTAGGGCAGATCGCCCACCTCTGGCAACCTCTTATTGGTCATCACATAACCTAAGATAAACGCCTTGTTGCGCTTGAGAATCTCGGCGGATCTCTGCCGGCCCTGGGTCTCCATGTACGGCAGCAGCAAAACCACGATGGACGACCACACCCCGGCAACCACCAACACCATGGCCAGGGCGACAAAACTGTATCCGGCGGATCGATGGTTTTTCATGAGGACCATGGTCAATTGACATAAAAACTGAATCGCCTGCTGGTGCTCTGCTGACTCGTGTTGCCATCCTTGAGAAACACAATGAAATCATACGGCCCACCCTGGTCGGACGAGGCAAGGGCCGAAGCGCCGGTCATGGTGAGAGAGCCATCCGAAGCGATGCTGGTGGTATAGGTGGCGGAACTGCAAGCCCCAAAACTGGTCTGCGGGGACAAGGACTGGGAAAAGGTGAATTTGCTCCTCACGCTGGCCGGAAATTCCACGCACCATTGGTAAGAGGCAATACCACCATCCGGTTTGAACGTCACGGTCGATCCATAGGTGACCCCCACGCTCCCGGCCGGCATGGCATCCGCCAGAATCTGCAACGAACTCCCGCACCCCACCGCCGCCTTGAGTTCCGACAGCGTGGCCCAACTCACCATGTCGTCGGTGGTGGAGGAATAATCCGGCACCGTGATCGTCTTGGTCGCATCCACTTCCGTGACGCTATTTGTCTTGTCGTATCCATAACTCCAGACAATTAATGCAACATTTGTGATCGTCTTGGTGGCATCGCCGGCAAAATTCACCGTGTAGGCCGCACTGTTGCGATTGCAGACACTGCTGGCGCTTGTAAGATTTGTATCATAACGGTACTGCAAGTTCGTACCCATAGCATCCTGATAATCCCGCACCTGTCCGACCAGGGTGGTGGGCAGATACTTGTACCCCCCGGCAAAGGCGACCAGCGCCTTGACCGCATTGCCGACGATCACCCCGTTCTTCTCCTTGGCCGCCTGCTGCATATAAGGTGTATAAAACCCCAACCCCCCGGAGACGATCACCCCGATGATGATCATGACAATGGCCAGCTCGACAATGCTGAACCCGCCCTCCCGCAACCGGCAAGCAGAACGCGCGTCACTTCTCATGGCCAAGTTTCCTCGCTGCGAACGAAAAGAGGTCAATAGGCACTGTCCGCCACGCCTCCACTATACACCAGACGGCGTGACGGAAGGTACTCTTTTTCCCGGTGCCGCGACGATTATTTCGCCAGGCCGTACAACGGCATGAACATGCCGATCAGCAACGTCACGAACACCCCACCGCCAAAGGCCAAGGCGATCGGCTCGATGCTCTTGCTCAACCCCTTGATCAGGTCCTCCAACCGCCGCGCGTACTCCACGGAGGCGAAGTCCAACTGCGTGGACAGCGCACCGCTGGTCTCGCCGATGCCAATCAGGCGCACCACGAACGGAGGAAAAAGCCGAGTCATGGCAAACGAATTCTTCAACCCCAGGCCGTTGATCAGATTCGCCCGCACCTCCGCCATCTTCTCCTTGTACACCTCATTGCTCAGGGAGACGCTCAAGATGTCGATGGACTTGATCACATCCACGCCCGCGTTGAGCAACAGACTCAGGTATTCCGTGATGAACGCCAGGTTGGAGGCGTGGATCAATTTGCCAATAACCGGCACATGCAATAATATCTTATGCACCCGTCGCCGAAATGCAAAAACTTTGCGCATCATTGTCCGAAATCCGATTATGATGAGCATTATCGCCATCATGATCCAACCCAGATAATCACGCAAGAAATCGGCGGTGGCGATGATGCCCAGCGTCAGACCAGGCAACTGTTTTCCCGTCGAGGTCAGCAACGGCAGAATCATCGGCACCACGAAATAGAGCCAGAAGGCCGCAGCCGCGAAAATGGCGGTGAACATGAAGGCCGGATAGGTCAGGGCGCTCTTGGTCTCCCGATAGATCTTGTCCACCTTGATCATGTGCTTGGAGGCGTCATGGATCGTCCGGTCCAAGGCGCCGGTCTCCTCGCCGATGCGCATCAAGAACTGCACCGTATCCGGAAAAAACCGCCCCCAGGCCCTGACCGCCTCGGAAAGACTGGAACCGGCCTGAATCCGCCCCACCAGGTCATGCCCCACCTTGGACATGGTCGGGTTGTCGCTGTCGGCGATGGCATCCTGAATCGCCGAAACCACCGAAATGCCCGACTTCAACATCACGGCCATGTTGTTGAGCGCCTCGGCCATGGCCCCCACGGTCACCTTCTCCTCGAACAACCGCTCCAGGACCCCATAGACCGCGCCCACCACCGGCGGCAGCGGCTGCGCGAAGATCACCGACGCCCCCTTCTGCTCCAGAAAGGCAATCGCGGAGAGCGGACTTTCGAACGGCAGATTCACCAACCCCCCACGAACCACCCCGTCCTTGCCGATCAACTTGTAATGAAAATATCCCATGGCCCCAGTCCTGCCCCCGAATGCATCATCAAAACGAATCCTGCTCACGCCCTTTCATACAGGGTTCTCCCCTCCCGCATGGCCCGATACACGACATGGCCGAAAACCGTTGCCAAGCGTTGCGCCTCATCCGAGGAGAATACCAGAATATCCTTCGGAACCCGGAACCGCCTCAAGGCGGACCATATCCGAACCGCCTCCGCGCGCCGGGAACGCGCGGGACCAAACGCACCATCCTCGATCACCAGCAAATCCAGATCGGACTCCGGATGGGCATCCAAGGCGATTCGCGAGCCGAACAACACGATCCGTTCCGGATCCACCTCCCGCACGATGACCCGGACCATCTCCCGCAGCATCTCCTCCGTCACCGGAAACTCCATCGCCGACGCCACCTCCTGCAACCGATCCGCAAGATCACTCCGATCCATCACCCTCCATCCCGATCCCGGCATACAGCTCGGCCAGGGTCACTTCCGCATCGACCGACTCCAGACCGAGCCGCGTATCACGCCCGATCAGGTCCATCACCCGCCAGCCCTCGTCGGTACGCCGCCACAGTTCCACATGCACGGCAGTGGACGAAACCAGCACGATCTCCCGCACGGAAGGCAGGGTGCGATAATCCGCCACCTTGTTGCCCCGGTCATGCGTCTGCGTGGACGGAGAGAGAATCTCCACGATCAGCAGCGGATCGGGCAGATAACGATCCGACTGGCCAAACCCGGTGCAACTGACCGCCAGGTCGGCCTGATAAAAACTGCCACTCCTCTCCTCCAGCCGGATGCCGGCCTCCACCACGAGATCGCAAGGGGGGCGCAGGCGCCTAAGAATGGCCGCCACGAACCGGGCGACCAGCTTGCCATGCACCGGCGTGGGCGGGGCCATGGCGACCACCCGCCCGCGCACCAGCTCATACCGGGTATCGCCCGAACCCTCCCATCGCAAAAACGCCTCGGTCGTCATCCATGGCGCGTCATTTTGATGAACCTCAGGCTGCATCCGCCTCCCCCCCCGTCAATGCCCAAGCACCCGAATGATCTCCTTGACCGTGGTCTGGCCCAGCTTCACCTTGCGCACTGCGGAATGAAAAATATTTCTGAACCCGGTCTTGACCGCCGCCAGTTCCATGGTCTCCACGTCGGCATCGCGACCGATCATGCCGGCGATCTCCCGGTTGGAGCGGAAGATTTCGTAAATCAGCGTCCGGCCCATGTAGCCGCTGCCGTGGCAGTCGTCACACCCACGCCCGCGCCACAGCGTGGCGATCTCCGGGTCTTGCAGATAGGCCAGCTCGTCGGCGTCCGGGCGATACTCCTCCTTGCACCCCGGACAGATCTTGCGCACCAGCCGCTGGCTCACCACCCCCACCAGGGAGTCGGCCAGCATGAAATTGGGAATGCCCAACGAACGCAAACGGGGAATCGCCCCAAAGGCGGTATTGGTGTGCAGCGTGGAAAGCACCAGATGCCCGGTCTCCGAGGCGGAAACGGCGGTCAGGGCCGTCTCCTGGTCGCGGATTTCGCCCACCAGGATCACGTCCGGGTCGTGACGCAGAAAAAAACGGATGGCGTTGGCAAAGGTGTAACCGGCCTTGGTGTTGATCTGCGTCTGCCGGATCAGCGGGATGCGATATTCGATGGGGTTTTCCACCGTCATGATGTTCTTCTCGGTCAAGTTCAATCGCCGCACCGCCGCGTACAACGTGGTGGTCTTGCCCGAACCGGTCGGCCCGGTCAACAGCACGATGCCGAACGGCTCGTTGAAGATCTGCGTCAGAAGATCGATATCCTCCTCGAACACCCCCAACTGCGCCATGCCCATGAAATCCCCCTTGGCGGGCAACAGACGCAACACCAGGTTCTCCCCGTAGGGACAGACCGTGGAGGAGACGCGAAAGTCATAGGGGTTGTTCAGGATGGTCTCGGAAAAACTCCCATCCTGCGGCAGACGCTGCTCGGAAATGTCCATGCTGGACCGCATCTTCACGGTCGAAATCAATCGCTTGAAGGTCATGGGCAGGGCGAACTGCGCCCGCATCACGCCGTCGATCCGGAAGGCGATGCTGATCGTCATGTCCATCGGCCGGATGTGGATGTCCGAGGCCCGCGCCTTCACCGCCAACTGCAACAAATGAAGAATGAACGAATCCAGGGAACGTACCCCGTCCCGGTCGGCGGCCAGGAGCTGAATCTCCTTCTGGATCAGCTTCTCGACCGGATTTTCCAGGAAATAATAATAATACTGAACCGCATTGATGATCTTGCCCTTCTCCCCCTGCCGAATGCGCGGCTTGAGGCCGGTCAGACGGGTGATGGTCTTCTCCAGCCCCTCCACGTCGTCGGAGAAGGTGGCCACGATCACCTCCCTGTCGTCGTTGAAATAGGGCAGAAACTTGTGGGTCAGACAGGTGTTGAGGTTGAACAGACGCAAACTCTCCGGCGTGGGCCGCTTCTGGTCCACGTCCACGTACTTGCGGCCGTCCTGGTCGGCGATGGTGGTGGCGATGTCGTACTGGGAGATGAACCCCAGCCGTTCCAGGATCTCGCCCACCCGCTCCCGCGTCACCTTCTGGTCCTGCAATGCCAGATCGATGTGATCGTTGCCGATCAGCCCCTTCTCCTTGAGGAGTTCACCAATCTGCTTGGTTTGCCGCTCCGCCTCCGCCATGATCCCGCCTCCTCGCGCCTTCTCGCCCGCCTGTCAATGCTTCTGCTGAAGATAGACCAAAACCCCCTGCAATCCCAGTCGTTCCGCCAACTCCCGCATCCGCGCCTCGGCCGCCGGCCGATCCGCCAGCGCTTCGCTGCGCACCGAGTACCAGGCCGATCCGTCGGACTTGCGCACCTCCGCGACCGAAAGCGCCACCCCTTTTTCCGCCATCCTCTTGCGCAATCCCTCGGCATCCCCACGGGCGCGGAAACTGGCCAACTGCACGGCCCACCCCCCGGATCCGCCCGGAGTGGCGGCCTCTTTCTTGCGTGGCGGGGCATCCGCCCGAACCGGCGACGCCCCTTCTCCGGACTCATGCACCAGCCAAAACAGCGTCACATCGTCCGGCTGCCCGGTAACCGGCAGATTGCGCTCCTTCTGATAGCGCGTCAAGGCCAGCATGGTATGCCGCCCCACCACCCCGTCCGCCGGATGCGAAAGCATCCCCAGACGGCTCAAATGCCCCTGCAACAGCTTCACCTCTGGACCGGAATAACCATAAAAAAACGTCCCCACCGCCACCGGGGGATTCCAAAACAGGTAATGCCGCTTGTCCGAATGGAGGATCGTGTATTTCCCGGCGCTGGCCGGGGGGTTGCGGTCCAGCACCAGCAGATGCTTCCCCTTCTCCTCCTCGATGACCCGCGCCACGCCGTCCAGCCACCCATCCGCCAAGGCGCGCGCGAAGGGCTGCTCGTATCCCTCCAGGCCGTTCAGCTCCAGAAAACGCTTCACCTCCGGGGCCACCGCAACCGCCGCGACCGCCGCCCCACCCACGGCGCCCCGCATCGACGCCACCTCGCTCTGGGCGATCCGCAGCTCCTGCCTGGCCTTCTCGGCCTCCGCCTTGGCAAGATCCACATCCTGCGCCGCCTTCTCCCGCACCTGCCTGGCCTCCTCCAGCGCCTTGTCCGCCTCCCGCCGGGCGCTTTGCGCCGCATCTTCCGCCTGCTGGCGCGCCGCGCGGGACTCCTCCAGCAGACGCGCCTGCCTGGTCGCCTCCTCCCTGGCCTTGGCCACCTCCTGCTCGGCCCGCGTCACCTCGGCCTCCCGTGCCTCGGCCACCTTGACCTTGCTGGTCACCGCCTGCCCCTTGCCCGCCTCTTCCCGCGCCCGTTTGGCCTCCCGCTCCGCCTTGTCCCGCGCCGCCACCGCCTCGGCCAGCAGGCGTTCCGCCTGCTGCTTGCGCTGTGCCTGATCCTGCTCCGCCCGCCCCTGCTCCGCCTGAATCCGCGCCAACTCCCTGGCCGTCTCCTCCCGCGCCCGCGCCGCGTCGGCCTCCGCCTGCCGGCGTATTGCCTCGGCCTCGGCCAGGCGGGCCTCGGCCTCCGCCTTGCCCTTGTCCAGCGCCTGCTCCGCCTCCTTGCGCACCCGCTCCATACGCGCCAGGGCCGCCTCGGTCTCCTCCCTGGCCTTGCGCGCCTCCGCCTCCGCCGCCTCCCGCGCGCCGCGCGCCGCCTCCAGCGCCTGCTGCTCCTCCACGGCGCGCTCTTCCCCCGCGCGCGCTTCCCGCCGCGCCTGCTCCGCTTCGGCGCTCGCCGCCTTCGCCCGCTCCTCGGCCTCCTGCCGCACCCGCGTGGCCGATGCCAGCTCCTTGGCGCGCGCCTCGGCCTCGGACTGCGCCTGCGCCAGCTTGCGCCCAACCTCCTCCGCACGCGCCTCCGCCAGTTTCCTGGCATCCAGCGCCTCGCGCAACGCCTTGTCCTGTCCCTCGGCCCGCGTTTTGGCCTCCGCCAATCCGAGCGCCGCCTTGGCCGCCGCGCCTTCCGCCGCCTCGCGCGCCTCGCGAGCCTCGGCCAGGGCCTTTTGCCGCGCCGCCGCCTCCACCTGCGACAACTCCTTGGCATTGGCCACCTGCGTCAGGGCCTTGGCCTCCGCCACCTGCGCCCGCGCCACCGCCTCCTTGGCCTTCTCGCTCTCCGTCCGGCTCTTGGCCAACTCCGCTTCCGCCGCCTCGCGCGCCTCCCTGGCGCGCGCCAGCTCCGCGCCCACCCGCTCCCGCTCCAGACGCGCCTTGGCCAGCTCCGCCTCCGCCTCCTCCTTCACCATCCGCGCCGTAACCGATCCCACCTCCGATCCGGTCCCAGGCCAATGCGCGTTCCCCAACATCAACAGCCCGGCCAACCCCGCCGCGCCCGCCAACGGCAACCCGACACGCCGCGCCCACACCCCCCACTTCACCCCGGGCCGGCTCAAGCCCAACTCTTTGGCCACCTCCAGTATCACCCGCCGCGTCAGACGCATGGTGTTGTAGGCAAACAACCCGTACAGGCAACGATCCATCAGATTGTTCACCCGGCGCGGATTGCCCCCGGTCAACTGATGCAACAACCGGTAGCTCGCCTCCGGAATCACCAGCCCACCCTTCGAACCCGCCGCGTTCAGCTTGAAGGCAATGTACTGTTTCAGCTCTTCCAGGTCATACGGCTTCATCCGGGCATGTACCACGATCCGGCTCTTGAGCTGCCGCAAGGCGTGCGCCTCCAGCTTCGCCTCCAGCTCCGGCTGCCCCACCAACAGATTGGAGATCATCCGCACCAGTTCCAGGCTCTCCTCGGTCAGGTTCTGGGCGTCGTCGATCACGATCGCGCAGTTGATCCCGGCGGCATAGCGGTCGATCAAAAAACGGTTCAACGCCGCCATGTAGGCCTGAGGACCCTCGCCGACATTCTCGATGCCGAAATCCCGATTGATCTCCTCCAGCAGCGCCCCGCCCTGGATGAAGGTGTTGAAGACCAGGGCCGTCTCCACCCGCGTCTCGTCCAGGGTGCGCATGATCCTCCGGCTCACCGTGGTCTTGCCGAGTCCCACCTCGCCGGTGATCACCAGAAACCCCTTGCGGGTGTAGATACAATGCAAAACTTCTGTTATCATTGCATCGATGCGTGTCGGCAAGAAAAAGACCTCGGAGTCCGGAGCGACCGGGAAGGGATTGCGCCGCAGGCCCAGATATTTGAGATAGGCCTCGCTCTGCTGGGCCATGGTCACCAGTTTGGCGACATCCTCCCAGCTTGCGGGTGTGGGGTTAGGTGAGGAACTGGCCAACTTGTGCGCGGTGGACATGGCTGACGGTCAACGCAGAAAACGCAGCATTTCGTTGGGACGGGAATCCCCCGGATAAAGTTTCAACAAGGCGAAGAGCCGCGCCTTGGCCTCGGCTGGCCGGCTGGTGCGCATCTCCACCACGGCCATGTTCAGCCCGGCCTCCAGATCGTCGGGGCGCCGTTCCAGGATCTGCTTCAGGATGGCGGCGGCGTTGTCGTGGCGCCCGCGTGAGATCTCCCAATAGGCGCGCATGTTGAGCACGAACGGATCCTTCTCGCCGCCCGCCTTCACCTGTCCCAGGGTGGCGAGCAGTTGTTCGACCTGTTGCGCGTCGCCCCGGCTCATGGCCAGGCGCAGATCCCCCACCACACGGCCCACATCCCGCTCGCGGCTTTCCTGCACATCCGACGACACCACCACGGACTCGGACTCCTTGGCCTTGGCCAGGCGAGCTTTGCCCAGGGCGGCCTCCTCCTCTTCCGGGGTCACCTCCAGGGGAGGCGGTTCCTTGCCGGGAGCGGCCTTGGCTTCCGGGACCTCCGGCATGGCGGAATCGCTGAAAAACTTCGCCAGCATCTTCTCCTCGGAGAAGGCGTCATCCTCCTCGGCCACGGCCTCCTGAAGGGGTTCCTCGGCCAAGATGGGGGCGGCCTCCCCCTCCGTGCCCTGGGCGCCCGCGAACAGGGCCTCGTCGGCGGCCTTGGTGGCGTTTTCCTGCTGCTCCTTCTTGACCGTTTCGTCCTGTTTTTCCTGCACGGCCACCCGCTCGGACGGACCCTGCATCAACTTGTAAACCCAATACCCTCCCCCGCCGAGCAGGGCAAACACCAGAACCGGCGCCGCCACCACCAGGGATCGGGTCATGAGGGAGGCATCGGCGAACCAGGCGCCAAAACCGCTCCAGCGGCTCCGCAGCACCTCGCCCCAGGAGGCCAGCAGCCCGCCGTCGCGCGCCGCATCGTCCCCGGCGGACGGATTCCGGCTGGACAGGGTGGCCGCGCTGGCGTTCCCCGGCCCGGCTTCCGCCCGCTTCTCCTTGCGCAATGCCCGGTAGATGATGCTCACAGGATGGTCACCCGCATCATCAGGACCAGTTCACGCGCCGTCTCGGTGGCCTGGTCATTGGTGAACAACCGCCCAAGCAGGGGGATTTCGGACAACACCGGCACGCCGGTACGGTATTTCGCGGTACTCTTGTCGATCAGGCCACCGAGAAAGACCGTGTCCCGATCCTGGAGTTCCAGTACTGTGCTCATCTCCTTGAGGTTCAAGCGGGGCAGGGTCACCTGCGATGTCCCGTAGGTCTGCGCGGTCAAACTGCTCTGGTCGATGGTGCTCTGGATCGGGTGAATGGTCATGGTGATCTTCCCCTCCGTGCCGATGAATGGCACCACCCCCATCATCACCCCGTCGAACAGGGTGGAGGTGCGCACCTCGGTGGTCGGCTGCTGTCCCTGCACCGCAGCCTGGGTCACCCGCGTCTCGTTGACGTAGTTCATCGAGGTCCCCACGCTGATCATGGCCGGCTGGCCGTGACGGGCGCGAATGGTGGGATTGGACAGGGTGCGCACGTCGCCGAACTGCTTAAGCAGGTCGAGAAAGATCAATGAGTTGTCGCCGCCCTGGACAAAACCGAGTCCCGACCTGGGGACCTTGGCTCCCTGGGTGGTGGCAAGGCGTGAGGTGGACCCCAACAGGGCATCCCCTGCCGCGCCCGGCAGGATCACGGTGCTGCCGTCGTTGATCTGGGCATTGTTGTTGGCGTTCGTCATGATGCCGCCCGGTGAGACGATCTGCCACATCCCGGAGGTGATGGCCAGATTCCGGCGCATGTTGGCCCAGTTGATCCCGGTCTTGAATTGATCGCTCAACTGGACTTCGATGATGCGGGCCTCGATGAGGATCTGCCGCGCCAGGATCTCCTTGTAGCGCTGCAGCAGTTCGTTGACGCTCTTGATCGCGGACGGCTTGGCGCTCATGTACAGGGTGCCGGTCTGACGATTGATCTGGAACGACCCTTTCTTGCCGCTCACCAGGGCGGTCACCGCGGCCTCGATCGGCTCGTAGGGGTTGGTGGACTTCGCCGAGCCGCTCATGGAGAAGCCCCCTTTCAGGGCGCCCTTCGCCCCGCTGGCGCCCAGCACATCCCCGCCGGACTCGAACGAGGAGGCGTGATTGGTCTCCAGGAAATTCAATGGGATGATGATCTCCTGAGTTGGCAGTACCCGCAAGACGTTATCCTCGATCACCCCGTGGAGGTCGGCCAGGCGCAGCACCTCGCGCAGGACGGTGGCGGCGGAGACTTTTTGGAAGCTGACCGTGATGATGGGCGCCTCTTCCAGGACCACCGGGTCGAGCAGCAGGTTCAGGCTGGTCTGCTTGGCCAGGGCGCGCAGGGCCTGGCGTACATCCACCTTGTCCATTTCCAGGGAGACCATGATATCGGTGAGGCGGTCGTATTGCGGCAGCACCGGCATCGGCTCGACGGGTTTGCCTTGCTGTTCCATGGCGCGGATCCGGTCGATGCCCGCCTGGAGCGCGGCGTTCTCCTCGACGACCCTGCCGTGGAGTTCCCGATCCGGCGCCTTGTTGCGCATTTGTTCAAAATCCCGGCGCGCCTCGCTCCTGCTCTCCGACCATCCCTTGGGATCGCTCCAGTCGAGGGTGTTGCCGGGGAGTCTGGATTTGTTGAAATGTTCGATCTCCTCGGGGCTCATCTCCTTTTTGTCCGCAGGTTCCGCGCCCTTGCGACCGCTCCAGGTGCAACCTCCGGCGAGCAGGGAGAGGACAAGAAGGCCATGTAAAATCCAGTTGTGTTTCATGCAAGAAACCTTCCGATGAGACGCGCGAGGTGTTGCGGAGCCGCCAATGAGCGGTATCCTGATGCAAATGGGTTCATTATACATGGCAGATTCAACCAACGGCAAGCATTTCATTGCATTAACACGATTCAGACGGAATCCGCTCCCGCCGCACGATCCGCATTTCCGCCGGGCTGCGCATGCGGTATGATCGGGACCATTCCGATCCCCGATCGTTCCTCACCCGGCCGGACTTTGAAGATGCATGTGCTCTATTCGATCCTTCTGACGTTCGTCATTGTTTTGACCCTTCCCTATTGGGGATGGCGCTACCTCGCCACGCCGAAATACCGGGGAACCGTGTGGCAACGGCTGGGTAACGTTGACCAACTCTGCAATGGACATGCCATAAACACGCCCCGCGTCTGGCTGCACGCGGTTTCGGTGGGCGAGACCATGGCGGCCAGCGAACTGGCCAAGCGCCTGCCGGACCTGCTCCCCGGCCACGAACTGGTGGTCTCCACGGTCACCAAGACCGGCCAGGAGGTGGCACGCCAAAAAATCCCCCATGCTGCAGCCCACTGCTACCTCCCCATCGATCTGCCGGTCTGTCTGAACCCGGTCATCGCGGCGATCCGGCCCCGGCTGCTGGTGGTCATGGAGACCGAGTTGTGGCCCGGCCTGTTCCGGGCGCTGGCCAGGCGTGGCGTTCCCATCGTCCTGGTCAACGGCCGCATCTCGCCGCGCTCCTTCGCCCGTTATCGCCGCCTGCGCCCGCTGATGCGCCGGGTGCTGGCGGACGGCAGGCTCTATCTGATGCAAACCGAGGCCGACGCCCAACGCCTGATCGCCATGGGCGCCGCGCCCCAGCGGGTGGTCGTGACGGGCAACCTCAAGTACGACCAGGCCCTGCGCCCCCCGGATCCGTTGCGCCTGCGCCAACTGGACGAACGTCTCCCCGCGCCCGATGCGCCGGTCTGGATCGCGGCCAGCACCCATCCGGGCGAGGAGGAGATCCTGCTGGAGGTCTTCGCGCGACTGGCGCGCCATCCCGCCGCCCCGCGCCTGATCCTGGTCCCCCGCCACCCGGAGAGAACCCCGGAAGTGGCGGCCCTGCTGCGACGGCGGCAACTGGCATTTCAACTCTTCTCCGCAACCCGTGGCGCCTGGGAGAGTCCGGTGCTGCTGGTGGACGAGATCGGCTGGCTGGCCGTGCTCTACCGGATGGCTCATCTGGTCTTCATCGGCGGCACCCTGGTCCCCCACGGCGGGCAGAACATGCTGGAGGCCGCCGCCTGGGGAGCGCCGATCCTGATGGGACCGCACACCTTCAATTTCCGGGAGATCGCCGAGCAACTCCTGCAAGCCGGCGGGGCCGCCCTGACGCGGGACGCCGACGCGTTGCACGCCATGCTCGCCGCCCTCCTGGAGGCCCCGGAACAACGCCAGCGCATGGGCGAGGCGGCCCGCTCGGTGATCCCCGCCAACGCCGGCGCCCTGGAGCGCACCCTGACGGCCATCGGGGCGCTGATGGCGGAAGCGCCATGACCGATCTCCTCCCCTGGCTGGAGGGCAGCCGCGCCCCCGCCTCCTGGCCGGCGCGTGCCGGACTGGCGGCCCTCGGCGCTCTGGGCGGGGTCTACGGCGGTCTCCAGTGGCTGCGCACCCTCAAACCGGACCCTTTCCGGGCGCCCTGCCCGGTGATCAGCGTCGGCAACCTCACCGCCGGCGGCACCGGCAAGACCCCCACGGTCCTCTGGCTCGCCCGCCATCTCGCCCCTTCCGGCCGCCGCATCGCCATCGTCAGCCGCGGCTACCGGCAACAATCCCGCGCGCCGGTCACGGTGGTCGCCGATCCCGACGGCCAACGCCTTTACCCCCCCCTGGCCGCCGACGAGGCATCCTTCCTGGCCGGTTCGCTGCCAGGGGTCGCCGTGCTCACCGGACGCCACCGTCCCACCCTCATCCGCCATGCCGTGGAGCGCTTGCACTGCGACCTGGTCCTGATGGACGACGGCTTCCAGCGCCTGGACGTGTACAAGGATCTCGACCTGCTCCTGCTGGATGCCGCCCGGCCCCTGGGCAACGGCAGGCTGCTGCCCGGCGGGCTGCTGCGGGAGTTCCCCTCGGCCATCCGCCGCGCCCATGCCGTGGTCCTCACCCGCGCCGACGACCCGCGCGCCACCCTCGCCACCCGCGCCTGGCTGGCCGAACGGTTTCCCCAGGTGCCGGTCATGACCGCCACCCATCGCCCCACTGCCTGGATCCCGCTCCACGCCCCCCGCGATCCCCTCCCCCTGGACGGCCTGACCGCTCCCTTGTTCGCCTTCTGCGCCATCGCCGCGCCGGATCGTTTTTTTACCACGCTGCGCGGCTTGACCCTTGATCTGCGCGGCCAGCGCCCCTTCCCCGACCATCATCCCTTCTCCCCGCAGGAGACCGCGCGCCTGCTGGCCGAGGCCGCCGATCTGGGCGCCACGGCCCTGGTCTGCACCGAAAAGGATGCCGTCAAGCTGGATCCCGCCCGCATCGACATGCCGGTGTTCGCCCTGCGCGTGGAGATCGCCTTCGCCCCTGCCCCGCTCTGGCTGGAGCAGCGCCTCGCCGCCCTGCTTTTTTCGGCTTGACAAGCGAATATTTTTTCAGTAAATAGTTATAGTAACTCTGTGAATTTTTCGTGCGTTAGATAAATGAATAATAATGAACATTTTCAACCGATTATACATCTGGCAAAAATTCACCCTCGGCTTCATGATCATCGCCGGGTTCTTCATCGGGCTGGTCTTCGTCTATCAGACCGGGATGCACCAGGTCGAGCAGAGTTACGAAACCCTGATCTCCGAAGATTTCGCCCGCTTTTCCATCGGCTTCCAACTCTCCCACTCCCTGGCGCAGATGCGGGACGTGGAGTACAACTTCCGCCTCTCCCCCAGCGCGGAACTGGCCGAGGATCATGAAAAATACTACAAAGAATTTTTGGAGAAACTGGGAAAACTCACCGAACTGGAAAAGAGCATCGGCGGCCAGGAGCCGGATCTGAAGGCGCCCAAAGGGATTCTCAAGCACATCCATGACTACCGCGAAGCCTTTCTCGCCACCTTCAACGCCTGGCGGGAACAGGCCACCGCCAAGGCGAACGAGGCATTCGCCGAAAAAATGGAAGAGGCCAATCAGGCCATCGAGTTCCTGGTGGAGTACCATTTCAGCCAGGTCCGCAAGGACATGAAAAACGCCTCGCGCCAGGCCCAGCAGTATGGCCGGCACCGCACGCAACTGGCCTTCTCCCTGGCGATGGTCATGATCGTGCTGTTGGTCGTCATCGCCTTTTTGATGGTCAACAGCCTGGTCCATCCCATCACCAAGGTCACCAAGGCCATGCTGCACGTGGCGGACGGCAACATGGAGTCCCAGGTCCCGGTGATCGGCAAGGACGAACTGGGACAGATGGCCACCATCTTCAACCAGATGGCCCTGCAATTGAAGTCGGCCCACGAGGGACTGCAGAGCGAACAGGAAAAACTGATGACCATCCTGCTCTCTGCCCGCGAGGGGATCATCGGCACCAACCGGGAGGGGGAAGTGGTGCTGGTCAATCCTGCGGCGCAACGGCTGTTGGGCAAGAGCGAGGAGCAGATCGTGGCCGGCGGGTTCCTCAACATCCTGGACGATCCCGAATACGTGCGGCAATTCCTGATTCGTTCCGGCTACGACATGCCGGAAACCGTGGTCTTCAACCAGAAGGTCTTCAACTTTTTCGCCGCCTCCATCCGGGACAAGGGGGGGGCGATCATCGGCTCGGCGGCGCTGATCCGGGACGTGACCGAGGAGAAGAACCTGGAGCGGCAGTTGCGCAACCTCTCCAACACCGACGGCCTGACCAAGCTGATCAACCGCCGCCATTTCGACGAACTCCTCCAGGCGGAGTTCCAGCGCGGCAAGCGTTATGGCGTCGAGTTCGGGCTGCTGGTGTTCGACGTGGACCATTTCAAGAAATTCAACGACACTTACGGCCACGACCAGGGGGATCGGGTCCTGCAGGCCCTCGCCGGGGCCATGAAGGGCGCCTTCCGGGATATCGATTTCTGCTGCCGCTTCGGGGGCGAGGAGTTCTGCGTGATCGCCCCCAGCACCAATCTGTCGGGACTGCTCATCGCCGCCGAACGGTTCCGGGGCAAAGTGGAGGCGATGGTGGTGGACGGACTCAAGGTCACCATCAGCATCGGCGCGGTGGTCTATCCCCATCTCATTCCTGGGGCGCAGGGACCGGCGGAGATCTTCAAGGCTGCCGACAACGCGCTGTACCAGGCCAAGAAGGGGGGACGCAATCAGGTGTGCGCCGCCTCCCCTCCGGGGCAGGAGGCGCCACCCTCCACCAGCACGCCGGGTTAGGTCATGATCCATCTCAATCGCATGCAAATCAGCCACCGCATCACGGCTGGCGTCACCATCCCCTTGCTTCTGCTGATCGTCGTGGGCGTCTGGAGCTGGACCGCCAGCCACGGCGTGCTGGAGGAAGTGGACCAGATCCGCAACGAACGGCTCAACCGCGTTCTGCTGGCGCAACGCCTGGGCAAGGAACTGCTCAAAATGCAGTACTATCTGACCGAAGTCTCCATCAACAAGGAGGAGAGGGGAGAGACCGATCCCTTCATCGGGGCAGAGGAATATTTTAAAAGTATTGTTAAAAACTTAAACGAATACAGAATCGCCTACCAAAACGACCACAACGAGAAAAACCGGCAGGCGGTTGACGAAATCCTTGCCAAGATTGAAAATTTTTACAACATCGGCAAGAAGATGACCCAGGCCTTCCTTGCGAATGACAAGGAAGAGGGGTTCCGGCTCAAGCATGCCTTCGACGAGGAGGCGGAGTATATCGATTACTACTTCGTGCCACTCATGACCCAGGAGGAAGAGACGATCCAGGAGGAGATGACCGGCCTGGAAAAGAGCATGTCCAACCTCAAGCGGGGACTGGTGGTGGTCATGCTGCTGGCGCTGACCTGCTCCGCGCTGGCGGGCTGGCTGATCGTCCGCTCATTGGTAAAACCGCTCTCCCTGATCGCGGGTGCCATGCGCATCGTCTCCGGTGGCGAACTGGGCCATCGGGTCCCGGTGATCGGGCGGGACGAATTGAGCGAAATCACAACCATTTTCAACAATATGCTCGACAATCTCGCCCGCAGCGCCATGGTGACCATGGTGCAGTCGGGCAATGTGAACGCCATTATGCACGAACAGGCGCGCCTGAACGAAACCCTGAACCGGAACTCCCTGGAAAACATGCGCCTGGCCCGACATGTGGTGAGCGAAAACGACCAGTTGGACGCCAAGGTCCATCGCCTGCAGGAGAGCATCACCCAGGCCAACGACAACCTCACCCGCATTTCCGGCAGCATCGACCGGCTGCTGGAAGACAACGTGCAACCGATCGCCGCCAAGGCGTTGTCCGCGTCGCACAACGTCGAAGGGATGGTCGCCGCGTCCCGCACCATGAACTCCCACATCAACGAGGTGTACGACAACCTGCAACGGGTGGACGGCTCGGTGCGCAACGTGGGCGAAGAGGTGGGCGACTTGTCGAACGGTATCACGGAAGTGCGACGCCAGTGCCAGGATGCCTCGGCCAGATCCAACTCCGCCTCCCTCCAGACCAAGAAGTCGCTGGAGGTGATGGCGAACCTCGCGGAAGAGGTGCGGGCCATCGCCGATATCGTCGAAATGATCAACCAGATCGCCGATCAGACCAAAATGCTGGCCCTGAACGCCTCCATCGAGGCGGCCGGCGCCGGCGAGGCGGGCAAGGGATTCGCCGTGGTGGCCAACGAGGTCCGGGAACTGGCCCTCCAGACCGCCAAGGCCACCCTGAACATCTCGGATCTGGCCGTCGGAATCCGCGCCAGGGTGGGCGAGGTCTCGGAGGCCACCCACCAGCTCGACGCCATGATCGGCGGGATCGCCAGGATCAACGACGCCATCGAGGTGAGCATGGACGAACAGTCCCTCTCCGTCGAGACCATCATGGAGAACATGCGCCGGGTGGGACAGGCGACCGGCGACGTGAAGGAACATGCCGAACGGCTTCTGGAGGCAGCTCGCGAGGTGGCGCACTCCGCCTCCGAGGCGGAGCGGCTCACCGTGAGCATCGCCTTGGACGCGGGCGAGGCGGCCACGGCGGTGGGGTTCGTGGCCGACAACAGCCGCGAGGCCTCCGGCCAGGCGGAGTCGGTGCGCCTGTTCGCCAGCGACATCTACGCCGCCTCCATCCAGGTGCAAAGACACATGCTGGTCTCGATGAATCTGACCAACCTGGTGCGGGGCCTGATCGAATACGCCGGCCTGTTGACCCGCTACGGCCAGACGGTGGGAGACGCCCTGGAGGAGTCGGGACGCGCCCTGCGCACCGGCAAGACGCCGTTGACGCTCCTGGAGATCAAGAGCAGCCATCTGCGGCTGGTGGAATCGGCACGTCTGGCCCTGTGCGGCGCGCGGCCGGAGTCCCCCCCTGCGCTGACGGCGACCCCGACCTGCCCGTTGCGGGATACCCCGCTGCACGCCCACCCGGAAGTGAGCGCTGCGGATCGCCGTTTCCACGAGCAGGCCGCCGCCTGTCTCAGCGCGCTTCAGGATGCCACGCGCGAGGGCCTCCCCACGGAAACCCACGCAACCGCAGCGCAAGAGATGGAAACCACCCTGATGGCCTTGTTCGCGGCTTTGGACAAGGCCAACGCCAACGCCTCGTGAGCCAGCCGACGCCATGACCTCCTCCGACGAATTGGGCAGCGCGACCCTCCCCCTGCAAGCCCTGATGGATCATCTGCTGCGCGACGGCATGCAACAAGGCACGCTGGAAGCGCGCAACGCCTTCACGCTGCTGGAACAGACCCTGCGGGAGATCCTGGCCGCCCAACTCGACGAACGGAAACGGGTTCTGGCCGCGCTGGGCGAGATCATCGGCCTGGCCCTGCTCGACATCACCCTGGAGGAGAAACTGCAACGCGCCCTGGATTGCATCCTCGCCGTGCCGAGCGTGTACGGCCTGGATCAGGGGTGTCTCTTTCTGGTGGACGAACCGGGCCGCCTCTTGCGCATGGTGGCGCAACGTCATCTGCCGCCGGAACTGACCACCCTGTGCCGGAGCGTGCCCTACGGCGCATGCCTGTGTGGCCGGGCCATGGACGACACGCAACCGGTCCTGTTCCACCCCTCCATCGACGCGGCGCACGACCGGGAACACCCCGGCATGGTTCCCCATGGTCACACCCTGTTCCTGGCAAGGGATCTGAAGACCGATCGCCCGCTGATGCTGGTCAATCTCTACGTGCGCAACCACTGCCGGGAGGACCCGCGCGCCCATTTTCTCATTGACGCCCTGGCCATGGCCCTGTCGGTGTTGCATGCCCTGCACGACACCCAGGAGGCGTTGCGGGGCTTCGCCTTCCGGGATCCGGTCACCGGGCTGGCCAACCGCCGCATCTTCCAGGACCGGCTGGATCAGGCCCGGCGCCGGGCGATCCGCAACCATGAGTCCTTCATGGTCGTGGCCCTGGGGGTGGACCGTTTCGGACGCATCAACGAATCCCTGGGACGCGGCGTCGGCGATCAGGCGTTGCGCCTGCTGGCCACCCGTTTCAAGGAGACCATGCGCGCCGGCGACACCCTGGCCAAGGCGGATGGGGGGGAATTTCTCTTTTTGATGTTCATCCGCAATGTACGCGAGATCATGTCGCCGGTGCAAAGGATCCGTGCCCTGATCGCTGACCCCCTCCCCCTGGAGGAACGCGAGTTGCGGGTGACCGTCTCCATCGGCATCAGCCTCTTTCCGGACGATGGGGAACAACTGCTGGAGAAGGCGCAGTTCGCCCTCAAGAGCGCCAAGGAGCAGGGACCAGGGCAGTTCCAGGTCTTTTCGAGCCAGGCGCACGCCAAGACCCTGGCCATGCTCGCCCTGGAGCAGGATTTGCGTCAGGCCGTCGTCCGGCGGCTGCTGGTGCCCCATTACCAGCCACAGATCTCTTTGGCCTCCATGAAGATCATCGGGTTCGAGGCCCTGATCCGCTGGCCCGACCCGGAGCAACCCGACCGCATGAGGGCCTTTCCCGATCAATTCATCCCCCTGGCCGAGGAGACCGGGTTGATCGTCCCCCTGGGCGAACAGGTGCTGCCGCAAGCCTGCCGGGATCTGAAGGCGTGGCACGATCTGGGATACCGGGAGCTGCACATGGCCGTGAACCTTTCGGCGCGTCAGTTCGCCAGCCCGACGCTGCTTGCGACGATCACCCGTGCGCTCGCCGACTCCGGCCTGCCACCTCGCCATCTGGAGTTGGAGATCACCGAGTCCCAGGTGATGCTGGACAAGGAGCGGGCCAGGGAGATCCTGAGCGCGATCAAGGAGCTGGGGGTGCAACTGGCCCTGGACGATTTCGGCACCGGCTATTCCTCGTTGTCGATTTTGCAGCAGTTCCCGTTCGACCGCCTCAAGATCGACCGCTCCTTCGTGATGAACCTCCCGACGCAAGCCTCCAATCTCAACATGATCAACACCATCATCCAGATGGCGCGCGGTCTGCAATTGCTGGTGACCGCAGAAGGGGTCGAAAACCAGGATCAGCAGGACAAACTCAAGCTCGGCGGTTGCGATGACGTGCAGGGCTGGTTGTACAGCAAGGCGCTCCCGGCCGATCAGATTCCCGGTCTGCTGGCCAAATACAATACATCCAATACTTATGAACCTATAAAGGAATAAGTGTATGTTAAAATTTCTCAGCCGAACCGTGGTGGCAATGGGTCTCGCCTCGCTTCCCGGCGTGGCGCATGCGGAGCTGGATGCCGCCACGGCCCTGGAGGTGCTGAAGCGCAACGACTGCACCAAATGCCACTCCATTCAGAAATCGAAGAACGGCCCCTCCTACACCAAGGTTTCCCAAAAATATAAGGGAGACGCTCAGGCCGAAGAAAAATTATTCAAGCACCTGACATCCAATCCAAAGGTCAAGCTGGCGGACGGCACCGAGGAAAACCACAAAAAGACCGACTTTGACAATAACGACCAGCTCAAGGATTTCATACGCTGGATTCTTTCTCTTTAATGAGCTTGAGTACCCCGATGTCAAAAATACTTTCAGCATTGATGGTTCTATTTGTCCTGGTATTGCCCGCCTCCGCCGAGGAACCGCGCAAGGACGCGGTCCTGCGCGGGGATGCCGAATGCACCTTCTGCCACGACGAAGAGGACTCCACCTCCCTGTTGTCCATCGGCCGCACCCGGCACGGGACCCTGGCGGACAGCCGGACACCGACCTGCGTCGGTTGCCATGGTCCCAGCAAGGCGCACATGAAGGAAAAATTGCCAGGCTCGGAAAAACGCCCCACACCGGACATCACCCATGGCCGGCGCGCCCCCGCGTTGCGCCCCGATGCGCGCATCGACGAGGATTTCGCCAATTTCAAGGGGACATCCAGTCCCGCCGAGGTGATCAACAAGGCCTGCCTCGCCTGCCATCAGGGGGAGAAATTGATGTTCTGGTCCGGCAGCGCCCACTCCAGCCGCAACGTGGCCTGCACCAACTGCCACGAGATCCACACCGATCATGACCGGGCACAAGACAAACTCAGCCAGCCCAAGGTCTGCTTCGGCTGCCACAAGAGCCAGCGCTCCATGTTCAACCGCCCCTCGCACCACCCGGTCCCGGAAGGGAAGATGACCTGTTCCAACTGCCACAATCCCCACGGCTCGGCGGGACACAAATCCCTGCGTTGGGATACGGTCAACGAGACCTGCTACCAGTGCCACATGGAAAAACGCGGGCCGTTCGTTCACAGCCATCCCCCGGTATCGGAAAACTGCCTCAACTGCCACAACCCCCACGGGACCACGGTGCCCGCGCTGCTCTCCCACCGGCCGCCCTATCTGTGCCAAAGCTGCCACAGCGACACATCCCACCGGGGACAGGTGGCGGGCCTGCCCAACGGACGCACCGTCAACGCGGCGGTAATAGGTTCCCTGGCCCGTGGCTGCTTGAAATGCCACACCAACATTCACGGCGGCAACAGCACCGAGAACGCCACCAGCGCCGGACGGTTCCGGCGCTGACCCAAAACCAGGGAGAGAGACGACCATGAAGACCCCATATCGCCCATCCACCCTGTCTGCCCTGACCGGCCTGCTCGCCATCGCCATCTGCCCCGGCCTGGCCTGGTCCGAGGAGAAACCGTTGCCGGAGATGAGTCCCACCGCCGCGCCCTACACCAAACCGGAGAGTTCCCTCTCCGTGGGGGCCGGTTATCTGCTCGGCGACCGTCAGCAGTTGGGCATCTTCGATGCACGGGATCACACCCGCCCGGAACTGCTGCTGGACGCCAATATCGTCCGGCGCGACGACGCCACCGGCACCTGGAGCCGGGCCATGGGCCGCAATCTCGGCCGGGACGACAACCGGGAAGCCACCCTGGAGATGGAGCGTCAGGGCATGTGGGGGGTACGTCTCGACTACAACGAAATCCCCGCCCTGGCCCCCTATACCGCCAACTCCAAGACCGACGGCCTGGGGACCACCACACAGATCATTCCAAAGAGCGCCATTGCCAACAACGGCAACACCTACCATATTGAAACCAACCGGGAACGGGTGACATTCAACACCTTTCGCACGTTCAATCAAAAACTCAAATTTAACCTGAACTTCCGCAACGAGACCAAGGAGGGCACCCGTCAATGGGGCCGGGGCGGCGCGCCGGAGTTCGTCCTGGAGCCGGTGGATTGGACCATGCGCCAACTGGAGCCTTCGGTCAGCTACCAGGGACGCGACCTGCAATGGCAGTTCGGCTACAGCGGGAGCTGGTACCACAACGACAACAACCTGGTGGACACCCGCCTGCAAGGGGACAACCCCGCCACGCTGGCCAACCACTACTACCTCTCCCTGCCCCTGGACAACGAGGCGCACCAGATCCATCTGTCCGGCGGTTATCAACTCCCGGCGGATACCCGCATCACCTTCAAGATCGCCCATGGCCGCGCCTTGCAGAACGAACACCTCCCCACCGCCGACATCGCCGGCCTGGGCCGCACTGGCGGTCTTGCCAGCCTGGAGGGCCGGGTGGACACCACCCATCTGCTGCTGGGCCTCTCCTCCCGCCCCCTACCGGATCTGCACATCAACGCCAAACTTCGCTATTACGACGAGGCCGACAAAACCCCCGCCTGGCTGGTGGCCCAAACCGCCACGGCCCAGGTCCACTCCACCCCGGCCTCGCTCACCACCTATACCGGCCTGCTGGAGGCGAGCTACCGCCTCCCCTTCGACACCACCGTCACCGCCGGCGTGGAACACAAGAAACAGGACCGCGCGGTCCCCTTCGGCAACGACCGCAATGGCGACGGCATGGACGACGAACGCTTCGTCCCCTGGCGCAACCGCCTGGACGAAACCACCTGGCGCCTGCAACTGGCCCGTCACCTTTCGGAGACCGTAAACGGCACGGCGAGCGTCGAACATGCCGTGCGCACTGGTTCGAGCTTCGTGGACTCCCCCAACATCCTGGGCACCACGCAAGGCAAGATCGTCCCGTTCTTCATCGCCGACCGGGAGCGGGACAAACTGCGCATCGCCCTGGACTGGCGTCCCATCGAACGACTCGGCGTGCAACTCAACGCCGAAAACGCCCTGGACCACTACGACGACCAGACCCACCCCTACGGCATGAAAAAGGGCCATGCCCAACTCTATGCGCTGGATCTGGACTTCGCCCCGACCGACAAGTGGCTGTTGACGGCCTGGTACGCCTACGACATCAATCGCACCTGGCAGGACTCCGGACGCTGGAACACCCCCACGCAACACGAGGCGGACAAGAGTTCCCTGCTCACCGACACCGGCTCCACCCTGGGTCTGGGGGTGCGCAACCAGTGGAACGAAAAACTCAAGCTGGGGGCCAACTTCCAATGGACCCGCACCACCTCCTCCTTCGATGACATGGTGACCACCGATCCGAAGAGCGCCGTGCCGGCCTATCCGGCGGGGGTCACCCCCCTGCCGACCATCGTCTCGCCCATGACCCGGCTGAACGCCTTTTTCGAATACAAGGGGCTGGGACCGGGCATGCTGCGTTGGGACTATATCCACGAGCGATGGGAGAGCAACGACTGGAACTGGAAATTCAGCGACGGGACGCCCTTCATCTACGGGACCACCACGGACAGCACGCAAATGGCCACCCAGGACCGGCAGACTGCGGATTTCATCGGAGTCCGCTACACCACCCGCTTCCAGTGATCTCACGTCTTTTATTATTACTGTTTTTTTTCCCCTGGATGTCGTCGGTCGGCCTGGCCGACGACAACGGGGCCTGTTGGCGCTGTCACGATGGCGGCCAGGAGATCGTCGCCAGCGGGGAGAAAAAACAGCCGCTCCATGCCATCCCCCCGGAACGGTACGCGCAAGGGGTGCATGGCCGCATGGCCTGCCGGGAGTGCCACACGGGCATCGTCAACCTCGATCCCCCGCACCAGACCGACACGGCGACGAAAATCGACTGCGCCATCTGTCACGAAAAAAGGACGGAGGAAAAGGAAGCGCGGATCAGGCGCAACATCGACCTCTACCGAAAATCGTTCCACGCCCGCCCCAATCCGGACGACCCCAACTTTCCCAACGCCACCTGCCACGAGTGCCACGACACCCATTTTTTCAATGTCCCCCCCGGCGACCGGGCCACACCGGGCCATGCGGCATGGCGCGCCGGCATCCCGGAGTTGTGCGGCAAGTGCCATGACGACCCTCTGGAGCGCTTTTCCGCATCGATTCACGGCGTCGAACTGTCGCGCAAAAACAATCCCCGCGCCCCGACCTGCACGGATTGCCACGGCATACACGACATCACCGGATCGCACATTCCCGCCTTCACCCTGGGGGCCACGGAAAACTGTGGAAAATGCCATCCGCGCAATCTGGCCAGCTATCGCCGTTTTTACCACGGCCAGGTCAACCGGTTGGGGGCCACCGCCACCGCCAACTGCTTTCACTGTCATGACAGCCACGCCACCCGTGCCGTCAAGGACCCCGGGGCCACGGTCCATCCAGGCAAGCGTCTGAAAACCTGCCAGAAATGCCACGACGGCCAAAACCGCCCGCTGGCGACCCCTGGTTTCACCTCCTTCACGCCCCACGCCCACGCCGATGATTTCGCCCGTTACCCGGCAATGTGGATCGCCTCCCGTCTCATGCACGGCCTGACCTGGGGGGTGATGCTCTTTTTTCTGCTGCATTCCGCGCTCTGGTTCCATCGGGAATGGCGGGAACGCCCCCCCGCGCCGCGCCCGGCCCCATCGGGACGGCATGTGCGACGCTTCCCCTGGTTCTGGCGGGTGGCCCATCTGCTCTTCGCCCTGACGGTGATGACGCTGATTGCGACGGGCATGACCCTCCACCATGCCCACGCGCCGTGGGCACCGCTCCTGGCCAAACTCATGGGCGGACCGGCCAACATGGGCTGGATCCATCGCGGCGCGGCTTTGCTGATGGCGAGTCTCTTTCTTCTGCATTTGCTGGTTCTGCTGCCGCGCCTGATCCGCGACAAGCATTTCACCTGGTTCGGACCCGACTCCCTGCTGCCCAACCGGCGGGATTTCCGGGAATGTGGGGCCATGTTCCGCTGGTTTCTGGGCCGTGGCGAAAAACCGCGTTTCGAGCGCTGGACCTATTATGAAAAATTCGACTACTGGGCGGTCTTCTGGGGCATGGCCCTGATCGGGGGCAGCGGAGTGCTGTTGGCCTTTCCCCATGTGGCAGGCGCGTATTTCGACGGCTGGGTTTTCAACGTCGCCCTGCTGCTGCATGGCGAAGAGGCCTTTCTCGCGGCGGTTTTTTTGTTTACCATTCACTTTTTCAACAATCACTTTCTCCCCTCTCGTCTGCCGCCGCCGGAGACCGTGATCTTCACCGGCAGCGACGCCTTGGAGAAATTGCAAAAAGAACACCCGGCCTATCATGCGCGTCTGCTGGCCAACCACGCGCTGGAACGCCACCTGGTCCCGCCCCCCGCGCGGATGCTGGTTCGGGGATCGCAAATCCTCGGACTGCTGCTCATCGGCTGCGGGCTGATCCTGCTGCTTCTGACCCTGCACGGAGCGTTGACGGCATGATGAGATTTTTTTTACTGTTTTTGTGTCTGACATGGCTTGCGAACGCGCCGCCGGCCCATGCAGGGGTGGCGGACGCCCTGCGCCGGGCCGCCGAAAAGGGAGACATCTCGGCGCAAAACACCCTTGGCGTGATGCACTACCTGGGCAGAGGAGGCGTGTTGCAGGATTTCCAGGAATCGATAAAATGGTTCCGCCGGGCCGCCGACAAGGGCAACGCCGCCGCGCAATCCAACCTGGGGGTGATGTACCTGCGCGGGGAAGGGGTCGCCAAGGATCTCCAGGAAGCGGTCAAATGGCTGAAGCTGGCGGCCGGCCAGGAGAACGCCACGGCGCAAGCCAATCTCGGCATGCTCCATTTGCGCGGCGAGGGGGTCAAGCAGGATTTCAAGGAGGCCGTCCACTGGTTCCGGCGCAGCGCCGGTCAAGGCAACCCGGCGGCGCAGGCGAAGCTGGGCGATATGGCCCTGCGCGGTCAGGGCATGCCAAAAGATATCGTCACCGCCCACTTCTGGTTCAACCTGGCGGCCAGCAAGGGCAACAAGGCCGCCCTCCGCATGCGCGACGCCCTCACTGCCAAGATGACCCCGGAGCAGATCACCCGGGCACAGGAAATGGCCAAGAACTGGAAACCCACCCCCGGCAAAGCCACCCCCAAACCTTCCTCACCCTGGCGCAAGCCCGACATACCCGCCGAACAGGCGATTTGATCCCCGTCCCATAACCCATGACCGTATCCCTGCCCATGGGATACCCATGCGCGCCTGGATTCCGTATGCGCGGAATTTGCGAGCCATTGCTCAAAAAATGCTTGCAATGGGATCCGGTTGTGACTAGATTCCATGGAGCCGGATTTTTCATCTTCCATCATTCCATGAGCAACAAAAACAAAGAGAGAGGAAAAGGTGAGCGATATAAACTATTCAAAGACAATTAATTATAAAAGAGAACACGCCCACCTGCGAGAATGGCCCGCTGATCGCGAATTATTCAAACTGTTACGGCAGGGTCAAGTCCCCTCCCCCCAAGATCGCATCGGTCTGGCAATATCGGGAGGCGGCATCCGTTCCGCCACCTTCGGCCTGGGCATCGTGCAATATCTCGGCAAGCTCGGTCGCTACCGGGAATTCGATTATCTCTCCACGGTCTCGGGCGGCGGGTTCCTGGGATCCTGCCTGACCTCCTGGTATTCGGCGACCAACTCTGCCAATCCAGCATTCCCATTCGTGCATGACAAGAACGAAGAATCGCTTCCATTCCAACATTTGCGTAATTTTTCCAACTATCTGGCCCCATCAGGCAGCCTGCTCGACAACGCGCGCATGCTGGCCATCTTCATTCGGGGCCTGTTCTTCAACATGGTTCTGGTGCTGCCGTTCATTCTGTTTCTGGCGGCGGCGGGCATCACCTACCTGCCGGGTCTCAGTACCGATTTTTTTCTGACCAAATGGCTTACTATCATCATTGTGGTACTATTCACGTTGATACATATCGTCTTTGCCGCGTCCAGAGGCAAAGACATCGCCACCTGGAAACAACGTGATAGGGCTACCAAGTGGATCATGGGGGGCTTGTTGGTCCTGTTAGGCGTGATCTTCTTCTTGGAACTGCAACCGCATGCCATGGAGCTTTTTTTCTGTCTGCACGGAAAACTGGAAGAACATAGCGGCAAACTGGTCAGCGTACTGGGAACCGCCGCCAGCAGCGTCTATCTCTTAATAAACAAAATCAAAAAGAGCGAGGAGGGTACATCCGAGGGCATTCCGTTCGCCAAATACGGCGCTCTGGCTATCGCGACCATTGTGGTTCCTCTGTTCTTCTGGAGCCTGACCCTCTGGCTGATGATGCCCGGCCTGCACTGGGACGCCTGTTCCATACACATCACCCACAACGACAACTCGCACCCCTACCTGCAGGACCTCACGATTGCGGGCGCGGTGCTCTTCGGGTTCGGCATATTCTTCAACATCAACAAATACTCCCTGCATGTCTTCTATCGGGACCGCCTGAGCCGCGCCTATCTGATCAAACCCGGCCAGAAGGCGCCAGGGCACAATGACACACTGAAACTCAGCGAGATGGAGTTCAAGAGCAAGGATGCCCCCTACCATCTGATCAACGCCGCCGTGAACGTCACCCGCACGGACGGCATTTCCGACACTGAGGACGATTACGTCATGCGCGGACGCACGGCGGATTTCTTTCTGTTCAGCAAGGAGTGGGTCGGCTCGGCACTGACCGGCTATTGCAACACGACCACCATGGAGAAAGCCGACCCCTGGCTCAATCTGGGCACCGCCATGGCCATCTCCGGCGCAGCCTTCTCGCCCAACATGGGCACCTTCACCATGAAGCCCCTGACGGCATTGATGACTTTTCTCAATATCCGGCTCGGCTACTGGCTGCCCAATCCAAAGTGCTTCGAAAAACGTCCTCCAGGATATGCGTGGCAGACAATCAAGGAGTTATGGAAAAATCTCAGTCATTTCAATTTAATAGACGCAGGTACATCACTGACAAAATTGATCAATATACCATACTTCCTCATGACGACCTGTAAATATTGGTATCCGCCGCGCAAATATCTCTTCAACGAGGCCTTTTCATCCCTGTCGCCCCACGAGGACGCCTTCATCAACGTCTCCGATGGCGGACACATCGAAAACCTGGCCATCTATCCGCTTTTGCAAAGAAAATGCCGCCTGATCGTGGCCCTGGACGGCGAGGCGGACCCGAAGATGCAATTCGAGGGACTGGCCGACACCATCCGCCTGGCGCGCATCAATCTCAACGTCCACGTCGAGATGGAGACCGCCGAGATGCAAGATCTGCGGGATGGCAAACGTCATTACGCCACAGGAAAGATCAAATACTACGAAAACGAAATCGAACGCGTTGGGACCCTGATCTACATCAAGGCATCTCTCTGCAAAAAAGAGGATGTCGATATCCAACACTACAAGGCGTGCCACCCGGAGTTTCCCCACGAAACCACCCTGGACCAGTTCTTCGACGAAAAACAGTTCGAGGCCTACCGCTCCCTGGGCTATCATGTGGCCAAAGAGGTGTTTTCCACCGGGTATGGCATCCAGACAAGCAGCACGCCAGCACCGTTACCCGCAGTCTCTTGACGGCGCGTTGGCGAACGGATCGGAACGGGCGCGGGGATGATGTTCAAGACCGCGCCCGATTTCACTCCGCCGTTTCGTTCCGTGGTTGGACGCGCGGCGGTTTTTGCTTCCTTCCGGGTGGAGAGATTGCTATCCTGACAAAAGGAGCCATCGCAACACTCACGAGGGAACGGATGCCTGGACAACGAGAATTCTGTGACAAGCTGGAGCAGGCGACGCAAAATGGTGAGAAAATCGCCCTGGAAGACGCCTTGCGGGTGCTGACGGACCCGGAGGTGCCGCTGCTGCCCTTGCTGGACGCGGCGTTCCAGGTGCGAAAACGCCATTTCGGGCTGGGGGTGCGGGTCCATATTCTCAATAACGTGCAAAACGGCCTCTGCCCGGAAGATTGCAACTACTGCTCCCAGTCGGTGAGCGCCGCCGGCGACATCCCGGTCTGGGGCATGAAGTCCGATGAGACCATCCTGGAAGAGGCGGCACGGGCGCACGCCTCCGGGGCCTACCGCTACTGCCTGGTGCTCTCCGGTCGGGGACCGGGCGAGGAGCGCATCACCCACCTGGCGCAAGTGGTGAACCGCCTGAAACAGACCTTTTCCATGGAGGTGTGTCTGTCGGCGGGGTTCATCGACCGGCAACAGGCCCAACGCCTCAAGTCCGCCGGACTGGACCGCTACAACCACAACCTCAACACCGCCGAGGAGCGCTACGGCACCATCTGCCGCACCCACTCCTACAACGATCGTTTGTCCACCCTGCAGGCGGCCAAGAGCGCCGGACTGGAGGTGTGCAGCGGCATCATCATCGGCATGGGCGAATCCCCGGAGGAGGTGGTGGAGGTGGCCACGGAGCTGCACCGGCTCGACGCCCGCTCCATTCCGGTCAATTTCTACGTGCATGCCCCCGGCGCAAGCCTGGGCGAACAGAACCGCCTCACCCCGGAGCTTTGTCTGCGGACCTTGTGTCTGTTCCGTTTTCTCAACCCTTGCGCCGAAATCCGCGCCGCCGGAGGCCGGGAAGCCAACCTGCGCGGCCTGGAGTCCCTGGCCCTCTATCCCGCCAACTCCCTGTTCGCCGAAGGGTATCTCAATACCTCTGGCCACTCGGCAGACCGGACCATGGCGATGATCCGCGACGCCGGCTTTACCGTGGAACGGGTGGATGAACATTGACCCGCCCGAACGGGGCCTCTTCGTCACCGGCACCGATACCGGCGTTGGCAAGAGCGTCGCTTCGGCCTGGCTGGCGCAAAAATGGTCGGCGGCCTACTGGAAACCGGTGCAGTCGGGCCTGGAGGAGGAGAGCGACAGCGACTTCGTGCGACGTCTGAGCGGCGCCCCCGTCTTTCCGGAGCGCCACCGGCTGACCCAGCCCCTCTCCCCCCACGAGGCGGCCCGCCGGGACGGGGTTCGCATCTCCCTCGATGATTTTTCCCTGCCAACTGGCAAAAAAACCCTGATCGTGGAAGGAGCCGGCGGGGTGCTGGTCCCCCTGAACGACCAGGCGCGCATGGTGGACCTCATGGTCCGGCTGGGATTGCCGGTGCTCCTGGTGGCCCGCACGGCATTGGGGACCATCAACCACTCCCTGATGAGCCTCGAATGCCTGCGCGCGCGCGGCCTGGAGGTATGGGGCGCAATCCTCTCCGGCCCGCCCGACACCGTCAACCGGGAGGCCATCGCCCGCTTCGGCGGGGTGCGCATCCTGGCCGAGATCCCAAGGCTGGAACCGCTGACCAGGATATCCTTGTCGGCCATTCCCTTTTGTGGCGAGGCGCCATGATGGAACTGGAACGATTGCTGGCCCTGGACCGCCGACACCTCTGGCACCCCTATACCCAGCAGGCCACCGCCCCGACGCCGCTGGCCATCGCCTCCGGCAAGGGGGCCTGGCTGCGCGGGGTGGACGGCCGCGACTATCTGGACCTCATCGCCTCCTGGTGGGTCGCCATCCACGGCCATGCCCACCCGGTCATCGCCCAGGCCATCGCCCGCCAGGCGGAAACATTGGAGCAGGTGATCTTCGCCGGCTTCACCCACGAACCGGCCGTGCGCCTGGCCGAGGCCCTCACCGCCCGGCTGCCGGACGGGCTGACCCGGATCTTTTTCTCGGATGACGGCTCCACGGCGGTGGAGGTGGCCTTGAAAATGGCCTGCCAATACTGGCGCAACCTGGGCCGCGAGCGCACCCGCTTTCTCGCCTTCGAGGGGGGATACCACGGCGACACGGTGGGGGCGATGTCCGCCAGCCGCAATTCGGGATTTTTCACCAGTTTCGCGCCGCTGCTGTTCGAGGTGGATTTTCTCCCCTTTCCCGCCACCTGGGAACAGGACCAGGAACGGGAGCAAAAAGAGGCACAGGCCCTGACCGCCCTGGATGACTATCTGGAACGGCATGGGAAGGAGTGCGCGGCGACGATCCTCGAACCCCTGGCGCAGGGTGCTGCGGGGATGCGGATCTGCCGACCGGAGTTCCTGAAAACCTTTGCCGAAAAAATTCGCCAGGCCGGGATTCTTCTGATCGCCGATGAGGTGATGACCGGTTTTGGCCGCACCGGCAGCATGTTCGCCTGCGGCAAGGCAGGGATCGCCCCGGACATGATCTGTCTTTCCAAGGGGTTGACCGGCGGCTTTCTGCCCATGGCGGTGACCGCCTGCCGGGAAGAAATTTACGCGGCATTCCTTGGCGAAACCTTCGACCGGGCGCTGGCCCATGGCCACTCCTTCACCGCCAACGGCCTCGGCTGCGCGGCGGCCTTGGCCTCCTTGCAATTGTTCGAAACCGAAAAAACCCTGGAGCGGGTGGCCAGCATCGAAACCATCCACCGGGAACGGCTGGCCGAATTGATAAAACATCCCCGCGTGCGCAACCCCCGCGTCATGGGGGCCATCGCCGCCCTGGAACTGGTCATGCCGGAGTCGGGGTACGCCTCTCCCGCCACCCCGCGCCTGATCCGCTTCTTTCTGGAGCGGGGCCTGATCATCCGGCCACTGGGGACGGTTGTCTATCTGATGCCCCCCTACTGCATCACCCCGGAAGATCTGCACCGGGGCTGGGACGGCATGGTGGAGGCAGTGGACTCTTTTCGATAATTCGTGTGGAGCAAAAGGCATGCAAAATCCATTCGTCGATCGACTCATCGAACGGGCACAAGAACGGGATTCGCGGGTGATCGTCGGTCTCGACCCCAATCTGGAGGTCTTGCCAAATTTCCTGCAAGAGCGGCTGCGTCGCGAACCCACGGAAACCAATATTGAGGAAATCCTGTTCGAATTCAATGTCGCGGTGATCGAGGCGAGCGCGGCGGAAGCGGTGGGTTTCAAGCCGCAGGCGGCCTTTTACGAACAGTACGGCCTGGCCGGGATGAAGGCGCTCTACCGCACCCTGACGCGCTTGCGGGAGATGGGCGAGCTGATCCTCCTCGACGCCAAGCGCAACGACGTGACCCACACCGCCGGGGCCTACGCCACGGCCTGGCTGGGGGCGCATCACCCGATTTTCGGCACCCCGAACCCGTGGCGGGCCGACGCCCTGACCATCAACGGCTATCTGGGCGCGGACGGCATCCGGCCATTCATGCAGGTCAACCCGGAGGCGGGACTGTTCGTGCTGGCCAAGACCTCCAACCCCTCCTCCGGGGAGTTGCAAGACCTGCTATTGCAAGACGGCTTCAGCGTGGCCGAAAAGATGGCGCAACTGGCGGCGGAGTGGGGCGCAACGGCCATGGGCGAATGCGGCTACGCCAACATCGGCATCGTGGTGGGCGCGACCTATCCGGAGCAGGCGGCCCGTCTGCGCGCCATCGCCCCCCGCGCCCCGTTCCTGATGCCCGGCATCGGCGCCCAGGGAGGCTCGCTGCAAGCGGTGTCAGCCGCTGCCGGTGCGGACCAACTGGGGGCCTACGCCGCCTCGTCGCGCGGGGTGATGTATCCATTCGCCCCGGCGGCCCTCTCCGGCCCGGATTGGCGCGACGCGGCCCGTCAGGCCATCTCACGGGCGGCCAGGGAACTCCGGTTGGCGATCCGGCGGGTCCTGGCCAGCCAGGGAGGGTGACGCGGCATCACCGCACCCCTCCTGCACCACCACATGCGACGCCCGGATGACATTGCAAAAATGGTCCGGCAACTCATCCCAGGTCCACAGGTCCACCGCGAACGGCAAGTCGCTCTCCTCCAGGGCCTCGCGGAGTTCCGCCACCCGAGGACGCTGCCCAGGCGTGGCGAAAACGACCATATCCAGATCGGAGCAAGGATGCGACCTCTCCCGCATACGCGAACCATAGGCCCAAACCGCGACATCGGGAAGATGATGCCGCAAGAGACGACGCAATGTCCGATTCTGTTCCGGAGTGATATCCAGAGTGGCGCTCATTGCCATGCCTTGCCGGTCAAGGTCTGGTAGAGACTCATGGCATCCCGCCAAAAAGGCTCGGCGAGCGCCAGGGTATCCAGGGCCTTGCCGCCGCTGTAATCATGGGTGGTATCGATGCGGGCATCGGCATAGCGCAGCCATTGATCCACCGGGGAGGGCAGGAGATCGTTGCGCCCCGCCAGACGAAACAGGGGCTTGGGACTGACGGGAACGTCCGGCAGGCCGAGTTCCTCGGTCATGTGCCGCCTGAGGCCCTTCCACAAGGTGTCATAGCAGATTTCGAACCGCTGAATGACCGACTCCGCGATGGCCTCGCGATCCAGTTCCGTGAGTTCGGTGCGCGCACGAACCGTGGCGAGGTTGGCGAGCTGCCGTTCCAGATGCCGGAGCGATTTTTCCAATTTTTCATGATCCATCATTTTCGATCATCCCACGCTGGCGGCTCAGTCAGTGGGGTTGCGCCAATTCGGACATGGCCTGATCGATTACGATCGGATCAATGCCATGCCGACGCAGGATATTGGCGAACTCCTGCACGTCCGAGCGCGCGAAGCGTTCCTTGTCCACCCGCAGTCCCTGTCCGACATAGTGGCGAATCAAGGGTTGATAACCGGAAAAACCCAAATACGGAGCAATATTTTTCATATCGTCAACAACATCTTCTGGCATACGAAGTGTGATCGAAACCATAGGACGATCCTTTTGCAGACGCTGTCGCAATTCACTGGTTTTCATAATGTTCCCTCTCCTCCCCCGTCGCTTTTCGGGCGGAAATGAGCCGAAAAATCTCGCCGATCTGCTGCACATGCACCACAAACAACAGGCGCCCGGCGACATCCTCTCCGATCACGGCATCCCGCTCATCGCCTTCCCTGCTGGCATCCACAAGGCATAAGAACGGGTCGAAGAATGCCTCGCAAGCCCGCTCGAAACTCACCCCGTGCTTGATCCGGTTGGCAAGCGCCTTCTGACGATTCCAAACAAACGTAATACCCTGGTAATGGCAAGTCTCATCCATGCCGAATCATCGCATACTGTATTGATATTGTCAATACCATCCCCTCTCCCCTCGCCTTGCGAGAAATCCACGCCAGCATTCACGGAAAGCGTTTTTTTTCGGCGCGAAATGGCTTATCAATAGGGGGTACGATTAACGACAATTTCGCACGGGAGAGATCATGGCACTGCTCGGCTCCATACCGCTTTTCACCTATATGCTGGTCATCCTCAACGGCCTGATCTTCGCCCACAAGGCCCAGTTGGCCATCACCACCAGCACCCCGGTGTTCGGCTTCATGCTCTCCTCCGGGGCGCAGTTGAGCTTTACCGTTGCCGACCTGCTGATCCTGGCGGGGGTGATCGCCCTTTACATCGAAATCTTCAAGGCCACCCGCTCCGGGACCGAATCCATCGTCGATCATCTCCTGTCGATGGTGATTTTCGTACTCTTTCTGGTGGAATTCCTCATCTTTCCCCCGGCGGGGACCATGCTGTTTCTCACCTTCACCCTCATGTCGCTGCTCGATGTCGTGGCCGGCTTCACGGTCACCATCTCCACCTCGCGCCGCGATATCGGCAAGTCCTGATCCGGCTTGCGCCATCCGCTCATGTCCCCCTGGCCCATACCATCGGCAGCCCGTTTCCGGCCCGGCATCACCGCCGGAGAGCATCTGGCCACCCTCGGCAGTCTCCTCCTCGACACGAAACCCCAGGAGGGAGACCGGCAGGCGCAACTGGAGTCCGCCCTCGCCCGCCGCCTGGGGGTGGCCGACGGCTCCACGCTCCTGACCCCCCATGCCCGCGTGGCCATCTATCTGGCGGTGAAGTCGCTGCTGCAAGAGGGTCGTCAAACGGTGATCCTCTCCCCCTACACCATTCCGGATGTCGTCAACATGGTGGTGTGCGCGGGTGGCATTCCCCGTTTCGTGGACCTCGACCCCGAGACCCGCGACCTCGACCGGCAAGCCGTCCAGGAGGCGATGAACGACGCCACCGGAGCAGTGTTGGTGACCCATCTCTTCGGGATGGGCCGCGACGTCTCCGACCTGGCCACGGCATGCCGGGAGCGAGGCATCGCGCTGATCGAAAACGCGGCGCAGGCCTTTGGCGTGGTGGTCAACGGGCGTCCGGTGGGGAGCATGGGGGATGCGGGGGTGTTTTCTTTCGGTCTGGGCAGCACGCTCAGCGCCTTGTGCGGAGGGCTGCTGGTCACGCCGCACCCGCGGCTGCGTTCCCATGCCGGGACCGTGCTGGCCTTCTTCCCCTGGATGGAGCGCGCCGATCTGTTGGGCAAGGCGGGCGAGGCGTTGCTGCTCGATCTGGTCACCTGGCCCTGGCTGTTCCGTTTGGGGAGCTATTGGCTGGTCAGGCCCTGGCTGGACCGGATGGCCCTGGAGAAATGCGACGTGACGTTGCGCAGCGCCTTTCCGGAGAAACTCGCCCGGCGCATGACCCCCATGCAGGCCCGGCTGCTGTTGCGCAAGCTGGCGCGAGTGGATGCCGAAATGCGCATGCGCATCGCCAATGCCCGGAGGTATCACGAGGGGCTGTCCGGCCTGTCCGGGCTGCTGCTCCCCCCGTTGCGGGAGGACGGCTCCCACGGCTATCCCCAATTCCCCGTGCGCTGCCAGGAGCGCGAGGCATTGATGCACCACCTGGCGCGCGCCAGACGGGATATCCCCCTCCCCTCGCTGGTCAACTGCGCCGCGCACCCCTGTTTCAAGGAGTACGCCGTCCCCTGCCCCAACGCCGCAACCCTTGCCAGCCAGACCCTGCTCCTGCCCACCTATCCCGGCTATTCCCCGTCCGAAATCGACCGCAACATCGAGGTCATTCGGCAATTTCTCACCAAATAACCTCCGGACATCACTGTGGCTTCCGCCGCCCCATCCCGCGAATGGTCTCCAGGAGTTCATAAAGATCGGAAGAGGGGTTGGGATGGGGTTCCACAGTCAGTGGCGGGCCGGCATGATAACCAAAATTTTGACACGATTCTCGTCTGGCGAGTCGTCATGCTTCGTTTTTCCACCTGCACAGATTATTGATCGACCCCATATAGGGCACTCCCCCATAGCGGCCTCTCAGGTATCCGTTTTCCAAATTTTCCTCCTTGCGAGGCTGAACGGCGGTCATCGGATAGATCTCCGTGGCCCCCTGCCGATTCTTTTCGCACAACCAGATCTGCGCCGGCGCCAACTCCCCCATGAGATGAGTCAAATGCGTAGCGAAAAGAAGCTGCGCCCCCTTGGGATTGGTGGACTCCTCCTGAAAAAGCTCCACCAGACGCATGGCCGCGAATGGATGCAGCCCGGATTCCAGTTCATCCACCACCAGAATCCCGCCTTGATCCAATGCCCGATAGACCTGGATGGCCATGCCCAGCATGGTCTGAGTACCTCGACTCTCCCATTCGTATGGCAGATAAAAAGAATCAGAGTCAATTTTATGCTCAAAATAAATATTTATCAAATTCTTGGCAATTTTCGCCGCTTTCTTCCGATTATCAAGATCATCAAAAAGTCGCATGTTTATATTTAAAATTTCTTTCAGATGATCATCCGAAATTTTTTTAATTTTTACACCAGAAACACCGGTATCCGCCTCGCGCAAAAAAGAAACTACAAAATCGCGCATCTGGTCGTTGGTTTCCAAATCATTCGCTTCTAAGGATAAAAGAAATTCATTATCAGCATCAAGATTAAATTCAATACAATCCTGAAAATAATCCCACAAACGCTTTAATTGCATATGGTTATTAACTCCAGCGGTTGACAAAAAAAGTGCATCGTCTCGCGTTTGATTTTTGATATTATTATGATTACCTTTAAGATGAGGGCCAAAATAAAATTTTGTTCCGTCTTCGTCATATCGATGAAACAGTACGCGATGACGGCTCATGGTGGGAAATGAATACAACCATTCCTCCATCACCCGATGCTCGCCAAAAATAAATCCATAGTGGTATCGGCATCCATCAATAACCAAATCGCAATCCATGCGCGATGGGGCTTTCGCGGACATGTCGTCCAGAGCAAATGACCTTTTGATACCCTTAGGCATTTTTGGCTACTCATGCGACAATTGAATCGCCCGCACAAATCGCGAAAACGTCTCCAACAGATTGCTCTTGCCGGAAGCATTTGCCCCATATACGGCTGCCACGGGCACCACCGGCTCCTTGATTCCCGGCACGTTCCGCAGGCCGCGCACCGCCTGCTGGTTGGATGCCTTCGGCACCACCAATAAAAATTCCTGATACTCCCGAAAGGAGTACATGTTTTCCACACCGAATCGCAGCAGCATGCAGGCGGACTCCCGAATGAATTGGCCATTCAACCCAAATTGGAAGCCGATTTTAGCGGTTTTTCGCAAAAAGGCAATTTAATTTCCAGCAAAAAAGGCATTTCACGACATATGCGGCAGGATCTCACGTCACAGCAGCATCCGGTTTTCCCGCGAACGGGTCTCGCCCACCGAACTCACCCGAATGGCGGCCAGACCGGAGACCGGGCATTTGTTCTCGCAGATGCCGCAGCCGATGCACAAATCCGGCTGCACGAAGGGACGTTTCAGCGCCACCTTCCGTTTCTCCCGGCCCATCACCTCGACGGTTTCGTACCAGATCGCCTTGGGGGTGGTGGGACACACCTCCTCGCAGACGATGCACGGCACATCCATGGCCCACGGGAGGCATCGGCCCCGGTCGAAGAAGGCGGTCCCCAGTCGCACCGGATCGGGAAATGGCTTGACGCCAACCTTCTCCTGGATCGAAATGGGACGGATCGCCGCCGTCGGACAAACCTGGCCGCACAACACGCAATGATGCTCGCAATAGCCAATGCGGTTCATCAACAACGGGGTCCACAACCCCTCCAGACCGGCCTCCAGCAAGGCGGGCTGCAACACCCGCGTGGGACAGACCCGCATGCACAGGCCGCACTTGATGCAACGCGCCAGAAAATCCACCTCCGGCAACGACCCCGGCGGACGGATCACCTCGGCAGCCGCGACGCTGCGCGCCGACACCGATCCCTTCAACATCGGCACCGCCAGCAACCCCACGGCAATGCTCTCGGCCACCCGCCGCCGCCCCGCGTCCAATGGTGCGCCCACCGAACTGCGCGGCCTGGCCAAACCATAATGCAACGCCCCCTCCCCGCACGATTCGATGCAGTTCAGACAAACGAAACACTCGGTATGCCGCACCCGCCCGTCCGGGTCCGCCGCGCCCTGACAGCCGTACAGACATTTCCCGCAACCCACGCACTTGTCCACGTCCCGCCGGATGCGCCACAACGACCACTGGGAAAAAAATCCCAACAACGCCCCCAATGGACACAACGTCCGGCACCAGAAACGGGGCAAAAACCGATTGGCCAACAAAAGCGCCGCGAACAAAAACCCCACCAACACCCCGCCATGAAACACCCCGTGCTCCAGCGCGGGCAATATCGACACGATCCAGGAACGGTAGACCAGCGCGATCGGATCCAGCAGCCCGATCTGCAACACCCCGAATCCGGCAAAAATTATTAATATAATTAATAAATAATACTTGATGCGGTACAGGGGCCGGTAGCGGTTCTTTTCATACTCGTCGGAGGGACGATCCCGATTGAACAGATGACCCAGAAATTGATTCAGGTTGCCCAACGGACAGATCCAGGAGCAAAAAAATCGCCCCATGAACAAGGTAGGGATTAAAACAACCAATGAAAAAACAAGACCCGCATACAAGGTGTGACTGGTAAAAAACGCGGAGAGCGCGGTCAGGGGATCCCATTGCAAAAAAAGCCCCACCTCGTACCCTTGCAAGTGGGAAAAGTCGGTGACCAGCAGAAAGAACACGAACAACGCGAAGAAAAAGACCCCGTATACCCGCCGGACGCCACGCAGACCGAACATCATCCCACCCTGGATTCCACCACGTTCAACTCGCGCCAGGCCACCCGGCCCAACCCCCGCGCCTCGGCCATGGCCAGAAACGGCACCCGATCCGGCGTCAGATCCAAAAATCCCAAACAGAAACTGTCCAGGGCCACCTCGTCCAACGAAGCGATCACCGTCTCCCCGACCGCCACGTCCTCCAGATTGCCGCCGGTGGGACCGTTCCGCTTGAGGATCCGGGTGGCGTCCATCACCGTCAGGGTGGGCCGCACCGCTGCGGCCAGGTCCACGATCGAGCGGTGAATCGATTGATGCAACCGGTTGCGCTGGCCGCCGATCACCCCGTACCAGTTCTTCATGGCCAAAGTGCAAGCACAAAGAGAATGGTGTTTGACAATGGGCAGATTGATCACCTTGTCCGCCTCATGGAAAAAACGGGCCACCGGCCACGCCTTGAGCACCTCGCCACCCATGTCGGTCTCGACGAAATCCTCCCGCCCCGCCAGACGCACCTTGCCCCCGGCCTCCTCGACCGCCTGACCGATCCCGGAACGCGCGAAACAGCGCCGGGGATCGTTCAGCGAGACATCCGTCACCCACACCTCCTTTGCCCCGGCCTCCCGGCACATCTTCACCACGGCCCCCACCAACTCCGGGCCGGTGTTGGCCCCCTGCTCCGGCTGCCGGTCCCACCCCACGTTGGGTTTTAGCAACACCCGGTCGCCGCGCCCAACGAAACGGGCCATCCCACCCAGCTTCTCCACCGCCTCCCGCGCCATGGCCTCGGTGCGCGCGCCCCGCGCCACCGCCATCACCGGGCGCAAAGGATCGGCGGCCACCCGGAAATCCTTGAACTTCTTGAGTTCCACCAGGCTCTGGCGCATGGGGCGGTCGCTGTAAACCAGATACCCGCCCCCCGCCAAACCCGCCGCCAGACCGGATACCCCCAGCACCCGGCCCAGAAAGACCCGCCGGGTCAACGGCGGTTCGATGACATCATTTCTTTCCGCCTTGCGCCGCGTCGCCATTTGCCAAGAACCTCTGCACCGGCCCCCAGGCCGCATCCAAGGGAATCCCGAACGCGCCGAGCAGCCGCTCCCCGTCGCGCAGATAGAACCACTCCCCCTCGTAGGGATCTTTTACCAAGATCACCACCCGGCCCTCACGCTCCTCCCGGACCAGGGGAATCCCCTCCCTGGCAAGGAACGCATTCAATTTTTTCTCCAGTTGCGCGCCGTCTTCCGCGAGAAAGGCCTGCACCTCCTTCCCCTCCCTGCGAAAGGTGCGCTCCAGCACATTGACGAAAAAATCCAAGCCCCGGTAGCCCTCCTTGAAGAAACGGGTGGCCAGCTCCTCGCCCAGTTCCGGAAAGCGGAATTTCACCAATCCGGCCTCACCACCAGCCGCCCGCGCCACCGCTTCGCCGACCGCCTCCAGGGGGGCGTCGTCGGCAAAGGCGGTCAGCTTGACGTAACGGGATCCCACGATGAAGCGCAACCCCCGCCCATCCCGGCTCCCCATCTCGCCGATGGCCACCGGACGCGCGCCGGGACTCGCCTCCTGGGAGATGACGCCGAAGGCATGCAATGGTTTGCCCATCTCATAGATGTCCACCACCACCGTTGGACGCCCCCCGGAGCCGTACTCGCCGACCGCCAGTTGCGTAAAGCCGGCGCTGATGAAAAAAACCGCATGGCCGTTGACGTAGTCGTGGAGGTTCTCCTTGCCGAACAGGCGCGGCTCGCCCAGGCGCGGCAGTTCCCCGGCCCGCGCGGGCAGCAGTTCCGCCAATGGGGACAGACGCGCCCCGGCCTGCTTGAAATCCAGCAGACCGGGGTCGTAATGCTGGCCGTCCCGCCACACCCCCCAGGCGATCGCCGGCAGCAGAGCCAGCAACAGCCAGCGGGTCATAGGGTGAGCAGGCGATGGGCGGCGGCGAGTTTTTGCGCAACCGGCAGGCCATACGGACAGGCGCGCGAACAACCATCATCCGCGCACTCCCCGCAGGCTGCCGCGTTTTTCTCCACGGACGCATAAGCGCGCATGGCATTTTTTTCATCGCCATAATTGGAAAAATACATCTGGTAGCGCAGGATGGAGGCGATTTCCACTCCTGCGGGGCAGGAGTCCAGGCAGTCGCCGCAGCCGGTGCGGCAGTAATCGGCGCCGTGCAGGGCGGCATAGAGATCCAGATGGCGCTGGTCCGCCGCCGTGAAGGGTTTTCCCGAAGCGGGCAGATAGAGATCCAGATCCTGCGCCGACTTGATGGTGATCACCAGCCCGCTCACCTCCGGGTGGTGCAAGGCCCACTTGAAGGCGGACTGTTCGTACTGGCCCGGATCGAACTGCATGCCGCTCTCGCGGGTCCCGGCCAGGACCTTCATGGCCACCACCCCCACGCCGCGCGCATTGGCCTCCTTGAGCACCTCCGGGACCTTGGGGAATTTCATGAAATGGAACGCCGGCATGATGAGGTCGAAATGACCGGAGCGAACCGCCTCGCTCATCAGCGCCTCCATGTTGTGGGGGCCGTGGGAAGAGGCGGCCAGGTGACGCACCTTGCCCGCCTTTTTCAGCTCGGCGGTGGCCATCAACATTTCCTCGTCCAACAGACGGGCCTTTTCCTTTTCGAGATCATTGAGTTCCCCAATGGCATGCACAAAGACCACGTCCAGGTAGTCGGTTCCCATGCGCTTGAGGCTGTTCTCGACGGCGGCGATGTAATCCGCCTTTTTGGCGCCCACCTGCAGATGGCTCTTGCCCGCCTGGAAGGGGATGGCCTGACAGTATTTGGAGGCGATGTGGATCTTGTCGCGCGCCTTGACCTTGCGCAACGCCTCGCCGATAAAATCCTCGCTGGGACCGTAGTCCGGCGCGGTGTCGAAGTAGTTCACCCCCCGGTCGATGGCCCGCAACACCAGCGCGGCGGAGGAGAGTTTGCCCGCCCCGAAGGAGATGTCGCTCATTTTGATGCCGGTCTTGCCCAATGGCCGCCAGCTTTCCACCTTGGCCCTGCCGCCCTCGTCCGCCGCCTGCGACGAGGCGGGAACCCCCCCGGCGACGGCCATCAGCGCCGCCGACTTGATGAATGTCCTGCGTTCCATATCGATCTCCTCCCGAAAAAATGCCATTGCGCGCCAAACCCCGTGACATCAGTTTCTCTCGATCACACCTGGTTTGTCCAGTGACCAGTCGTCACTTCCTGGCGCAATGGTCGCCCATCTTGCGATCCCAGTTGGCAATGTGGAACGTAAACCAGTTCTTGACGAAGCTCAACAGGTCCAGAAGGATGGTATAGGCGCCCGAATCGATGCTTTTTTCGAAGATCTCCGCCTGAGCGCGAAAAATGGCATGCTGCGCCAGATGGTCCTGCATTGCCGGATCCTTGGCGCGCCGCATGAGCTGCTCCTCGCGGTCGAAATGGGCACGGGCGTGATCGAAAAGCTTCCTGGCCAGTTCCCGCAAGGTCGCAACGGGGGCACGCTCCCGCATGGCGCCGTGAAAGCGGTTCACCATGGCAAACAGCGTTTTGTGGTCGTCGTCGATCTCCAGGACGTTGACCAGCAGGCTGTTGTGCCAGGCGACCAGCTCGATTTGCCGTGGCGGCGACGGCATGGGGTGCAAATAGAGCGCATCCAGGGCGGCAAACAGCTCCTGACGCCGCAGATGCACATCGCGCATGGCTTCACCGGCCTCGGAGGACCGATCCCCGTTGAGCAGGGTGATGGCCCTGCTGGCCGCCTCATGCATGGCCTGACACTTTCTCAGGGTATCCTGGAAAACGGGGATCTCCGCCAGCGGGGTGGCGCGATTGGCCTCGAGCCACTTGCCCACCTCGCTGTTTTCCCAGCTGGCGAAAGCCGTATTGCCCAGCCGCACGTTGCCGAAGGCCGCCTTTTCCAACTGCCCGATCATGGTCAGGATGTCACTCTTGAAGCGATACATCTCGAAGGGTTCCGCAAACCCCTCGAAAGAGAGCAGAGAGTCGTGGAAGGCATCGTTGTACTCGCGGGCAATCCTGGACAACACCCCGAACTGGTTGACGGAACCATTGAGAAAACGGGTCATGCGCACGGAGCGCTCCAGCCTGGCCTTGACCTGCTGGGAGAACTGGTTGGTGCGGATGGCCGAGTCGTGACTGGTCTTGGTGAATTGGCTCGCATCCAGGGTTCTTTGCTCCATGTCGCGCACGGTGGCGGCCATCCGCGCGGCCTGACCGCCGATCTCTCCCATGCTGGCGACGCCGCGTTCGGCCTCCAGGACGACATTCCGGGTGGCGGTTTCCAGTTGGTGGGCGCTGTCTTGAATGGCGCCCATCGCATCCTTCAACTCGTGCATGCTGTCGGCCACCTGCTGCGTGGTCAGGATCTGGTCATCGACGGCCAGGGCGATCTCCCGGTTGCCTTGTTCGATGCGTTCCACCCAATCGAAGATCTTGGTGGAAACCTGTGCCGCATCGCTGGAGCGGTCCTGAATTTCCTGAACCCGGATCACGATATCGCCGGTGGCCTGACTGGTCTGTCTGGCCAGGGCCTTGATTTCGCTGGCCACCACCGCGAATCCCTTGCCGGCCTCGCCCGCCCCGGCCGCTTCGATGGAGGCGTTGAGGGCCAACATGTTGGTCTGATCCGCGATATCGTAAATGAAGTCCACCACCGCGCCGATCTCCCTGGCGGCGTTGGCCAGCGCATCCAGGACAAAGCCGAACTCGCTGGTCGCCTGGCTGGCGGCCGAGGCGGCCATGCTGGCCTGTTGACACTGCGCGTGGACCTGATGAAAGGAGTCCACCATCTCATCCGTGGCCGTGACCACCGTTCCGCTGACCGTCGTGGATCGGCGCAGCCGCTCCATCACCCCGTGCAGGTCTTCCACCATCTCGTTGGCGGCGGACTGCACGGTGTGCAGAACGGCCTTCGATGCGTCGGACTCATGATTCACGAGGTCGATCTCACGGGCAATCTCCATGGCGGATTGATTGAGGAGTCCCATGTGCTCGAGGATCCGGCTCAGATTGACCAGGGTGGCGGCCATTTCCTTGGCCAACTGGCTGTTGTCCTGATCGATCTCCCCGGCCAGTGTGAAGAGGGCGCCGACATCCTTGCCGAGATACTTGTGAATCTGAATCAGTTCCATGATCAACGACGAGGCGTTGCCGACCTGCATGCCGATGACACGGATTGCGTGTTGCAATTGGTCGTTCAGGAGGACAAACGGGTCCTGGGCAGGGGAGACGCCATGCACTCCCCGCTTGAGGAATTTCAGGATCAATGGATGGGCTGATTTCATGAAACGATCGATAATAGATAAAATTTTCTGATCATCACGGACGTCGGACACTCCCTCTTGCCCCCTCCTATCGATCACACCCCTTTTTCGGCTGCAAAAAATGCTCCGGCTCCAGGCGTTCAGGGTGTCGAGATCGGCATCGACCATATCATACCGCATCTCCGGCTGGAAACGCCACAAGGAAGAAGCCGCCGGCAACCGAATCGGATCCTGCGGGCTGGTGGCGGGCCATTCCAACGAATCTGGCCGTTGCGGAGCGCGATGGGAGTGCCCTGATTGAGAAGAAACAAAAATGCCGAAGCCTTCGCGAGGATGGCTTCGGCATGAAGAGGGATCGAAGGAGAATGAATGGTCGGGGTGGCGAGATTCGAACTCACGACCCCAGCGACCCGAACGCTGGAATACCGGCTTTTTGGCGTTTCCGCATATTGCGCTATCTCTTATAAAATCAATACATTATTTGCTTGACGTTTCCGCGAGTTTCCGCTAATTTCTCTCCAGTGGCCGCTGACCGCATTTCCGGCCAGATGGCCGCCGTGTTGAACGGCACCCCCAAGGCCGAGTGCTTCCCATCTCTCCCAAACGAACCGCAACAGGAGTTTGATCCCATGCTGACCGTGACCCTGCCCGATGATCTGGCAAGATCGTTTCGCACCCTGGCCGAAGAAGCCGGGCAAACCCTGCATGAGTGCGTCGTGTCGGCCATGCGTCGTTATCTGGAAGAGATGGAGGAGCGGGAAGACATGGAAGATGCCCGGCTTGCCTTGGAGTCTTACCGGCAAAATCCAGAAGGTGCGTTGAGTATTGACGATGTGCTGAATCTGTGTGGTCTTTCCAGGAAGGATGTATCGTGACCTGGACAGTGGTTTGGGATGCCGCCGCATCTCCAGAGGGCGATCGGATTGTCAGTTGATCCACGGCCACCAGGATCATGCACGCTGAAAGGCATTCCGAACGTCTGGCGTATCCGCGAGGGTGATTATCGCATCATCTATTCCATCCAGGATGACCGACTGGTGGTCCTGATCGTCAAGATCGGCCATCGGCGCGAAGTCTACCGCTGATCACCGAATGCCCGGCCTACCGCGACGGCGGGAAGAGGTGGCACCTTCACCACCCTGGCCGGGCTACCCCTTTGAAGGTACGCCGATGAAGGAGAATCGGGCGCATGGTTGATTCGCAAGCTGAATGGCTTCATCAACCTATCGCGTCCCTTATCCTCCATAATGTAGAGTCTTCCCCAGTTGCGCAACGTTTCTGGCTTCCAGCCCGATCATCTGGACGCCATGCCACCTTGGAGAAGACATCATGAATACTGAACAAATTCCTCAACGAATCCGTCAAGCCCCCACCCTGGCCGCAAGCGCGGCGATCATCGAACGCTTGGCGCGTTCCCCCGCAACCCAACGTCCCATGTTGAAACGTCCGGGTGCGGCAGCGTATCTGGCCATCGGCGTGAGTACGCTGGAAAAAATGGCCCTTACCGGCGGCGGGCCGCGATTCATCAAGCTTGGGAAAACTGTTGTCTATGACCCCCACGACCTGGATAGCTGGTTGGAGTCGCGGAAGGTTTTCAGCACCAGCTATCGATGGCGGTTGTAAACTCCCCAAGCCACGCAAAATGAAAACCGCCGGGGAGCGGGAAACTCACCCGGCGGGAAACCATGGACGCGGGCACAGTATACCGTGCCAGACCGTCGAGGGCAACCACCAACTCTGGCCGAAATCGAATCGGCGTTGGCCGCTCTTGACCCTGGATGCGACCGGGAAAAATGGTTCACCGTCGGCGCGGCACTCAAGAACAGGCTTGGCGACCAAGAAGGATTCCACCTGTTCGACCATTGGAGCCGGGGCGGCGCATCGTACAACCTTGCCCCCTGGCGAAACAAGCGCGATGATGGCCGCCTTGACCAGTCAAGCCCGATTGGTCGAAAGCACGGAGCTTGTTCAACGTATCGAAGAAGTTGGAGGAAACCGGATGACCAGTATTTTATCGAACAGGGTCAAGCGGTTTGAACAGGGCGATGGCAAAGCCAACGGAGACGGATGGTTGGCGCGTTATTTGGCGGACATCAGGGATCTTCAAGCCGGATGAAAACGTTTTGTGCCGATGACGCCGGAAGGGATCGAACGCGAGGATGCGGAACTTGCACACACGGCGGAAGGTCGGCGGGTCTTGGCGGCGTACCGGTGCGGTGCCCGAATGGGGGGCTATGTGCGGAGGAAGATAATTGATGTGCCGGACGGGGAACCGCGCATTTGGGGGTGGACGCCTTGAACTTCGACTGCCTGGGCTGGCGCAACGGAACAGATGGATGACGAGACAGGGGCGGAACCACCCACCAGGGAGTGATCATCACCTGGTGGGGGCAAGCAATCCCTGGCCAGGGGCAGGCATGCGCATCTCCTGACTGGCAGGGACATACTGCACGGGGAGGGGCCATGCCCGCATGAGTCCGAAAAGCAGGCCGATCCCGCCAAGGATCATGGCCCCCATCTTGATCACCATGCGGAGTTCCAGTTCCTTCATGTCCCGCTTCAGTTCGATCTTGGCGGCTTCGACATCGCCCTTGATGGCCAACTCCTTGAGCCGCGTTTCTTCCACCTTCTGAAGGACATTTGACAGTGCCTTGGCCTGGGCTTCGGCTTGGGCAGGCGGCACCCCGGCGCTTTCCAATTCCTTCACAAAGGCCAGCGTGTCAAACGGGATGGCAATGGTGGTCATGGGGTTTTCTCCTGGCAGGCTAATCCGGGCCGGGGGCTGTTCACCCTCTGACCGGGAGCAACTGACAGGCGCGAGGAAGGCGGGCCGACTCTCTCACCCTGGAAGCGCAAGCGCCATCCTGTCACGGGTTTGACGAACTCCCGAATTTTTTCCAATTGATTGCTATTTCGATTGCTGAAACAAAAACAGCCACCTTGCGAGTGGCTGTAAGTGTTTGATTTATTGGTCGGGGTGGCGAGATTCGAACTCACGACCCCAGCGACCCGAACGCTGTGCTCTACCAGACTGAGCCACACCCCGACAAATCAATTCCAACAGGATAATACACAACCCGCATCCGGGTCAATAGTCTCTCTCAACGGAAAAATCGGCCAGCATGGCCATGGCCTCCCGTTCCGGGGTATCCGGGAGCACGGTCAATCGCTCCTTGGCTTCGCGCACGAAGGCCCTGGCGCGTTGCATGGCATACTCCAGGGAACCCCGCTCGCGCACCAGGCGGATGGCCCGTTGCAATCCGTCGGGCGGGATCTCGCGGCGCTCCAGGCAGGCGACCCAGAAGGCCCGCTCCTCCTCGCTGCCGTGACGATAGGCGTGAATCACCGGCAGGGTGATCTTCCCCTCCTGGAAATCGTCACCCACGGTCTTGCCCAACACCTCGTTGGTGGCCGAATAATCCAGGGTGTCGTCCACCACCTGATAGGCGTTGCCCAGCAACAGGCCGTAACTGGCCAGGGCCTCCTCCTCGACGGCGGAACGGCCACCGAGCAGCGCACCCAGACGGGCGGCGGCGGCAAACAGCGTCGAGGTCTTGCACTGCACCACTTCCAGATAGTGCTCCTCGGTGGTGGAGAGATGATTGGTGGCCACCAGTTGCATCACCTCGCCCTCGGAAATGACCGCACAGGCGTCGGCGATCACCCGCAATACCGCCAGGTTGCCATGCGCCACCAGGATCTGAAAGGACCGGGAAAAAAGAAAATCCCCCACCAGAACCGGCGCCTTGATCCCCCAGACCGAATTGGCCGTCGCCCTGCCCCGCCGGGTGTCGGAACGGTCCACCACGTCGTCGTGCAGCAGCGTGGCGGTGTGGATGAACTCCACCACCGCAGCCAGCAGGGCGTCGTCGTTGCCGCGATATCCGAACATCCGCGCGGACAGTAGGGTCAATACCGGTCGCAGCCGCTTGCCGCCGCTGGAGACGATGTGCCCACCCAGGGTCGGAATCAACGCGACCTGCGAGTCCAACTGCTCCAGAATGATCGCGTTGGTCCGCTCCAGATCCGGACCAATGAGGTCCTTCAGGCGCTGCAATACCGGCGGCAGATTGTTGGAGGCTGGCGAGGATGCGGTCATGGTGCGCTGGAACAATATGCAAATATGATGAATTAGTGATACAAGGTGAACAGACAATAGGGCGATGCCCCCAAACCGTCAAGTGCTCATGACCATCCGGGAGACTCTTTTTGAAAAAATCACCCGAACACCACCAAAAACACGATGATTTCCGCTCACTCTGGCGTCCGTCCGGGGTGCGGTTGCGCCTGGCCTCGGCCTCGGAACGGCGACGGACATTGCTCGAACAGGTGGGCCTGCGCCCGGAGGTGCATCCCACCCACGTGGACGAATCCCGCCTGCCCGGCGAGGAGGCGGAGGATTACGTGGAACGGCTCGCCCGCCTCAAGGCCGCCGCAGGCCGCGATCCGAACGTGGAGCTGGTGCTGGGGGCCGATACCGCCGTGGTCCTGGACAAGGAGATCCTGGGCAAGCCAGCCGACGCACAGGAGGCGGTGGCCATGCTGACCCGCCTATCGGGACGGTCCCACCGGGTGCTGACCGGGGTGACGCTCATGGGCCACCCCTGTCCGGAAGGACGCTCCCTGGTGGTGGCGTCCCAGGTGTGGATCAAGGAACTCAGCCAGACGGAAATCCGCGCCTACGTGGCCAGCGGCGAACCCATGGACAAGGCGGGGGCCTACGGGATCCAAGGCCTGGGGGCCTTCCTGGTGGCCAGGGTGGAGGGATCCTGGTCCGGGGTGGCGGGATTGCCCTTGTACGAAACTTTGGGGTTGCTTGCGAGTTTTGGGTTGACATTTGCATCGGAGGAGTGATAATAGCCCCTTTTACGCAGTATCCCCCGCACGGTTCGCAAGGAAGGAGTGGTTGACATGTATGCAGTCGTCCGCACAGGCGGAAAACAATACAAAATGGCGGTCAATGATGTCGTGCGCGTCGAGAAATTGCCGGGCGCCGAGGGCGAGGAGATCCATTTCGACGACGTGCTGCTCGTCTCCGCCGATGGGGGCGTCAAGGCCGGCGCCGCCGCCGAGCAGAGCCGCGTAACCGGCACCATCCTGCGGCAGTTCCGCGACAAGAAGGTGCTGGTCTTCAAAAAGAAGCGGCGCAAGAACTACCGGCGCACGCACGGACACCGGCAACACCTGACCGAATTGCGGGTCACGGCGATCACCCCCTGACCCCTTTCATTGAATCCTTGGGAGAATACAAATGGCGCATAAAAAAGCAGGCGGCAGCACGCGCAACGGACGTGACTCCGCCGGACGCCGGCTCGGCGTCAAACGGTACGGCGGCCAGGCCGTCATCCCCGGCAACATCCTGATCCGGCAGCGCGGCTCCGAAGTCTACCCCGGCGAAGGGGTGGGCATGGGCCGGGATTTCACCCTCTATGCCATGGTGGCGGGCACCGTGCAATTCGGCGAGCGCAACAATCGCCGCTTCGTGCATGTGGTTGCCTCCTGACGCGATATCGACTCCGACCGCATGCGTTTCCTGGATGAAGTCAAGATTTACGTTCGTTCCGGAGACGGCGGCGATGGAGCAGCCACCTTTCGCCGGGAAAAATACGTCCCCATGGGCGGCCCGGACGGCGGAGACGGAGGGCGGGGCGGCGACGTGATCTTTGTCGCCGACCCGCACCTCAATACCCTGATCGATTTCCGCTACACCCAACATTTCAAGGCCAGGCGCGGCATCAACGGCATGGGCAAGTGCCGTACCGGTCCCTCGGCTCCGCACCTGGAGGTGCGCGTGCCGGTGGGCACCGTGGTGCGCGACGATGCCGACGGCGCCCCGCTGTGCGACCTGCTCGTCCCCGGCCAAAGATTCGTCGCGGCCCCCGGAGGACGCGGCGGCCAAGGCAACATCCACTACAAAAGTTCGGTCAACCGCTCGCCCCGAAAATTTCAGAAAGGCGAGGCCGGCGTGGAACGCTGGCTGTGGCTGGAGCTGAAACTGCTCGCCGACGTGGGCTTGACCGGCATGCCCAACGCGGGCAAATCCAGCCTTCTGGCCAGGGTTTCGGCAGCGCGCCCCAAGATCGCGGACTATCCCTTCACCACGCTGGTCCCCAACCTGGGGGTGGTGCGGCTTGGCATGGACCAAAGCTTCCTGATGGCCGACATCCCAGGCCTGGTGGAGGGGGCGGAGGCGGGACGCGGGTTGGGACGGGCCTTTTTGCGGCATGTCGAGCGGTGTCCGCTGCTGCTCCATCTGGTGGATGCCTCCCCGGACGAGGAATCGGATCCGGTAGCCCGCTTCCGGTTGATCGAGGAGGAACTGGCGGCCTACTCCCCGGCCCTGGCGGCCAAGCCCCGCTGGGCCGTATTGAACAAATGCGACCTGTTGGCCCCGGACGAGCGCAACAAGGTGATCAAAAAATTCCGCAAGGCGCTCAAACACGAGGCCGAGGAGGTGTTCGGCATCTCTGCGGCAACTGGCGAAGGAATCGAGGAGCTGCTGTGGGCGATCTGGACGCGGGTGAGCGCGGCCAAGGAGGGCCACACCCCGGAGGAGACCTACGCCGCCATGGCGGATGCCCCCACCAAGGCGGGCCGGGGGAGCGGTGTGTCCGCAGGCCCGGAGGAGGAAGAGGACGACATGGACGACGAGGCGGACGATGACGTGGAATGCATCTGGGCCAGATGATTTTTTTCACCAGTCTTTATTATTGACAGAATGGCGCAAGGTCACGCAGGCGCGGCGGATCGTGATCAAGATCGGCTCCAACCTGCTGACCGGCGGAAGCGATCGGGTCAGGCCGGAGTGGATCGACGCGCGGGCCGCAGAAATCGTGGCGCTTTTGCGGGAGGGACGGCGGGTGGTGGTGGTGACCTCCGGGGCAGTGGCCGCCGGGCGCTCCCGCTTGCGGCTGGCCCGGCCCCTGGCGTCGTTGCAGGAAAAGCAGGCCGCCGCCGCCGCTGGCCAGGGGGTCTTGATGCGCCATTACGAGGAGGCGTTCGACGCGCGGGGGGTGTACGTGGCGCAGGCCCTGCTCACCCGCGACGACGTGGAAAACCGGCGGCGCTATCTCAACGCCCGTGACACCCTCAAGACGCTGCTGGATTTCGGGCTGGTGCCGGTGGTCAACGAAAACGACACGGTGATGACCGATGAGCTGAAATTCGGCGACAACGACACCCTTTCGGCCAATGTCGCCGATCTGGTGGACGCCGATCTGCTGATTCTGCTTTCCGATATCGACGGCCTCTACGACCGCAACCCCCGCGATCATCCGGACGCCAGATTCGTACCCCTGGTGGAGCGGGTGACCCCGGCGGTGGAGGCCATGGCCGGGGGGACCGGCTCGCAGGTGGGCAAGGGGGGGGATATCACCAAGATCCGGGCGGCGCGCATGGCGGCGCGCAGCGGCTGCCGGATGGTGTTGACCAACGGCTTCCGGGAGCACCCCATCGCCGAGGTGTTTGGCGAAAAGCCGGTGGGGACCCTGTTTCTGGGGTATGCCGACCCGTTGCCCGCGCGCAAGCGCTGGATCGTCAACGCCCGTGTGGGACGGGGCGAGGTGATGTTGAACCCTGGCGCGGCCGAGGCGCTCCTGGCGGGCAAGAGCCTGCTGGCCAAGGGGATCACGGACGTGCGGGGGGAGTTTCCGCGCGGGGCGGTGGTGCATTGCCTGGGGGCAAACGGGGAAAGAGTGGCGAAAGGAATCGTGAATTACAACAGCAGCGACCTGCATTGCATCGCCGGGCGGCACAGCCGGCAGTTCGAGGGGCTGCTGGGTTACATGGGCGCCGAAGAGGTGATGCACAGGGACAATATGGTCGTGATCGGGGAGATGCCACATGAGTGACGCGAACGCGATGATGGAGAGGATCGGCCAGGAGGCGCGTCAGGCCGCGCGGCGGATGTCGGCGGCGGATGGCGCCGCGCGCAACCGCGCCCTGGAGGCGATGGCCAAGGGACTCCTGGCGGAGACCGCCGCCATGCAGGCCGCCAATGCCCTGGATCTGGCCGCGGCCGAGGCCAACGGCCTGACCCCGGCGATGATCGACCGGCTGCGTTTGACCGACAAGGTGATCCACGCCATGGCCGACGGGGTGCGGGAGGTGGCTGCCCTGCCCGATCCGGTTGGGGAGATCACCGAGATGAAACCGCGTCCCAACGGCATGCTGGTGGGGCGCATGCGGGTGCCGCTGGGGGTGATCGGGATCATTTACGAGTCGCGGCCCAACGTGACCGCCGACGCCGCCGCGTTGTGCGTCAAGTCGGGGAACGCGGTGATCCTGAGAGGCGGCTCCGAGGCATTGCACTCCAACCGGGCGATCGCGAAATGTCTGGCGCAGGCGTTGGCGGACGCCGGTCTGCCAGCGGCGGCGGTGCAGTTCATCGACACCCCGGATCGCGCGGCGGTGGGGGCGCTGCTCAAGAGCGACCGGTACGTGGACGTCATCATCCCGCGCGGCGGCAAGGGGCTGATCCAACGGGTGATCGAGGAGTCCCATATTCCGGTGATCAAGCATCTGGACGGCATCTGCCACACCTACGTGGACCGGGAGGCCGATCTGGCCATGGCCAACGCGTTGACCTTCAACGGCAAGATGCAGCGCACCGGGGTGTGCAACGCCACGGAAACCCTGCTGGTACACGAGGCGGTGGCAGGCGCGTTCCTCCCGATGGCGGCGCGCCGTCTGCACGAGGCCGGTTGCGAGCTGCGCGGCTGTCCCCGGACCCTGGAATTATTGAAAGACATGGTTCCGCTGGTCCCGGCCACGCCGGAGGATTGGGACACCGAGCATCTGGACGCGATTCTGGGGGTGAAGGTCGTTGCCTCCCTGGACGAAGCCCTGAACCACATCGAGGCGCACTCTTCCAGGCACACCGAGACCATTGTCACGCGGGATCAGCGGCGGGCGATGCGGTTCTTGCGGGAGGTGGACTCTTCCGCCGTGATGGTGAACGCCTCGACCCGTTTCAACGACGGCTTTCAGTTTGGCCTGGGCGCGGAGATGGGAATTTCCACGGACAAACTGCATGTTCGGGGTCCCGTGGGTCTGGAAGGGTTGACATCATTGAAATACATCGTGCTGGGCGACGGCCAGTTGCGGCAGTGATGCCCAGGCGGACGGGTCTGTTGGGGGGGACGTTCGACCCCCTGCATTATGGCCATCTGCGGCCCGCCCGCGAGGCGATGGGGCTTTTACACCTGGAGCGAGTGGTTTTGATCCCGTCCGGGGTGCATCCATTCAAGGGCGAGGGGAAACGGTTTTCCGCCGAAGACCGCTTGCGGCAGATCGAGGCGGTTTTGACCGGCTGGCCGGGTTTTTCGGTCTGGGATCACGAGGTGCGCAAGGTTGGGTATTCCTATACCATCGAGACGTTGACAGCCCGGCGCGCGGCGTTTCCTGACGAGGAGCACGTGTTGTTGATGGGTGCGGATCTGTTGCGGGAGTTGCATTTGTGGCGGGCGTGGGAGAGGATCATCGACCTGGCCCACATTGCCATCATGCCGCGTCCGGGATTCGCCATCCGGGAGGAGGATGCCCCGGCCTTGGCCGTGTTGAATGAAAAGAGAGTTGGCGGTCCGGAAAATCTGGTTTTCGCCAGGTCAGGCCGTTTTGGATTTTGCGTGTTGCCGCTTGGGGAGTTGCAGGAGATCTCCTCCTCGGAGCTGCGCACTGGTGCAAAAAATCCCCAGGAGTGGTGCCCGTCCGGCATCGCCGAACAGATGAGGAGCAATCAAATTGGTGAAAAGCAATCCGGAAGGCGAAGCCCTGGTCAATGACCTGGTGCTGCGGCTGAATGACAAGAAGGGATTGGATGTGGTGGTGGTGGACCTGGCCGGGCGGGCGACGTTCACGGATTTTTTCGTGATCGCCACCGGGACCTCGACCACGCATGTGGCGACGTTGGCCAGCGAGGTGGATCTGTTCGCCCATGAGCGCAAGATCCGGGTGCGGGGGGTGGAGGGTTTGCCGGAGTGTTTCTGGGTCTTGCTGGATCTGGGGGATGTACTGGTGCATATCTTCCTGCAGGAGACCAGGGAGTTTTACAATCTGGAAAAATTGTGGAGTCCCAAGGCGCAGCAAGCCGTCTTGGCATGAAGTGGACGGTACTGGCGGTGGGCCGGAGCATGCCGCCCGCGATTGCCGACCTGGTGAAGGAGTACCGTTCCCGTCTGGAACCGTTTGGGGGTGTGGGTCTGGAGGTGGTGGCCGAGGAGCGGCGTGACAAGGGGATCACCGCCCAAATGGCCATGGAGCGCGAAGCCGAACGGTTGACCGCCCGCATCGCGCGTGGCGCCATGAGCGTGGCCCTGGACGCCGGGGGCAGGATGTATTCGTCCGAGGCGTTCTCCCGTCAACTCGACCGCTGGCGTCAGGATGCCCCCCCCGAAATTTTGTTCATGATTGGCGGCCCGGATGGTCTGGCCCCATCGATCAAATCCGCCGCCTCCCAGCTTCTCTCCCTGGGTCCGCTGACCCTCCCCCACATGCTGGCCAGGATGCTCCTGTTCGAGCAGATCTACCGTGCCATGACCATCTGGCATGGCCTGCCGTATCATCGCTAGGCGCGGCTCCGTTCGGGCGATGTCCGATGTTTCGATCCGAGATTGTTGTTGGCAATGCCAAGGAGTTCCGATATCATTCGAATGCGTTCCATCGGATCCTGCCAAGGGAGAGAAGCCATGTCCAGAGACGGAAAATGCCGTTTGTGCGGTTCCACCTCGGTGTCCTCTTGGGAGGATGTGTGTTCATCCTGCAAGCGCAAACGCGAAGACGAGGAACGCCGCAAGCGCGATGACGATTTTTGCGATCCCGGCAAGCCGTTGTCACCGTGCAATCCATCCAGTCCGATTTGGTGGGACTGACACTGCCAGGAGGAAGCCATGAGCGGTCTTGCTTTCGACACCTTGAAGTACACCAAACGCTTGCGGGAGGTTGGCGTTCCCGAACCTCAGGCAGAGGTGCAAGCCGAACTGCTGGCGGAAGCCTTGGCGGATCGTCTGGCGTCCAAGGAGGATTTGACCAGGGTGGAAAAGCAACTGGACGCCAAGATCGAATCCACCAAGGCGGAATTGCAGCGGGACATCAAGGAACTGGACGCCAAGATAGAATCCACCAAGGCGGAATTGCAGCGGGACATCAAGGAACTGGACGCCAAGATTGCATCCACCAAAACGGAATTGCAGCGGGATATTGCCAATGTGGAAGCCAAGATCGAAGCCTCCAAGGCCGACACCATCAAATGGACGGCGGGCATGTTCGCGGCACAGACCGCGTTGATCATCGGCGCCATGTTCGCGGTGATGCGTCCCAACCAACCGCCGCCACAACTTCCGGTCGCACAGGAGATGCGCGTGCCCGCACCGCCGCTACCCGGCCAAGGATCGCCTGCCCAGGTCAGATGATGTCAAGCGCGTTCGGTCAGGGGGGACCCACACGTCAAACAGGTGACATTGCTGCCCGATCCAAGACTGTTGTTGGCAATGCCAGGGAGTTCCGATATCATCCGATGAAGTGCAACCGGATCCTGCCAGGAGGAAGCCATGACCACACCTTCATTGTCACTCGCTTTCGACGCTCTTGAATTCATCGAGCAGTTGAAGGCGTCCGGCGTCCCGGAAGAGCAGGCAAAGGGTCATGTGAGGGTGTTGACCGCCATCGTTCGGCAGATGGATAGCCGGGTGGATGATCTTGCGGCCAAGCGCGACAGGCAATCGGAAGAGCGGTTCGATTCCCTGGCGGATCGGAACGAGCAGCAGATGAAAGGCCGTCTGGACGGCTTGGCAACCAGGCAGGAACTGGAAGCCAAACTCAAGGAATTGGAACTCCGCATGGTGATCAAGATGGGAGCCATGATCCTTGGCGGGATCGGCCTGCTGTTCGGACTCATGCGGGCATGGCCCCTCCCCGTGCAATATGTCCCTCCCGGCCAGGAGATGCGCATGTCTGCCCCTGGCCAGGGAGTGCCTGCCCCCTCCAGATAATGCCCACCCCTAAATGGCTGGTCATGCGTGTCTTCACGTCAAACCATGGCGCACAAGACAGTGCCTGTCCCCGCCTGTTGATTCTCCCTGGCACTCCCCCCCGTGATACCAACGACGCCGCAACCACGACACAGAAAAAAATATGTTATCGCTTACTCTCAATACGGTATTCTTCGGAACCCTCCCGGAACGCATCCAGGAGGTTTTTGTTTGATTTTTAAGCTGTTTTGGAATTTTTCGACAACCTGGCAGGAACCTGAATTTGGTGCGGATAGCCGGATTTGAACCGGCACGGCGTTAACCACTGCCCCCTCAAGACAGCGTGTCTACCAATTCCACCATATCCGCGCTTGACAACGAAGCCTAGCAGAGGCTTTCATTGCTGGCAATGTTTTTTTTTCTTTCGCTGGCAAGGAGAGGTGACACGCGATGTTCGATCCACGTCCCATCGGCATCTTCGACTCCGGGGTGGGGGGGTTGACGGTTCTGGATGCCCTGGTGCGCCGTTTCCCCGACGAGGGGTTTCTCTATTTGGGCGATACGGCGCGGGTCCCTTACGGGACGAAATCGGCCCGCACCGTGGAGCGCTACTCGGTCCAGGTGGCCGAATGCCTGCTGCGGCGCGGCATCAAGGGGCTGGTGGTGGCCTGCAACACCGCTTCCGCCCTGGGATTGGGCGCCCTGCGCGCCCACTGCCCGACCCCGGTCCTGGGGGTGATCGGGCCAGGGTGCCGCAAGGCCGCCAGCATCATCGCCACCCTCCCCCATCCGGGCCGGGTCGGGGTGATCGGAACCCGCTCCACCGTGGCCAGCGGCGCCTATCCCGACCACTTGGCCGATCTGGACCCCCGCATCCAGGTGTACTCCCACCCTTGCCCCATGTTCGTGCCCATGGTGGAGGAAGGGTGGCTGGACCACCCCTCTGTGCGTCTCATCGTGGAGGAGAGTCTGGCGGAGTTGCGCTTAAAGCCCATGGACGCCCTGATCCTGGGCTGCACCCATTATCCCCTGCTGGCCCCGGTGATCTCGGAGGTCATGGGGCCGGAATTGACGCTGGTGGACTCCTCCTCGGCAGTGGCCGAGGAGTTGAGCCATTATATCGGCAACGTGATCGCCCCGGCCCCACCGGGGGGTGAGGCGCACCATGTGGCATTCCTGGTGACCGACGTGGCGGACCGCTTCAAGGAAACGGCGACCCGCTTCATCGCCGGCATGGACGAGGCAATTGTGGAAATGGTGGATCTGTAAGGAGGAATGACCGAGATGACCGACAGTCGATGGGTGGTGGATGTGGATGGGGACTCCTTCGCGGGCGAGGTCCTGGAACGATCCCGGCGCACGCCGGTGCTGGTGGATTTCTGGGCCGCCTGGTGCGGACCCTGCCGCACCCTGGGACCGATCCTGGCCAAACTGGCAGAAGAAATGCAAGGCAGGTTCGTGCTGGCCAAAATCGATTCGGATCGCAATCAGGACCTGGCCCGCCATTACGGCGTGCGCGGGATCCCGGCGGTCATGCTGTTCATCGATGGCCAGGTGACCAATGAATTCACCGGCGCCCTGCCGGAGTCGCGGGTGCGCAAATTTCTCGAAGAGTCCCTCCCCTCCGGGGCCGACAAGGCGGTGACACACGCGCTGAACGCCCTGTCACGAGGCGACAGGAACGAGGCCGAGGCCGGTTTCGCCGCAGTGTTGACGGAATCCCCGGAGCACGCCGAGGCCCTCCTGGGGCTGACACGGGTCTACATGGAGTCGAACCGCATGGCGGAAGCCAGCGCCACGCTCGCGCGTCTTGCCGCCCGTGACCGGGATGGCGCGGAGGCCAAGCTGCTGGCCGCGCGCCTCGCCTTCGCCGCCGCCGCCGCCGATGTCGCGCCCCTGACCGCCAGGGTGGAGGCCGCTCCCGCCGATCTGGCCGCGCGCATGGCCCTCGGCGAGGCCCTCGTCGCCCGCGAGCGCTACGAGGATGGCCTGGAGCAGTTCCTCGAAGTGGTGCGCCGCAACCGCGCCTTCGACGAGGATGCCGGACGCAAGGCCGTTTTGCGGGTGTTCGATCTCCTTGGACCGGGTCATCCCCTCATCACCCGTTTCCGACCCCGTCTTTCCGCGCTCCTCTTCTCGTGACGCGTAAGGAAACTGGGTTGCATTCCGGTCGCATGGAGACTAAAATGCGCTCGCATTTTCTGGAAGACGGCATGGAAAACTTCAGCCTGGGGACCTTAATGAACGTGAAAAAACCGATTTATTTCTTCGGAAACGGGATCGCGGACGGCGATGCGTCCATGCGGAACACCCTGGGCGGCAAGGGGGCCAACCTGGCCGAAATGTCCAGGATCGGCATCCCGGTCCCGGCGGGGTTTACCATCAGCACCGAGGTATGTACTCATTATTTCGCCAACAACGGCTCCTACCCCACGGAACTGGCCGCAGAGGTGAATGCCGCCCTGGAAAAGGTGGGCGAGGCCATGGGCTGCCGCTTCGGCGATGCCGCCAATCCCCTGCTCCTGTCGGTGCGCTCCGGGGCACGCGTCTCCATGCCGGGAATGATGGACACGGTCCTCAACCTGGGCTTGAACGCCAGCGCCATCGAAGGGATGATCCGCCAATCCGGCGACCCCCGCTTCGTGTATGACTGTTACCGCCGTTTCGTACACATGTTTTCCAACGTGGTCCTCGATATCCCTCACGAGCGGTTCGAGGAGGCCCTGAAACTCGAAAAAAAACGGCTCGAAAAACGCCAGGATGTCGAATTGACCGCCGAGGAGTGGCGCGCCGTGGCCGAACGCTACAAGGCGATCGTCCAGGAGTCCATCGGCAAACCCTTCCCCGACGACCCCATGGAACAACTCTGGGCGGCCATCGGTGCGGTCTTCCGCTCCTGGCACGCCGACCGGGCCATCACCTACCGCAGGCTCAACGACATCCCGGAAGAGTGGGGCACGGCGGTCAATGTCCAGGCCATGGTCTTCGGCAACATGGGGCCGGACAGCGCCACCGGCGTTGCCTTCACCCGCGACCCCTCCAACGGTGAGAATCGCTTCTTCGGCGAGTTCCTCATCAATGCCCAGGGCGAAGACGTGGTGGCCGGCATCCGCACCCCGCAGGAGATCACCCTCGAAGGCAAACGCCGCGCCCGCTCCCAGGACTCTGCCATGGAAGAGGTCATGCCGGTGCTCTACCAGGAACTGGTGACCCTCTACAAAAGACTGGAACTCCATTTCCGCGACATGCAGGACCTGGAGTTCACCATTCAAAAGGGCAAGTTGTGGCTCCTCCAGACCCGCAACGGCAAACGCACCGTTCAAGCCGCGCTGCGCATCGCCTTGGAGATGGTCCGCGAGGGGCTGATCACCCCCGCCGAGGCGATCCGCCGCGTCAAGCCAGAGGACCTCAATCAACTCCTCCATCCCACCATCGACCCCAAGGCCAGGCGCACCGTCCTGGCCGAAGGGGTGGCCGCCTCCCCTGGCGCCGCCGTCGGACAGGTGGTCTTCACCCCGGATGACGCCGTGCAGTGGGTCGCGGATGGACACAAGGTCCTCCTGCTGCGCGAGGAGACCAGCCCGGAGGACATCCACGGCATGCACGCCGCCGCCGGCATCATCACCGCTCGCGGCGGGGCCACCTCCCACGCCGCCGTCGTGGCGCGCGGCATGGGCCGACCCTGCGTCTCCGGCTGTCACGACCTGGAGATCGACATCAAGGCCGGGATCTGTCACGTCAAAGGCACCCTCATCCGCAAGGGCGACTGGATCACCATCGACGGCGATGCCGGGCAGGTCCTGCTGGGCCGCATCACCATGCGCGAACCGCAAATGACCGGTGAGTTCGACGAATTCATGCGCATGGCCGATTCCCTGCGCACCATGAAGGTCCGCGCCAACGCCGATACCCCGGCAGACGCCCGAACCGCCATCGATTTCGGCGCCGAGGGGATCGGATTGTGCCGCACCGAGCACATGTTCTTCAAGGACAACCGCATCCTCGCCGTCCGCGAGATGATCCTCGCCCAGGACGAGGCGGGACGCAAGGTGGCCCTGGAAAAACTCTTGCCCATGCAGCGCTCCGATTTCGAGGAGATCTTCCGCGTCATGAAAGGGCTGCCGGTCACCATCCGGCTCCTCGATCCCCCGCTGCACGAATTCCTGCCCCATGAACTCAAGGAACAGCTCGAAGTGGCCCGCGTCATGGGGGTCGAGGTCAAGGAGATCCAGTCCCGCGTCTCCAGCCTCAAGGAGTTCAACCCCATGCTCGGCCATCGCGGCTGCCGGCTGGGCATCACCTATCCGGAGATCTACGCCATGCAGACCAGGGCCATCATGGAGGCTGCCTGCTCCCTGGTCAAAAAGGACGGTTTTTCCATTATCCCGGAAATCATGATCCCACTGGTCGGTCTGCCCGAGGAGCTGCGGCGTCTCAAGCAGGAGTGCCTGGAGGTGTGTCAGCAGGTCATGGCGGCCTTCGATGTCCGCATCGATGTGCTGATCGGCACCATGATCGAGTTGCCCCGTGCTTCCCTGGTCGCGGACAAGCTGGCTGCGGACGCGGAGTTCTTCTCCTTCGGCACCAACGACCTGACCCAGACGACCCTGGGAATTTCCAGGGACGATGCCAGCACCTTCATTTCCGAGTATCTGAAAAAAGGTCTGTTGCGCAAGGATCCGTTCGTCTCCCTGGATCAGACCGGGGTGGGGCAACTGGTCGAAATGGGGGTGCAAAGGGGACGGTCGGTGCGGCCCGGCATGAAGGTAGGCGTCTGTGGCGAACACGGCGGCGACCCGGACTCCATCGCCTTTTTCCACGAAGCCGGGTTGGATTACGTCTCCTGTTCGCCATTCCGGGTGCCGGTGGCCCGTCTCGCGGCGGCCCAGGCGGGCGTGTGATCCCTACTTGATCGCCTCGACGTTGAGGCTGATGGGGATGCCGAAATAGGGGGTGAAACTGCTCGTGTCGTTGAACAGCGAAAAGAATTTCACTTGCCGCGCCTCCCGAAAACCGGCTTGTTCGAGGTACTGGGCGAGTATCGCCCAGTTCAGTCCCACCAGGTGAAAGTCGTGGGCATCCCTTTGTCCTCCGTACATCATGTTCATGATATGATGCCGCGCTTTCGGGTCGAGCCTGGGATGCACGAATAGCCAACAGAGCGTGTCCAGGTCGGGAACGCTGATCCGCGCGATTCCCCCCGGCTTCAGGACGCGACGCCATTCCCGCAGGGTGAGGACCACTCCCTTGTTGTGTGGCACGTGCTCCAGGACATGGGAGGCGTAGATTTCGTCGCAGCACTCGTCCGGAAACCGGCCAAGGTCGGTGCAACTGCCCACATAATCCACCCCTGGGCCAGCCTGAATATTGAGAATCTTCCACCCCTCCTTGACCTCCTTGCCGCCGATATGGAGGCGCAACGGGTCGGGGAGCGGGTCGTTGGGGATCGTCGATGGCATTGGCGGCTTCCGAGTGCTTAGCAAGGTTGATCAATGCTCAGGCAGATCCACCGGGCTGGTGACGCCCAGTCGTTGCAGCAGCGCTGCCTGACGGAGAAATTTTTCCGCTTCCGTGCTGCGGCCCATGGCGGTCAGTTGGGCGGCCATCCGTTCGAAATAGGGGATATGGTAGCGATTGCCGAGCAGCGCATTCCACAAGACCGTGAGGATCTGTTCCGGCGCGCCGTAGGCGGTGATGACCTGAACGCGCAGGGCATGCACCTCATCGGCGCCGTCATCGAGCCGGATGATCCGGGTGCATTGGGCCAACAGGTTGTTGGCATTGTCACGGGTGATCCAGTTGGCGTCATTCGTCAACATCGCGCGCAATTCGCCATGCAAACCGGCCAGTTCCGGGGAGGATTTCCTGTCGCGCACAGGCACATGGAACAGTTGATTGCACTCTCTGCATGACCGACGAAAATTCCTGACGTTCTTCCATGTCAAATCGGTAAAAGAGAGTTCGGCGTGGCAGTGCGGGCACTCCATGAGCAGGTCGATGCGCAGCGAGTGGCGGCAGATCAGTTCGATGATGCGTCCCGGCATGCCGAAAGTGTGCGTGTAACGATAGACCAGAGACCTCATTTGCTGGAATTGCGCGTCGCTCATCGCGGTGGCGTTGATTTCCGGATCGCCGCGCAACAGGAACTCCAGGGGATTGGTGATCAAGCCGTTCTGCAGGGCATGATCATGAATCCGGGAACCCGGATGATAGCCGATGAAGGCGATGCGCAGGTCGAAATGGTTGTGGCGCGCCCACCACTCCATGGATTCGGTGACCGTCTCCGGGGTTTCGGCGGGATCGCCGAAGATCAGGTTGGCCCAGGTGGTGAGTCTGGCCTCGTACATCAGATCGAGGGCGCGGGCCAGACGCTCGGTGGTGGTGCGTTTCTGCATGCTGCGCAAGACAGTGTCGCTCATGCTCTCCACGCCGAAGCTGATGCAGACCAGGCCGCTCTCCTTCATCATGTGCAGGCTTTCGGGGGTCACCTGCTCGACCCGCAAGGAGCACTCCCAACGCAGGTCGAGGGGCCGGACCCGTTCGCAGAACTCCGCGAGCCGTGACCGTTTCGGGCAGAAGAGGTCGTCCAGAATACACAGGTGGTCGATGCCGAAGCGGTCGATGGCGTATTCGAGTTCGGCGAAGACATCGTCCAGGGAGCGGGTGCGATACATGCGCCCGGCGATCTCGTGGCAGCAGAAGGTGCAGGTGTGGGGGCAGCCGCGACTGGTCAGAAGGGGCATCACCCTGGCCCCATGGTCCACCACCAGTCCGGGGGCCATTTCTCCGGGGGCGTGGAGTGAGGCGTAGACATCCAGGCCGACCCCTTCCCAGTCCACCCAGGGGAGTTCATCCAGGTCTTTCAGGATGGCGCGCGGGGGCGTGCGTTGCAGGACTCCCTGTTTGTCGCGAAAGATCAGGCCCTCCACCGTGTCGAGGGGGGTTCCGTTGGCCAGCGCGGTCACCAACTCGGCCATGGTGCGTTCCCCCTCCCCCACCACCCCCACGTCGGCATGGGGGATGGCCTCCATGGCGACTGCGGGTTGGTTGGTCACCAGGGTGCCCCCGATGACGATGGGGGCATGAGGCAACAGATGGCGTCCCACGGCGGCCATGTGCCGGATCTGGTTGGCATGAAACGACATCCCTCCCATGGCCAGCAGTTCGGGGGCGAACTCCATGACCTCGCGGGTCAGCAGGGTGTGGATCTCCCCGATGGCGTGGTTGGGGTTGAGCACGCGCACCTCGTGGCCCGCCCGCTTGAGCATTGCGGAAACGTAGCCGATCCCCATGGGGAGGTGATAGGATTGCATGCTGGTCTGTCTGGCCATGACCATGAGAATGCGCATTGCTCGATCCTTGTTGCTGGTTTGCGCCGGAGCCGGGTTGATCGCATTATGGTAACGCATTGCGGCGCATTTGACAATCGGGACCGGTTCATGTAGTGGAAGGGTCGGTTGGTGCATCATCGCCATGGGGAGTCGGAGTGGGTACTTTCGAGTTCACCGCCCTGGATGACAGGGGTCGTACCGGCAAGGGCGTCGAGGAGGGGGAGTCGGCGCGGGAGGTGCGGGATCGGCTGCGGGAGCGGGGATTGACCCCGTTGCGGGTCGAGGAGGTCCGGGGCGGACGGCCCAGGACGGCGGGCGGCCCGTTGCGGTTCGGACGCGGGGTGGCCGGGAGCGATGTGACCCTGGCCACCCGGCAGATGGCCACCCTGTTGCGCGCCGCCCTGCCGGTGGAGGAGGTGTTGCGCATCGTCGCCTGGCAGACCGGCAACCGGCGATGGCGCGCCATTCTGCTGGCGGTGCGCGCACGGGTCATGGAGGGGCGTTCCCTGGCCGAAGGGCTTGCAGAGTATCCGTGGCTCTTTGCGGATATCTATCGGGAGACCGTGGCGGCGGGTGAGTCCTCCGGTCGGCTGGACCGGGTGCTGGAACGGCTCGCGGAGCACCTGGAACGGGGGGGCAGGCTGAAGCGCAAGATTGGGGTGGCCTTGATCTATCCGGGGGTGGTGGTGGGGTTTTCCTTGTTGATCGCGGGGATTCTGGTGGCCTACGTGGTGCCTGAGATCACCAAGGTATTCGATGATTTCGGCCAGGCCCTGCCGCCGCTGACGCAGGGCTTGATCGCGGTTTCGGCGTTCCTGCGCGGGCAGTGGCATTGGCTGGCGTTGGGGTTGGCGGGTGCCTGGCTGACTTGGCGGCTGCTGGCGCGCCGGGAGGGGTTCGTGCGTGGCTGGCATGGGGTGTTGTTGCGTCTGCCGTTGTCGGCCATGCTGGTCCGGGGGCTGAACACGGCCCGTCTGGCCAGGACCCTGGGGATTTTGACTGCCAGCGGGGTGCCGCTGTTGGAGGGGTTGCGCATCGCCGGGCGCGGGGTGAGCAATCTGGCCATGCGCGAGGCCGTGGTCCGGGCGGCGGATCGGGTGCGCGAGGGGGGCGGGGTCCATCGGGCGCTGGCGGAGAGCGGCCTGTTTTCCCCCATGGTGATCCAATTGATCGCCAGCGGCGAGGCGAGCGGCAATCTGGCCGGCCTGCTGGAGCATGCCGCCGAGGCCCAGGAGCAGGAGGTGGAGACCTTGCTGGGCGTGCTGACCGGGCTGTTGGAGCCGCTGATGGTGCTGCTGATGGGCGGATTGGTATTGACCATCGTGCTGGCCATTCTGTTGCCGATCTTCAATCTGAACCAGTTGATTCAATAAGGGGACTGAGGATGCGCGCTGGGTCGAAGGGGTTCACTCTCATCGAGGTGATGGTGGTCGTGGTGATTCTGGCGGTGTTGGCCACGCTGGTGGCGCCGCGCATCATGGGGCGTCCCGGCGAGGCGCGGGCCGTGAAGGCCAAACAGGACATTCTGGCCATCGAGGCGGCCCTGAACCTCTACAAGCTGGACAATTTCACCCTGCCCACCACGGATCAGGGGCTGGATGCCCTGCTGAAAAAACCCACCGTGGAGCCGGTGCCCCCCAACTGGCGCGAGGGGGGCTATCTGGTGCGTCCGCCCAGGGATCCCTGGGGCCGGGCCTATCTCTATCTGCGGCCCGGCACCCATGGGGAGTTCGATCTGTATACCCTGGGCGCGGACGGGGCCGAGGGGGGGAGTGGCGCCAACGCCGACATCGGCAACTGGAATCTCGATTGAGACGGTTTCGCCAATGGCGCGACGGGGGGTTCACCCTGGCGGAGGTGATGGTGGTTCTGCTGATCATGGGTATCACTTTCGGTCTGGCCGTGGTCTCTCTGGGCGCCCATGGCCGGGATCGGCGGGTGGAGGACGAGGTGTCGCGGATGCGTGGATTGTTCGCCCTGGCCGGTCGGGAGGCGGTGCTGGGCATGCAGGAGTGGGGAGTGAGGATCAGCGGCGAGGGGTATGGATTCCTGGTGCAAGACGAGGCCAACCGTTGGCAAAACCCGCAAGGGGAGGAGCGGTTGCTGCGTCCGCGCCGCTTGCCGCCGGAGATGACGCTGCGCTTGCGGGCCGATGGCAGGCCGGGGGCGAACGGATCGCCTCAGGTGATCTTCTCCTCGGATGGCCACGTGACCCCTTTCGTGCTGGAGGCGCTGGTGGCCGGCAAGCCGGCGTGGCGTTTGACCGGCGAGGCGCGGGGGGGGGATGGGCTCGCCAGGGTGTCCGGCCCATGAGCGGCGCGGTTGGTGGCCGCAACGGTTTCACCCTGCTGGAGACCATGGTGGCCCTGGCGGTGTTGGCGGTGGCATTGAGCGCGGCCTTGCGCGCGGCGGCGGAATACGCGCGCGGGGTTCGCCACTTGACGGATCGGACCCTGACCCACTGGGTGGCCATGAACCAGGCTGCGGAACGGCGCATCCCTCGCCAGTGGCCCCGGCCAGGAGTGCAGCGGGGGAGCGAGCGCATGGGGACGCGGGAGTGGCATTGGACCGTGCTGATCTCCACCACGCCGGAGGAGTCGGTACGGCGCATGGAGGTGCAAGTGCGCACGGATCCCGGCGAACAGGGCGCCCCCCTGGTTCGCCTGGAGGCCTTTCTGGCCAGGCCATGAACCGGTCGCGTTCCGCCGGGTTCACCCTGCCGGAGGTGATGGCGGCACTGGCGGTATTCGCGGTCATCGCCGCCATGGCCTATGGCGGGCTGAGCACGCTGCTCACGACCCGCCAGGAGGGGGCGCGCCGCCTGGGAGAACTGGCCGCCCTGGAGATGTTTTTCACCAGTTTGGCCCGTGACGTCGAACAGGCCGTGGCCCGTCCGGTGACAGGCGGTCAGAACCGCCGCCTGCCCGCCATGGTCGGCAACCAGGAGACCCTGATCTTTCTCGAATTGACCCGCACCGGTCGTCCCAACCCGCGAGATGCGGATCAGAGCGCCCTGGAGCGGCTGGCCTGGTCCCTGGAGGAGGGGCGGATCCTGCGGCGCACCTGGGAGAGCCTGGACCGGATCCTGGACGAACCGCCAGCCGGGGAGATCCTGCTGGAGGGCGTGCGGGGGTTGGAGATCCGCTTTCTGGGTGGGGACGGCGCCTGGCGCACCTTCTGGCCGCCGACCCCGGACAGGCTGGAGATGCTGCCGCGCGCGGTGGAGATCGTGGTGGAGCGGGTCGGCTGGGGCCGTTTGCGCCGGCTGTTCGAAGTCGCGGGAGGCGGTTGATGGGGCGGCGCGGGGCGGCCCTGATCACGGCGTTGCTGATCGTCGCCTCGGCGGTGATGATCGCCTCCGGGATGGTCTCCCTGCTGCAACTGGAAATCCGGCTGGCCGCCAACATCCAGGATCGGGACCGCGCCATGCACTTCGCCCTGGGGGGCGAGGCGTGGGCCATGGGGGTGTTGGCCAGGGACGCGACGGCGGGCAGTCACGATCACCTCGGCGAGGCGTGGGCCACCGTGCTCCCCCCCATGCCGGTGACCGGCGGGACGGCCAGCGGTCGGATTCTCGACCTGCAGGGAGCCTGTCGTCGAATGGCCTGAATGGGCTGCCGGATCGGCACACGAACCGCCACCCGCATCCATCAGGCCGTTTTCATCCCACTGAAGGCGGGAATCCCGCCATCAGTGGAGCCATT
>PDZX01000014.1 GCA_002753185.1 Magnetococcales bacterium WMHbin3
CCCCAAGAATTTTGGTCAACAAACTGTTCTTGCTTTAAATTTTTACACTTTGACATCGCCAGGAACATCCGTGCGTTCTTGGCGTGTGAAAATTTGTTAAACATCATGATGGCTAGCGGAAACAGTGAAGTTTTACACTGTTGTCGCTAGCCATTTTTTTTTGTTGCTTGGATTGGTGTCGCCAATTGAACTTACACACACAAAGGAGACTGTCATGGCTGCGGAGACGATGATGTTCAAATTGAGTGGAGCCACTCAGGCCGCTCAGGTACCCATGCTGGCGGGAAAATCGTTTACGGTGGGCAGCACGGTTGCCACCGGGGACGGCATGGCCAACTGGCTCTTCCTCCACCCCCTGGGCGGAGCGGGCGGGGCTGGCAAGGGCATGGTGGCCCTCAAACTGGAAGGGGCCAGACAGGCCGGACAACTCTCCACCCTGGTCGGACAGACCGTGACCGTGGGCAAATCGCCGGTCGGGACCACCGCCGCCGCCAAGTGGCTGGTCCTCCATCCCGGCTCCGGGGGCATGGCCGCCAAGGGGATCGGCAGCAGCGTCGCCATGCAGCAAATGGGTTTCCATGCCACGGAAATCGAAGGCGCCGCAGCACAGAAAGGTGCCGCCGGAGCCGCCGCCAAGGGGGCCACTGCCGGAGCCGCCGCCAAGGGAGCCGCTGCGGGAACCGCCGTCAAGGGTGGCGCGGGCAAAGCGGGGGCGGTGGTCGCCAAGGGCGCTGCCGGCGGCAAGGGCGCGCTGGCCGCTGGTCCGACCATGGCCGTGGGCGCCAAGTCGGCGGTCGGCGCCAAGAGCCTCGCCACCGGAGGAACCATCTGGACCGGATCTGGAACCAGCCTGGGACTCGGCCTGGGCCTGGGCGCCTGGGGACCCATCCTCCTCGTCGGCGCGGTTGCCGCCGTTGGCGTCGGCATCTACAGCTATATGAAACGTCCCCTCGAGGAGACCGAACTGGAAGAGGCCATCAGCTGATCGCCCGAATGCATACGCATTCTCGCGGGGGAACAGGATCATGAAAAGCAGAATCATGGCGGCGCTCGGCTATATGGGAGTCTTGTGCCTGGTACCGCTGATACTCAATCAGGGTGATCGGTTCGTCGATTTTCATGCCAGGCAGGGGTTGGTCCTGTGGGTGTGGAGCGTCCTGGCGCTCTTTTGCATGCATCTGCCGGGCGTTGGTCCCTACCTGTTCAGCACCAGTGTCGTAGGCGTGACCTTCCTGAGCCTCTGCGGATTGCTCGCCGTCCTCCTTGGACGCTCCTGGGAGATCCCCCTGATCGCCAAGGTGGCCGGCGTGACCGATCCCGACTCGAGGGAGACGGCATGAACGCTGCCTCCGCCGACATGCCTCCCCGCCCGGCCAACGCGCCGGACGGGGATCTTCAGGCCCACCACCGGAACGCGCTTTATCTGGTAGTGGCCATGGCCATGATCTTTTTGACCATGGTGCTGGCCCTCCAGCCCCTCTACCTCAGCCAGGTCCTCGGCCTGGCCAGGGACAACGCCGGATTCGTCAACGCCAATATTCAGGTCATCACCGAACTGGTGGATCTTCTCCTGGTCGGTTATCTCGGATACGTCTCGGATCGCATCGGTCGCATTCCACTGATGGTCTACGGCTTTCTTCTGGCCGGCTTCACGGCCTTGCTCGCCCCCTTCGACCGCGAAATCGCCGCCATGCTCGGCCTGAATACCCTGGCGATCTTCTATGTCCTCCGGGTGTTGATGTCCCTGGGCGGTACCCTCGTCTGGCCTCAGGTCGCCACCCTGAGCGGCGACTACACCCTGGAACCCAGCGAACGTCCCAGACAGTTGGCCAACGTCGGCTTCATGATGGCCTTTGGCGTCACCCTGGTCTATGCCATTATCATGCAACTCCCGGAACAGGTCGGCCTGACCGTCACCATGTGGCTGGCTGGATTCATCGCCCTCGCGGGGGCATGGATGGCAAAACGGTTCCTCGTCGAGATCAATCCCCCGCGCAAGGAGATCCGCTTTCCCTTCCAGCAGGTCTGGAATCTGGTCAAAAGCGAACAGCACCTCAGACTCAGTTTTCTCGCCGCCTTCACCTCGCGCAACGACATGGTGATCGTCGGGCTGTTCCTGATGACCTGGTTCGTCTATTTCGCCGATCTGATCCAGGGCACCTCCCATGCGCGAGCCGCGTCCCGCGCCGGCATCGTGATCGGTCTGCTTGGCGTGGTGGTCCTGATTTCCCTGCCGATCTGGGGTCGGATCACGATCCGTCTGGGCCGGGTGGCCGCCATCGCCATCGGGCTGTTGCTGTCCGGCTTCGGCTTCGTTGCCATGGGGTTGATCCTCAATCCCTTTTCCTGGTGGATCCTCCTGCCGATCCTCATCATCGGCTTCGGCCAAGCCGGTTGCATCCTGGTGCCCCAGACCCTGGCCATGGATCACGCCCCGGAGGAGATTCGCGGGTCGGTCCTCGGGGTGTTCAATACCGTCGGCTGCTTCGGGGTCATCTTTTTCTTGCAGGTCGGCGGCATCCTGTTCGACTGGTTCGGTCCCACCTCGCCGTTCGTCTTCACCGGGATCGTCAATCTCCTGTTGTTCCTCTACGCCCTGGTCGTGATGCGCACCGCCAGCGAAGAGGATGTTTCCCGTGAGAATTTTTCTTCCATGCAACCTGATTTCAGAGGGAAAGGCTGATTATGCCCATCATCGTGTTCGGTCTCATTGCAATGGCGTTGGGAATCTGGGGCCTCTCCACCTGGTGGTGGTCCTTCGTCGAACTGCTGCGGGGTTTGATTCCGTTCCTGGCGATTTTGCTCGGTCTGGTGGCCCTCGGGGCCGGAGTGACGAAAATGCGCCATACTGTCCCATCGGAACCAACCGACTCGGAACTGACGGAAGATGGCTCCCAACCGAAAGAGTGAACCACCATGTTCTCAGACAAGAATGCAAGGTGCGGATTGGAATACCGAAAGTACCTGATCATCGTCGGGGTGCTCGGCATCATTGGTCTGGCCGGCAGTTACTGGTATCTCAACTACTTCCTGGACGAGATCGGCATCGACTCCGAGAAGGTGTTGAAGAGCACCAGGAATCTGGGGCAAAAAGGGATCCGCGCCATTGCCGAGATCCCCGGAACCCCGGTTCAGAGCATGCCCAGCGCCAATGTCCAGACGCCGACACTCGCCCAGCCCGCCAACTTCTGGGGCACTCCCGCCGCGCCAGTCGCTCCGACGGACCAGGAGTCCTTTTCCGTGGTGGTGCAGTCCATTATGCCCAGCGTAGTGAGCGTCAACACCGAAAACAGGGGCATCTCCCGTACCCTTGCCCCTGCCGATCCCTCACCAACGCCAGCGACCGCGCCCCAGCAACCGCAACAGGATGGCGGACTCCGCTTCATGACCCCTTTTTCGGGCGTGGCCATGGAGAGCATCGGTTCCGGGCTTATCGTGTCGGCTGACGGTTACATCATCAGCAACTATCATGTGGTGGAGAACTCCCGCAACATCTATGTCACCGTCTTCGGCCCCATGGGCAACCGGCGTTTTCCCGCCGAGGTGGTGCGCCTCGATCCTTCCCGCGATCTGGTGCTGCTCAAGGTCAGCGTGCCGGTTCCTCTGCAACCCGCGCCCCTGGGCAACAGCGACCTGGTACGGGTCGGCGATCCGGTGATCACCGTCGGATGTCCCTTCGGTCTGGATCAGACCGTGAGCAAGGGGATCATCTCCGGCGCCCGCAAGGCGGTCACCATCGAGGGTGTGGTGCATAAGGATCTGATTCAGACGGATGCCGCCATCAATCAGGGCAATTCCGGCGGGCCGCTCGTTTCCAGTCGTGGGTATGTGGTGGGGATCAACACCGCGATCTACTCCCCGACACAGGCCTTTTCCGGGGTGGGTTTCTCCGTGCCGGTCAACAGCGTGCGCGAGTTCATCAACGAGCAGATCGCCATTCCCGAGGTGACCCCGGCCATGGCCGTCTCCCGGATGGGTCAGGGGCAGCAGGTGGCGGCCAAGGCGATTCCGGCCATTCCGCTCAACGCCGTGGCCCCGCATGGGGATCGTGGGCCATGCGAGAATTGCCATGCGATCCTGGGCAGCGGGCAGGTGGCGCGTCAACCGGCCTTCCAGGGGGGCGCGACCGGGATCAACGTCGCCCTGCCGCAGGCCGCTCCTTCGACGGAGCAGACTCCGGTCAACGCGACCCCGGCTGGCTTCGAGTCGGTGATCGGCGCCCGGTTTCAACCTTTGGATGACATGCTGCGGCAACGGTTCGCGCCACTGGCGCCGAACGGCGTCTTTGTGCAGAGCGTGCAGACCGACTCGCCGGCGGCCGCAGGTGGCCTGGTGGCGGGGGATATCATCTTCAAGCTGGATGGTCGTTGGGTCAATACCCCGGATGATCTGAAAACCCGGCTGCAGTCCTATGCCGTCGGGGACAAGGCGCGGCTTTCCATATCTCGCAAGCGGACGAGGATGGATCTGGCCGTGGTCATTTCGGTCCCGCCGGTGACTGCTTTGCAGCCGGCAGCCCCGGTTGCAGCACCCCAGACGCCCGTTGCCGCCAGGCAGGTCAAACCCGCAGTCCCCACGGAGTTCGAGTGGCTTGGCATGGAGTTGTTGCCGATCGATGAAAAGATGATCAAGAAAAACGCTGCATTGAAGGAGAAGAAGGGCGCCGTGGTGCAGGAGATCGATCCGGGTTTGGAGGCGGATCTGGCTGGCATGCGTTCCAATGACATCGTGCTGTCCATCAATGGACAGGCAGTGGCTACCAATGCGGCCCTGGACAAGGCCATCCAAGCGTCCACGACGGCAAGCGCCATATTGTTGGACGTGGCGCGTGACAATAAAAGAATGTTTGTAAAATTGAGATGAAGCGGCGTCATTATTGGCCCTATAATTCCGGTGGAGAGGAGAACTGATTATGGACCAGAACAAAAAGGGTCCCGATGGGACGAAAAACGAGTCGAAGCCGGGTGGTCCGGAGCAGGTTGAAAAGGGTGGCGGACTGGCCGATGATCTTGATGCTGTTTTACAAAAACAGCTCAATGACAAACTGAAGGCTGGCACTGCCAACGGCAAGACCTCCCATGACGCGGCCATGGACAAAAAGGCTGACGACAAGAAGGCCAATGACAAGAAGGCGGAGGAGAAAAAAGCCGACGACAAGAAGGAAGCAATGCCCGCCCCGCTCGTGCCGCCAAAGGCAGACGAGAAAAAGGCGGAAGCGCCCGCCCCGCTCGTGCCGCCAAAGGCAGACGAGAAAAAGGCGGAAGCGCCCGCCCCGCTCGTGCCGCCAAAGGCAGACGAGAAAAAGGGCGTGCCTCCCGTGAGCGCTTTGCCAGCTTTCACCATGCCTCCCAAGCCGGAAGAAAAGAAGGCAGAAGCCCCGGTCATGCCGGCCTTCTCCATGCCGCCTCCCAAGCCGGAAGAAAAGAAGACAGGTGCTCCGGCCATGCCGGCCTTCTCCATGCCGCCTCCCAAGTTGGACGACAAAAAGGCTGAAGCCCCGGCCATGCCGGCCTTCTCCATGCCGCCTCCCAAGTTGGAAGATAAAAAGGCAGAGGCCCCAGCCATTCCGGCGTTCACCATGTCTCCCAAGATTGAGGAGATACCTGCCCCAGTGCTTGTCGCCACTTCACCACTTCCCTTGGAGGCGCCAGAGCAACCTCTGCCGCCATTGAGTTTGGCCGCCGAACCCGCAACGCCCAAGAAGGATGAGCCACCCGCATCCCAGCCTGCTTCCTCGACTGAGGATGACGCCGAGCCGTTGCCGACGCCCGGCAAGGATGCCTTCGTGGCGGCGGCGGAAAAGGAGCGGGTGTTGAAGCTGATTCGCGATGCTGCCACCAAGCGCATGGAAGAGACGCCGGATCCTCGCGCCATGAAGGTGGATGCCGCAGAAAAGACGGAATCCGCCCCGGCGCCTGTGGAAGAACAGGGCGCGGAATCCGCGTCTGGATCCACCTTTGCGGTTACCGAGGATGTGGTCGTCACCACGCCGGTCACCCAGGAAGCCAATGAGTCCGCTCCCTCGCCGGAGGATGATCTGAAACCTTTTGGTCACCTGATTCCGCCAGCCCCCCGCATTCCGATTTCATCCATGCATCACAAAGCCGAAATGCCTTCACCGAGTCAGACGCGTCTCAACGAGGCTTTCGTGCGTCAATTGAAGGGTGCCCCGCCGGTGTCGGCACCCGCGCCAAAGGCGGCTGCCGCCGTGGAAGCCGAAGCGGCCCAGTCGGCCAAGCCGAATGCGGTCAAACGTGTCGCCTCCAGACGCAGGGTGGCCGAGGACGGCTCCATTGAGATACCGGTCGAGTCCCTGGGGGCCGGTTTGTACAATGCCTTAGGCGATATGGTGGGCGGCGTGGTGCATGCCTCCCGGAAGATCTCCGACAAGGTAGGAGGTGGGAGCGCGCAAGAGTCACCCCCGGCGGAAAGCGGACCGAGCAACACCGGCACGGATCGCGCTGCCAAAAAGGTAGCCAAGGGGGTGCATGGGGTGTTCGGTGGAGCATCCGAGATCGTCAAGGGTGGCGGCAACATCGTGATTGGTGCCGTGGGGATCGTCACCATGCCGGTATTCGGCGCGGTGGGGTCGGTGGTCCGGGCCTTCATGCCGGAAAAAAAGAACCCGGCGGAAAAGTCGCAATGACCGACACCGCGTAACCTTTTCCATAGACATTCAAGACTGGGGAGTTGGTTGACATGAAGACATCCGGACAAAAGGGAAATCCCTTGCTGTTGGGTATCGATCTCGGGACATCCCGCACCATGGTGTTGTCGAACCGGGGGACCAGGGACATGGTGCGATCCGTGGTCGGCTATCCGCGAGACATCATCGGGGTCAAGCTGCTGCATGACTCCCACATGATCGGGGAGGATGCCCTGAAACGCGCTTCCTATCTGCACATTCACTATCCCCTCGAGGACGGGGTGCTCAAGGAAGCCAACGATCAGGCGGCCGAGGCGGCCAAGCTGTTGATCAAGCATGCCATCAGTCTGGCCAATCCCCAGCCGGGGGATCCGATTTATGGGGTTCTGGGTGTGCCGGCGCGAGCCTCCATGTTCAACAAGAACCAGCTCCTCAAAATTACCCAGGAGCTGCTCGATCTTTCCATGGTCGTCTCCGAACCGTTCATGGCGGCCTATGAGATCGATCAACTGAACAACGCCATCATCATCGACATCGGCGCCGGGACCACGGATATCTGCGCCATGAAGGGGATCATCCCCAGTGGCGAGGATCAGGTCACCGTCCTGAAGGCAGGCAATTACATCGACCTGGTGTTGGAGAATCTCATTCGCGAGACCCACCCCGAAGTGCAGATGACCCTCAATCTGGCACGCAAGATCAAGGAACAGCATGGCTTTGTCGGCGAACCCAAGGAGGAGGTGGTCGTCAATCTGCGCAAGAACGGCAAGCCGGTGACCTGCAATCTCACTCGCGAGGTGCGCACCGCCTGCGAGACCATCGTGACCGAAATCGTGGAGCAGTTGCAAAACCTGATCATGGTCTTCGATCCGGAGGACCAGGAAGAAGTGCTGCGCAACATTTATCTCACCGGTGGGGGGTGCCGCATCCGCGGGCTGGCGGATCTGATCGCCTCCCATCTCAAGGAGTACGGCCAGGTGGTGGTGCGGCAGGTTCCGGATCCCGATTACTGCGGAGGCTCTGGAGCGCTGAAGCTGGCCATGGAACTGCCGCCCCAGTACTGGGAGCAGGTTGGCCATGTCTACAGATCGTCCAAGTGACGAATTGGTTACTATCGTATTTTCAACCTTTCGAGGAGCAAGCAAATGTCGACTACCGTGCAGATGCCCGCAGGCGTGGGCAACAAGGTGCTGGCGGGTCTGAGTTACCTGGGGATCCTGTGTCTGGTGCCTCTGGTGCTCAATCGGGATAATAACTATGTGCGTTTTCATGCCCGTCAGGGGGTGATCCTGTGGATGTGGGAGGTGCTGGCGATCTACAGCCTGGTGCTGCCGGGTCTGGGACGGATCTTCTTCGGGATTTCCGGGTTGTTGTGCCTGGCCTTCTCGGTGATCGGCCTTGTTTCGGTCTATCTGGGCAGGGCGTGGAAACTCCCCCTGATCGGAGACTGGGCGGAATCCATCTGAGGGAAGGATAGGGCGTCGTGACCGGCATGGATCGCAGTGCGGGAGTGGGGGTCTGACCATTGAGCAAACCCCTGATCTCCATCATTTTCGCCATTTTGCTGCTGATCTTCGCCACGCAGAACATGAACATGGTCAGCATTCGCTTCGTGGTGGGACCACCGATTGAAATGCCCCTGATTCTGGTGATATCGGGGGCATTCATTGGCGGTTTCGTGTTGGCGACCATCAATCACCTGAGACGCAACGCTTTCGGAAGCCGCCGCAAGAGGAAAGAAGGTCCATGAGTTACCCGAAATGCATCGTTTGCTACAAGTCCGTGGGGTGGATCGGGCTGGTCGCCAATATTGCCCTTTCGCTGCTGAAAGTATTCGTCGGGATCATCTCGGGTTCCCAGGCGTTGCTGGTGGACGCCATGTATTCGGCCAAGGACGTGTTGACTTCGTTTCTGATCCTGCTGGGGCTGAAATTTTCCAAGCAGCCCATCGATGAGGAGCATCAGTTCGGCCATGGCAAGGCGGAGTTCCTCTTTTCGCTGATCGTCGGCCTGACCATGGTGGTGGTGACCCTGCTCCTGATCTTCTTCGAGGCGGACAAGTTCTTGAGCGGCCATGCCCACAAGGCACCGCACATGATCGCGTTGTGGGCCGCGCTGTTCGTTTTGAGCGCCAACATTTTTCTTTGGTACTACACCCGCTGCGTGGCGTTTCAGATCAACAGCCCCATGGTCGGCATCCTGTCCAACCATCAGAAATCCGACGCCTACTCCTCCCTGGCCGTGGCGTTCGGCATCGTTGGATCCCACTATCTGAACATGCCCTGGCTGGACTCGCTGGTGGCCGTGGGCGAGTGTCTGGACCTCCTCTATCTGGGCTACACCATCACCAGGGAGGCCTTCCAGGGGCTGATGGACGTCTCGGCGCCGAAAAAGCTGGTGCAAAGGGTTCACGAACTGACCAGCACGGTCGCCAAAGTCAAGAGCGTCGAGGAGGTGCTGACCCGCCGGGTGGGCCAGGATATCTGGCTCTCCCTGACCATCGGCGTGGATCCGGAACTCACCATCGAGGAGGCCAAGGAGGTGAGCCTGTGGGTCGAGGAGCGGCTGGTCAATGCCATCCCGCACCTGGGGGATGTGCATGTCCACTTCCGTTCCGCCTCCGGGACCCTGCCGGAAATGGAGCACATGGGCGAGGAGATCACCCGCCTCCGGGAGAAACTGACCCGCATGGAAACCCGACCGGAAGCGAAGGGAGCAATGGCGTGAATGGCCTGCCACTGCTGACGTTGCTGCTGTTTCTGGTGATTTTTTTCCTGGTCCAGATGGATCTGGTGAACCGGGGCGTCGCCATGCTGGGGGGCGGGGTGATCTTTCTGCTGATCGGCGGGGTGTTCGGATTCTATCGTCCGGGTCAGGCCATGGAGGCGATTTATTTCGACACGTTGGCGCTGTTGTTCGGGATGTCGATGATTTCAGACTGTCTGTTACGTGCCGGGCTGTTTCATCATCTGGCCTTGCGGGTGGTGCTGTTCTCCCGTGGCAACGGCATGCTGCTGCTGGTGTCGCTGGTGCTGATCACCTATGCGGCGTCGTTGATTTTCAACAATCTTTCGGTCATGGTGATCCTGGTCCCCATGACGTTGGCGATCTGCCGGACCCTGGTGATGGATCCGGCCCCGGTGGTGAGCGCGGAACTGATCGCCTCCAACCTGGGAGGGGCCTCCACGCTGGTGGGGGATCTGCCCAACATGATCATCGGCGCGGTGGGGCGGTTGCATTTCGAGGATTTCCTGGCCGCCATGATGCCTTTGTGCCTGGTGCTGCTGGCAGTGCTGCTGGTTTATTTCACCAGGCGGATGGCGCCGGATCGGGTGGCGCGCTTTGACCCGGAGACGGTGCGCCGGGCGCTGACGGAATGCGCCCCTCCGGGCGGCGGGATCGATCCGTATTTGATGAAGGTTGGGGGATGGGTGTTCCTGATGACCTTGTCGGGCTTTCTGATCGCCCCTGTGCTGGGGGTGCGCCCGGCGGCCATCACCTTGCTTGCCGGGATATTGATCCTGGGGTGGGGACGGCTGCCCGTCGGCGCGTGGTTTCAGGCCATGGGGGGCGCGGAGTTGATGTTCTTCGTCGGACTGTTTGTCATGGTGGGCGGATTGCGAGCCGCCGGGGTGCTGGATGGTCTGTACCAGATGGTGCTGGGGATCGGCGGGGGCAATGGATCGTTAGCCATTCTGGCCCTGATGTGGCTGGCCTTTCTGCTCACGCCGCTGTTCAACGCGGGACCGGCGACGGCGTTGCTGGTCCCGGTGGCCAAGGCCCTGCACGGCGAACTGGGGGACAACGCCGTCTGGTGGGCACTCTCCCTGGGAATTCTGGCGGGATCGTCGGCCACCCTTTCCGGAGCCACGGCGGGACCGGTGGTGGCAGGCATGATGAGCCGCGCCATTCCCCCGGGTGGCGCATCTTCTTTTCGGGTACTGGATTTTCACGGCTATCTGGCCTGGGGATTGCCCGCAGCCGCGATTTTTTTGTGCATGGCGTCGTTTCACATCCTACTGATCGCCGGTTGAGACCATCATGAGAGCTGGCAAGCCAACGCATCCCGTGTTCCCTTTCTGCCGCCAGGAGTGGAAAATCCCAGCCATTCTGCTGGTGCTGCTCTTTTTTGCCACCATTGCCTGGGGCATCCACCTGGTGCGGGAACACCGGGACCAGTTGAACATGAAGATTTTCGGCGTGCTGACCACCGATGTCAAACCCGAGGCGCCTCTGGCGGCCACCGGGGTGGCGATGTCCGCTCCGGACATCAATCCGGTGCGCGTCGCGGTGGTCAACATCGCGGGGGTGAACAAGGCCGCTGCCGGCAAGCAGGCCTCCTATGTCTCGGCTGGCTCCGGAGTGATCGTCAACCCGAAAGGGTTCGTGGTGACCGCCATGCACCTGATTCAGGATCTCGCCGAGATCCAGGTGCGGGTGCAGACTCCCATGGGGCCGCGTCAGTATCCGGCGCGCATGGTCAAGGTGGTCCCCGAACATGACCTGGCCTTGCTCAAGATGGTCTCCCAGGAGATTTTTCCCTATCTGGCAATCGACACTGTCTCTCCGATCAAGGTCGGGGATGCGGTGCAGGCCTGGGGCGACCCTCTGGGCACCGAGTCAGTGCAGCGGGTCGGCACCGTGGATGGGGTGGATCTTTTGGAGCCGGTGCGGGTGCGCGACATGAATCTGACCCATCTGCTGCGCACCAACGCGGTTTTCCACTGGGCGCAAAACGGTGGCCCGCTGGTCAACCGGGAGAGTCATCTGGTGGGCATCGTCCTGGCCATGGAGGATCCGGCGGGATTCATCCGGGGGTATGCGGTCCCGGCCAATGTCCTGGTCAACCATTTCCAGGACGTGGTCACCTTCGCGCGCAAGGGTCTGTCCGTTTCCGCCAAGCCGGATCCGGCCTTTTCCCAGCCCGGCCCGCCTGTCGATCGCGCGCCGCGCCTGGCCGACCAGTGGTGGCAGAAGGTGCGCGGCATGCTCAACGTCGGTCTGGGCAAGCATGTGGTCATGGCCCCGGATGCCTCCACGTCGCCGCCCTCCGCCGCCGTGGCCAGTGATCCGGTCCATGGCCAGAGCCAGACGCTGTGGGGCTATACCGTCAGCGATTTTCTCGGGCTGTTGTTTCTGGGCTTCATTTCCGGCATCAGCGGAGGGATGATGACCATGGGGGGCGGAATCATCAAGGTCACCGGATTGATGTGGTTCTTCGGCTACGGCGTGGTGCTGGTGAGGCCGGTGGCCTACATCACCAACATCTTCATGTACGGGGCCGCCATGCTGCGCTATCACCGCCAGGGGCTGCTGAGGTTCGACTTCTGCAAACCCCTGATCCCCTGGGCCATGGTCGGCATGGTGGGTGGATATTTTATTGGTAACGTGATGAGCAAGACGGCGATTCAATGGATGCTCGGCCTGTTCGCCTTTCTGCTCGGCATCAAGATGCTGGTGGAAATCGCCGAATCGCGCGGTGAATCCGGCGAAGAGGAGGAAGATCGACGCCCGGCGAGCGGTTTTCTGGCCATGTTGCAACGCTTTTTCGGCACCCGCATGGATGATCACAGCATGCCGGCGGCGATCCGCTGGCGGCATCCGTCGGTTCGTCACGGCCTGCTCGGCCTGCCCATGGGGGTGATCAGCGGCATCCTGGGGATCACCGGCGGCGTGGTGGAGGTCCCCTTGCAGCGCTATATCGCCCGCATGCCCCTGCGCAACGCCATCGCCAACAGCGCCACCCTGGTCTTTTTCGCCTCGATCGTCGGGACCATCGTGGCCATGGTGCATGGCGTGCAGTCCGGCTCGTTCGAAACGCAAACCCCGCTCGTCATGGCCATGATCCTGACCCCCGGCGCCTTTGCCGGCGGCATGGTGGGCGCCTGGTTGACCTCCGTCATTCCCTTGAACATGCTGCGCTGGGTCTACGCGGTCTTGATGTTCGTGATTGCCGTGAGGATGTTCATGCCATGAAATGGTCTCCGGATTCCTTGCTGTCGGCGGGTTTTCTCGGCCTGATCGCGCTGGTCTTCCTCGCCATGTTCTCCTCCCCGCGCGGGGTGGATGCTCCGCTGGCCCCCGCACCGGCGGTCCAGCCGCGCACCATCGTCCCGGCCCAGCCGCCTGCGCCCGAGACCGCACCCGGCTCGCCCGCACCCTTCATCAACCCCAAGGCGCGTTTGTCCGAGGGACACTGGAAGGGGTTGGAGGCGCTCCCCCTGAGCGCCGAGTTGAAGCAAAAACTCCGTCTGCCCATGGAACTGGAAGGGCTGCTGGTGGATGAGGTCACCCTCAATGCCGCCCGCGCCGGGCTTCTGGCCGGGGACGTGATCGTGACCATCAACGGCAGAGCGGTCAATACCCTGGAAGCCATGGTCGAGGAGTCCCGCAAGGTGCAGATGTCCAAATCGGTCCCCATCACGGTCTACCGGGCGGGCCGGTTGCAAACCTTCCTGCTGGTGGCCAGGACCAATCTCGGGTTGGCGCAGGTCGAAACGGCCCCCATGATCCTGCCCGGCGATATCATGCCCCATCCCTATCGGGGACCATGCACCCAGTGTCACCCCATCGGCTCCACCGGGCACATCGTGCCGGATCCCGACGGGGTGATCCTGCCTCCACCTCCCATCCGGGCGGACGCGGCGGCACCACACAAGGATCGCGGACCCTGCCAGGCCTGCCATCCCATCATCCAATGACTTGAAAAAACGAGGATCGACACATGGCTACACGTACTCCGATCAACATGCTGGATGAGGTCCGACTGGTGTCGTTCGCCATTCTCGGCAACGTCAAGAAGCTGGCCGCCAAATCCATCGAGGGATTCAACGCGGTCTTCACCGTGGACAATCAGGTGCGTGGCCGCTTCTACCGGGATCAGGGCGTCGCTCACACCAAAACCGGTCGCTTCTGGGACGCCATCCCCCTGCTGGAAAACGCCCTGGAGCATGCGCCGGATGATGAAGAAACCCTGTTTCACCTGGGATACTGCTATCTCAAGACCGACCGCACCATGGAGGGGATGCGGATTCTGGAACAGGCCAACCGGCGGGAAGGGGCTTCCCCCAGGGTCAGTTCCATCCTTGGCATGGCCTACATCCAGGCCAAGGAGTACGCCAAGGCCGCAGAACTGCTGAAGCAGGCGATTATCAAGACACCCGACAACTTCAATTTGCAGTACCGTCTGGGCGTGGCCCTGGATCACCTCGGTCAATACGAGGAGGCCATCGATGCCTTCCAGGAGGCCCTGACCATCCGGCCAGGCGAGGTCAAGGTCTACCAGGCCATCGGCTTTATTTTGGAACAGCAGGGCAAGCACGAGGAGGCGGTGGTCTTTTTCAAGAAAACCGCCGATCTCAAGGACTCCTTGCAGGACAACTGACACGGATTGAGCCAGCATGCCGGAAAAGCGCGATCCTATGGATGAGATGGACGACCGCCTGGAGTTGACCAGCAGCGAACGCATGCAACGCATGAAAAAGCTGATGCGCCAACTCTACGAGGAGGAAGAGGCCACCCATGTCGTCAAGATACCCCCCATCAAGGCCAAATCACTGATTCTGGTCGTCAGTATCAGCGCGGTCGCCTTTCTTCTCATGACCACGTTTTACAATTTCAATCGCTTCGTCGCGGCGGAAGAACAGGTATTGTCCACCCGTGGGCACATCCACGACGCCCTGCAACGCCGGTCGAACCTGTTTGGCAACCTGGTCAATCTGACCCTCAACCACGCCATGCTGGAGCAGGAGGTGTTTCGTTATGTCTCGGATGGTCGTCTGGGCATGATGGGACAAAATGCACCAGGCGCGCCAGCCCAGGCAGCCAATCCGGACCAAACGGCGCCAGCGGGCGGTTCCCCCGTCGATGCCCTGGCCCGTCTGTTTGGTCTGGCGGAACAGTATCCCGACATCAAGACCTCTACTACCTATCAGCAACTCATGGACAAGCTGGTGGATATCGAAAACCTCATCTCTCAGCGAAGGGATGAATACAACACCGAAGTCAGAAACTACAACACCCTGATCACCTCATTTCCCTGGTCGGTCATGGCCAGGATATTGAGTTTTCAACGCTATCAATATTTCTCTGCCTCGCCCGGCCCGGACAACATGAACATGGATCTGGATTCCAGAAAATTCATGCGGCTGATCCCGGAACCGGAGCTCAACAATAACCGGCGCAGGGATGCGGGGCATCCCCAAGGCAATGCCGCCCCGAACAATGAGATTTCCGGCGAGGAGACCAAGCCATGAGATACCCTCACTGCATCCAGTGCCGCGCCGAGGTGACCTGGTACTCGATCTGGTTCAACGTGTTCATGGTGACCTACAAGGTGATCATGTCCATCACCACCAACTGCGCCGCATTGATGGCCGACGCCTTCCACTCCCTGGCCGACCTGCTGGCCAGCATCTTCACGCTCATCAGTTTGCGGATTTCCAACCGTCCGCCGGATGAGGAGTATGCCTATGGCTACGGCAAGATCCAGCACATCTCCTCCGGCATCGTCGGGCTGATCCTGGCTGTGGGGTCGATTTTCATCATCGTCGAGGCGCTGGTCAACATCATCAACCACACCTACGCCGCCCCGGACCGCATTTCGCTGTTGGGCGCGATCGTTTCCACGGTGGGCAACGAGTTGATGTTCTACTACCAGCGCTGTGTCGCGGTGGAAAACAACAGTCCGGCCATCATGGCCAACGCCTGGGACAACCGTTCCGACGCTTTCTCCTCCCTGGGGATGGTGGTCGGGCTGTTTTTTGCCACGGTGCTCGATTTTCCCATCGCCGATCCGATCTCGGCCATCCTGATTTCGATGCTGGTGATCAAGATCGGCATCGAGTTGATCATGGAGGCGGTCAACAACCTGATGGACGCCTCGCCCGACAAGGAGGAACTGGAGGGGATCTACCAGACCATTCGCACCTTTCCCAAGGTGCGCGAGGTCAATTATCTGCGCGCCAGGAGTCTGGGTGACACCCTCTACGTCGAGGCCGACATCCGCGTGGACCGCAAGCTCAAGGTGTTCGAAGGGGACCTGATCCTGGCGGCCCTGAGCGAAAAGATCAAACATTCCACCGAGAATATCGGCAGCATCCGGATTTTTCTCACCCCGGCGCTGGATGGCCGGAAAGGAGTCCCATGAAGAAGATCTCCCTGGAACCCGGCGAGTGGGTGGTGGCCGGCGGTCTTTTGCTGCTGCTGGCGGGTATTCTCGTCGCGCTGTTCGCCGATGCGCTGAGTGGCAACCCACCGGCCCCCGATGTGGCGTTGGCCGGGCAGACCGTTGGCGTTCCGCCCGGGGTGGACCCGATCCTGGACAACGCCGGGGACGGGCTGCGCATGATCCCGGTCGCGGCCACGCGCCCTGTCGATCCCGGAGGGACGACCGCCCTGGTGCAACTGACGCAGGCCCCACGCCTGACCTTTGGCGGCAAGATCCATCAGATCAGCGAACAGCCCCAAACTGATGGACAACTGCACGTCTGGCTGCAGGATCCCAAACAAGGGGAACTGCGGGTGTCGGTGGGGCCGGGCTGGTTTTTGAAGTATCTCGGTTGTTCGTTGCGTCACGATGCGCAGATGGATGGCGCCGGTTTCCGCTACGACGGACAGGGCGGCCAGGGACCCGCGCTGGTCTACGCCAGGCGGATCCGGATCGATGGCAAGGATTGTCAACTGCGCAACGACGAAGGTTTCGCGCTCTGGTCCAACAAACTGCAATAGGACGCCATGAACACGGGCACCTTCAAGACCGGTTTGATGATCCTGGCGGTGATTGGCCTGGTGGGGTTCATCGGTTACGGGGTGCTCGGCATGCGCACCGACCCGACGCCCGAAATGCGCGGCGAGGTGTTCGGCGCCATGCCCAAGCCGACCCAGCCATCGCTGCGCGAGCCGCTTTTGGAGCTGGTCGCCCCCGCCGCGCCGGGCTTGCAGCGCATGCTGATCAAACGGATCCCCTCCATTGATCCGGGCGCGCGCATGCCGCACCCGTCATGGGGACCTTGCACCAATTGTCATTTGATTCGCGGCGGCCTGCCCCCCGGCAGCCAGCCTGCCACCCCGGTGGCGAAGGTCTGGGAGCAAATCTCCGTGTACTACAAGGTGGGACCGCCGATTCTGCCGAATTCGCCCCGGCCGCATCCCCCTTCCGGTCGATGCATCAAATGTCATGACATTTTGGTGTATGTCAAAAATTAAATAAATCCATAAGGAGAGCGGGAAATGGCCCAACAGAAAGCGGAACCTGCGGACGACGGATTGCAAACCCGCATCAATATCCTGGAAAACCTGTTGAAAAAGGTGGTGGAGGTGCATGTCTCCACGGCGGTGCATGTCAAGAGCCTGGACGAGAAGTTGACCCGGATGGAGATGACGGCGGGTGCGCTGTCCAATTTCATCAAGAAGATGGAGGGGATGCAACACGCCTTCACGAATCTGGAGCGCGGCGCGCCTTTGGAAGAACTGGCTACCGGCCTGACCACGGTGCGACAAGAGGTGGCCACGCTGAAAGAAACACTGGCGCAACTGATGGAAAAAGGGGTGGGTGCCACGGTGCCCGCGCCGATGGTGGAGAAACTGGATGCCCTCTCCTGCGTCCCGGAGATGTTCAATAAGTTCGAATCCCAGCAAAGCACCCTGATTCAGGTCCTGGAGAAACGAATCGATCCGCGTTTGATGATCTATCTCAAACCCTTGATCGAAATGCTGGAGGAGGAGGGCCGGCAGGCGGAGCAGATGAAAAATGCCGCCCTGGCCAAATTGAACGACCTTTTGAACGACAAACCCGGCGCCACGAATCAGGAGATCTCCCGGCTGCTCGAGGAGGTCGGCAAGGAGATCGAGCAGTGTCAGGCCGCCTTCGAGCGCACGCAACAGGCCCTGCAGATGGTGGTGACGCCATTCCAGAACATCGGGCGCCTGTTTCGCGGCAACCTGGAGACCATGGTCATGGCCCACGACCTGATGGCGCAACTGCACGCCGACATGCCGCGCTTTTTGGCAGAAATGCGCCAGATGCACCAGGCCCACCTGCGGGCCATGGCGGCGCAAACCATCAGCGAGCCGGTCGTCGTGGACGGCTGACGTCAAGCGAACCAAGGGGGAGGATGCGACATGTTGCAATTGATTCCATACGGATTGGCGGTGCTCGTGGGTGGGATGCTTGGCAAAAAGGTGGGGCCGCGCCTGGTCGGGCAGATGATGGAAGAGGATGCGAGTTCCCCGGATCCTCAGGAACGCAACATGATCCGGCTGCTCGGCGAATCGCTGCTGCAGGAACAATCCGTGGTCCTGGCCACCGAGGATGTGCCCCTGGACAACCGCTTCGGCAACAAGGTGCTGATCAGCGAGCATGAGTTCATCCGCACCGCCACCGTGGGGTTGACCCTCGGCCAGAACGACGCGATGGCTGGCCAGTTGAAGACCTCCATGTGGTCGGTATTGGACGGCATGCTCCAGCAGGAGTGCAAGAAAAACCTGAACATCGAGATCGGCTCCGAGATCACCCGCAAGGTCAAGATCAGCTTTTCCACCGAGCCGGGCCGCATGGTGCGTTACCGGGTGATCTGGAAACAGGATCTGCGCAAGGGGGTGTTCGATCTCCAGATTGGTTCGAACCGGCATGCCTTGCCGTATGTCATCACCTTCGGTCTGTCCCATGCCGTGGAAAGCATTGAGTGAGCCGATGCCATGATTTCTGCCCCGTCTGGACAGGCAAGGAAAGCGCCCGTGGTGCTGGTCATCGACGATGAAGCGCCTGTCCTGACCACTTTCAAACGTTACCTCGAAAGACTGAATTATACCGTCCTGGTAGCGGAAGACGGCTATACCGGGCTGGAACTGTTCGCGCGGGAAAGTCCTGATCTGGTCATTACCGATCTTTACATGCCGGAGTGCGATGGCTTTGATGTTCTTGCAAAAATAAAAAATGAATCCTTTTTGACTCCGGTTATTATCATGTCGGGCAAGGGGGACGTCGATGATGTCATCCGGGCCTTGCATTATGGAGCGAGCGATTATTTGAAAAAACCGTTCGACAGTTTGGATACGTTCAAACAGGCCATCGAAAAGGCATTGAAGGATAATGAATCGGCAAGAGCGCAGGAAAAATATGTATTTGCCTTGAGTATTTTTGAAAATAATATTTCATCAATTATCATCAGTGATCTGCGTGGACGCATCGTCGAATTCAATCCGGCCTCGGAGACCCTGTTCGGTTACAAGCGGCACGAGGCCGTTGGTCGGGATGTCAGCGATCTGATCATCCCGATGCATCTGCGCAAAGCGCACAGGCAGGCCATGCAACGTCTGGCCGCGCAACCCGATCCGATCAGGATCAAACGCAATTTCAGAACCACCGGTATGCATGCCAATGGCGATTACATCGATATCGAAATTGTCCTGACGACGGCATCTCTATATGACAAGATTTGTTTTGTTGCCAGTATCAATGATATAACGACATCGAAACAATTCGCCAAGGCGCTGCAGGATACGCTCTCGGTAGCGGAAACCAACCATCAGGAAAAATTACAGACGATCCACAAGATTTCCCAGTCGGAAGAAGCCGTGACCTTGGCGTTTCAATCGCAGATCATCATCAGTTCCGTGCTCCAGCTCGTGCTGGTGCCGGGGGCAATGGAGGAGTTGTTGCAACAGGCGGTCGATCTGATTGCCAGCCTGCCCTGGCTGACCTTTTGCGAGGGCATTCACCTTTCTGTGACCGGCCCGAATGACAAGAAAATCAATATTTATTCAAAATTAAAGCAGGAGATGATTAAGGATGTATCGCGCTGCGATCACCCGCCCACCGGCACCTGCGTCTGTTCCAAATCAATCTCTTTTGGCAATGGGCAGGTGGATCAGTCATCCATTAAGGCCCAATTCTATTGCACGGACATCAACCTGGATGGCCAACCGATCGGGGTGATTCGATTCGTTTTGACTGACGCTGTCAATATGAATGAAAATGTTTTTGCATTGTATCTTGGCATGTTCTCCCAGGCTCTCGATTATCTGATCGGTCGCATCCATCTGGATGCCGCCTTGCAGCAGGCCAAGGAGCAAGCGGAGTTTGCCAGTCGTGCCAAAAGCGAATTCCTGGCCAACATGAGCCACGAGATCCGCAGCCCCCTGAATTCGATCATCGGCCTGACCGATTTGATCATCACGACCTCCATGTCGGGCGAAGAGATCATCGACCACTTGAGGACCGTACACGCTTCCTCCCTGGTCCTGCTCGATCTGATCAACGGCATCCTCGATCTGGCCAAGATCGAATCAGGTCATTTCGTGCTGGATGATACCTCATTCGACCTGCTCGGTCAGGTGGAAAACGCCTGCAAACTGTTGGCCAACAAGGCGCAGCAAAAAGGGGTGGAACTTTATTGCCGGATTGACCCGGCACTGCCCGCCACCCTGCGCGGAGACCCGGTGCGCTTGAAGCAGATCCTGATCAACCTGATCAACAACGCCATCAAATTCACCGCCGAGGGCGAAGTGGTGGTGCGGGTGGAGTCCGTCGCGCCAATCGGCCTGGACGATTGCTTCGGCGTCCGCTTCGCCGTCTCCGACACCGGAATCGGCATTACCAGGGAGCAACAAGAGCGGATTTTCGAGAGTTTCACCCAGGCGGACGGCTCCACGGCGCGCAAATACGGGGGGACTGGTCTTGGACTGACCATCTCCCAACACCTGGTGACGTTGATGGGCGGTACACTGCAAGTGGCCAGTGAGCCAGGCAAGGGGACGGTATTCGATTTTTGTCTCGACTTCACTGCCGCCCCAATGGAAGAGAACGCGGAGATGGCCTCCCTGCTCGATTTGCGGTACAAATCGCGCAAGACGCCGCAATCCTGCTTTACCGGCAAGCGTGCTCTGCTGCTGGATACCCATCCGACTGGCTTGGCCATTGTTGGTGAATTGCTGCAATTTTTTGGATGCCAGGTCATTGCCGCCAGCGATATCGGACCGCTGCGCGCTTTGCTGACAGAAGAAGAGGCCCGATACGATTTTCTGGTCATTGATGAAACGGTGCTCGATGACGAAACTCCGTTGGTCGGCAGCCTCCCTCTGCCAGTCATCCTTATGACCTCCCAGCCGGATGGCTTGAAGGAGATTTTGAAGAGGGGAAATGTCCAGGAAGCCCAAATCGTTCGCAAACCGGTGCAACGCTTCCAACTGCTCAAGAAAATCGAGCAACTCGTCAATGCGTCTTTCGCCTGGTCGGCTGCAGAGGCCAATGGCGAAACAGTGGCATGGCCAGTCGTGGAGCCGTTGCGAATTTTGTTGGTGGAAGACCTGCCCGAAAATCAGATCCTGGCGGTTTCCATTCTGAAGCAACAACACCACGAGATCACCATTGCCAACAATGGCGCCGAGGCGCTGGAAATGCTTCGAACCGCCCGCTTCGACCTGATCCTGATGGACCTGCAAATGCCGGTGCTGGATGGTTTCGAGACCACGCGCCGCATCCGTTCCGGCACTTCGGAAGATGTCGGGGACCCGGACATCCCGATCATCGCGGTCACGGCCATGGTGATGATGCGCGAACGGGAGAAATGTCTTGACCTGGGGATGAACGGTTATCTTTTAAAACCTTATCTGGCCAAACAATTGATCGGCGTGATCGCCCCCTTCACCAGAAAAAAGAGCGAAAAGCGCAGCGCGGCAGTGACCCTGAAGCCGGTGGCCATCGATACGGCGTCCCTGCAAAAACTCAAACGGGCGTTCGCCAGGGAAGCCGGCGGGCACCTGCAAAGTCTGCTGGAGGGGATAAAAGCATGCGATACCCTTCCAGTTCGTCAGGCGGTGGGATGGCTGAAACGAATCGCCGTGCAAATCGGCGCGAACCGCGTCGCATCCCAATGCATCCGCCTGACCGGCCAGTTGGAAATGGAAGCCTGGGAAGATGCCACGGTGATCGCCATGAATCTGCAGCGCCAGGTCAATGATCTTGTCAACCTCTTCCATTCCGAGGAGAGTCAATAATGAAAATTCTAATCGCTGATGACGAACTTAACAATAGAAAGATGCTAAGAGCCTACTTGAAGTCATTCGGGCAGTGCGACATGGTGAGCGACGGCAAGGAGGCCCTGGAGTTGTTCATTGCCGACCTGGAAGACGGAGACCCTTACGATCTGGTCCTGCTCGACATCATTATGCCCAACATGGATGGTCAGAAGGCCCTGACCAAGATGCGCGCCGCCGAAAAACGTATCGCGCCCGATGCCAGACCAATCCCGATCATCATGGCCACCGGCATGGATTCTTCCGTGCAGGCCATGCAGGCCTATTTCAAGGGCGGCTGCACCGACTATCTGACCAAACCGGTGACTCGCGAACTCCTGCTGGAAAAAATGCGCAAGCTGAATCTGATCACCGACGCGGAAAGCGAGGGGGAATGACATGGCCACCAACACCCCGAATCGCAGACAGCGAGAGAGAGTCTTCTGCGGCCAGCCCATGGAGTTCAACGGTTGTCTCGGCAATGCCCTGGACCTGAACGAAATCGCCGTGTTCCTGGTATTGGCCACGCCGTGCGCGGTATCCGTCGGCACGGTCGGGGTGTTGAAATTTCAAGTGGAGGGCCGCGCCATGGAAGAGAAGGCTTCCGTGGCCAGAATCACGAAAATGGGTATTTCGGTGGTCTCACTGGAAGAGAAGAGCCAGCTACCGCATTTAATGACCATTTCACGTTCCGGCATCAAGTTTTGCTCCCAGCTGCCCCATGAAACCATCGTCCATTTCCGGGGGGAGTTCAGCGCCGAGATCGTCAAAGATTTTAATAATATTTATCGGCATCACCCGCCAGGACGCAAATACCGGTTCAATTTTCAGAACGTCACCAGCGTGGAACCATCCGGTATGGCCATGCTGCTGCAATTGGAGGCCCACAATCACGGCCAGAAGGATGACCTGGAGATCGTCCAGTGTAACAAGGAAGTGATGCGAACCCTGATGACGCTGGATGCGCCCGGCGTCAACATCACCATCCTGCCGCGCACCGACGAACTCGATCTGGAGCACAAATTCGCGATCACCACCACCAGGGGACCAGATGGCCGGGAGATCGTGACCATCAGGGTCGCTCGAATTTTTGATTATAACTGCCGCAGCGAATTTGCATCTCTCTACCGGGGCAGGCCAAAGCAGACTCAATATATTCTGGATTTTCAGGAAACTGTCCACGTAGGTAAGGCCGCATTCGGCACCCTGTTGTTGCTCAATCAATACAGCCGTGACCATGGCGGAGGCGTGATCAGGATCATCAACTGTCCCAGTAATGTCAAAAGGGCATTCGAGTCCATGAAATTTGACCGGTTTTTTGAAATCGATGCGAGCGGAGGGGCACCATGACCGAACCAGCCAACATGTCATTGGAGATGTTCGTACACGAATCCGAAAAACGTCTGACGGCGGCCATGGACGGGATGCGTCGGCTCGACCAGGGGTGGCTGGAGGAGATGCTGCGAACGGCGCGTGGTATCCGGGGCGCGGCGGAGTATACGAACCTGCCCTACATTGTCCGGATGAGCGGCGCGTTGGAGACACTGCTGTTTCGGTTGGAGTCTCTGTCCATCACTCCGGACAAGGTGTGCCTGGAGGTGCTGCAATCAGGCATGACCAGGCTGCAAGGGATGCTCGGCGATCCATCCCTTGGCGCGCATACTCCCATCGAGGAGGAATTGACCGCCATCGAGGTCACCGTGACGCGAATCACCCCACCGGCGCCAGTATTGGACGACCTGCGCCGTTATCCCCAGGCGGTGGCCAAGGCTTTGAATCAAGGGTTGAATTTCTTTCTGATCGATCTCCCCTTGTCGGGAGACGCAACCGCCAAACGAACGAAATTGGCGGCATTGCTGGATAACCTGCAGGTAATCGGTGAGATGATCGACTCTGATCCCCCTCTGGAGGCGAATTGGAGCGTGGACGGCCGTTTCACTGGAAATCGTGCCAGGTTGCTGCTCGCCACAGTGCTGCAAAAAGATCTGCTGCTCGGCTTGACCTCTCTGTCCGAGGAACGGATTCAGGAAATCCCGATCCCGCAGGATCTGCAAACCGCCGCTCCGTTGGAGGAAGAACACAACGATTTGCTTGATGCGGCCCGTCTGGGCGAGGCGGAAGAACGGATGCGGCAAGAGCATTTCGAGCGCATGGAGCAGGAACGTCTGGCCAGGGAAGCGGAAGCAAGGGAAGCGGAAGCAAGGGAGGCGGAAGCAAGGGAGGCGGAAGCAAGGGAGGCGGAAGCAAGGGAGGCGGAAGCAAGGGTGAAAGCCGCTCGGGAAGCGGAAGCCAGGGAAGCTGCAGCAAAAGAAAGAGCCACTCGGGAAGCGGAAGCAAGGGAGAAGGCTGCCAAGGAAGCCCTGGAAAAAACCGCCAGGGAGGCGGAAGCCAGGGCAAGTGCGGCGCGAGAAAAAAAGTTGCGCTCTGCGGAGCAGAAGCGGCGTCTCATGATGATCGTCTCCGGCACGCTCGCGGCAGGCATTGCCGTGGCGCTCTATTTCCAGATGGAACCAAACAAAGCGCCACCTCTCCCCACCATCGACAAAAGACCGGAAAAGATCGCCAACTCCACGCCGGCGCCACCAGTAGCCCCACCCAAAACCGTCCTGGCCCCCCCCCTGTCAGCGCCAGAGGTATCCATACCACCGGAACCCAAACCGGAACCGCCCCCCGTCGTGGCCAGCCCCGCGCCAGAACCCAAACCGGAACCGGAAATCGCCAAGCAGCCCGAACCGGTCCCGGCTGTCCAGGCAACGACCACGGCCATGCCAATCGCGTCAGAAGCAGGCAACCAGCCGAACCCGGTCACGCCCCAACCGGTGCGCATACTGACGGAAAACGCCCCCGGCATGAATTCCCCATTGGCCCCGTTTGCCAATCTGCTCAAACCCATGAATCGCTTGAAGGCTACCCCCTATGAGCGCATCATGCCACCCAAGGGCAGGATCACCCATGGCGAGATGCTCTTTTACCGCATTCCGGATGGTCATGTCGTCTTTTCCATTCTTTCCTTGATGGATCATACCGCAGTTCGCCCCGACGATTCGTTCACCATCACCGCCAAATCCCTTGCGGAACTCCGACTGGTATTTCAGGTGGACCCCAACGAGGCCTATCTGTTCGAATTCAACATCCATGGCCGCGTCCTCGTTCCCACCGCTTTCTGGGATCCCTTTTCCCAGATCAGCCTGAAAGCGGTAAGTATGAGTAGAGTTGTTAAAATAGAGCAAGGCGTATACCATCTGCGCGACCTTGCCGCATACAAAGTCAATAATCTCTTGAAAATATTAAAAAAACCATGACAAGGTCCCGATGAACAGACTCAACTTGAATTTTGTGCGCAGGCTGCATGTGGCGTGGGTTTCCGAACTGGAAAAAAAGGTCCGCCAAGGCGAGCCATTGCCCCACATTCGCACTTTGCAGGAGTGCGAACTGACGATCTGGCTGCAAGGCGAAGGGCCGCACGAATTGCACCATTTCGACTCGGTGCGCGCCCTGATGGATGCGCATGAACAACTGCACCAGGCGGTCAACCGCATCCCGTCCCATCTGGGCAGCCATACTACCGGGGAAGTCGCCACCACCCTGAGGCAGGTGCGCGCCTTGAGCCGCGATATCGTCTATTTTCTCACGGAACTGGAATTCGTCGTCTTCGAGGAGCATGGGATTGGCCAGGTCGTCGCGCATCCGATCAGGGCACTGGTGCAAAAATGGTTTCATGTCGCCACGCGGGACGATGACGCCGGATACGATCCCCTGGGCATCAATCATGCGCGCCTGCTGCATCTGCGCTGGTCAAAAGACCTGGTGCGTGCCTTCAACCACTGGGGCAGGAACGCCGAACTCGAATCGGACACCTCGTGCGACCTGGGCAACTGGATTCATGGCGTCGGTTCGCAACTGGATCGTAACCTGGTGGCTGAATTGGACCATGTCCACAGCCTGCTGCACGCCAAGGCCGAGGAGACCATCCGCGCCTTGAGAAGGAAAAACATTCGCGCATCGGACAAGCTGTATCAGGAGGTGGTCGATCTCGGTCGCGAGGTGCTGTATCTGCTGACCCGCATCGAAACCCTCCTTCCTCAATCGGACGTCACGGGAACGTGGAGACATCAAGGAGACAACATTGTTGACTGAACTCGCCACTTTTTTTGCCGGCAGTGGAGGACACTACACCCTCGCCATTCTGGTGATCGGTGGATTCATGATCAGCTTTGTCATGTTCTACTGGCAAACCAACCATATCACCAGGCATGTGCGCCGCGCACTGCGTCTTCTGAGTGATATCGGCCAACCCGCCGCGATGGATCATGCCAGGCGTAAAATGCTCCTCGCCCAGAACTGGAACCGTTTTGTGGGGGTCATGGAATCCAGGGAGATGGCCAGTTTCGCTTCGGCCTGGGCAGAATTCAAGAAACATCTGATCATGCCGACCGCCGATGCGCCCAGACCGATCCGCACCACGGTGGAACCGACGCTCTACTTCAACGAACGCAGCATCTATTTTCTCAACATCAACTCCCGGCTCTACGATGCCGTGCCGGGCTTCCTGACCGGCGGCGGCATCTTCGGCACCTTCGTCGGCCTGGTCGCCGGCATCTCCCTGGCCCAAAGCGGCATGACCGCCGGCCCCCAGGAGATGCGGCAGGCCATGCAACACCTCATGGGCGGCGTCTCCACCGCGTTCATCGCCTCGGTCTTCGGCATCGGGCTTTCCATCATCTTCTCTGTCCAGGAGAAACGGCGCCAATACGCGATCGGACGCCTGATCAACCAGTTCAGCGAGGAACTGGAACTCAGCCTGGAGATGGCCACGCCGGAAAACACCGCGATGTCGAAACTCCATGCCGCGCAATTGGAACAGATCGCCGAACTGCAAAAGATCGGACAACTCCTGAAAACGGCACAAGGAATCCCCGCAATCGGCGCGGCAGCCCCCCGCGATCTGGACACCCGCATCGGCTCGAGCCTCGCCCCGGCCATGGGCAAGATGTTCGAAACCCTGGTCAAATTCCAGGACAATCAGAAAGGCGCCCAAAAGGATGCCCTCCGGGATGCCCTCGCCCCGGTTCTGGACCGCCTGCAAGAGACCCTCACCCAGAAAATGAGCGGCATGGAACTGGCCATCCATGCCCTCATCGAGCATCTGCGCAAGGGGCACGAGATACCCGAAACGGAAACGCACGACTTGCAAAACAGGATGGATGCCTTAAGCGCCAATCTCGCCACCCTGCTGCGCGGCTCCAGCGAGGGGGTGGCGGAACGCCTCGATCGGGCGATCAACGTCGTCGTCGATGTCATGCGCGACCTGAAGGCGCAGCATGAGGATGCCCAGCGGCACTATACCCAATTGCAAACCGCCTCCAGTGAGAAAACCGATCACTCCCTCGACCGTTTCGCCACCACCCTCGACACCCGCATGGATCAACAGGGCATCCAGTTGACCGCAACCCTGCGCGAAATCGTCGATGCCCTGCGCATGTTCCAGCCCAAGGGAGAAAAAACGGACGGCGAGCGCCAGGAGATCCTGCTCCCGTTGAGCCGCGCCATGAACGACCTGGCCGAGGGGATGATCGGCATGCGCGCCGCCCAGAACGACCTGACCGCCCAACTGCGCGACTCCTCCACCGGCCTGGCGGGCCGCTCGGAACGCTCCCTGGTGGAGATGGCCGGTATGGTCAAGACCTTGCAGAGCGCCATCCTGGAGATGTCCAACCAGATGCGCGACTCCTCTGCCGGACTGGCGGGCCGCTCGGAGCGCATCATGGGCGAAATGGCTGGCGCGGTGCGCAACATGCAGTCTGTCTTCCAGGAGATGACCGCCCAGTTGCGCGACTCCTCCAACGGGCTGGTGGGCCGCTCGGAACTCTCCATGAGCGAAATGACCCGCGTGGCCATGAACATGCAAACCGCCCTCCAGGAGATGGCCTCCCTGGTGCGCGACTCCTCGGTGGGGATCAGCGGTCGTCAGGAACGCGCCCTGGCCGACCTGTCCGCCGTGGCATCTGGCATGCGCAACGCCCAGACGGAACTGGCCGCGCTCCTGCGCGACTCCTCGGCGGGATTTGCCGGCAGCCTCTCCCGCACCATCACCGACCTGACCTCTGTTGCCGACAGCATGAAAACCGCCCAGGGCGAGATGGTCACCCTGCTGCGGGAGTCGTCGGTCGGCTTCAGCGATCGCCTGAACCGCACCATCACCGATCTCTCCCAGGCCTCCTCCACCATGATGGCCGTGCAACAGGAGATGCAACGCTTCTTCAGTTCCGCGCCACACCTGTTGATGGCCACCGAGAAGCTCCTGCAAGGGATGGAACGATTCCAGGACAGCATCGGCGACAAAATGGCCGCGCTGGATCAAACGCGCGTTGCAACGACACGCGGCATCGAAACCGGCCAGGAGGAGATGGTCCGCTCCCTCGGCCAGTTCATGGCGCAATCCCGCGAATCCATGCAACAGGATTCGCTCCAGTTGAACGAGGCCCTGGTCAAGGCGGGCCGGCTCTTCCTTGGGGCCACGGAAAAACTCGAGGCGACCATGGCCAATCTCTCCTCCCTCTTCATCAACTCCCTGAACCAGTTCTCCAGCGGCGCCACGGAAGTGACCGCCGGGATGCATCACGCCAACGATCAGCTCTTCGCCCGCATCGGCGACTCGCTGCTCTCCCTCAACCTGGCCGTGGACGACATTCGTTCGTCCCAGGAGGAGATGCGCGGCCACTTCCAGGCGAGCACCAGCGAGGTGACCACCGGGATGCATCAGGCCAACGAACTGCTCGTCTCCCGCATCGGCGACGTGCTGCGCGCCATCAACCTGGCGGCGTCGGAACTCCGCGCGGCCCGGGAAGAGACGCAGCCCGTCCAGGTCATCACACAACCGGAAACCCGCATGCCGTTCCAAGGGGAAGAGATGCAAAACCGCTTCGAGATGTTGATCGGCGCCCTGTCCAACCTCTTCGAACGGATGGAGGCCAACACGGCTTCCACCATGCACACCATCCAGGCGCAACACCACTCTTCCGCCAGTTATTTCCAGCAATCGCAGCAACATATGACGGAAGGCAACATGGAACTGCAAGCCGTGCTGCAGGCCAGTGGCCTCTCCTTCCGGCAGTCCGCCGCAGAAATGGGTCAGGCCGCTTCCCACATGGCCCACGCTCTCCAGACCTCCATCCGCTGGTCCGAGGAGAACCGTCAGGCCATGGAGGCCGTGATCCACTTCGCCAACAGCTTCGGTCAGGCGCAGAACCGCTTCGCGCAAATGATCCAGGCCCTGGAATCGGGCGCCATGATGATCGCCGTGGCCGGAGAACGACTGCAAGGCGGCAGCGACAAGATGGAGTCCGTCGCCAGGGAACTCTCCGCCACCCAGGAGACCGCACGCCAGACCCTCAACGCCATCCTCAAGGCCCACGAGCAACTGCGCGTCATCTGGCACAACTACGAAAACCGCTTCAGCCAGGTGGACACTTCGCTCGAACAGACCTTCAATCACCTCAACGACGGCCTGCAGGAGTTCGCGAACCGGGTGCTGCGCTTCATCTCCGGCGTGGACGACCAGATGGGCGGTATCACGGAAAAACTCGGCTACGTGATCGGCGACTTCGGCTCCAAACTGGACGACCTCAACGACACCATGAGCGGATTTTTGGACAAGATGTCCGGCACCATCATTCAACCCATGCATGACGCCTCCGGGCAGATCCTCCAGGCTGGCGAGAAAATCCACGGTTCCCTCTCCAGCCTGTCGGGACTGGCCTCCACCCTCTCCCTGGCGCATGGAGAGGCCAGGGACGAATCGGCTCAGACACTGGCCAATATCACCGACACCCACGAACGCATGAAAACCACCATCGCCATGATGCAAAAGCAGATGGATGTCACCCTGAACGAGCAACAGCAACGCTTTGAACAGGTGAACGCCTCGATGCAACAGACCATGGCCCATATCAACAGCGATCTTTCCGACTTCTCCTCGGAAAAAATTCTTGAGTTCATCGGTGGCGTGGATGAACATATGGAAAATGTTTCAACCCAGTTGCGTGACACAATCAGTGATTTGAATGGCAAACTGGACGAACTGAACGACATGATGGTGTTCGTGGTTAGAACCCAGTCCAATCAAGAGTGACGGGTGACCGATCATGGCACAACGCATCCGGGAAACCAGAACCCCACAATACGTCGCCCTGGATTACTCCATCTCCATCAGCGATGTGATGTCGGCCCTGCTGTTCGTATTCATTGTCATCCTGATCATGTTCTCCTTCAACATGAGCACCTCGGAAAGCGATTTTCGCGAGGAGTACCAGCAGGCCGCCAAGGAACGGGAACGACTCGAACAGATCAATACCGAGAAGGGGGAAAAACTGCAAAAACTGGAAACCAGTATTGCCGAATTGCGCGATCTGGCATCCAATCTCAAGAACGACTTCGACCTGCAACAGGCCCGCACCGCGCAACTGCTCTATCAACTGCTCACCGACATCCAACAGGAACTGATCAGCAAGGAGAACCTGCGCGTTCACATCGACCCCAACCTGGGCATATTAAGGCTGCCGGACGAAATTCTCTTTCCACTCGGCTCCGCTCAGTTCGCAACCGGCGGCGAGGAGATTTTAAAGAAACTCGCCCGCGTCCTGGAACACCACCTGCCTTGCTATACCGGCAATCTCCATGAGGCCGTCCGGCCATCCTTCTGCCAGGAGCATCAATGGAATCCGGGCACCCTGGACGCGGTGTTCATCGAGGGGCATACCGACAACATGCCCGTCAATGCCAAAACCTTCAGCAACAATCTCCATCTCTCCGGCATGCGGGCCATCCGCACTTATGAAACTCTGATGGCCGCTTCCACCAAGATGCCGCTCATGGATCTGCGTAACCAGAAGGGACAAACGGTGTTCGGCATCAGCGGCTATGGGGAGTACCGCCCGGTGGTAGCCCATGCCACCCCAACCCCGGAACCGGCCAACCGCCGGATCGACTTTCGCTTTCTGCTGATCAATCCAAAACCGCCTGAGGCAAGCCCGCAATTTTTTGAGGGGCTTGACCGGTTGACCGAAAAGCTCGGAGCCTTGAAATGAGCCTCAAAGTCAGTCTGGCGCATCATCTGTATGCCTTCTCCCTCCCGCCGCATTTGACGGTGGAGTGGAAAACGGCACGCGCCGCAGAAGAGATCGACCGTCTGTTCGCCTCGCTCGCCAATGCCAGGCCCATCGAACGCGAGAGTCGGGAAAAGAACCGGGAACGGATCCTCGATCATTTCCGCCAGCACCGCTCCCTGGCCGGACTGCCGCTCCGCTTTCTGAGACAGGCGCCCTGGTTTCTCTTCGAGACGGATGCCGAAGGGGCGAGACCGGTGGATGATCCCGAATTTCGCGCGGCCTGGCGTGCCTGGTTTGTCGGCCATGCCACCACCGGCACCGCAATCTCCCTGCTGCACAATCTCCTGCTGCACGCCCCTGGTCAGGAACAGGTGGCGTTCTGGAAGGAAGATCTGGAGCGGCTGCTGGCGCAAGGCAAACACCCGCAACTTGCCGCATGGAAGGAGCGTTGCGAACGGTTTCATCTGTTGGAACCCGATGGGCCCATGACATTCGCCAGCGCCCTGTATCGCGGGGAGGCCACGTTGCATGAACTTTGCCAGCAGGCCGGACTGCAAGGGGATCTGGCCACCGGGGGATTCGTGCGGCGTGGCCTGACGCATTTGCTGGAGATGATGGGCCGCTATGCCGAAAAGGACGGCCTGCGCCACGAAGAATTGAAAACCCTCTTGCACGGACTGCGCGATCAGCAGGGCCGTTTTCGCACGCTGGTCAGCGGCTTCGCCACGCGCCTGGCCGAAGTCCTGCTGCGCCCGTTCCAGGATCGGGAGGCGGAAACCAAATTGCGCAATATGGTGCGGGATTTTCTGCTCGGCTATCTGGGCGACCCCCGCACCCACCCGGCGGCCTGGCAGGGGGTGCCACCCGAGGCGCGTGCCGTTATCCTGGCCTGGCTGGCGGGCAGACCGAAGCAGATCGATGACAAGCTCAGACTTTTCATCCAGGAGGCGAACAGGCAATTGGCCGACCTGGAGACCGATTTGTACCAGATGCAAAGCCAGGGCCAGGCCACCCCGGACCCGGTCTTGCAGCGGGCCATGCAGCGCCTGCACGGCATCGTAGGGGTTGCGGAATTTTTCAATCTTTTCGATGTGATCGAGCTCAGCCACGCCATGGAGACCACCCTCGGTGGCTTGCGCGCCAGGAGCATCCCCTGGTCCGCCGGGTTGCCCGAGCGGCTCATTCGGGAACATGGTGAATTGCGGGAACAGCTCAATGCGTTGCCTGGCATGGTGCCGATTCGATAGGAGGAGAGAGGACGGACATGCAACCGATAAAAATTTTGATTGTCGATGATCATCTGCATGGCAGGCAGTTGTTGCATGCCATACTGCGCCCTTTCGGCCACTGCGACCTGGCCGAAAACGGCATGGATGCCGTTGTCCTCGTTGAGGACGCCTTGCGTCATAATGCACATTATGATTTGATTCTATTGGATATCATGATGCCGGAAATGAACGGGCAAGCGGCCCTGCACGCGATACGTGCTGCGGAACGTGACCTTGGCATGGCAGGCAACAAGGAAGCGGTCATTTTCATGGTGACAGGCGTCAGTTCGACGCCCGCCGTCATCGAGGCTTTTTTCAAGGGCTATTGCACGGATTATTTGACCAAGCCGATCACCCGGCAAATATTGCTCGATAAGTTGCAGGAATATCGTTTGATTGCTCCTGACATGGAATCTTGAAATCCAACCGGCAAATCGTTCGTTTATGAATGGAGTCGTTTTAATGCTTTCTCAGTCGTCTTTTTCTGTCGGCCTCATCGGCAATCCGAATAGTGGAAAAACCACGATTTTCAATCGACTGTGCCACGCGAAGGACCCGGTTGGTAATTATCCGCGCGTGACGGTTGTCCCCAAGAAGCGTCAGTTCGTTCATGAGCAACGGACGTTTCATCTGACGGACCTGCCGGGTCTGTATGCCCTGACCACCCAAACCCCAGAGGAAAGCGCGGCGCGGGATTTTATTCATGCCGACCAGGCGGACATCCTCGTCAACGTGCTGGATGCCGGCAATCTCGAACGCTCCCTGTTTCTGACCAGCCAATTGATGGAATTGGGAAAACCGATCCTCTTCATTCTCAACATGATCGACGAGGCGGAACGCAAACGGCTGCAAATCGACATCCCTGCCCTTGCCATCCTGCTGGGAGGACCGGTCCTGCCGGTCAACGGCGTCACCGGTCAAGGCCTGGAGGCATTCAAGACTGCCTTGCTGGAGGTGGCCTCCAGGCAGCATCATCCCGCCCCGCGCGTCCACCCATACGATGATCATCTTGCAGCGGCCATCGATCGGATTCAGGAGCGCATACGGGAATTGCACCCGGACAAAATGGCGGCCCACCAAACCCGCTGGCTGGCCATCAAACTCCTGGAAGGAGACGATGCCCTGCTGCACCGGGAAGGGGATCACACCCATCTGCTGGAAATGGTGCGCAGGGAACGTTATGACCTGGCCAGGGAACATGGCGGCGAATGCGAGATGCTTTTTGCCGACGCGCGCTACGGTTTTGTGCATGAACTGATCCTCGCCACCGTGTACCAGGAACCGGACACAGCCAATCGCATGGACCTGACCCGCCGGGTGGATGCCCTGCTGCTGCACCGTTTCGCCGGTTTGCCCATTTTTGTCGGTCTGTTGTGGGTGATGTTCGAATCGACGTTCACCCTGGGAAAATACCCCACCGGCTGGATCGAGACGCTGGTCGGGTGGATCAAGGAGTGGGTCGGAGCCGCCATCCCGGACGGGATGGTCCATGATCTGGCGGTGAACGGAGTGCTGGCCGGGGTGGGAGGGACCATCATTTTTCTGCCCAACATCGTGATTCTTTTTTTCTTCATGGCGATGTTCAGCGAAACCGGCTATCTGACCAGAGCCGCGTTTCTGATGGATCGGTTGATGCATGCCTTTGGCTTGCATGGCAAGGCCATGATCCCGATGGTGATCGGCTTTGGTTGCAATGTCCCGGCGGTGATGGCCACGCGCACCATCGAAAGCCATCGCGCCCGCCTGATCACCATTCTGGTCAATCCGTTCATGCTGTGTGCCGCCCGTCTGCCGGTCTTCATCCTGTTTGCAGGGGCATTTTTCAGTGAGATGGCTGGCACCATGGTGTTTTTGATGTACATGATCAGCATCGCCATGGCCATGGTGGCCTCCGTCCTGTTGAACAAAATGCTGCCAGTCGGGGATAATGAAACTTTCATCATGGAATTGCCACCCTATCGCAAGCCAACCATGCGTGCGCTGCTGGTGCATATGTGGGACAATGCTTTGGATTTTTTGCAAAAAATTACAGGTGTGATATTGGTTGGTTCGGTTGTCCTCTGGTTCCTGAAGGAATTTCCCAAAACCGTGGAATGGAGCACGAATTATCAGGGACAAATCGAGCAACTGCAAAGCCAACCCGAAAACGCGCAACAGCAGGAAGCGCTTGCCAACTTGACGCGACAAAGGGACCAGGAAGCCCTGTCACGCAGTTACCTTGGGCGCATTGCCCACAGCGTATCCCCGGTTTTTGCGCCTTTGGATCTGACATGGCGGGATACGGTGGCCATCCTGACCGGCCTGATGGCCAAGGAGGTGGTGGTGGCCAGTTACGCCGTGCTCTATGCCCAGGACCGTGAGAATGCCGCCAAATCGGCATCGCTCCAGGAGGTTCTTGGCAAGACCATGTCGCCGTTGGTGGCGTTTGCCTTCATGGTCTTTGCGTTGCTGTATTCCCCCTGCCTGGCGACCATCGCCACCATTCGCAAGGAAACCGGCGGCTGGAAATGGGCGGGTTTCTCGGTGGCGTTTTCCATGGTGTTTGCCTGGTGCCTGGCTTATGGCATCGTTTCGATCGGGCACATGATCGCATGAACGCGGACAATCCCTGGGACACGGCGGTTCTGATCGTCATTTTCGCGCTTTGCCTGCTGTACATTGCACGGCGTATCCGAACGATGTTCGCGAAGGAGCAATCCGGCAAATCCAGTTGCCGGGGGTGTTGCAACCGAGGGTCCGATTGTACCGGATGAATCGGCGGGTCATTTAGAACGATTCGCCTTCAAATCCGTAGGGCAACCTGGTGTCTATGAGTGCAAGCCTCAATCAAACGAGCCTATTCGGGTGATTTTTTTGAATGAACTTGAAAATGTGCCCAGGAATGCTCCACTTGAATGTTTCGCTTCGAGCATTGAAGAACGAAAAAAGGCGTTTGAGGCGGTAGTTGAAGCTGGACTAATCCGTGTATCTACACCATTCCACTACATTATGAGTGGCCTTAGAAGCACCGTCATGCGTAATGCATTGCGACATCTCGATAACGCAGGCATCACGCCCGACTCCGTTATGCGGATGGGGAGAGGTCTTCGCGGACAGGATGTGATGGTAGATTTGTTCATGATGACGGTTGGTCGCCTCGACGCATGGCCGGCGAACACATTAAAATCAAATCAATGGACGGTGGGCACCGGATCGTCGTTCGTTTCCCTTGACATGCCGACGGTAAATCTATAGAGTTTACAGAAGTTGGATCATGCCGGGATACAGTCGGGAATGGATCGCCCCATTATGTCTGGAATGGTCGCGGCATGCCTTGCAACGATTGAAAAATGGCCCCCAGGTATAGTCAGGAAGTAAAAGCCCTTGGCTCTGCCGGGGATTGTCATTGCCTTTCGAGCATCAAGTGACAAAGACATAACGGCGCGCGGAGTCGAACGGATCATGGAAGTCGCACAGGTGCAATTTCGCCAGGGAGTCGTGGACCCCGTGCTCCTGGAACCGCTGCAACGTCTGAATCCCATGCTGGTCCTCGTGTTTGCCGACAGGTGCCACCTTCAGGGGGCCACCGTGGAGGCCATGTGTCGGACTGCGTTTCCGGATGCGCATTGCGTGGGGGTTTCAACCGCCGGAGAAATCTCCGCACAGGGCGTCCATGATGCCTCGTGCCTGGTCACTGCGTTGCGTTTTGACCGGGGTGGCGTGCGGGTCGTCACGACCGCAGTGACGACCCCGGCAGACTCCCGATCGGCCGGCATGACGATCGGCGCGGGGTTGCGCAGCGCCAATTTGCGTGGCGTCCTGCTTTTCGCCCCCGGCAGACAGGTCGATGGCAGCGATCTGCTCGCCGGGATGCGAACCGTGATGGGGGAAGAGACGGTCATCGTCGGCGGCCTCTCCTGGTCGGAAGAGAGCGTCGGCCACGCCCTGATCCGTACCAACGCCGGAGTCGACGGGCAACAGGTCGTGGCCGTGGGCCTGTATGGCGAGGCCGTGACGGTTCATGCCTGCTCTCGCGGCGGCTGGGGACCTTTCGGTCCATTGCGCAAAGTGACCCGCTGTACCGGAAACCTGTTGCTGGAACTGGACGGCGAGCCGGCCTTGACGCTCTACAACCGCTACCTGGGAGAATACGCCAAGGATCTGCCCGAATCCGGTTTGCGCTTTCCCTTCGAAATGCGGGTTGCCAACGCCACCGCCGATGGCCTGATCCGTACCGTGCTCGCTGTCGATCCGCATCGGGGAGGGTTGCTCCTGGGCGGCGAGATCGATCCTGCAGGAGAAATGCGTCTCATGCATGTCACCCCCGCCAAACTGGTCAGCGGCGCCGAACAGGCTGCGGAATGGATCGTGACGCACGCGTCGGTCACCCCTCCCGGTCTCGGCCTGCTGATTAGCTGCGTGGGACGCAAGCTGATCATGGGGGACCAGATCGCCGAAGAGACGGAGGCGGTTCGTCACTGGCTCGGCCATCATCACCAGGTGGCGGGCTTCTATGCCCATGGCGAGATCGGGCCGCTTGCAGAGAGCCGACGCTGCGAGTTGCACAACCTGACCATGACGGTCGCTCTGATCGTCGAAGATGTCTGAAATGCACCGTCTGCTGGAACGGCAACTGCGCAAAACGCTCCGCCTGGCCGAGGAGATCGACCTGGAGACCTGGCTGGCGCAACGCATGAGCGCAAACGACGGTCAGGATCCCATCCTGAGCGTGAGCGTTCCGGAGGCGATCCGCTTCCTGCGTGGGGTCAGCGATGTCTACGACCGTTTCGAACGCGACCTCGCCTTGTGTGACCGCAGCCTGCATCTCTCCTCGGAGGAGTTGCAGCAGGTCAACGAACGCCTGCAGCGGGAGTTGGCCTCCCGGGAAAGGGCGCTGACCTCGATCCGCCAGACCGCCAACCAGTTGTTGCAGGCCATGGGCGAGCCGCTCCTGGATGCCGATTCGGGCGAATTGGAATCCCTGACCAGGCTGATGACCAGAATGGTGCGGCAACACGAACAGTCGCGTCAGGATCTGGCGGAAACCCTCTTCCAGATGAAACGGGTCATTATCGAAAAAGCGGCCAACGCCATCATCACCATCGACGCCGGCGGGTGGATTCGTTCTTTCAACGCGGCGGCGGAGCGCCTTTTCGGCCATGCCGCCGACGTGATCGTCGGGCAATCCATCAAACGGCTGATACCACAACGGTTGCACGCGGCCCATGACCAGGGGTTCGCGCAATTCCTGGCGAGCGGGATGAGCCGGATCATCGGTGTGGCCATCGAGGTGGAAGGGATGCGCGCGGATGGCACTACGGTTCCCATTGAACTGACGGTCAGTGAGATGGTGGTGGGTGGGCAACGTATGTTTGTGGGCATCATGACGGACATCACGCTGCGCAAGGAGGCGGAAAACCGCCTGCGGCGCAGTGAGGCCACCACTCGCGCGATCGTCGAATCGGCGGTCAACGGCATCGTCATGATTGATCCGGAGGGCGTGATTCGCCTGTTCAATCCGGCGGCCGAGCGCCTGTTCGACCATAAGGCCGGGGAGATGATCGGTCGGAACGTGAACATGCTCATGCCATCTCCGGTTCGCGAGGAACACGATGGTTATTTGCGACGCTATCTGGAAACCGGGGAGCGCCGGATCATCGGAGCCGGGCGGGAGGTGGAGGGGCAACGGCGCGATGGGAGCACCTTTCCCTTGAACCTGGCGGTCAGCGAGCTGGGCGTGGGAGCGGAACGGATGTTCGTCGGCATCCTGACCGACCTCACCGCACGCAAGGCCGTGGAGCAGGCGTTGGTCGATGCCAGGGAACTGGCCGATCAGGCCAACCGGATGAAGGGGGATTTCCTGGCCAATATGAGCCATGAGATCCGTACCCCGATGAATGCCATCATGGGAATGACCCACCTGGCGTTGCAGACGGACCTGACGGACAAGCAGAAGGATTATCTGGGCAAGATCCAATATTCCGCTCGCAATCTGCTGGGGATCGTCAACGATATTCTCGACTTCTCCAAGATCGAGGCCGGCAAGCTGACAATGGAATGCATCGCGTTCCGTCTCGACGAGGTGCTGGAGCATCTGTACGGCATGATCGGCATGAAGGCGGAGGAGAAGGGGTTGGATTGGCAGGTCACTTCTGCCGACGACCTGCCCGAATTGCTGCTTGGCGATCCGTTGCGGCTGGGACAGGTGCTGATCAATCTTGGCAACAACGCGGTCAAATTCACCGAGCGGGGCACGATCCGCATCGTTGTCGAACGGCTGGCCGAGGCCGGACAACGGATCCAACTGGGTTTCGCCGTGCAGGACACCGGAATCGGCGTGACCGAGGAGCAACGGAGACGACTGTTTCAGGCATTCATCCAGGCGGACGCCTCCACGACGCGCCGCCATGGCGGGACCGGACTGGGGTTGTCCATCTGCAAGCGGCTGGTGACCCTGATGGGCGGTGACATTCGCGTGGAGAGCACCCTGGGTGCGGGAAGCACCTTTCGGTTTACGGCATGGTTCGAACTGCCCTCATCTTCCGTGGCGCAGAGCTTCCATCTGGATTGGCTGAAGCGCGGCAAAGGGGTGGTCAAGGCACGGGATGGCGAGGCGATCCACGACATTCTTGGGGCGCGTGTTCTGCTGGTCGAGGACAATCCGATCAATCGGCAGGTCGCCGTGGAGTTGTTGGAGGCCAATGGCCTGTTGGTGAGTGTGGCTGGCGATGGCGAGGCGGCACTGGCGCAACTCGAACGGGAGCGGTTCGAACTGGTGCTGTTGGATCTCCAGATGCCCGGCATGGATGGTTTCGAGGTGGCGCGCGCGATGCGTCGGGATCCGCGTTTTGGGAGCCTGCCCATCCTGGCCATGACAGCGCATGCCATGGCAGGGGATCGGGAAAGATGTCTGGATGCGGGCATGAATGACCATCTGGCCAAACCGATCGACCCCGACCGGCTCTTCGAGGCGCTGGTGAGATGGATTCCCGCCGGTGAGCGTGTTGCATGCACGATGGGCAGTCGGGTGGAGAGTCGTCTGCCGGGGGAGGCAGCCATCGACCGGGTTGCCGGGTTGCGTCAGGTTGGAGGCAAGCCAGAGTTCTACCGCAGGTTGCTGCAAGAGTTCCGGCGGGACTACCGGACGGTGGCGGAGCGCATGGGCAGCCTGGTGGCAAGTGGGGAGATGCGGGAGGCCATGCGGTTGGCGCACACCCTCAAGGGGGTGGCGGGGGCACTGGGCGCGCGTCTCCTCGCCGACTCCGCCAGGGAGTTGGAAGCGGCGTTGCGGGCGGGCGAACCGGCGGACGGCCTGCTGGATACGCTGGCGCAACGCGCCTCCCGGTTGTGGCAGGAGATCGACCGGGAAATGGGGGAGTCGTCGTCCGGAGCGGGGGAGGTGACGACCGGGACGGCGACGATGGAAAGGGAGCGGGCGGTCGTGCTGGTCGCGGAGTTGACCCGTCTGTTGGTCTCCGGTCATTCCCGCAGTGCCGCGCTTTTGGCCGAATTGCGCCGGACAGTCGGCAGACCGGCGGATGCAGGGCTGGCGGAGATCGCCGCGCATGTCGAGGAATACGAATTCGAGGCGGCGCTGGTTTCTCTGAACGCATGGGGGCGACAGTGGGGCTTGCCGATATAAGGAGAGTGAATCATGGAGAGAGGACGCGAAACCGTGCTGCTCGTCGATGACGAGCGTATCAACCTGCAGGTATTGCAGGAGTTGTTGGAGCCGCATTATGAACTGCTGCTCGCCAAGAGTGGCGCCCAGGCCTTGAACAGAGTGCGGACGGTGCCGCCTCCCGATCTGATCCTTTTGGACATCATGATGCCGGGCGTGGATGGCTATCAGGTGTTGGAGCGGTTGCAAAAGGAGCCGGAGACGCGGGAGATTCCGGTGATTTTCATCACCGCCATGGGAGAAGTGGCTGACGAGACCAGGGGACTGACGCTGGGTGCCGTGGATTACATCACCAAACCGGTCTCCCCGCCGATCGTGCTGGCGCGGGTCAGGACCCATCTGGCGTTGCGCAGGAGCATGATCGCGTTGCGGGAGATGAATGCGACTCTGGCCGTCAGGAATGCGGAACTGGCCGAGATGAATACCGTCTTGCAGAACATGGCCATGCTGGACGGCCTGACGGGGATTCCCAATCGCCGACGTTTCGATCAATACCTGGCGCAGGAGTGGAATCGCGCCATGCGGGAACGCACGTTTCTGTCATTGATTCTGCTCGATATCGATTTTTTCAAACCCTTCAACGACCATTACGGTCACGCGGCGGGAGACGAATGTCTCAAGCAGGTGGCGCAGGCCCTGGCGGGGGCCATGTCGCGCACGGTCGATCTGCTGGCCCGTTATGGCGGGGAAGAGTTCGTCTGTCTGCTGCCTGGGACCGATCCGAACGGCCTGGAGGTGGTGGGTCACAGGCTGCGGGAAAGCGTCCGGAATCGGAATCTGGAGCACCTCCATTCGCGGGTGGCGGCACGGGTGACGATCAGTCTGGGTGGTGCCAGCCTGATTCCCTTGCCGGAGCTGAACCCGCAGTCTTTGATCATGGCTGCGGACGAACGGTTGTATCAGGCCAAGGCCGCAGGGCGTGACCGGCTGGTTTGCGCTCCCTGATGGTCCATACGGTGGGCCAGGTGTTGCGGTGTTCTGGTGTTCAGGGATGCCCAATCGGTCTCGGAACCTACATCATCGGCTGAATCGGAATGATGCTCGCCTTGCGGCGCTTGCCGGCCGCTTTCAGCGCATCCAGATAGGCTTGCCACAACGCCTCTTGGTGGATTCCCAACTCGAACAGCGTTTCCCACGAGTACAGACCACTATCGTGTCCGTCATCGAAAACGCACTTGATCGCGTAGTGTCCCACCGGCGCCAACTCCGTGATCACCACATCCTGCTTCCCATCCACCAGTTGCGCCTCGGCGGGCGTGTGTCCTGCGCACTTGGCGCAGGGACATTGCACCCGCAGAAACTCCATCGTGTAGCGGAATTTCTCGCCCGTGTCCCAGGTGACCTCCAACACGCGCTCCGCTTTTTTTTGCCGGATTTCCGTGGGGATGTGCCGACTGCCATATGACATGCCTTTGTTCTCCTTGGTTATTGCATCGTTTGCGGAACCGTCGGGTCGTTGGCGAATGCCTCCTCCGCCAGCGCCTCAATCTGTTGACGCCGTTTCCGATAGCCGCTGTCTTCGAGCAGCTGCGCAATCGATCCCGGCCGAATGCGGTGGGGATCGAGCACCCGCTCGATGCGCCGCGCCGACTCCGCCACCTCCTTGCGCCGCATCTCCCCCAACCCCTGGGAAATCCCCGCCACCATCGCCTCGTTGTCTTCCATCCGGCCGGTGCAACACATCACCAGGTCACACCCGGCCCGCATCGCCAGTCGCGCGCGCTCCTCCAGCCGTCCTGCCAAGGCGCCCATCTCCAGGGCGTCGGAAACAATGACACCTTCATAGCCCCATTTTTGACGCAGCAATTGGTACAGCAGACGCCTCGACCACGTGGCCGGCACTCCGCCGTCCACCTCTGGCAAGGCCAAATGGGCTGTCATCATTCCGGGAAGATGGCTCTGCAGGGCGCGAAACGGGTTCAATTCCCATTTTTTCAGATCATCGAGCGTTTTGTTCACCACCGGCAGGGCGTGATGTGAATCGGCTTGCGCCGCGCCATGGCCCGGAAAATGTTTGCCCACCGCCATCACGCCACTCCGGCGAAAGCCCAGCAGCCAGGACGAGACATTCACGATCACTTCGCTGAAATGGGAGCCGAAGGCCCGCTCACCGATCACCGGATTCGCTCCCTCCTCGCGAATGTCCAGTACCGGCGCGCAGTTCACTCCGATACCGAGGGCGCTCAACTCCTCGCCGCACAGTCGGCCCGCCGTGTACATCAGGCGTTCCGCCCGTATGGCGTCCTGACGCGCCAACAGCGCGAAACGATACGGACTCGGATAACGGGTGAGCGGCTCCCGCAGGCGTTGCACCCGGCCACCCTCCTGATCGATCCAGATGGTGGGTGGTTCCGGCGCCTTGCGTATCTGTTTTATCAAGGCTTCGGTTTGTGACAGGCCGGTCAGATTGCGACCGAACAGGATCACTCCGGATGGCCTGGCCTGCCGCAGAAAGGCTGCCTCCTCACGATTCAGTTCTGGCCCCTGAATTGCTATAACCAGGTGAGTTTGTTTTTTCATCAGGTTTTTGTTCCGTCATCAAATAACATCAGGATATGGACGCCAAACATGCAACTCGAAGCGCTGGTCATGTTTTTAACGGATCTCGCACGGAAAAAAAAGGGGATCTTCATTCTGACGCTGCTGGTCTACTCCGGGTTGATCCATCTGCTCTCCTCCATCGAGGGGCAGCCGGGCGTGCAACTGTTCGAAAATCAAGACAAGGTTGAACACGTGATCGCCTTTGGCGTGATGGCCTGCGTCGCATGGTGTGTCTTGCGCATCCATCCGCTCTTCCAGAGGGCCTGGCTGTGGGCCTGGTGCTATGTCGCGGCCTATGGCGCGTTCGACGAGTGGCATCAGTTGTTCGTGCCGGGCCGTTACGCCGACGTCGCCGACTGGATGGCCGACGCCATTGGCGCGGCCCTGGCCATCTGCCTGCTGGAATACCTGCACGCGCGCGGCAAGTTTACCCCTCTCCAGAAACCGCTCCTGCAGGCCTCCTGATTCCCGCCTCGATCTAGGCGATCCGGCTCACCTCCACGCGGTTGTCGTGAAATGCCGGGCCGCCGTCCGGGGCGACGGGTCGCGGGTGGGCCAACACATTCAGCGAAATTCCCTCCGGAAATGCGCTTCCTGGTCGATTGGACTCGCACAGGGTCAGGCCGGGGCGCGTCTCATTGGTCACCCGCGCGGTCATGGTCAGGTGTCCCTGGCCATTGAAGACCACCACCCGGTCCCCATCGACGATATTCCGTTTTCCTGCGTCCTCCGGATGGATCCACAGCCTTGGGGGACCGAGCCGGCGCTGGGCGTCGTCGGTCTGGCTGAAGGTGGTGTTGAGCACCTCCAGGGCCGGTGGCGCCATGAAGTCCAACGGATAGGCCGCCGCCTCGCGCGGGTCGTCCCGCCGGTTGACCGGCCAGTGATCGGGCAGGCGTGGCATGTCCGGGTGCGTCCAGGCGGGCCGGAAATGAAACCTGCCGTCGGGTTGGGGAAAGCCGTCGAGAAAATGCTTTTCTCGCCAGGGGGGGGCGCAATCCAGCCAGGGGTGTTGCCAGGCTTCCGGTTCCGGCAGGCCGGAGGCGGCCAGCACCTGGCGCAGGGTTGCCTCGGCGTCCAGCCGGAAGGGTTCGTCGTCGAAGCCCAGTCGTTGCGCCAGGGCATTCACCAGGTCGTGGTTGCTCAACGCCTCGCCGGTCGGGGGCAGGAGCGGTTTGGCGTATTGCAGGGTGTATTGGCCGTAGGATTTGTAGAGGTCCGGGTGTTCCAGAAAGGTGGTGGCGGGCAGCAGCACGTCGGCGAAACGGGCGGTGTCGGTCATCACCTGTTCGTGGACCACCGTGAAGAGGTCTTCCCGCGCCAGTCCGGACCAGACCCGTTGCAGATCCGGGCAGCTTCCGGCGGGATTGGCGTGGGAGACCAGCAGCGCGGCCACCGGCGGGGCGAGGTCGGGATCGGTGAGCAGTTCTCCCAGGCGGCTCATGTCCAGCGTGCGCGGCGTCGGGCCGGGCGGGGCAGGGGGGAGGGGGAGTTCCGCCTGCCAGAAGGCCCCGCCGGTGGCGAACAGGGCGCCGCCGCCGGGTCTGCTCCAGGCCCCGGTCATGGCGGGCAGGCAGGATACCGCGTGGACGTTGACCGCGCCGTTGTTCTGCCGGCTCATCCCCAGGCCGATGCGGATGAAGGGCGCGCGGGCCGTGCCGTACATCCGGGCGAATTCGCGGATCTGGCCGGCGTCCACTCCGGTGATGGGGGCGGCCCACTCCGGCGAGCGGGTGGCCAGGTGTCGTTCCACTGCGGCGTCGAAGTCGGTGTGGCGGGCCAGGTACTCCCGGTCGGCCCACCCCTGATCCAGCAGGACGTGCATGATGGCCGTGGCCAGGGCGCCGTCCGTGCCGGGTCGCGGGGCGATGTGCAGGTCGGCCAGGCGGGCGGTGTGGTTGCGGTAGGGGTCCACCACCACCAGAGGCGCTCCCTGCCGTCTGGCCTGTTTGACGAAATGCATCAGGGTGATGTGGGTGGCCGCCGCGTTGATCCCCCACAGGATCGGCAGATCGCTTTCCGCCAGTTCGGCGGGATCGGGTCCCAGCGCCAGTCCCACCCCGGCCCGCCACCCTGCCCAGCCGATGGTGTAACAGATATTGGTCTCCAGTCGCGAGAACCCCGCGCGCGTCGTCAGGCGGGCATAGGCGCGTCTTTGCGTCACCCCCATGGTCCCGCCGTAGGAAAACGGCAGCACCGCTTCCGCCCCATGGCGCTCCATGATCTCCCGCAACCGGTTGGCGATGCGATCCAGGGCCTCGTCCCAGGTGACGGGCCGGAATTGCCCCAACCCCTTGGGTCCGGCGCGCACCATGGGCCGGGTGATCCGTGGGCCGTTCTGGATCTCCTGGTAGCGCGACACCTTGCCGCAGATCACCCCGCGGGTGCAGGGGTGGTCGGGATCGCCCTCGATGGCGACCAGACGACCCGCTTCCAGGGTGATCCGCAACGCGCAGGCGCCGGGACAATCCAGAGGGCAGACGCTATGTAGGGCTTGGGACATGAAACACCTTTGCTTGCCGACAAGGGTTCGTGGATAATTGGCCGGTTATGGACGACCAGCAAATTATCGCATTGTTTACCGCCTTCAGGGAAGCGAATCCGACGCCGCGCGGTGCTCTGCGCTTTCAATCGCCTTTTCAGCTCCTGGTGGCGGTGGTCTTGTCGGCCCAGTCCACGGATGTCGGGGTCAATCGGGTCACGCCCCCCTTGTTCGCCGAGGCGGGCGATCCGGAGGCGATGCTGCGTATGGGCGAGGCGTGGGTCCGCGAGCGGATCCGCTCCCTGGGGTTGTTCAACAACAAGGCCCGCGCCCTGATCGCCCTGAGCCGGATCCTGGTGGAGTGCTTCCAGGGCCGGGTTCCGGAAACCCGCGCCGAACTGGAATCCCTGCCCGGCGTGGGCCGCAAGAGCGCCAATGTGGTCTTGAACATCGCCTTTGGCCAGCCGACACTGGCCGTGGATACTCATGTCTTCCGGGTGGCCAATCGTACCGGCCTGGCATGCGGCAAGACCCCGGAGAGCGTGGAGAAGGAGTTGATCCGGCGGATTCCCGCCGAATTTCTGTTGCATGCCCATCACTGGTTGATCCTGCATGGACGGCATGTCTGCACCGCCAGACGGCCCGCGTGCGATGCGTGCCGGATTGCGCGCTGGTGTGCCATGGGAAGGGCGCGAAACGAGGATGCGCATCGATGAGTGCTTTGGAAATCTGGCGTGGCAGCGACTCCCTGCCCAAATTCGACAAGCTGGTGGCCCGTCTCGTGGCCCTGTTCCATCTGCCGGTTTCCCGTGTCGATCTCCTCAAGGCCCTGCAGAAGTGCGAGCAGCCTCTGGTCGGCAATCGCGCCACGCTGCTCGGCAAGCAGCTCGATGCCGCGTTGCAGCATCTGGTGAAGGCGGGATTGGTGGTCGAGGAGAAGGTGGCGCGTGGCATCAGCGGGGTGCGCATGCCGCAGAACATCTCCTGGGAGGCGATGCGGGAGATGGCGGGTGACGCGGCCTTTCCCGCCCTGGTGCGGGCCGTGCAGGAGGCGGCGCCCGCCATTATGCAGTATACCTGGGGGATGTCGCGTGCGGTATCCTATGATCTGTGTTTAAGGGAAATGCGTATCGGTCTGTTCTCCAATGACATCGAGCCAATCAATTATTTCATCAGTTTGGTGAAGCGGGAATTCCCCGATGTCATGCGCACGCCACCTCTGGCAAAATTGTGTCTCAATCCGATACGCATCGAGTGGTTCTCCTCCCGTGCCCTGACCATTCAGATCGCCGCGCTGGTGGAGATCCGGGAGCAGGTGATGCGGGATCTGGCGCCTTTCGAGGAGTGGCTGAGTCTTTTGCTGGGGTATCGGACCTTTTCGAACGAGAAATTCGGGCCGGCGTTCCGGCATCTGTTGGTGGTTTTTCTGCTGTTGGCCGATCGGGTCGCCGAGGCGCGGGAGATCCTGGGCGGGGAGTTGCCGGTGGATGCGCCGTTGTGTTTGCGGGCCTGGGCCGATTTTCTGCAAGGGGAGAACGAGCGGGCGATCCTGGGTTTTGAGGAGAGTCTGCGGGTCATCGGCAAGGGGAACAAGAACAAGAAGACCTTCCTGGTTCATCCCAGCGGGCCGTATTGCATTCTGGCGTTGCTCAAGAGTGGCAGCCGGACCCACCGGCGAACCGCCATGGAGTATCTGGACATCGTGTTCCGTTCCGTGTCCGATCCTTACCGGCCTGCCTACGAGGCGTTGTTCGCCGTGGCGCTGGTGATGGACAACCGGGTGCGGGCCGCGCAAAGCTGGCTGGAAAAGGATCCCATGGATGGGGTGGTCCTCAATGACCTCGAAAGCATCCATCAGCGGTTGCGATCCGGGAACGTCAGCAAGGTCGCCATCGAGGGCATGGCACCGTTTTTTCAGTTCTTTCATCTGCTGGCCCACTACTGGATCGACCCGGAACAGGCGCGTCGGATGGTGCCGTTGTTGCAGGACCTCGTTGCCCTGGCCAGGGACAATGGTCATCGTTGGCTGGAGCGTGAGTCCGTCGCGCTGCTTGCCGCCCTGGAAGGGCGCGAGCCGGACGGGCATGCCCTGGTGGCCGGCATGCGTCCCAAGGCGGCATGGGAGTGGGCGTTGGAGGCCCTGGAAGAGGTGGCCGGCGCCCTGTCCGACCGGCAGGCCGACGAGGAGACCATCAGCCGGGAGGATGTCAGCCGGGTGGTGTGGTTTATTTCCATTCCCAAGGGGGGGCAATGTTGGGTGCATGCCAAGGAGCAGAAGAGCACCGCCAGGGGGGAGTGGACCCGTGGCCGGATGTTGACCCCGCGCACCTTGCGGGGGTTGAGTCTGATCCCTGGTCGGCTTTCGCCCCAAGACATTAATCTCTGTTCGGCGGTGGAGGTGGATTACAAGCGTTACGGCATTGCCAGCAGCCGGATGGAGGGGCAGAGGTTGTTGCCGTTGCTGGTGGGGCACCCCCTGGTCTTTTGGGAGGAGGAGCCGACGGTCAACGTGGAGGTGGTGGCCGGTGAGCCGGAGCTTTTGGTGCATGACGAGAACGGCAAGGTGACGATCCGTTTCGTCCAGGACCTCTCGCGGGTGGGGGCCTTTGCCATTCGGGAGACCGCGACCCGTTGCCGGGTGGTGGAGATCCTGCCCCGCCACAAGGAGGTGGCGGAGATCCTGGGGGGCGGGTTGGAGATTCCCGACCGGGAGCGGGAGCGGGTGTTGCGGATTTTGCCTGGTCTTGCCACGCTGGCCACCCTGCAATCCGCGATCGGCGGGGTGGGGGCGCATGTCCCGCGCATGGAGGCCGATGACCGGCCGCGCATTCATGTCCTGCCGGGCGGCAAGGGGTTGCGGATCAAGATTCAGGTGCGGCCCTTCGGGGGGGACGGTCCGTGGATGCTGCCCGGTCAGGGCGCGGCATCTCTGGTTGCCGACGTGGCGGGCCGACGGGTGCAGACCACGCGGGACCTGGCGGTCGAACGGGCCAGGGCCGACCGGGTGGTGGATCTTTCTCCCCTGCTGGCCGCCGACCGTCAGGAGCAGTGGGAGTGGCATCTGGAGGATCCGGCCCTGTGCCTGGAGGTGTTGTCGGATCTGCATGACCTGGAGGACGGGATCGAGCTGGAGTGGCCGGAGGGGGAAAAGCTGCTGGTGAGCCGTCCCCTGGGGTTGGGCAATCTGAGCCTGCGGATCACCTCGGAGCGGGACTGGTTTGCCGTGGATGGGGCGTTGCGGGTGGACGAGGCGTTGGTCGTGGGGTTGCAGGATCTGCTCAAGCAGATGTCCGGGGCGACGCAGCGGTTCGTGCCGTTGGGCGAGGGGCGTTATCTGGCGTTGACCGAGGAGTTGCGCAAGCGTCTGGCGCAACTGGAGGCCTGTACCCAGTCGGCTGGCGGCCATCGGCAGGTACACCCCATGGCGGTGGGCGTGGTGGATGCCATGACCGGAGAACTGGCCGACTGCGAGACCGACGAGGGGTGGCGCGTCCGGTTGGAGGGGATGCGGCAGGCGTTGGAGTGGGAGCCGGAACTCCCCTCGACCTTCACGGCGGAGTTGCGGGGGTATCAGCAGGAAGGGTATCGCTGGTTGGCGCGTTTGGCCCGTTGGGGGGCGGGGGCCTGTCTGGCGGACGACATGGGCCTGGGAAAAACCTTGCAGAGCCTGGCCCTGCTGGTCTCTCGCGCCCCGGATGGGCCGGCCCTGGTGGTGGCGCCCACTTCGGTGTGCATGAACTGGCTGGACGAGGCGCAGCGTTGGGCGCCCACCTTGAATGGGCGTCTTTTCGGGGGGACGGATCGTCAGGAGTTGTTGGACGGGTTGGGGCCGTTTGATCTGTTGATTTGCAGTTATGGTCTTTTGCAAAGCGAGTCTGACCGTTTTGCCGGCATGCGCTGGCACACCGTGATCCTGGACGAGGCGCAGGCCATCAAGAACCGGGCGACGAAGCGTTCCAAGGCGGTAATGGATCTGGAGGCCGGTTTCCGGATCGTGACCACCGGCACGCCCATCGAGAATCATCTGGGGGAGTTGTGGAACCTGTTCCGCTTCATCAATCCGGGACTTTTGGGTTCCCTGGAGCGGTTCAATCGTCGTTTCGCCGGCCCGATCGAGCGGGACAGGAACGACGAGGCCCGTTTGCGGTTGCGGGCGCTGATCCGGCCTTTCGTGTTGCGGCGTCTCAAGAGTCAGGTGCTCGAGGAGTTGCCGCCGCGCACGGAGATCACCCTGCGCGTGGAGCAGGATCTGGAGGAGCGGGCCTTTTACGAGGCGTTGCGCCGCAATGCCATCCAGCAATTGAGCAACACCAGGTTGCCCGATGAGGACCGGCGGTTCCGGATTTTGGCCGAGATCATGAAATTGCGGCGTGCCTGTTGTCATCCCGGCCTGGTGGTTCCGGAGTCCGGGTTGCAGGGGGCCAAGCTGGGGGTGTTCCGCGAGGTGGTGGAGGAGTTGCTGGACAACGGGCACAAGGTATTGGTCTTCAGTCAGTTCACCAGCTATCTGGCGATCATTCGGGAGGTTTTGGATCAGGAGAAGATCTCCTATCAATATCTGGACGGGGCCACCGCGCCGGCGGCGCGGCGCGAGGCGGTGAACGCCTTTCAGGCCGGGAAGGGGGATCTGTTTCTCATCAGTCTCAAGGCGGGCGGGTTGGGGTTGAATCTGACCGCCGCCGATTATGTGATCCACATGGATCCCTGGTGGAATCCGGCGGTGGAGGATCAGGCCTCGGATCGGGCGCATCGTTTTGGTCAGCAGCGTCCGGTGACGGTTTACCGGTTGGTGATTCGGGACTCCATCGAGGAGAAGATCGTCGATTTGCACCGGCACAAGCGGGATTTGGCCGATGGCCTGCTGGAGGGCAACCAGTCGGCCACGCCCATTTCCGCCGAGGAGTTGATGCGTCTGCTCACCGAGGAGTGAGGTTGTTGTCGTGGCGGACCCAGAAGAGATATTTTTCCGATTGGGATTGCCGGAACCCGTGCGTAGTCAGCAGGGCGTCGATTTCCGGAAGCCAGGGAGTGTTCTGCCTGACAGCCACGATGCCGACATCGTAAAAATCGATCGCTTCCTGGAAGAGAGTGGCGGCGTCTTCGGCGCGCCGGGTACCGGAGAGATAATCGTCGAGGGTTGCCCGGTGTTGCAGGGCGTTGGGTTCCAGGCTGTTGGCCACCTGTTCCAGATAGGCATTGGTGATGGTCACCAGGCGCGGATGATGCCGCAATGTGGCGACCCATGTGGAAATATGGATCGGCGTCAGGGCGGATTTGCCGGTTGGGGCCAATGCCACGACCCGTTGCGCGACGGAGAATTCCGGTTGGCTTGCCTTGATCCCCGGCCAGGCCATGCGGGTGCGCGGGGATGCGAGGGGGGTGCGTTTGCCGGAGGGGGGGAAGCTGAGGTGGGTCAGCGAGGCCAGCAGGACGGCGAGGATGAGCAAGGCGAACCAGGGGCCGGGCAATCGACGCCAGGCCAGCACGATCCCCCCGGCGGCCACGGCGATGGACAGGGGAATCCCCCAGAAGCCCCGCCATTGGGGGGCGAACGACAAGAGCAGCAGGACCACCAGGAGCATGAACAGCGGCCATGGCGCGGGCATGGTCCCGTCCCGTTCGCGGGCACCGGCCAGGGCGAGCGTCATCAGGGCGGCCATGGCGGGGAGGGGGATGGTGAAATTCAGCCGCCAGGTGGTGATCGCCCCGGTCAGGTGCTGACTGAAGAGGGGGTAAAGGAAGGGGTTGAGGAAGATGGCCGTGAAGACCAGGGAGAGACCCAGCATGGTGCGGCGTTGACCGGCATCCCGCATCAGGCTCCAGGCCCCGATCAGGGTGAGCAGATAGAACCACTGATGGGTCCCTTCTCCGAAGACCTTGGAGAAATTGTTCATCACGGACAGGGGTTCCCATCCCATGGTGGCCATGCTCGCGGACATGGCGCGGGCGAGCAGTGCGCCGACGGCCAAGGGATAGAGGCTGGCGGCGATCCCCACGGCGAGCCGCCGGGTGGCGGTCCAGTCCGGGCGCCAGTTGGCCGTCAACCCCAGGCCGGCGGCCACCGGGGCGAGAAACAGGCCCGATGTGGAGAGTCCCACCGCCGCGATTTGTCCGCAAAACAACAGCAGCCAGTCCCGTCGGCTGCCGGTCTGGCCGAAACGCAAGCCGTAGAGCAGCAGCAGGGGGAGCAGGGCGGAAAAGAGCACGCTCTTGCCGAAATGGATCTGGACAAAGGAGAAAACCGCGAAGCCGGCCCGGGTTTCCCCTCCCAGGCTCAACAGGAGGAAGATCTCCACCAGCAACGCCGTCAGCCAGGCTTGTGGGGCCAGGTGGCGCAGCAGCAGGGCCTGGGCCAGAACCGTCATCACGGCGAAGAACGGCGCGAACAGCAAATGGGAGACGGCAATGGGTTCCATCCCCAGCCAGTGGGCCGCCAGGGCGACCAGCATTTCGTGGCTGGGCAGTCGGTCCACGGGCAGCCAGGCCGCATGTTCCGCCCCCTGGATGATGCCGTTCCAGGAGAGCAGCGGGCGTTCCGGGTGGTCCATGGCTGTCACGGCCAGGTTGGTGTAATATTGATCGTCCGGATCCGGGCGATGGGCGCAGAGGGTGACGAGCAGGACGCCGATGATCAGCAGGCCGAGGATCATGCCCTCCTGGCGGGTCATGGGGAGTGGGCGGAGTCCAATCTCCGTGTCGTCGCGCTGCATCAGCCAGTTCCATCCCAGGAAGCAGGAGGACAAAAGCCAGAAAACGTGCAGCCGGCTGTTGGGGAAATAGGGCGTGGACCATTCGAAAATGGCCACCAGGACCACCGCCATGGCAAAACCGGACCAGTCGCAAGGCGCAGGGCGCGGTTCCTGGGGGGGAGGCGTCGTGACCGGGACGGCATGAATCAGCCGGTACAGGGGGTAAACCGGGAGGATCGCCAGCCACGCCAGGTGCTGCAAATCATGAAAATTGCCATCCGCGAGGACCAGGCCATGGACGGTCAGGGTCCACGCGGCCAGACCGATCAGCAGCAGGGTCAAAACGGCTTCGGTCAACGAGGGCGAATGGGCCGAAGGATGCGGCATGGTCAGGTCTCGTATGCCGGGGCGTGGTCGAAGGATGATGGACGATCCAGACCAGGATCCATGATCCGGTCGGGAATTGCAAGTGATTGCCAAAAAGGGCTTCTGTGCTCCCGGTAAATATGGCATACTGTCGCGCAAACGACGGAATCATTCTCGATGCGATCGGATGCCATGACTACTCTTGCCGTGCTGCAACCCGGCTATCTTCCCTGGTTGGGTTTTTTTGATCAACTGGCGCGAAGCGATATCTTTATAATTTACGATGACGTTCAATTCGATAAGAATGGTTGGCGAAATCGCAATCGCGTCAAAACCGATCAGGGCGCCCACTGGCTCACGGTTCCGGTACGGCAAAAAGGGTTGACCGGCACTGCCATCCGGCACGTCGAAATCGACAACAACGTGCCGTGGGGCAAAAAACATCTCGCAACCCTCGCCCAGTACTACGCCAAGGCCCCGTTCGCCAAGGAGTTGCTGCCCGAACTGGAGACGCTCCTGACCGGATCCTGGCCCCTGTTGGTCGATCTGGATCTGGCGGTCATGCAACGGATGTGTCACTGGCTGGGTCTGCGGCCTCCGTCCATCCGGTCGTCCGAGCTGCACATCGCCGGCGAAAGGAGCGAGCGGCTTTTGCAACTGTGCCTTCATTTCGGCGCGGATCGCTATCTGTCGGGCAATGCCGCCAAGGAGTACCTGGACCTGGCACGCTTCGAACGCCATGGGATCGCGGTGGAATGGCAGGAGTATCGTCACCCGGTCTATCCGCAACTGCATGGCCCGTTCGTTCCGTACCTTTCGACCCTGGATCTGTTGCTGAACGTGGGACCGGGAAGTCTGTCCATTTTGCGATCCGGATGATATCATGCCGGTTGCGGTCATCTGTTCCAACCCCTTGCCAAGGATGCTTTCCCATGCGGAAAACGGTACTGATCACGGGTGGAGCCGGCTTCATCGGTTCCAATTTCGTCAACTACATGATTCGTCACCATCCCGATTATCGTCTGGTCGTGGTGGATCAGTTGACCTATGCAGGCTCCACGGAAAACCTCCCCCCGGAGTTCGCGCCGGATCACCCGGCGCCGCATCGGTTCTGGTACGGCAACATCTGCAACGCGGAATTGATGAACTCACTGGTCTCCGAGGCCGATATCGTGGTCCACTTCGCGGCGGAATCCCATGTGACCCGTTCCATTTTCGACAACCAGCAGTTCTTCCAGACCGACGTGATGGGATCCTACGTGGTGGCCAATGCCGTGCTCAAGGCCGGCAAACGGATCGAACGGTTGATCCACATCTCCACCTCGGAAGTCTATGGCACCGCCGAAGCCGAACGCATGGACGAATCCCATCCCCTCAATCCCATGAGTCCCTATGCCAGCGCCAAGTGCGGGGCGGATCGCCTGTTCTACTCCTACTGGAAGACCTATCAGTTGCCCATTGTCATCGTCCGGCCCTTCAACAATTACGGCCCCCGGCAACACCTGGAAAAGGTGGTGCCCCGCTTCATCGTCAGTGGCATCGAGGGCACCCCCATGACCGTGCATGGCGACGGCCTGGCCGCGCGTGACTTCGTCTTCGTGGAAGATCACTGCCGGGCATTGGACCTCATCCTGAACGCCCCCGGAGAGCAGGTGTTGGGCGAAGTCTTCAATATTTGCACCGACGAGCACCACTCCATCCTCGATATCGCCCACGACCTGATCGAACTCATGGGACTCCCCGCCGACCAGATCGAGTACCGCGGCAATCGTCCCGGCCAGGTGGCGCGCCATACCGGCAACTCGGACAAGATCCGTCGGCAACTGGGCTGGCAGCCCGCCACCTCCTGGAAGGAAGGGTTGCGGCAAACGATCGCCTGGTACCGCGCCAATCAGGAGTGGTGGAAAAAACAGGAATGGATGCGTACCGTCCCCATCGTCACGGCCAGTGGCCAGGTGGAACTCCATTGACCGTTGCAGCGGGGGGGGATCCGATGATCAGCGTGGTCATTCCCATCTTCGAGGAAGTGGCGATCTTGCGGGAATTGCGCAATCGCCTGCACGCCGCGTTGACCCCCATCACCCCCGACTACGAGATCATTTTCGTGCTGGACGGCGGGCAGGACGGCTCCTGGGAAATGATCGGGACCCTCGCCACCGAGGATGCGCGCGTCAAAGGGGTGGCCTTCAGCCGCAACTTCGGGCAGCATCTGGCCATCTCCGCCGGACTGGATGTCTGCTCCGGGGATTGGGCCGTGGTGATGGATGGCGATCTCCAGGACCGCCCGGAGGTGATCCCCGCGCTGTACGCCAAGGCGCTGGAGGGGTACGACGCGGTTTTCGTGGCGCGCCGGAATCGTCCGGAATCCCCGTTCTACCTTGCCGTGGCCAGGCTGTTTCACAAGACGTTTCAATTGCTTTCCGGGACCGAAAGCGACCCGGACGTGGCCAATTTTTCCATCGTTTCCCGTCAGGTGGTCCGCCAATACCGCCGGTTGCGCGAACCGTTGCGCTTTTATGGCGGCATCGTCCACTGGCTCGGTTTCCGGCAGGCCACCATCACCGCCGATCACGGCACGCGCCTGGCCGGTCGCTCCGGGTATGCCGGATGGTTCAAGCGGTTCCGTCTGGCCGCGCATATCATTCTGGCCCATTCCGAACGTCCGTTGTATTTTTCTGTCGGGATCGGATTTGTCATGGCCGTCGCGGCACTTTGCGCAGGGATCTATTTTTTTCTGGTTGCCCTGCTCCATGGCACCGCCGACGTGCCGGGTTGGGCCAGCCTGATCACCGCCATTTTTTTCACCAGTGGCCTGATCCTGATCGTTCTGGGCATTATCGGCATTTATTTGGGCAAGATCTTCAATGCGGTCAAGTTCCGGCCTCTGTATGTCGTTGCCCGCCGCATCGGCCTGCCCGACGATCTCACTCCCCCAGGCATTTCCTGATCGCCGCCAGCACCAGATCGACATCCGCGTCAGCCATTCTCGGATAGAGGGGCAGGGAGACGACCCGGTCGCCGATCGCCTCGGCAATGGGAAAATCCCCGCGTTGATAGGAATAGGTGTTGGCAAAGTAGTGGGTCAGATGGACCGGACGATAGTTGACCATCACGCTGATCCCCTCGTCATGGAGTGCGGCGATGAAATCATCCCTTGGCATGCCGTCGATCAGGATGGGAAAGAGATGGCAGGCATGGCGCGTCCCTTCGGCGGGATGGACCATCATCCGCACCCCGGTCAGGTCGCTCAACCCCGCGCGATAGCGGGCCACCAACTCCAGGCGGCGCGCCAGGTTGTGTTCCAGGCGGTTCATTTGCGGAAGCAGGATGGCGGCTTCGATATTGCTCATATTGTACTTCCAGCCCATCGAGGCCATGTCCCAGTGCTGATACCCCAGTTGCGCCCGCTCGGCGCCGGTGCGGGTCATGCCGTGCAGACGCAGGAGTTTCAGGGGGGCCAGCAGGTCGGAGTCGTTGAATGCCAATGCCCCGCCCTCGCCGCAGGTGATGTTCTTGGTGGCATAGAAACTGAAGCAGGCCGTATTCCCCAATCCGGCGGGCCGGATATCTCCCAACCTTCCTTCCAGGCAGTGGGCCGCGTCTTCGATGATCGCCAGGCCATGTTGCCGGGCCACGTCGGCCAGGGCGGGCATGTCGCACATGCGTCCGTAAAGATGTACGGGGAGGATGGCCCTGGTGCGCGGGGTGATGGCGCCCGCCACGCGTGCCGGATCCAGGTTGCCGGTTGCGGGTTCCACGTCAACGAAGACCGGTCGTGCCCCGGCTTCGATGATGGCCGTGGAGGTGGCGATGAAGGTCATGGGGGTGGTGATCACCTCGTCTCCCGATCCGATGCCCAGGGCCAGCAGGGAGAGATGCAACGCCCCGGTGCAACTCGTGGTGGCCAGGACGTGACGACACCCCAGATATTCCGCCAGGCTGGCCTCGAAACGGGCAACCGTTTCGCCGGTCGTCAACACCGGGTGACGAAGCGCGGCGGATACGGAGTCGATCTCCTCCTGGCCGAGGTCATGCAGGAAAAACGGGACTTTGAAGGAAGAAGCACGAGACACTCTGGCGGCTCCCTTGTGAGCGGGTGAGTAATAACGGATACCGGGGTTCGTGGCATTGCCCGCATTGCGGCAGGGCGGATGGAAATCCGCGTCGAAATCTACCATCGATGCCACGAATGGTCAATGTGATCCCGTCTTGCCTCGATTGCGGGGCGGCCTGCATGCCCGCGCCGGCGGAAAGGGGGCATTTTTTTTGCCGGACGCATGGAATCTCTATTCAAATGCGCGACGCTATGGTATCGTGCAAATTGGTCGTATATGTTAACGTCAGATTGACTAGCACAAGGAGAGCTGTTCACATGAGAAAGAGTCTTTTGGCTGTTGCGTTGATGTTGGGAGTGGCCTTCGGGGCCGGTTCCGTTTCCGCCATGGAGCGGACGGGCGCCGGTACGACCTCGCAGGGCGCCATGGTGATGGCTTCCGCCGCCGATCAGGGTCATTCCTTCGTGTCGGACCAGAACACCTTCGACAAGAAGAAGGCCAAGAAAAAGAAGAAGAAGAAGTCCAAGAAGGCCGCTGCTGGTGGAACCGGTTCGTGGGATAGCGGCACTCCGCAATGACCTCACGGGACGTCGAGTCCCTGCGTTCCAGTCGTTTGGACCATGGGGCAAGGTCGCTGCCGGTCTGCCCCATGGTGCCTGTCTCTCTCCCGTCGTTCGTTCCGCCCCCTCCTTTTTCTCGATTTTTGTCCGGCGTTATGCGCGCATGCGATTGCCACGCATGGGCGCAAGCAAACGTTGACGTTATGTTCCCGTTTTGCTAAACTGAAACGGAAATAAAGATTTTGCAGGTTCAACGTCAATTACGAGCGGCTCTCATCCATGACGACCCCCCTTGACACCCTCATCGCCCGTGCCGTCGAACTGGGACTGAAATCCAGCCTGGCCACTCCCCAGGCCGCTTCCCTGCTGGCCGGCAAGACCAAAAGCGCCGAGGCGGAAGCCATCATTCAGGCCGCCAATCAGGTGACTGCGGATTACAAGGCCTGTTTGAAGGAGGTCGAACGGGCCGCGCCCCAACATTACGCCTCGCTGCGCAACCAGATCGTGGATCAGGTGCGCAAGGCCATGAAAAAACAACCGGGCATGCGCAAATGGCGCTGCAAGGTGTGCAGCTTCCTCTACGACGAAAAGATCGGCCTGTCGAAGCAGCGCATCCCCGCAGGCACCAGCTTTCAGGACCTCTCCGACGATTGGGAGTGCCCGGATTGCGACGTGGGCAAGGACCAGTTCGTGCTGGATCAGGATTGACCGTCGCGGCCCCGCCGCGTCTCGTAAAGGGCAATCCCCACCGCCACCGCCACATTCAGCGACCCCACGCCGCCTCGCATCGGAATGGCGAGGAGTTCGTCACAGCGCTCCTTCGTCAGACGCCGCAGCCCCTTGCCCTCGCCGCCCAACACCAGCGCCAGAGGACCCGCGAGGGAACCCGCATCCAGATGGCGCGGTGCATCCCCGGCCAACCCAACCACCCGGACACCGCGATCCCGCAGCTCCGTCAAGGCGCGCGCCAGATTGACCACCCGCACCGCGTCCACCCGCCCGGCGGCCCCGGCCGACGCCTTGACCGCCACCGAGGACAACGGCGCGCTGCGATCCCGTGGCAGGATCACCGCCTCCACCCCGAAGGCCTCCGCGCAACGCAGGATCGCTCCCAGATTGCGCGGATCCTCGATGCCATCCAGCACCAGCAGCAGCGGATCGATCCGCTCCTCCAGTCGCTCCAGCAGGGTGTCCCAGGTGGGTTGCACCCTTGCGCCGACCCGCACCGCGATGCCCTGATGCGTCCCCCCTCCGGTCAGGCGGTCCAGGGCGGCCCGCTCCAGCAGGCGGGGTCGCAATCCCCGCGACCTGGCCAGGGTTTCCGCCTCCACGAAACGGCCCCCCCGACCGCCGATCAAAAGATGCACGCTCTCCACGGGCCGCGTCCCGTCCGCCAGAATGGCCAGGGCGGGATTGAACCCGAAGACGATTTCTTCCTCCTCGCCGGTCATCCTTCCCGCCTCCATGTGGTGCCGGACTTGCTGTCCTCCAGGGTGATCCCGGCGGCGGCCAACTCCTTGCGAATGCGGTCGGCTGCGGCAAAATCACGGCTGGCGCGCGCCTGGGCGCGTTGGGCGATCCGCTCCTCGATGGTCGTGTCGGACCAGCCGTTGTCCGTTTCGGCGGCGAAGCGGAAATGGGTCTCCGGATTCTCCCCGCACAAACCGAGCAGTGCCCCCAGTTCGCGCAGCCGGGTCGTTGCCTGGCGCAGATTCTCCAGGCAATCGGGGTGCAGCAGTCGGTTGACCTCCTTGGCTTGCTCGTAAAGGACAGCCAGGGCACGCGGGGTATTGAAATCGTCGTCCATGGCGGTGAAAAAGGGTTCCGCCCAACTCTCGCCACGCGCCTGTGACCAGTCGATGGCCCCGGATCGCGGCAACGCGCCCAGCACCTGTTTTGCCCCGCGCAACGCGCCGTACAGCCGGTCCAGCCCGCTGCGCGCCGCGTCCAGCAACTCGAAGGAAAAATCCAGCGGCGCCCGATAGTGACTGCCCAGCAGAAACATCCGGATGGTCTCGCCCCGGTAGGCGGTCAACAGGTCGCGGATGGTGCGGAAGTTGTCCAGGCTCTTGGACATCTTCTCCCGTTCCCCCTCGGCGGTGATCGCATTGACAAAACCGTTGTGCAGCCAATGAGCCACCCATGGCCTGCCGGTCGCTCCTTCGGTCTGGGCGATCTCGTTTTCGTGGTGGGGAAAGATCAGATCCCGGCCCCCGCCGTGGATGTCGAACGATTTTCCCAGATATTTGACACTCATGGCGGAACATTCGATGTGCCAGCCCGGTCGGCCCGGCCCCCAGGGGGATTCCCAGAAGGGTTCTCCGGGCTTGGTCGCTTTCCAGAGCACGAAATCCAGGGGATTGGCCTTGCGCGCGTCCACCTCCACCCGCGCCCCGGCATCCAGTTCCTCGATATGTTTTCCCGAAAGCGCGCCGTAAGTGGCAAAACGGTCCACGGCATAATACACATCGCCACCGCTCTCGTATGCCATGCGATTGTCGAGCAGGGTTTGGATCATGGCCTGCATCTCCTGCACATGATCCGTGGCCCTGGGTTCCACGTCGGCGGGGGCGACTCCCAGTTTTTCCATGTCCTCGTGAAAGGCGGCGATGAAACGTTCGGTCAGAGGCTTCCACGCCACGCCCTCCCGCGCGGCCCGCTGGATGATCTTGTCGTCGATGTCCGTGAAATTGCGCACGTAGGTCACCTGGTAGCCCAGGGCGCGCAGATGGCGCACGATCACGTCGAAGGAGACCATCACCCGCGCATGGCCGATGTGGCAATAGTCATACGCCGTGATGCCGCAGACATAGAGGCCCACCCGGCCCGGCGTCAGCGGCTGGAAAATCTCCTTCCGGCGGCCCAGGGAGTTGTGGAGACAAAGGGTCATTGCCGTGGTTCTCCTGATCGGAATGGCTCCGGGCACTCTTGCGTGGCGCGCCGGCTCCATGTTAGATTGATTCGTTGCGTTTCCTTATTCCTACAGCCGTGCGGAACTCGCCCCATGTCTCTTTTATCCCAACGCATCCAGAACGTAAAGCCCTCACCCACCCTCATGATCGCGGCCAAGGCCAAGGCGCTGCAGGCCGAAGGCAAGGATGTCATCGGCCTGGGGTCCGGGGAACCCGATTTCGACACCCCCGCCCACATCAAAAAGGCCGCCATCCTGGCCTTGCGCGAGGGGTTCACCAAGTATACCGCAGTGGAGGGGATCGGGGAACTCCGGCAGGCCATCATCCGCCGCTACGCCAAGGATCACGGCCTCACCTTCACCCCGGACCAGGTGGTGGTGACCGTGGGCGGCAAGCAGGCATTCTACAATCTCGCCCAGGCCACCCTGAACCCCGGTGACGAGGTGATCATCCCCGCGCCATACTGGGTCTCCTATCCGGACATGGTGTTGCTGGCCGATGGCAAGCCGGTCATCGTGGCCACCGCCGAGGCGAACGGTTTTAAAATTACCCCGGAGGAACTGGAAGCCGCCATCACGCCGAAGACCCGTTTCCTGGTGATCAACTCGCCATCCAATCCCACTGGATCGGCCTACACCGCCGAGGAGTTGACAAAACTGGCCGGAGTGCTGGAACGCCATCCCCATGTCTGGGTGATCAGCGATGATATCTATGAAAAAATAGTGTACAAACCGTTCGAGTTCGTCACCATCACCGCCGTCGCCCCGGCGCTGCAAGACCGGACCGTGATCGTGAGCGGGGTGTCGAAGGCCTACTCCATGACGGGGTGGCGCATCGGTTACGCCGTTGGCCCCAAGGAGGTCATCAAGGCCATGGTCAAGATGCAGTCCCAGAGCACCTCCAACGCCGTCTCCATCGCGCAACGCGCCGCCGCCGTAGCCCTGGCCGGGCCGCAAAAGTGCATCAAGCCCATGGTGAAGGCCTTTCGCGAACGCCGGGACTTCTGCGTGGATGCCTTCAACGCCATGCCGGGTGTCACCTGCCGCACTCCGGAAGGGGCATTTTACCTGTTCCCGAACGTGGCCGGTCTGATGAATACCACCACCCCGGAGGGAAAACCGATCAGGGACAGCCTGGAACTGTCCGCCTATCTGCTGGAGGCGGTCGGCGTGGCCGTGGTGCCGGGTTCGGCGTTCGGTCTGGACCCCTATTTCCGCATCTCCTTCGCCACGTCGATGACCGATCTGGAACAGGCCATGGTTCGCATCCGCAAGGTGGCGGAAGTCCTGACGAAGTGATCGGTGATGCCGTGATTCTCCCAGGTCCGGGCATCGCCTGGACCTGGGAATCTGACTATGGAAAAAGCGCCTGCAACGAGTCGGCCTTGAAGATGTCGCCAAGCCAGACCGTCAACTCGTCCATCTCGGCAGAGGCCACCCTTTGCCGGACGGATTCCGGGACGGGGCCAAAACGCGTTTGCAGCAGTTGGAGCAGTGTATCCGCGCGGCCTTTCCGCTCCCCTCTCAACTCCCCTCGCTTTTCTCCTTCCATCATGCCCGCTGTCCAGGTGGATTCCACCATGCTGGCCTGGTAATGCAGTTCGTCCTGGTAGCGTTCGTAGGCACGGCGTTCCTCTTCCGGGAGTTGCAGGATATCCAATACCTGCTGGGCCTTCCGCAGACCGCGCGCGGAGAACTCCTCGCGAATGGTGCCGGTCTTCAAAAAATAGATCCATTCGTCCAGGGAGTTGCGGGCGACCTCATCGAAGCGGTTGACCCGGAGCAGATAGAATTCCGGAAAGATCTCCCGCACGGATTGGCGGTGGAACAACCCTTTCTGACCTTCGTTCAACTGCAATTCGTCGTTGGTGTGCAATCCTCTGAATGAGGTCGTGCCATGGTAAATATAGTCGTCCCCGCAGCCGAGATCAAAATAGAGGATACTGATGGAAATCACCTTGGGAACCTGGGAATAGGCATTGCCTTCGTCCAGATGTTCTGTGACTGTTTTGGAGATCGCATAGACCAGGCGTTGCAGGTAATCATATTCTCGTTCGTATTGCAACTCGATCAAGATCAGTTCGTCCTGGCTGTTTTTGACTTTCATGTCAACCCGGTTGGATTTGTCGAAACGATTTTCTTTATTGCTCTCGCTCTCCAGGATTTCGATTATTTTAACATTTGTCATGAGCAATTCGCTCAACAAACCTTCCAGCACTTCGAAGTTGGCCTTGCTGCGCAATAGCCGTTTCATGGCCCAGTCAAAGCTGATCAGTCGTCGTCTCATGTGCTCCTCCTCTCGGTTTGCTGGGTGAACCGACAAAAAAGCGCCCAGGGGATACCTGGGCGCTCTTGGGTGTCACACCGGGGAGGTCAGGCCCCTCCGGTCTGTTCGTAGTTTGGAATTTCGTGGAAATTCAGGTACTTGTACACATTTGAGGACTTGGGGGTCACCCGCTCGGACATGATGGACATGTACTCGTCCACCGAGGGGAGTTTTCCCAGTTGCGCGGTGATGGCCGCCACTTCGGCGGAGGAGAGGAACACCTTGGCGCCGTCGCCCATGCGATTGTTGAAGTTGCGCGTGGAGGTGGAGACCACGGTGGTGTTGCTGCGCACCCGCGCCTGGTTGCCCATGCACAGGGAACAGCCGGGAATCTCCATGCGGGCGCCCGATTTGCCGTAGACGCTGTACAGCCCCTCGGAAATGAGTTGCCGCTCGTCCATGCGGGTGGGCGGCGACATCCACAAGCGGCCCGGCACCGGCGGCTGGCCTTCGAGGATTTTCGCCGTGGCGCGGAAGTGACCGATGTTGGTCATGCACGAGCCGATGAACACCTCGTCCACAGTGGTGCCCGCCACGGTGGAGAGCAGCTTGACATCGTCCGGGTCGTTGGGGCAGGCCAGGATGGGTTCCTTGATCGCGTTGAGATCGATCTCGATCACGGCGGCGTATTCGGCATCCGCGTCCGGTTCCAGCAGGACCGGATTGGCCAGCCATGCCTCCATGGCCGCGATCCGCCTGTTGAGGGCGTTCTTGGATTGATAGCCCTGATTGACCATGTTCTTGAGCAGGGTGACGTTGGATTGCAGGAACTCGATGATCGGCTCCTTGTTCATGCGCACGGTGCAGGCCGCTGCGGAACGCTCCGCCGAGGCGTCGGTCAGTTCGAAGGCCTGCTCCACCTTGAGGTCGGGCAGTCCTTCGATTTCCAGAATCCGGCCACTGAAGATGTTCTTCTTGCCGGCCTTTTCCACGGTCAGCAGACCGCGCTGGATGGCGACGTAGGGGATGGCGTTGACCAGGTCGCGCAAGGTGACGCCCGGCTGCAACGACCCGGTGAAACGGACCAGCACCGACTCCGGCATTTCCAGCGGCATGGCGCCGGTGGCGGCGGCGAAGGCCACCAGGCCGGAACCCGCCGGGAAGGAGATGCCGATGGGGAAACGGGTGTGGGAGTCACCGCCGGTCCCCACCGTGTCCGGCAGGCAGACCCGGTTGAGCCAGGAGTGGATGATGCCGTCGCCGGGACGCAGCGCCACGCCGCCCCGATCCGAGAAGAAGCGCGGCAGGGTCTTGTGGGTCTGCACGTCCACCGCCTTGGGATAGGCCGCCGTGTGGCAGAACGACTGGATCACGAAATCGGCGGAGAAGCCCAGGCAGGCCAGTTCCTTGATTTCGTCGCGGGTCATGGGGCCGGTGGTATCCTGGGAACCCACGGTGGTCATGGTGGGTTCGCAATACTCGCCGGGACGCACCCCGGTCTTGCCCACCGCCTTGCCCACCATCTTTTGGGCCAGGCTGTACCCCTTGCCGGTATCCGGGGGATTCTGTGGGGCGACGAACAGCGTGGAGGGGGGCAGGCCCAGCACCTCGCGCGCCTTGGCGGTCAGCTTGCGTCCCACGATCAGGTTCACCCGCCCGCCCGCCCGCACTTCGTCCGGCAGGGTGATCGGCTTGATGGCGAATTTCGTGACCACCTGTCCGTCGCGGGAGATGGTGCCGTTTTTCGTGTTGATGGTGACCACGTCGCCGTTCTTCAGGGCGCTGACGTCACACTGGATCGGGAGCATGCCGGAGTCTTCTGCGGTGTTGAAGAAGATCGGGGCCATGGTCCCGCCGATCACCACGCCGCCGGTACGCTTGGCCGGGACGTGGGGGATGTCCTGGCCGATGTGCCAGATCAGGGAGTTGGCCGCCGATTTGCGCGACGACCCGGTCCCCACCACGTCGCCCAGATAGGCGAGGGGGTGACCCTTTTGCTTCAGGGAGGCGATCTGCTCCAGCGAGCCGGGCTGACGGGTCACCAGCATCGACAGGGCATGCACCGGCACGTCGGGCCGGCTCCACGCCTCGGAGGCCGGGGAGAGGTCGTCGGTATTGGTCTCGCCGGCCACCTGGAACAGGGTCACGGTGATCTCTTCCGGCATGGGCTGGCGCGAGGTGAACCAGGTGGCGTCCGCCCAGTTCTTCAATACTTGTTGGGCCTTGGGATTGCTCTTGGCCTTGTTGGCCAGGGTGTCGAAGGCGTCATAGATCATCAGGGTGTTGGAGAGGGCTGTCACCGCCTCGTCCGCCAGGGAGGCGTTGTCGAGGAGATGGATCAGGGGCATGACGTTGAAGCCGCCGATCATGGTGCCCAGCAGTTGCACCGCCTCTTTTGCGGAGATGACCGGGCAGGTGATCTTGCCCTGGGCTACCTGGTCGAGGAACTCCGCCTTCACCTTGGCGGCGTCGTCCACACCGGGGGGGACCTGGTTGGCCAGCAGATTCTTGAGGAACTCCGCTTCGCCCGCCGGGGGATTTTGCAGCAGTTTGGTCACTTCATCGGTCTGCTGGGCATTCAGCGGCAGGGGGGGGACCCCTTGTTTGGCGCGTTCGGCGACATGTTGACGATAGGCTTCGAGCATGGAATACGTTCTCCTTGAAAAAGATTTACGACAGCCTGTCTTGGATCGCCCTCTTGGACGATTATGGCACGATAATCCAGCCGTAGCCGTTTTGGCAAGTCCGCGCGATTTTTTCGCCAGAACGGATCGGTGCATTTGGGCTGTTTTTATCGTACACTGTTTTGTCGAAAACGATCACGATCCCCTTTCCGGACGGTGCGCATGACTCGGAAGCGTAACATCGATAGCGTCAAGGAGCTGCTGGTCGCGGGCGGCAGGCTCGATTATCCGGCCCTGGAGCGTTTGAGCCGGGAGTGCCCGGAACAGGCCTTCGTTCGTCTGCTCGGCCACTGGGTCCTGGCCGGGGACGAGGTGATGCGTGGCCAGATCACCCCGTCCCGGGGCGAGACCGTGGAGACGGTTGCCTTCCGGCCCGCCAGCGACGACCTCGCCGACCCGCCGGGCACCGGTTCGCTCGCGGAGGTGATTTATCTTTTTTGTAAGACGGAAAGGGATGTCAATGCCGTCCAATCCTTCACTATGGGGCGCACCCATGAAAACGATTTTATTATTTCTGATTATGCTATTTCTCGTATACAAGCCGTGATTCATGTGACCCGTGGCACCCGGTTCCGCATGCGCGCCCTGGGGGGATCCAATCCGGTGTATGTCAACCAGCTCCCCATTGCCGACGAGACCCCGTTGTACGACGGGGATGCGGTGATTCTCGGCCGGTTCCGTTTCTTGCTGCTCGCGCCCAGTTCTCTGTATTTGCGCCTGCGGGGCATCCAGCCGGAAATGAGCATCCGGCAATTGATCAACGCCATGGGGCAGGCCGATTATAAAATTCTGAAGGAGTGCGCCCATCGGCACGACCGGGATTTTTTCGCGCAGATCATGCGTCATCCCAGTCTGGTCGGATCCGGGGTATTCCGGGGCTACGGGGTGCGTTTGGCCGGCATGGGGCCGGATGCCACCCTGGGGTTTCTGCCCGACATCACCGCCGGGAACAACGCCATGCCGGTGCGGGTGTTGGGGCGGGCCATCTATCCGTTGTTGCCCCCGGAGCGGATCGAGGAGGACGGCAGCGAGATCCTCGCCATTGGCCGGGGCGAGGACAACGACATCCGCATGCCGGACGAAGCCATTTCCAACCGGCATGCCAGGATTCGTTTCGGCGAGACCGGGCAATATTTCCTCAGGGATTTGAACTCCACCAATGGCGTGTTCGTCAACGGCCAGACCCTCGGCGACCGGGAGCGTGAGATCTTCGACGGCGACCGGATCAAAATTGGCCGCCACGAGTTCACGCTCATGTTTCCGAGCACCTTGTACCTCCATCTGATCGCCAGGTGAGTTTCAAGAGAAGAAAGTTGATCACGCCCCCATGGGGTGTTATGATCGTGGCCGAACGGACATTCTTCGAACGCCAAATGCATTTCGTCTGGCATTCGCAACTCCCTTTGGGAGTTGTGCCCTCGTTGCTGACCGGCAAGGCCCTGGCCTACATGCATGGCCAATGGGGTCGCTTGGTCCGTTATCGAGGATGGCCGGTTGAAGACCGACAACAATGGCGCGGAAAACGCCATCCGTCCCTTTGTGGTGGGGCGCAAGAACTGGCTGTTTTCAGACACCGTGCGCGGAACCGATGAGCGAATTGAACCAGCCACACGACCGACTGTTCAAGGCATTGATGTCCAATCTGGAGACTGCCGGTGCCCTGCTGCGTGAATACCTGCCCAAAGAAATCGTCGCCCTGCTTGCACCGGGCAATCCCGAACCGGTACCTGACACGTTTGTCAGCCAGGAGTTGCAGCCCTACTACTCCGACAAACTGTTCCGCTCAAAAACCTTGAGCGGCAAAGATCTTTTCTTTTACACCTTGATGGAGCATAAAAGCTATCCGGATCGCAAGGTCGGTTGGCAGCTTTTTCTGGGATGCAGCCGTTTCATGGAGCAATATGAACAAGAAAACCCAAAATGGACCCTGCTACCGGCCATCGTTCCTTTTGTCTTATATCATGGAACACAAACGTGGACAATCCCTAAAAATTTTTCTGAGTTGCTCGATGCGGATGATGCCCTACGTCCCTGGCTCGTCAATTTCCCGTTCATCGTTTCAGACATCGGCCCAATTCCTGACGAGCAGCTGGCTCGGAATGCATGTTTGAAAGCGGGCCTGACGGCATTGAAGTACGGAACCCGCGACCCCAGAGAACAGATGGCCGCGATGGAAACCATCATTTCTGCCTTGATGGAAGCGCCGGAACTTCTTCTTCCGATCATGATCTATCTTTTTACAACCTTTCAACACATGGACCAGGATGTCGTGCAAGGTATCGTCGTCCGGGTTCGTCCACAGGAGGCCATTAAAATGATGTCAATTTTTGCGCGTGAAATTGTTGAGCAGCACAAACATACTTGGCTGCAGGATGGACGACAGGAAGGCGAAGCAAAAATCCTGACGCGCCTTCTTCAACGCCGTTTTGGTTCCATCCCTGCCTGGGCCAGCGAAAAGATCACCAAGGCGACATCCCAATCCTTGGAAGAATGGAGCCTTCGAGTCTTGGATGCCCAGTCACTGGAAGAGGTCTTCGCGGACAGGATGTGACGACGTGCGTAGTCTTTCAATATGTTATTATGTAATAACTTTTCTCCAATTCTCCATCTACGTGCGAAAAGTTCGACAAAATAGCGTTGCCAACCAAGCGGGAGTCGAAAAGCCCTCTGATCGCCAGTGAGTTTCAAGAGAAGAAGATTGATCGTGGCCCCGTGGCGTGTTATGATCCTGTCATCGTCAACTGCGACTGGAGAAGAGCCGCCATGACCGCGATCACCTTCGATACATACGCCTACATCAAGGAATTGAAGGATGTCGGGTTCACCGAGGAACAGGCTGCTGTGCAGGCCAAGACCCTTTCCAGCATCTTCAGGAGCAATCTGGACGACTTGGCCACCCGGCGGGATCTCAAGGAACTGGAGATGGCCACCAAGCGGGATATCAATGCCTTGGAGATGGCCACCAAGCGGGATCTCAAGGAGTTGGATGCCAAAATGGATGTCAAACTGTCCGAGACCAAGGCCGAACTCATCAAGTGGATGTTCGGCGTGGCCGCCGGTCAGGCAGCGTTTCTCCTGACCATGATGAAGCTGTTCCCCGGACATTGATCGCCATCCTTCAATAATAAAACGCCATGCGCTCGGAGAAGGTGACGAGCGATTCCCGATCGGAAAAACTCAGGATGAAATGGGGCTGGAGCGCCTCCTCTGGCGGCGTGGCGAAGTGGTGCGCGTATTTGGCGGCGAATTTGGCGCGGTACTGCCACCAGGCCTCGTCCATGTGGCCCGGCGAGCCGTGCAGCGCCAGGATGTCGTTGCACACCGCCACCCGCCGTCCCGCCAGATGCGCGGCGAAGGAAAAGTCGAGATCGTAGAAATGAAAGCCGTCGAAGCCCTCCTCGTCGAAGCGGATCCGCTCCAGGAGGGAACGGCGGCAGGCGAACCAGCAGCCGTCCAGGGCCTGCGCGCCGGGATCCGTCAGGGCGGGTGCCCCGAAGACCGAAATTTTCAAAACTCCCTCCGCTTCGTGCGCCACCATGCCGTGCAGGTACGGCCAGCCCGCACTCACCCACCTGGGTTGGATCAGGCGCGAGGTCCCGGCCACCCCCACCAGGTCGTGATGTTGCAAATGGCGAGAAAGACGCGGAACAAAGGCCGGTGAGAGAATCTCGATGTCATCGTGGGAGAAGATCAGGATCTCGCCACGGGCGTGCCGGACCCCCCGGTTGTACCCCTCGCACAGGGAACGGGCGTCGCGGATGACGACGATCTCGAAGGCGCACCCCTCCAGCAGACGCTGGTAATGGGCCACCGCGCGTCGTTCTTTTTCACCATCGATACTGCAAATGATCACCGAAAAGGAATCCCCGGCAGGGGGAGTTTCCGCCATTTCTGCCGGGGGTGCGGGTTGCCGTCGGCTCCAGTTGGCCACCGAGGAGACCAGGCCGAACCAGTGCGGGGCGTGACGCGGCTCCCGAACCAGGGCGGCCCGGTGCAAATCGGCCAGCAGACGGTAGCCCTGCGCCAATTCTTCTTGATTGCCCACGAATCTGGAGAGATAGGCGAGTGCCTCGTCGAAGCGGCGCTGGTCGATCAACGCCCCGGCGGCGGCAATGACGGACGGATCCCGGAACGGATGGGTCATGGCGTGTGTCTCAAGGGGGGGTGATTCCTGGGATGCGGGGGAGCAGATTGGTGGGCCGGGCGATGTGGTGGGCGTTGCGGTCGATGTGCAGCATGCTGGCATTGACCCGGTCGAAGGCGTTCGCCATGCCGTTCACCCCGCGATGAATGGTCGTCATATTGCCGTCGAGACGCCGCACCTCCTCCCGCAGGTTGGCCAGTGAGCCGGCCACCTGGCGCACGTCCCGGTTGGCATCGGTCAGCGTCCGGGTGACATGGGGGAGTTCCCTGGTATCCTTCCGCATGTTGCGCACCGAATCGGTCATCCCCTGGAGGTTGCCGGTCATGGTCTCGAACTGGACGTGCATCTGCCCCATGGTGGCGGTCACGTGGTTCATCTCCAAGGTCAGGTTGCGAATCTGAAAGGCGATGAAGAACGCCAGCAGGATCAGAAACAAGGCGATCAAGCGGATGATCAGCAGGGTGCGGTCCCGGATGCGCAGGGCGAGGGCGTTCAGCGCTTCCGTCTCGTGGCGAAACTCGCGCCAGCAGGCATCGTCGGTCACGGGGATGGCGGGTTCGTCGGTCATGGCAGGGGCACGAAATTCTGGAAAAAACGCATGGGCCGGGACATGCGGTGGACATTGGCGTTGAGGTCGTTGACCGTCATGTCGATCTGGCCGAACTGCCCAGTCATCCGTATCACCTGGAGCGAGAGTCCGTCCAGATTGCGATTGACGGCCTGGAACCGATCGGCGATTTGCGTGGATTCGCTCGATATGACGCCCATCGAGCCGGCCAGGGTTTGCATTTCCCGCAGGATGACGGGGAGTTCGTGGACATCCTCCTCCAGGTCGGCCACCGACCCGCGCATCTGGGTCATTTCCTGGGCCATCGTGACGAAATAACGGTTCATGGTGTGCAGGGATTGGTTCATGACGACCAGTTGGTTGGTCACGGTGTAGAGCAGCCCCACCAGCAGCGCCCCCACCACGGCGAAACTGAGCATGCCGATGCGCAGGATCAGGGTGACCCGCCGGGCCACCCGTACGTGCATGGCGCTGCGCAGCTCCATGGCCTTGCGGAAATCCTCCAGCGGCGTGGAGGTTTCTGGGGCGGGGGATGGCGGGGTGCTGTCGGTCACGGGCGTTTTTCTTTTCAGTTCATAGGGGTCGGTGAGCGTACGCATGCCGTTTGCTTTCCAGCCACAGGGCCTCCAGTTCCTCCAGGCCGGCCTCGGCCGGGGTGCGGTTTTGGGCATGGAGCCGCTGCTCCATGTAGCGGAAACGGGCCTGGAACTTGTGGGTGGCGCGACGCAGGGCGATCTCCGGATTGATCCGCATGTGGCGGGCGAGATTGACCATGGTGAAGAGCAGATCGCCCAACTCTTCTTCCTGTGCCGTCGGCTCCCTGGCCTCCCGGAGTTCCTCCAACTCTTCCCGGACTTTTTCCATGACCCCGTCGGCGTTCTGCCAGTCGAAGCCCACCTGGGCCATTTTTCGTTGCACCTTGGCGGCCCACAGCAGGGCGGGCAGGCAACTGGTGAGGTCGTCGAAGAGGGAAGGGGGGGCATGCGCGCGGGGTTTTTCCTGCCGTTTGATCTCCTCCCAGCGCGCCACCACCGCCTCGGCCTCATGCAAGGGGGTGGTGGCCGGATCGAAGACATGGGGATGACGCCGGGTCATCTTGGCGGTGATCCCGGCGATCACGTCGGTGAGGGTGAAGAGTTCTTGCTCTTCGGCGATGCGGGAGTGGAACACCACGTGAAACAGGAGATCCCCCAACTCGTCCCGCCAGGCGGCGTGGTTGCCGGTCTCCACCGCCTCGGCCACCTCGTAGGCCTCTTCAATGGTGTAGGGGAGGAGGGTGGCCGGGGTCTGTTCCCGGTCCCAGGGGCAGCCGTTCTCGCCGCGCAACCGGGCCATGAGGGCCTCCAGGGCGAGCATTGCCTCTCCGCTGGCGCTCATGCCGCGAGACTCCCCGGAGAGCGGAGTACACCGCCAGGGTTTTGACGACCCGTGATGACGAAATCGGCGGGAGTTCCGGCGGCAACCATTGAGATCCTTTTGGAAAATGGGTAAAAAAATTTTTTTTGCATTTCGTGGCATGCCGGTTGCTTGCGAGGTAGTTGGTGAAATAACGATTTTTTTGTCATGTGGGGAGTGAATTCCATGGACAGTGGTGTATGGGCCGCGGTCAACGGGGCAAAGCGTACCGAAATGCGTCTCGACGTGCTGGCCAATAATCTGGCCAACGTCAATACCAACGGGTTCAAGGAGGGCAACATCACCTTCGAATCCTTCATGACCAAACCCGGAGTGGAGCAGCATCCCCTGCCCGGCGACGCCTTCATGGGACACAAGGGTCCCCATGAATTGCCATATCCCTTTATCAACCCGGCGTCAAGGGCGTACAGTATGGCCTATCCCGGAGCGACGCGCACCACCACCGATACCACCCAGGGCGGCTTGAAGGGAACGGGCAACCCCCTGGACGTCGCTATCGAGGGAGCGGGCTATTTTGCGGTGAATACCCCGGAAGGCCGCCGCTATACCCGTGACGGCTCGTTTCAGGTCAACGCCCAGGGGGAACTGGTCACCAAGGACGGTTATCAGGTGCAAGGCGCCAGCGGCGCCATCGTCGTCGGCACGGAGCAGGTGGAAATCTCCCCGGACGGCACCATCGCCAACAAGGATGGTCAGGTGGGACAAATGCTGCGGGTGGACCTCCCGGCGGATATCCTCAAAAAAACCGGAAAAAATCTCTTTTCCGCGCCCCAGGAGCGGGAAACGCCCATGACGAATGCCCTGGGAGGCTTCCGTCAGGGGTTCCTGGAGGCATCCAATACCAATACCGTACGCGGCATGACCCAGATGATCGAGGCCAACCGCTACTACGAGAATTATCTGAAAATCATCCAGACCCTGGACAGCATCGACGGTCAGGCCAATCAGGTCGGGCACCTGGGGACGTGATGATTCCTTCTTCAACGAGGCACAAGTAAGGAGTACCAACCAATGATGCGTGGATTATGGACCGCGGCGACCGGGATGACGGCACAGGAGCGCAGTCTGGACGTCATCGCCAACAACCTTGCCAACGTCAATACGACCGGCTTCAAGCACTCCCGCACCCATTTCCAGGATCTCCTGTACGCCAATCTGCGTCCGGCGGGCGCCGAGACCGCCGAAACCGGAACCCAGGTGCCGGTGGGGATCCAGCTTGGGCACGGCGTCAAGGTGGTGTCGGTCAACAAGGAGTTCAGCCAGGGGAGCGCGGTACCCACCAGCGACGCCCCGTTCAACGTGGACCTGATGGTCAACGGGCAGGGTTTTTTCCAGGTCGAACTCCCCAACGGCGATACGGCCTATACCCGGGACGGCTCCTTTCAGATCAACAAGGACGGCAACATCGTCACCGCCGACGGCTATCCGCTCAAGGGGGGCGCGGTGGGGATCAATCCCTCGCTGCATACCCGGATCACCATCGAGGCTGGCGGTTCGGTGGGCTTTTCCATCAATGGCGCTCCCGGCTTTCTGGCCAACCAGGGTCAGATCGAATTGGCCCGTTTCGTCAATCCGGCGGGTCTGACGGCCGTTGGCAACAACCTCTTCGTGGAGAGCGTCTCCTCCGGCACGCCGCAGGTCTCCAAGCCCGATACCGAGGGCGCCGGCTCCTTGCGTCAGCATGTGCTGGAACAGTCCAACGTCAACATGGTCACCGAAATGGTGGACATGATCGCCACCCAGAGGGCCTATGAAATCGGCACCAAGGCGATCCAGACCGCAGACAACATGTTGAGCCAGGTGGCGCAACTGAAACGCTGACGCGAGTGAGGGAGGGCGCCGCCCATGATGCCGAAGTTGTACGGCCTGCTGGCTGGTCTGGTGTTGACCGGAATCGCCGTGACCGCCCAGGCCCAGGTGATCGGTCGCCAGGAGGTGATGCGCGAGGCCGGGGAACGGTTGCGCGTCATGGTGGACAAGTCGGGCAAGGGTTTGCGCCTGGATCGGGTCTTTTATCGCGGCGATCTCAACCTGCCCGATGGCCAGGTCGCCTGGCGGGTGACCACCCCGGTCGGGGATCTCGCGCCGGGCCGCAACCAGGTCGCGCTGGAGGTCGCGGTGAACGGCCAGGCCCCGACGCTCATCCAGTTGACGGCCAATCTCAAGCAGAGGATCCGCTATCTGACGTTGCGCCGTCCCTTGAAGCGGGGCGACGTGCTGGCCGAGGGCGACCTGAAATGGGAAGAGACGGAAGTCGATCGTAACATGGAAGGCATGGCGAGCGACATGGCCGCCCTGGTCGGTCAATCCGCCACCCGCAGCCTGCAAGCGGGAAAACCCTTGCGGCTCGACTGGTTCGATACCCCGGTGTTGGTGGCGCGGGGGGAGCGGGTGCAGGTCCTGATGGAATCGGGCGCCTTGCGCATCGAGACCGTTGCCGTGGCCATGGCGTCCGCTCGCGCGGGAGAGATCATCGCCATGGAGAATCCGGACAGCCATCGCCGTTTCAATGCCCGTGTCGTGGGACCGGGACGTGCCCAGGCCATGACCTGGTAGGTTTGTCACCATTCGGGAGTGAAGCGCATGAGACGCATTGCCGGTTTGATTCTTCTGATGCCCCTGCTGGCCGCCGCCTTGAGCGGGTGCGGCATGACCCGCGCTTCCGAGCGGCCGCCGACCCCGATCGCCGTGGTGCAGCCCAGCCCGCCGGAATCTTTGGCCCCCAAGAAGGGGTCCATCTGGCAGACCACGGATCGCAATACCCTGTTTCTGGACAACAAGGCGCGCAACGTGGGTGACCTGATCACCGTGAAGGTGTCGGAAAACGCCAAGGCGATCAACGACGCCAATACGAAACTGGACCGCACCAACAACAATTCCTTTGGTCTGTCCGGCTCGGTCAGCAATACCGGGGAGAACACCGTCGCCAAATTCCTGAACAATGCCATGGGGGCGGGTTCGCTGAGCAATACCCTGACCGGGACCGGCACCACCAAGTTCGAGGGGAAGGGCAACACCAACCGTACCAGCCAGTTGAACGCCACCATCTCGTGCGTGGTCACCCAGGTGCTGGCCAACGGCAATCTGCGGATCGAAGGACGCCGGGACATCACGGTCAACCACGAGAACCAGTTCATCATCCTCTCCGGCGTGGTGCGGCCCGAGGACATCAGCGCCGACAACGCTGTCACCTCGGCCCAGATCGCCGACGCCCGCATCGAATACTCCGGGGACGGGGACCTGGCCGATCAGCAGCGTCCGAGTTGGTTCGGCAGATTTTTCTCCACCATCAACATACTGTGACGGGCATGAAAACCACCCTCGCTTCGAAACTGCTGTTCGCCCTGATGGGCCTGGCGCCGACCCTGCTGTTCGGCGTTCCGACCGCCGAGGCGGCGCGCCTCAAGGACGTGGTGGACATCGAGGGGGTGCGGGACAACCCGTTGACTGGCTTCGGCCTGGTGGTGGGTCTCAACGGCACCGGGGATTCGGCGGCCGCCTTCACCAACCAGTCCCTCAAGATGATGCTGGAACGGATGGGCATCTCGGCGGAACAGGGGATCAAGGTCAAGAACGTCGCCTCGGTGATGGTCACTGCCACCTTGCCGCCGTTCGCCCGCCAGGGGGGCCGGCTGGATGTCACCCTCTCCTCGCTGGGGGATGCCAAGAGCCTGGTGGGCGGCACCCTGATCCTCACCCCGCTCAAGGGGGCGGATGGCCGCATCTACGCCGTGGCCCAAGGCCCCCTGACCGTGGGCGGTTTCTCTGCCGGCGGGGCCGGGGCCTCGCAACAGAAGAACCACCCCACCGTCGGACGCATCGCCGGCGGGGCCACGGTGGAAAAGGAGGTCGAATACGACCTCAATCGCGAACACCGGGTGCAACTGGCCCTGCGCAATCCCGATTTCACCACCGCCAGCCGCATCGTGCAGTCGGTGAACGATGTCTTCGGCAAACCCGTGGCGGCCGCCAGGGACTCCGGGACCATCGACCTGCTCATCCCGCCGGATTACCATGGCAAGGTGGTGTCGTTCATGACCCGCCTGGAAGGGGTGGAGGTGGATCCCGATCAGCGCGCCCGCATCGTGGTCAACGAACGAACCGGCACCATCGTCATGGGCGAGAACGTGCGGGTCTCCACCGTGGCCCTGGCCCACGGCAACCTGAGCATCAAGATCAAGTCCGATCCCAAGGTGAGCCAGCCCAACCCCATGAGCCGCGGCGAAACCGTCGTCACCCCCAATACCGCAGTGGATGTCAAGGAACAGGACGCCAAGGTCATCGAGATGCAGGAGGGGATTACCCTGGGCGATCTGGTGCGGGGCCTCAATGGCGTGGGCGTCACCCCCCGCGACCTGATCGCGATCCTGCAAACCATCAAATCCGCCGGCGCCCTGCAGGCCGATCTGGAGATCCAATGAGCAGCGTCACGCCACTCCCGCCAGCCGCTCCGCAACCCCTCAAGAAGGCGGATGCCCCCCCGGCGATCTCCCCTTCGGACCTCAAACGCCTGAACGAGGCCACCGCCGATTTTGAGGCCCTGTTCTTGCAACAGTTGTTCAAGTCGATGCGCAATACCGTGCCGACCGATCCCAATGGCGGACTCTTCGCCAAGGGACCGGGCGAAAAGCTCTTCCAGGAGATGCTCGACGGGGAGCACGCCAAAAACTTCAGCCGGGGCCGCAACGGACTGGGGTTGAAGGAGGCCATCTTCAAGCAGACCGTGGCCAAACAGCTCGCCATGCAGGGCGTGGATGTGAAAAAAGCGGTCAATCGGTTGTACGGGAGTGAAAATCCCTCAAATGTCATCCCGCAATCGCCGATAGGTAAGGAAACGGCGGTCGGGTACGATGCGGCGGGTGCAATGGACGCGAAGAGCGAGCGACCTAAGCCGGCGGGTCCGGAAATTTTCAAGGAGCCGTGAGATACGGATCGAGGAACAATGTACATGGTTACCAGAATCAAGAGCGTCAACGTCGGCCAACTGGGCCGTATTTCCCGCAAGCGGGTGGGGGGCAAGGCGGGGGGAACCTCCGGCGGGGGTGCGGCCAGCCGGGCGGACGATGCCGTCTTTTCCCCCGGAGCGCGTACCCTTGGCCTGGCGGACGAGGCCATCAACGGGGCGCCGGAGATCCGCATGGAACTCGTGGAACCCATTCGCGAGGCCCTGGCCGGCGGGCGCTATCAGGTCTCCAGCCTGGATGTGGCGGACAAGATCCTGCGTCAGGTCCTGATGGAACGGAAACGGTCGTTTTAGACCTCGGCACGGTGAATCCCGTTAGGAGCGCGCATGACCGCACCTCTCTTCGACGCCGCCGCAGAAACGCAACGCCTCAAGTTGCACCTGGAACCGCTGATCGGCTGTTTCGAGCGGCTCAAGCAGTTGCTGGAACGGGAGCGCCAGGCCCTCAACGCCCGCAATCCCGCCGACCTGGAGGAGGCCGCGCGACAGATCGACGTTCTTGTGAACGAGATCAAGCAACTGGATGGCGCGCGTCAGGCCCAGTGCCTGCGCATGGGGCGGGAACTGGGCGTGGGCGAGCAGGCGATGAACCTTCAGGATCTGGATCGCGTCCTGGGTGGCGAGACCGGCCTTCTGGCATACCGTCAGCGTCTGCGGGCGGCCATCGAGGCGGCGGAGCAGGCCAATCGGGAGAATCAGGCGATCTTCCGTGGCGTGCTGGTGGCCACCGAGGCGATGTTGCGGGTGCTCAAGGCGGGCGCTCCGGGACAGACCGCCTCCTATGACCGCCGGGGATACCGGCAGGCGGGACCGAGTTATCACTTTTTATCTAAGCAGTTTTAATGCACCCTGGGAACCAAGTCATCCTAAGGAGGGGAGAATGAGATGTTGATCCTGACGCGCAGAATTGGGGAAAGCCTGAACATCGGCGACGAGATCAAAATCACCCTGTTGGGGATCAAGGGCAATCAGGTGCGCATCGGCATCGACGCCCCCCGCGACGTCGAGGTCCATCGCGAGGAGATCTACGACAAGATCAAACGCGAAACCCGCAAGGCCAACACCAAGATGTCCGATGACGTCCTGGATGTGGCATCCCGCATTCTTTCGCGGACCTGACCGCCTCTTTGTCGCGGTCGCTCCTTGGCAAATTCCGCCCGGTGGTGTAATTAAAGGGGCAGCGCACTCCCGCGCGGCCATCGCCATCGGATACGGATCATGAGCCAACCCACTTCCGAGCATCGGGAGGAGAACACCCCCATGGTGGATCTCTCCCAGCCCCATGATCGACTGATAAAACACCTGCTTTCCCATCCGGAGACGGCGGACGCCTTCTTTCGCGAACGGCTGCCCGAGCCGGTCGTGGCGCGTCTGACGCTGCCCTGCGCGGTGCCCCGGAACTTCTGGCGCCGGTCTTGATCTATCTGATGGCCACGTTTGCGTTCATGCGTCACGAAACTGTGCATAAGATCGTCATGCGGGTCAAACCTGGGGAGGAAACGGAAATGATGTCGATTTATGCACGGGAATTGATTGCCAAGGGGTGGGCGGAAGGCGAGGTGTCCGGCGAGCGGAAACGAGCGATTTACATGCTGCTCGGCTGATACAGCGTAAATTCGGCGTAGATGCCGCCGAAGTGCGCGGCCGGGTGGAGGCGGCCGATCTGGATACCCTGGATCTTTGGGCGGACCGGATCCTGGATGCCGGAACCCTGGATGAGGTGTTTGGCGAGCAGGCGCTGGCTTCGTAGCGCGGGATGGTGTTGGCGGTAGGGACAAGTCATCAACAATGATGGAGGAGACAAGGATGAAAAAGAGGTTGGTTGGTCCTGTGGTGGTCGCGATGTTGGCGTTGATGTCCGGAACGGTGGGCGCGGCGGAAGATCCGGGTGGACAGCCTCCTCCCGTGCCGGTCAATCCCGACGCAGGCGGGCAGGGCAGGGGGCCGGGTCCCGGCATGATGGGCGGTCCTGGCATGATGGGCGGTCCCGGCATGATGGGCGGTCCCGGCATGATGGGCGGTCCCGGCATGATGGGCGGTCCCGGCATGATGGGCGGTCCCGGCATGATGGGTGGGCGGCCCCCCGGTCCCATGGGGGGTGGCTATGGGGATCCGGCGGAAATGACGCGGCAACGTTTGGGCATGCTCAAGCAGCAATTGGCCATCAAACCGGAGCAGGAGGAGTCCTGGACGGCCTATGCCAACGCACTGAACGAGCAGATGAGCGGCAAGGCCGGTATGCACAATGAGATGAACGCCAATATGCCACCCAAGGACCCCATGGAGATGGAAGCGCGTCGCATCGAAGCGATGGAACGGATGCTGGCCCAAAAGAAGGCCGTGTTCGAGGCTTACAAGAGTCTGATGGCGAAACTCGACGATCGTCAGAAGGCGCTCCTGGGTCCCGCGCAAGTTGCCCCGTGCAATCATTGAGCGCGATCGCATGGTGACCTTTCCCGTCGGGGGCATGTCGTGCGCATCCTGCGCGGGCAGGGTGGAGCGCGCCTTGTCTGCAGTCGGCGGGGTGGGGAAGGTCGCGGTGAACCTGGCCACGGCCCAGGCCACGGTGACCGGCGACGCCAGGCTGGAGGCCCTGTTCGCCGCCGTGCGCGGGATCGGCTTTCATGTGCCGGTGGTGAGCGAAACCTTCGTGATCGGAGGACTTTCCTGTGCCTCCTGCGCGGTTAAGGCGGAAAAGGCGCTCTCCGGTCTGGCTGGCGTCTCCCGCGCGCGGGTCAACCTCGCCGCGCGGGAGGCGCTGGTGGAGTACGTCCCGGATGTGGTGACCCTCGATCAACTGGAGCGGACGGTCGCCGGGGTGGGATTCACCCTGACCCGTCCGCGCGAAGACGAACAACCCCTGGATCTGGCCGAGGAGGAGCGGCTGCGGGAGTACGCGGCGCTGCGTTGGCGTTTGGTTCTGGGTGCGGTGCTGGTTGTGGCCGACATGCTGGTCATGCATCTGGTGCATGACGTCTCCTGGAATCGGTGGCTGCAATTTCTGCTGATCACGCCGGTGCAGTTGTGGATCGGCTGGCCGTTTCATCGTGGCGCCTGGATGGCGGCCCGGCATGGCGGGGCCAACATGCACACCCTGGTGACGGTGGGGACTTTTTCCGCTTATCTTTTTTCCCTGCTTGTCCTTCTGGCGCCCGGTCTGTTCGATGCGCGCGGCATGGCGGCGGAGGTCTATTTCGAGACCGCCGGTACGATCATCGTGCTGATTCTGTTGGGGCGGTTTCTGGAGATCCGCGCCAAGGGGAAGACCTCGCGGGCGATTCGGGCATTGATGGGGCTGGCCCCGCCAACCGCGCGGGTGGTGCGGGACGGACAGGAACAGGAGATCCCCTTGCGCGAGATGCGGGTGGGGGAGACCTTTCTGGTGCGGCCCGGCGAGAAGATCCCGGTGGACGGCGTGATCGTCAGAGGGCGTGGCGCCATCGACGAATCGATGCTCACCGGCGAACCCATGCCCGTGGAACGGGCGCCGGGGGAGGAGGTGACCGGAGGGACCTTGAACCAGACCGGGGCGCTGGTGTGCCGGGCGGTCAAGGTGGGCCGGGACACGGCCCTGGCGCGCATCGTGGAGATGGTGCGGCGCGCCCAGGGGGTGAAGCCTCCCATCGCCCGTCTGGCGGACGAAATCGCCGCAGTCTTCGTGCCGGCGGTGATGGGGATCGCCACCGTGACCTTCGTGGTCTGGTATGCGTTCGGACCGCAACCCTCGTTGACCTATGCGTTGCTGAACTTCGTCTCCGTGCTGATCATCGCCTGCCCCTGCGCGCTGGGCCTGGCCACGCCGACCTCGATTCTGGTGGGGACCGGCCAGGGTGCGCGCCATGGGATTCTCATTCGGGGTGGGGATGCCCTGGAAACAGCCCACAAGATCGATCTGGTGGTCTTCGACAAGACCGGAACCTTGACCGTGGGCAAACCGGTGTTGACGGACTGGGTCGGGGATGAGTCCGCGCTGAGGTGGATTGCCACAGCCGAGCGGCACTCCGAGCATCCGGTGGCGCAAGCCATTGTCAACGGCGCCCGTGAGCGGGGCATGATCCTTGGCGAGCCGTCCGGATTCACGGCCTTGCCGGGGCAGGGGGTGCGGGCCACGGTGGAGGGTCGGGAGGTGCTGGTGGGGACGGAACCCTGGATTCGGAGTCTGGGGATCGACCCCGGCGCCTGTTTGGAGTCCCTGGAGGCGTTGCGGCGGCAGGGCAAGACCGCCATGTTGGGGGTGGTGGATGGCACGGTGGCGGGCGTCCTGGCCGTGGCGGATCGCGTCAAGCCGCACAGTGCCCTGGCCGTGTCCCGGTTGCGGGAGATGGGTGTGGAGGTGGTGATGCTCACCGGGGACAACCGAACCGCCGCCTTGGCCATGGCCGGGCAACTCGCCATTCGGGAGGTGGTTGCCGAGGTCTTGCCGGGCGAAAAGGCGGAGGTGATCCGGCGTCTGCAAGAGAGCGGCAAGCGCGTGGCGATGGTGGGGGATGGGATCAACGACGCCCCGGCTTTGGCGCGCGCCGATGTGGGAATTGCCATCGGCACCGGAACCGACGTGGCCATGGAAGCCGCAGACATCACCCTGGTGAGCGGTGATCCGCATGGAGTGGTGACGGCCATCCGGCTTTCCAGGGCGACCATGCGCAACATTCGCCAGAATCTGTTTTGGGCATTCGCCTATAATGTTCTATTGATTCCCTTGGCCGCCGGGGTTTGGTTTCCCTGGTTCGGCATCCTGTTGTCTCCCATTTTCGCGGCTTTGGCCATGAGTCTTTCCAGCGTGACCGTGGTGACCAATGCGCTGCGCCTGGGTGGATTCAGGAGCCTCGATCCCACCGGAATGCCTTGATCATTCCATGCACGTCTATAACCTTTGGCGGAATGGTATTGCTTGCCAGGCGGGGTTATACTTTCCAACACTGACAATCTGTCCGAAGAGTTGACACGGTGCAGGGGCAATTGTCTGAAATTAATGAAAGTTGCATGGCATTTTAATGACATGAAAGACGGTTCTTGAACCTCCGGGGAGACAAACCATGGCCGAAGTGACGCTGGAACATACACCGACGGAAGAACAGCAACAGGAAGCCCAGGTATTCGATGATTTGACGGTCTTGAATCAGACCGTCCGTTCCGACAATCCCGAGGTGACGGACGCGGCGGTTTTCGACATGACGGTCGAAACGGAGGACCAGTCCGACTTGGCCAACTTGCAGCCAGCGAACATCATGACGCAGGCCATGGAAATCGCCGATCCTGGTCATGCTCCGCCGCAATCCAGTCCCGATGTGGCCCAGGACCCGTTGACGGCGGGTTTGGCTTTGGATCCCGTGACGAATCCGTCGGGCGGGGATGCCCTTCCGGTGCCGCCCACGGATCTCAATCCTCCGGAATTCGAGCCGATCCAGTTCCCGCGACCGAACGTTGGGCCGGATGAGATCCAGGTGATGGACGATATTGAGCGCCCGGACCTCAGGGGACCTGATGCGCCGGTCGATGCCGCCACCCCCACCACTCCGACCGCTCCGGTACCCCAACCCGATCCATTGACGCCGACAACACCTCA
>PDZX01000099.1 GCA_002753185.1 Magnetococcales bacterium WMHbin3
AAAAATTAATGAATTGTTGTATTTTGGCTGATTATTCTGACTCAATTTGTCTTAATTTTGCACCCAAGAGCGTGTTTGAGGATGGGTGATGTCAAAAAAATCGGCTTTTTCTGCCAGGCACTATTTAATACATTCCAAATTATAATATTTTTATGTCTTTCTTGATTATAATACTCACCAATTATATAGCTACCATTGCCAATATCAATATAATTTGGCTCTGCCTTTACATCAATTATCAATGACAAAATCCATTGCTGTAATTTATCTAATCCTCGCTCAAGATAAATATTCTTATGCAACTTATTTCTTTGCCTCACATTTACATTAAAATCATCCGATAACAAACTCTCTTGATTGAGCCAATGAGGAATCTCAGTTCGACTTGAAGGTGCATAAAAATAGACACCTGATTCAAACACAATTTTTGAGACATCATGATCCAATGAAATTTTTTTTAATGCTTCATTATCATCATTCCAATTAATTACCGATTTATATTGGCTAGGGGATTGCTCCTTTATATCTTTTGCTGAAATTTTACCGACTTTTTCCGTATAAAAATACATCTGATTTTCATGCTGAAATTGTAGAATAGCACATGACCCTGGACAACCACTCGAAACAGTTGCAGGACCAAGCAGACGAAACCATGTTCTAACATCAGGTACAGATCTAACAACAACATCTGTATAATAGTTTGACGCTGCTAACATCAATGCATCAGCAATAAGTGAAAGCAAGCATGTTTTTCCAGACCCGTTTTCCCCAACCAAAATCAATGGCTTCGGTGTGCCACTTTCCATCAGTTGAATGGCCAGGTCTAAATGCTGAATTGGGCCGTTGTTCACCAAATAAATACCATTTAAATACATAACTGCACTCCTTATATGTTTATTGTCTATCTGAGAGCCTACTCTTTATTATATCGAATAAATCTACACAATATAATTTAACATATAATTTACAATAATGAATATAAATATATCATTGCCTCATTGAAGCCAGAGTGTGCCATGACCACTTACAATGCATTTAAAAATAATTTGATAGCATACCAAAGCGCAAGGAAATGCGCAAGCTATTTTGCATTAATTTGAGCCTACCATAGGGAGATACTAACAGTCAACGTGGAAATTCAATTCACAAAGAAATTATGTAAATAATATTTTTTCTATAAATTCATATCATGCGTTACAAAGAAAAATTTTTTATACTATATTGACCTACTGCCCAATTTTTGAATCACCCAGGCAGCAAACTCTGTTATAATGGTGTCCAGCACAACAGAGCAACCGTGTGGCCATTTCTGACGGGGATACGACCATGGCGAGGCGCCGCTTTATCACCTTCGACTGGGCATTGAAACGGCTTTTGCGCAGCAAGGCCAACTTCGAAGTGTTGGAGGGATTTTTGAGCGAATTGCTCATGACTGAAGTAAAAATCATTGAAATTCTGGAAAGCGAAAGCAATAAAGACCATCTGCTGGACAAGTACAACCGGGTCGATATGAAAGTCAGGAACAGCCAAAACGAGCTGATCCTGATCGAGTTGCAATACGAGCGGGAACACGATTATCTGCAACGCCTCGTTTATGCGGCATCCAAAACGGTCACCGAACATGTAGGCGAAGGCGATGCCTATTCCCAGGTTCCCAAGGTGATTTCCATCAGTATCCTCTATTTCGACCTCGGCAAGGGAGAGGACTATATATACCATGGCACGACCTCGTTCCGAGGACTGCACACCAACGACGAATTGCAGCTCAACGAAGGTCAGAAGGGGTTGTTCCACCGCCAATCCGTCCAGGAGATCTTTCCGGAATTCTATCTGATCCGGGTCAAGCGGTTCGACGAAGTGGCCCGCAACACCCTGGACGAATGGATCTATTTCCTGAAGACCGGCGAGATTCGCGAGGAGTTCTCGGCCCGCGGGCTAAAAAAGGCCAAGGAGATCATGCATATCCTGCAACTTCCCGAGGAGGAACGTCTTGCATATGAACACTATCAGGAAAATCTACACTTCCAGGCCAGCATGGTGGAGTCCACCTGGGGCGCGGGCATGATGGAGGGAATCCAGATCGGCGAACAACGCGGCGAACAAAAGGGAAGGGCAAACACATTGCTCGAACAACTCCAAGAACGCTTCGGCCTGTTGCCGGACTCCGTTCAAGCAAAGGTGGCTGCCGCCAGTCTGGAGGAATTGAAGGCCTGGTCCCGCAAAATCTTCACAGCCGACACATTGCAGGCCATTTTTTCATAGGCTCTGGGGGAGAGATCCCCCAGACCCCTTCCTCTTTCGGTCGTCTCGCCGCGTCAACTGACCTTGCGGATCGCCTTTTCGATATTACGCGCGGCATCCACATCCGGCGCCTGATCCACCCAGGCCCCGTCGCGCTGCTTGGACTGCTTCAATACCACCACCTTCACTTCCCCAATGGGGGCCTGTCCAGAGATGCGAATGTTCAAACGATAACGGGTGCCGGCATCGTTGGGATCCACCTTCCAGTCCGTGGAGATGAAACCACCCTCCCGATTCGCCACCTGAATCGGCAACTCCATCACCACTTCCAGGGCGGCATTGAACAGCTTGTTGAGACGAATCTGCTCCTGGGTCTGCTTGCTGCCGCCAAAATTCAAGAAACTCTCCTTGCCAAGCAACTCGGCGGAGACATTCTCCCGGCCCTCCAGGGCATCCTCCTGCACCTTCTTCTGCCCGAACTTGGCGAATTTCTGCTCATCCAGGGTGTTTTTGCTCTTCCACATATCCCCGGAACAGCCACCAAGCGCCAAAGAGGCCGCCACAACCCAAACCGGCATGTTCAATTTCATAATCTTTTATCCTCACTCATATAAAAAACAGATGACTCACAGCCCATGCCGACGCCGGGCGCTCAGCACCGTGTTGCGCAACAACATGGCAATGGTCATCGGACCAACCCCGCCGGGAGAAGGCGTGATGTACGACGCGCGCGGCTCGACACTGGCAAAATCCACATCCCCACACAAGGAACCATCCGCCAGACGATTGGTCCCCACATCGATCACCACCGCCCCCTGCTTGACCCACTCGCCGACAATCATCCTGGGACGCCCCACGGCAGCCACCAGGATGTCCGCTTCACCCACCACGCGCGCCAGATCCGGCGTCCGCGAATGGCATACCGTCACCGTGGCATGAGCGGCCAACAACAACAACGCCATGGGCTTGCCCACGATGTTCGAGCGGCCCACCACCACGACATGCTTGCCCGCGGGATCGATCCCCTCCACGCGCAGCAACTCCATCACCCCAAACGGCGTACACGGCGGAAAGAGGGGTGCCCCGATCGTCAACAACCCGACATTGCGCGGATGAAACCCATCCACATCCTTGTCCGGATCCATGGCCTCCAGAACCCGCTGCTCGCGAATCCCGCGCGGCAAGGGCAACTGCACCAGGATCCCATGCACCCGCGCGTCCCCATTCAACGCCCCAATGAGCCGCAACAGCTCCGCCTCGGTCACATCCCCTGGCAAGGCATGATGAAACGAGGCAATCCCCGCCGCCTCGCACGCCTTGCGCTTCATGTTCACGTAGACCCTGGATGCGGGATCCTCCCCCACGATCACCACCGCCAAACCCGGCTCGACACCCTGCGCACGCAATCCCTCGACTTCCAGACGCAATGCCTCACGCGCATCGGCGGCGATCCTTTTGCCATCGATGATCCTGGCCATGGGTCACTTGCCCTGTGCAGGAGGATTGTAGACCGCCTTGGGATAATTGCCCTTGAAAATCTCCTGGGGATCCCGGCCGTTCGGACGCAACGAACTCTGAAATTTCTTGTCGATGGCATCCTGAATCGGATGCTTGTTCATGATGATCAAAAATGCCAACAAAAAAATGATCAGCGAACCAATGACCCAAAAAAAGCCCATCCCCGGCAACAACGTCCGCGCAATGAACGATTCGGCGGGATTGTTCCGGTTGTAATAGGTCTGCACCGTCTTGCCCGGCGGATAGCGCTCCACCGTCACCCGCGCGAACTGCTCGAACAGAAAGATCGCCGCATACGGGTCCGAATCGATCTGATTGCCCTCGAACTCCGTCTCACCGGCCTTGAATTTGTAGAGCACCTCGATCCGGTACAGCTTCACCAGACCGAACAGGAACGCCTCTTCCTTGACGATGCCGGACTGGACGATCGTCCCCTCGGCCTGCGGCCATTGCGAGGACTCGGAATATTTCAGGATCGGCTGAACGAAAATGACAAAAAAGGTGATGCCCAGAACCAGGGCCAGATTGCGTGACAGCAGGTAAAGGTTACGTCCCATGGATGATTCTCGCAAAGAATGTCGCCACGATTGCCACCGACCGATGCACCATCATAATGCATTCCCCTGGCGAACACCACCCCCCACAAAAACATGATCCGGCGGGCGAACCCGCCGGACCACGGAGAGCATCCTTGTCCAAGGGATGTTGATACCCTTTTCGGCCAACCGTGCCACGAGGTTTAATGGATTTTCACCGCTGGCGCATACCCGGCCACCACCCGATCCAGTTTATTGAAATCCATCAACACTTCCACATCCTGCAAACCGCCGCGCCGCGCGAGTTCCGCCGCCGCCTCGCCCTGGCCGCTGCCGATTTCCATCAACAGAAGCCCAGCAGGCCGCAAGCGCCGCATGGCGCACCCTGGAATACGCGCCACCACCCGCAGCCCGTCGTCTCCCCCGTCCAAGGCCAGACGCGGCTCCCACTCCCGCACCTCCGGGGCCACCTCCTCGGCCAACTCCCTGGTGGTGACATAAGGCGGATTGACAACCACCAGATCAAATTTCTCATCCTGCGCAAGCGGGGCATCCAGATCCCCTTCCATCAGGATGAGCCGATCGCAAAAACCATGATTTTCGGCATTGGCGCGCGCCAACGCCAGCGCGCCAGCCGACAAATCCGTGCCCACCGCCGTGGCGTTGGGAAACTCCTTGAGCAGGGCGCAGGCCACCGCACCACTGCCCACGCACATTTCCAGTATCGCCAGGGGATGGGTCCGATCCGGGAAACGGGCCAACGCCGTCTCCACCAGCAACTCGGTCTCTGGACGGGGAATCAGGGTCTGGGGACCGACCCGCAACGCCATGCCCCAGAACTCGCGGTGCCCCAGAATGAAGGCCACTGGCTCGCGGGCGGCGCGCCGCTTGACGACCACCTTGAAGGCAGCCAACTCTGGAGCGGAAAGGGGACGATGGGGATCGAGAAACAGATCGATGCGTCGCAATTGCAGGACTTCGGCCAGCAGCAGCTCACTGTCCAGACGTGGCGATTCGACACCCCGCTGGGCCAGCCAGGGGGTGCTCCATCCAAGCAGGGTGCGAATCGTCCATAACGGCGCGGTCAAGAAGGCTTACCTTAGCGGGTTTGCGTCCGTTGGGGCAACTGCAGGGCCAAATGGGTCACGTCACCCGTCTTGCGTTTGTCGAGCAGGGCAAACAGTTGCGCGCTCTGCTTGCGGAAATCGGGCAACTGCTTCTTGTCCAGCGGACCCCGCGACGCCATTTGGGTGGTCAAGGGATTGACCGGCACGTCGCGCACATGCACCTCGTAGTGCAAATGCGGCCCGGTGGCCAGACCCGTGGAACCGACCCGGCCGATGATCTCCCCCTGGCGGATTTGCGAACCGGGGCGCAGATCGTCGGCAAAGGAGTTCAGGTGACCATAGGCCGTGCTGTATTTCTCGCTGTGACGCACGGTGATGAACTTGCCATAGCCGCCCTTGTAGCCGATGAACTCGATCCTGCCATCACCGGCGGCACGCACCGGGGTACCGGTGGGCGCGGCATAATCGACCCCCTGATGGGCACGGCCATAACCGAGAATCGGATGCATGCGGTTCTTGGAAAAATGCGACGAAATGCGGGTGAAGTCCATGGGGGCACGGATGAACATCTTGCGGACGTTGTTGCCGTCCTTGTCGTAATAATCCACGTTGCCCTTGGGGTCGATGTAGCGCACCACGCGGTGCAGCTTGCCGTGATTGGTGAACTCGGCGGCGACGATGTCTCCGTCGCGCACCCGCTTGCCCTCGAAGAACAGCCCCTCCTGGACAATGGTGAAGTGATCGCCGGATTGCAGTTCATGGGCAAAGTCGATGTCCCATTCGAACAGGCCGGAGAGCTTGATGGCCTGGCTCTTGGAGAGGCCCAGGCTCTTGCCCGCCAAAAACAGGGAACGCTCGTTGCGAATCGTGCCGGTGATGGACTCCAGATGGACCTCCAGGCGTTTCTTTTCGATTTTGGCGGTGAAGCCCTTGTCGTTGTTGCCCGTCAGCAGGAAGGTGCGCTCGAAGTCCACCGGATAGAGCAGCTCGGTGAAATCGCCATTGGGGGCGAAGGTCAGGGTGATGGTCTTGCCGGGGGAGAGCTGGCGGGCCAGATCGAATACCGGACGCGCCGCCTTGGAGATGGCCAGCGAGGTCTGCGAGGGGATGCGCTGCTGGGCCAGCAGCGAGGAGAGATTGTCACCCGGACGGATGGTCACCTCGCGCACCTGATAGGGCAGGGCCATTTTCTCGCGGGGTTGGCCGGCGCGGGGGGCGGGCTGGGCCTCGCCCTGGCCGTCGAAAGCGGCGATCTCGTCTTCGAGCAGGGCCTCCTCCTCGGCGAGCATGGCTTCCGCGACCCCCTGCCGTTCCACGGCGGCGGTCTCTTCTTGCAAAAGCTTGTCCGGCAACGCCAGCGGATGGACCTTTTCCAGGAAGGCGGTCACCTTGCGGTTGCTGTCCACCACCACCCGCAAGGTCTTGTCACGGCTGATGGAATAGCCCATCCCGATGAGTTGGTTGTCCAGACCGAAGGTCAGCTTGACCGGGGTATCGATGGTCAGGCGCGCGTCGAGGTCGAAAAGCGGCCTGGCCCGTTCGACGAACTCCCTGGCGACCTGCCGGGGCACCTTCTGCCGTTCCATGAGGGCGGCAAGGGTGTCGTTGCGGCGGACCCGCTCGATGACCACCCTGGCATGGGGCATGGGCGGGCGCTGATGCTCGACGCCATCGGCGGCGGGACGCACCGGCGCGAGATTGGCGGCATTCCCCTCGCTGGCGGATTTTTCCGTCTTCTCTTCGTTCTTGAGCAGCCATTGCAGATAATCCGCCGTGCCGTTGACCCCGGTGCTGGCGTTCAGGGCGCCTTGGGCGGCCCCGATCATCAGAAAGGTCAATAGACCGCGCAGCAGATAGGAGCGCGACCTGGATCTCCTCGCGGGGCCGTAGGATTGCGGTGTGGTTTTCTGGTTGTTGATTCCATCGATGAGGCAGCCGGTTTCCGAAGAAGCCGATCGGTTGAATCGGGAGGAAAAAGCCATTCTTTTGTTCCACTTACCTGTAAGCCGTTATCGATTGCCACCCCTTGCGCCAGGATGGATCCCCCTCGGATGTGACGCATAAACAGCCTTTTGTAACTCTTCTTGCAGCTTATGTCAAGGCAAAGTTAGCATACACATCGGACCATTGCGATAATTTTTGCATGGCGCGTTGCGCAAGAGCCGCCTTGCGGTCGCTCTTGCGGCATCCCGCCTCCAGGGGGGGGAAAAGGCCGAACGTGACGTTCATGGGTTGATAATTTTCGCTGTTGCCGTGCGTCGCATGACGCAACAGGGCGCCGTGGGCCGTCTCGGCGGGCGGGGGTTCCGGCAATTGGCCGGTTCGGACCAGGTGGGCGAGAAAAATGCCGACCAGCAACCCGCAGGCTGCGGACTCCACGTAGCCCTCCACGCCGGTGATCTGGCCGGCAAAAAAGAGATCCGGCCTGGCCCGCAGGCGCAGATGGTCATCCAGCAGCAACGGACCATTCAGAAACGTATTGCGGTGGATGGCCCCCAGACGGGCGAATTCGGCGTTTTCCAGGCCGGGAATGGTACGAAAGATCCGCTTTTGCTCCGGCCAGGTCAATTTGGTCTGAAAGCCCACCATGTTCCACAACGAACCTTGGGCATTGTCCTGACGCAACTGAACCACGGCGTGAGGCGTGGCATTGCCCCGGTTGGGATCGCGCAGTCCCACCGGTTTCATGGGGCCGAAGCGCAGGGTGTCGAGACCCCGTTTGGCCATCACCTCGATGGGGAGGCAACCTTCGAAGAAGACCGGCTTTTCGAAAGGACGGCAGGGGACCTCCACGCCGGAGGCGAGGGCCGCGACAAAGGCCTGGTACTGCTCCCGGTCGAGGGGGCAATTGATGTAATCCGCGCTCCCCTTGTCGTAGCGGGACTGCTTCCACGCCCTGGTGAAATCGATGGATTCCAGGTGGACGATGGGGGCCAGGGCATCGTAGAAATAGAGACGATTGGCACCGACGATCCCCTCCAAAGCGCTGGCCAGGGGGTCGGAGGTGAGGGGACCGCTGGCGATCAGGGTGAGACCATCGGCGGGCAGGGAGGTGACCTCCTCGCGGATCAGGCGGATGTTCGGGTGATTTTCCAGTTGGCGGGTGATGAAGGCGGCGAAGGCTTCCCGGTCGGTGGCCAGGGCGCCCCCCGCCGGGGTGCGGTGGGCATCGGCGGCGCTCATCACCAGGCTGCCGAGCTGACGCATCTCCTGGTGCAGCAGGCCCACGGCGTTGCGCATGGGGTCGTCGGAACGCAGGGAGTTGGAACAGACCAGTTCCGCGCACCAGCCGGTGTGGTGGGCCGGGGTGGTGACATGCGGCCGCATTTCGCTCAGGCGGACTGCCACGCCGCGCCGCGCCAATTGCCAGGCCGCCTCCGAGCCGGCCAGGCCGGCGCCGATGATGTGTACGGGAACCATGATCCGCGAATTCCTCAAAAACGCCTTCTCGCCCGAAACGCACCCACGCCCCGCGCCACGCTCATCCGGGAACCGCGCGCATGCAGGGTGTCGGATGGGACTTCCGCAAGAAAGCGGGAGGGGATGGCCGGCTCCAGATTGTAGAACAGACGCCGGGATCGGGCATGGGTGAGATAGAGCGCCTCCCTGGCCCGTGTCATGCCCACGTACATCAGGCGCCGCTCCTCCTCGACGGCCAGGCTGCCCCCTTCCTCCACCGCCATGCGATGCGGCAGCAACCCTTCCTCCAGCCCCACCAGGAAGACCACGGGGAACTCCAACCCCTTGGCCGCGTGCAGCGTGGAGATCACCACCCGACCGAGCGCATCCTCCTCGCCGGCCATGCCCGGCGGCTCGGCCTCCAGGACCGCCCGCTCCAGGAAGCTCTCCAGGTCATCGAGCTGGGAAAGGAAATAGCGCAGCTCCCGCAGATTCTCCTGTTTGTCCTCGGCCCGCTCCTCGCCGGCCACCATCTCCATGTAGCCGGACTCTTCCAGCAGCTTGTCCAGCACCCTGGCCGGCGCGGCATGGTCGAGCATCTCGTGAGCGCTCTCCACGAGTTCCACGAAGGCCCGCAGCTTGCCGGTGGCCGCCGGACCCAGGGCGCCTTCGGCCACCACCGCCCGCGCGCCGTCCAGCATGGAACCCTCCCGTTCCCTGGCGGCGGCCGTGATCCGTTCCAATGCCTTGGGTCCCAGCTTGCGGCTGGGTTGATTGATGATCCGCTCGAAGGCCAGATCGTCGCGCGCGGAGTGGGCCAGACGCAGGTAGCAGATGGCATCCTTGATTTCGGCCCGATCCATGAAACGCAAGCCGCCGCTGACCCGGTACGGAATGCCTTGCTCGCCGAAGGCCTGTTCGAACAGCCGCGTCTGACTTGAGGTACGCACCAGCACCGCCGCGCGGTGAAACTCCCGGTTGGCGCACTGTTTGAGGATTTCGCGGGTCACGAACCCGGCCTCGTCCTCGCCGTTTTCGGCCACGTAGCACTCCAGCGGGGCGCCTTCCGCGCCCTCGGTCCACAGGGTTTTGCCGCGCCGGTTGGCGTTGCGGTCGATCAGGCCCCCGGCGGCCCTGAGGATGGTGCCGGTGGAGCGGTAGTTCTGCTCCAGGCGCACGATGCGGGCATCGGGGAAGTCGTCTTCGAACCTGAGGATGTTGTCCAGCCGCGCCCCGCGCCAGCTATAGATCAACTGATCGTCGTCCCCCACCACGCACAGATTGCCCTGACTGGCCAGCAGCCGCATCCAGTCGTACTGGACCTTGTTGGCGTCCTGGTATTCGTCCACCAGGATATGGCGGAAGCGGTTCTGGTAACCGGCCAGGATCTCCGGCGCCCGTTGCCACAATTTCAGGCAATGGAACAGCAGATCGCCGAAATCCATGGCGTTCAGGCGTTGCAGTTCGTTCTGGTAGGCCTGGTAGAAGTGGATCACCCGGTCGCGATCCCGGCGGAAGCGCAGCTGGGCTTCATCCAGATCCTCCGGTTGCAGGCCATCGTCCTTCCAGCGGCCGATGGAGCTGGCCAGCCGTTTGTAGGTCCAGTGGGCATCGACGAAATCCAGCTCCTCGGTGAGCCGCTTGATCAGGCGTTGCTGATCGCCGGAATCCAGGATGGTGAAGCGGGGGTCGAAGCCGATTTTGTCCGCGTGTAGGCGCAGCATGCGGGCGGCCATGCCGTGAAAGGTGCCGATCCAGAGCCGCCGGAGGGTTTGTTCGTCCAGTTGCAGCAAATCGGCGACCCGTTCGCGCATTTCCAGGGCGGCCTTGTTGGTGAAAGTGACCGCCAGGATTTCGCCCGGATCCGTATCCCCCTGGCGCAGCAGATACGCCAGCCGGCGGGTCAGGACGCGGGTCTTGCCGGAACCGGCGCCCGCCAGCACCATGAGCGCCTTGTCGGTCGCCGTGACGGCCAGTCGTTGTGGGGGATTGAGGTCGGTCAACGAATCGAAATCGGTCACGAGGATTTTTTGCCCTGGGGTGGAGAATTCTGTTCAGATCGTCGAAATGCAGCCGATAATACGGATTAACGGGAGCGTGTCAACCCTCGACCACAATTTTCCAAAGGAATGTCAAGCCATGATGATTGCGGCGTCCAATACGGTTACGGCGGGGTTGTCCGGCACGGCGGGGCATGCGTCGGCCAGGAGCGGCACGGCCAATGCGGGATTCGGTCCGGAATACCGGGTGGATGTTTCCGCGCGTGCCCGGGATTTGGCCGTGAACGCGGCGGCGACGGGCATCACCGAATCCAAGATGCGCAATGTCCTGACGCGCATTCTGCTGGAGACGCTGTTCAAGGGATCGCCGGGTGTCGATGACCCCAACCGCGAGTCCGCCGAGGAGGAGTTGGCCCGCGAGGTGGCGGTGGATCCGGTGATGGACGGGGCTTTGGATCGGATGGTGGAGAACGCCTACGGGTTGTGATCATTCTCCAGGCCATTTTTTATTTTAATAAATTATTTTTTTAATTGCAATATTACCATAAGTTGTAGATCTTATGGATAATAAATTTTTATAATCTATTTTATCGTGTGATTCAAATTTGCTTGCGTAGAATTGGAAAATCGATTAAACTTCATACGTGTCATTCGTGACGTCTGCTCACCAATTTGGAAAATTAAAGCGAACTCGCATTAAGGACAATAAAATCAATGGCTATCGAAACGCTTGAAGAATTACTGAAGAAAAAAATGGAAGCCGAGCAGATAAAATCAGGCACTGAGATTGATTGGGATGGTCGTAAAAAGGCTTGGATGAACCGCATTAATGGTTTATTCGATGACATTGAGGAGTGGTTAAAGCCGATTCAAGAAAGAAATTTACTAATTGTAAAAAAGATTAATTCAATAACATTGAATGAAGAATATATTGGGTCTTATATTGCACCAATTCTTGACATGTTTGCTGGTACTGACCGTGTGAGTCTTACCCCGATTGCCACATTGATCGTTGGTAGTTATGGTCGAATTGACATGACTGGACCAAAGGGTCGCAAAGTGATGTTAATTATTTCTGATACAGATAGTCCCGCAACAGTAAGGATCAGAGTGGCAATAGGGAATGAGGTGGTTGAAGACTCCCATCCCATGAATGAAAGAAACATGGAAACCAGATCAAGCGCTGACATCATTCATGATCGCAAGGTTTGCAAATGGTACTTTGTCGATCCTTCGGAACGAACACACAAAACACTGGTCACCAAAGAATCGTTCGAAAAAATTTTGATGGCAATGCTTCAGCCATGACTGTGCCAGCTCTTTCTGGGTTAAGCCCAAGCATCGACTTTATTTGGAATCTTTATGAAGAGGCTTCCGAGGCTCTTAGGAATAGGGAAGGTAACTATTCAGCCCACCCCACCGCCACCGTATGATGGCGGTAGGCTCGATCATGGCATTTTCATAAAATCCGGCCATTTCCCTTGGAACAGGTCTCTCAACGCCTGCAT
>PDZX01000015.1 GCA_002753185.1 Magnetococcales bacterium WMHbin3
GACTTTGCGCCCTGGGATCCGGCGCGGGGCGCGCAGGTCGGATTCCTGGTGGGACGGCTGTCGGGTGTTGACCAGCGATGTCGGCGACGAGATTCATCGCAACGCAGGCGGGAAGATGGAGTTGGCCGTGCATGCCAGGCTGGGGGTGCCCGGATTGTCGTGGGGGGTCGTGGTGAGCCAGCCGCTGGAGGAGGCCCTGGGCCTGGGGCCGAAACAGGAGAACGCGGAGTTTTTGCGCCAGTTCATCAAGGCTTATGTCCACCACGATCTGTTGCTGATCGCCCGCAACGGCACGGTGTTCCACAGCGTGGCCAGGGAAGACGACTACGGCAGCGACATGCTGGAGGGACGATACCGGGACAGCAATCTGGGACGGCTGACGCGTACCGTGTTGCGGCAGGAGGGGTTCGGCTTCGTCGATTTCGAGCCGTATGCCCCCAGCGATGGCAGGCCGTTCGCCTTCATCGCCATGCCGCTGATCCGGCAGGGCCAGGTGGAGATGGTGGTGGCCCTGCAACTCTCCCTGGAGTGGGCGCAGCGGGTGATGGACCAGCGCGACGGGATGGGCCGGAGCGGGGAGAGCTATCTGGTGGGACCGGACCACCGGATGCGCTCCAACTCCCGCAACGATCCGATCAACCGGTCGATCGCCGCCTCGTTCGCGGGTTCCGCGAGGCACAATGGCGTGGAGACCGACGCGGCCAGGGAGGCGCTCGGCGGTCGGAGCGGGATCGGATTGTTCAAGAACTACGCGGAACGAGGCGTGCTGGAGGCCTATGCCCCGGTCGTCATGGGGCCGGTCACCTGGGCGCTGCTGGTCGATATCGACGCGGAGGAGGTCCATGCGCCGGTTGTGGCATTGATTCGAGCGATTGTTGCCGGCGGGGGCACGTTGATTCTGGTGGTGACCCTGATCGCCCTGTGGACCGGACGGGCGTTCGTCGCGCCGGTGCGCGAGTTGATGGGCGCGGCGGCGCGTATCTCCTCCGGGGATTTCACGGCGCGCGTCGCGATCCGGGGCGGGGGGGAATTCGGCGACCTGGGCCGGATGTTCAATGGGATGGCCGCCAGCAGCGAGGAGCAGTTGTGGCTGCAAACCCATCTGGCCAAGGTGACGGCCCTGATTCAGGAGAGCGGCCTGGAGTCGGATCTGGCCCAGAGCCTGATCCGTTACCTGGCGCCTCTGCTGGAGGCGGGACACGGGGCCTGTTATATCCTCGATCCGGTCACCGGCCGGTACGATCTGCGCGGCAGTTACGGATTCCAGACGCGCAAGGAGATCAATGCCTCCTTTGCCGCAGGCGAGGGTCTGGTGGGGCAGTGCGTCGTGGAGCGGCATGCCATTGTGTTGACCCATGCCCCGGCGGACTATGTCAAGATCGGTTCCGGGCTGGGCGAGGCCACGCCCATGCAATTGCTGCTGGCGCCCATGCTGTTTCAGGAGTCGGTGCTGGCGGTGGTGGAGATGGCCACCTTCCAGGAGTTCACCGCCATGCACCGCACCCTCATGGAGGCCTTGCGGGGACCGGTCGGCATGGGGATCTCCAATCTGCAAAAGAGCATCCGCACCCAGGAGTTGCTTGAGGAGACCCGCGCCCAGTCCGAGGAGTTGGCCACTCAGCAGGAGGAGTTGCGTCAGAACAACGAGGAGTTGCAGGAGCAGCAACGGGAACTGGAGCGCTCCCGCGAGGTGGTGGAGGGGAAGGCCAGGGAACTGGCGCTGGCCAGCCGTTACAAGTCGGAATTCCTGGCCAACATGTCCCACGAGTTGCGCACGCCGCTCAACAGCCTGTTGCTGCTTTCGCGGATGCTCTCCGACAACAGGACCGGCAATCTGACCGAGGAGCAGGTGCAATCGATCCGGATCATCCATGAGGGTGGGACGGAACTGTTGGCGCTCATCAACGACATCCTGGATCTTTCCAAGATCGAGGCCGGCAAGATGGACGTGATGGTGGATACGGTGGAGGTGCGGGCGTGGCGCGAGCGTTTGCTGGGACAGTTCACCCCGCTGTTCCGCGAAAAGGGGGTGGCGTTCGAGGTGATCCTGGAGCCGGACGCGCCGGCAGCCATCCGCACCGACGAGGTGAAGATGGGGCGGGTGGTGAAGAATTTTCTCTCCAATGCCAGCAAGTTCACCGAGCGAGGCAGGGTGACGGTGCGTATCGGTGCGCCCTCCAGGGAACGCCGGGGGCAGGAGGGGGAGATCCGTTTCGCGGAGGGGGATGCCCAGGCGGTGATGGTTCTTTCCATCGCGGTCGCCGATAGCGGCATCGGCATCGATCAGAAGAAACTGGCGCTGATCTTCGAGGCGTTCCAGCAGGCGGAAGGTGGCACCAGCCGCAAGTATGGCGGTACCGGCCTCGGCCTGGCCATTGCGCGGGAGTTGACCCGTCTGCTCAACGGTCAGTTGTGGGCGCGCAGCCAGGAGGGCAAGGGGAGCGAGTTCATCCTGCGCCTGCCGAATCTGGATGACAGGATGCCTCCCATGCCGGAGCCGCCCGCAGATGGGCCACGTCCTGGGGGATTGCTCCCCGACGCCGGCACGGACCCGGCGTTCATCCCGGATGATCGCGTGGGGCTGAAGCCGGGTGAGAAGGTCATGCTGGTGATCGAGGACGACGGCCGGTTCGCCACCGTGGTCTGTTCCCTGGCGCGCAGGCATGGGTTCAAGGCCATCGCTGCCCGTGACGGCGAGTCCGGTCTGGCGCTGGCCGCCTGCTTTCGTCCGACCGGGATCATTCTGGACCGCAAGTTGCCAGGCATGAGCGGGGACGAGGTCCTGGAGCGGCTGAAGGCCAATCCCACCACCGCCGCGATTCCGGTGCAGATCATCAGCGCGGACGAATACGGGGTGCGGACCTTGACCGAGGAGGGGGCCATCGGCGTGTTGATCAAGCCGGTGACCGGCGAGCAGCTCCATGATGTCTTCGCCCGCCTGGAGTGCGCGAGCCGTGCCGCTGGCGGGGCGCTGCTGCTGGTGGAGGAGAACCCGGAGGATTCCACGGTCACCAGTGCGTTCTTTCAGGGACAGGGGGTCGAGGTGGTGGTGGTCCGCAGCGGGGAGGAGGCGTTGCGCATGCTGGACGAGCGCCTCTTTTCGTGCATGGTGCTGGACCTGGATCTCCCCGGCAAGGGCGGTTTCGCGCTGCTGGAGCGGCTGGCGACCCATGGGGTGGCGCACAAGCCGCCGGTGATCGTCTGTTCCGGGCGCCCCCTCGACAGCGCGGAGTACCAGCATTTGCGGCAGTATACGGACAGCGTGATCCTCAAGGGTGCGGACGCCGGGGAACGGTTGCGGCAGGAGGTGGGGGGGTTTTTGGCCAACATGTTGGCCGCACCAGAGGTGGTCGAGCCGTCCGTGGCGGGGGAGGGCTGTTTTTCTGGGGAAAAAATCCTTTTGGTGGATGACGATATGCGTAATTTATTCGCATTGTCGCGTCTGCTGCAAAATTTGGGATTGCGGGTCATCCTCTCCCCGGACGGCCGCCGGGCGTTGGAGTTGTTGGACAGCAACGCCGATGTGCGCCTGGTGCTGATGGATGTGATGATGCCGGTGATGGATGGGCTGGAGTCCATCCGCCAGATCCGCGCGCGGGAAAACTTGCGGAAGCTGCCCATCGTGATATTGAGCGCCAAGGCCATGCTGGAGGACCAGGAGAGGGGCCTGTCCGCCGGCGCCGATGCCTTCCTGGCCAAGCCGGTGGAGATGGATCGGTTGACCGAGTTGTTGCACAAGTATCTGCGGTCATGAGGGCGGCACGGCCTTTCAGTCGTCGCGCAGCCGGTAGCCGACGCCCATTTCGGTCATCAGAATTCGTGGATGGGCCGGGTCGGATTCGATCTTGTGGCGCAGTTGCGCCATGCAGACCCGCAGGGTATGGGTTTGACTGGTGCCCGGTCCCCAGACATGCCTGAGAATCAGTTGATGCGTGAGGACACGTCCGGCGTTTTTGGCAAGATACCACAGCAGGCGGTATTCCAGGGGTGTCAGTGTTACGGGCTGGTCATCGATGCGCACCTCCCTGCGCACGGGATCCAGCTGCAAGGGGCCGATGTGCAGAATGGTCTCCGGGTTGTCACGCGCGTGGGAGCGGGCGGCGTGACGCAGGGCCACGCGGATTCTGGCCAGCAGTTCGTTCAGCCCGAAGGGCTTGGTCAGATAGTCGTCCGCGCCGGCATCCAGGGCCATTACCTTGTCGTCCTCGCGCCCCCGGGCGGAGAGGACGATGACCGGCAGTTGGCTCCAGGAGCGCAACTCGCGGGTGAAATCGATGCCGTCGCCGTCCGGGAGGCCGAGGTCCAGCAGGATGAGGTCGGGCGGGCGTCCGGTGACCGCCAGGCGGGCCTCGCGGGCGTTGCTGGCCTCGATCACGTCGAAATCGCGGGCGTTCAAGGCAGTGCGCAGAAAACGGCGCATCTGGATTTCGTCCTCGACCAGCAGGATGCGGGCGGGCGTGGTATTTGTCATGTCGTCAGTTTCTCCGGTGCCGGTCTGTCCGGGTTTGCGGCCGGAAGCAGGTCTGCGGGCAGATCGGGTTGGGGGAGTTCGATGCGGAATTCGACGCCGCCACGGGGTCGGTTCAGGGCATGAATCGTGCCGCGATGCGCCTGGATCACGGCGCGGCAGATCGCCAGTCCCAGCCCGGAACCGGGTACGCCGGGCCGGGCGTTGCGGACGAATTTTTCGAAGATGGCTTCCTCCATCCCCGCTGGAATTCCCGGTCCCCGATCCCCGATGCGCATCACCACCCGATTCCCCTCCATGTGCAGTTTCCAGGTGATGGCGTGTGCCGACGTGGCGTGTTTGAGGGCATTTTCGAGCAGATTGACCACCACGTGCTCGAATAATACCGGATCCACATGAATCAAGGCAACCTGGTCCTCGATGGTCATGGCGATCGGTTGGTCCGGATGGCTTTTTGCCAGCCGCACCCTGGCCGCGCCGATCAGTTCCTCGAAGGGGATCCATTCCAGCCGCAGGGGGCAGGATCCGGACTCCAGGCGGACCATGTCGAGCAGATTGGTGATCAGGCGTTCCATGCGTTCCGCCTCGGTGCAGATCGTTGCCAGCAATTCGGCATGTGCGTTGTTGTCCAGGGTGGCGCCTTCGTCGCGCAGGGTGGTGCCCGCTCCGGTGATGGATGCCAGTGGGGTGCGCAGATCATGGGAGGCCATGCTCAACAGGGTGGAGCGCATCTCCTCGGTGCGGACCCGCACCGCTGCGGATTCGGCCTCTTCGCCAAGGCGTGCCCTGTCCATGGCCAGACTGGCATGGCGGGCGAAGGCGTCGAGCAGCGGGCGGACGCCTTGCCCTGGAGGGCGTCGCGGGTCGAACCGGATGGTGATGGCCCCGGCCAGACGTCCGGTCGTGATCGGGAGCGCGGTGAATGCCGTGTCCGGAAAGACGGGCGTGCCCTGTCCCGCTGCCTGCCGCTGCTCGCAACACCAGCGGATGACGACCAAGCCGTCTTCCTGCGGCTGGCATCCCGGCGGGTTGGCCGCAGCCAGGGTCAAGGTTCCCGTGGCATCGGTCAGCCAGAGGCTGGTCGCGCCCCCGAAGAGCCGGCAGGCATGCCGGAGGATCAGTTCGGGCACCTTGCCGGGGTCGAGGGTGGACAGGAGTTCGCGACCGAACTGGTACAAGCCGTCGGTTTGCCTTTCCTGTTCCCGTGCGTTGCGTTCCTGGGCGCGGATGCGGGTCATCAGGCCACTGATGACCAGACCCACCACGAACAGGATGGAGAACGTCAGGAGGTATTGGGAATCCGAGACCGCAAAGGTGAAATAGGGATGCACGAAGAAAAAGTCGAAGGCCGCGACCGACAACGCCGAGGTCGCCAGCGCGGCGCTTTGTCCGAAGCGATAGGCCACCCCCATGATGGGCAGGAGATAGAGCATCACCAGATCGGGCTGTGTCAGCCAGTGGCGTCCCCAGAACGCCAGGGCGGTGGTGAGCGTCACCAGGGCGAGACTCGCGGCATAGCCTGGCGCCTTATCGGGATCTGGCCTGTCGTGCGATGTTGCGGATGCGGGTGAGTTGTTCATGGTTGCCCAGCAGCAGCAGGTGGAACGTGGCCTCCATCCGGGTGTCGGGGGAGATGTTGAAGAGAAATTCCTCTTCTTCGCCCTTGGACGACGCCTTGCGGATGCCGATCAGGGTCACGCCGTGGCGGGTGCGCAGGGCGAGTTCGCGGATGGTGTGATCCACGAACGCCTCCGGACAGGGGATGTCGATCAGGCCGAAATCGGAGCCGAACAGGAGGCTTTCGATCAGATCGGGATGGATCAGCCGCTTGGCCAGGCGCAGGGCCATGTCCCTGGGCGGGAAGATCACCTCGGTGGCCCCGAAGATCTGGATGGCTTCGGCCTCCTGTTCGTTGTCCACCTGGACCAGGATGCGGGAAATGCCGTTTTTGCGCAAGGCATGGGTGACCAGGACCGTGGCGTCGAAGTGGTTGCGCAGGGCGACGATGGCGCAATCCACGTCGAAGGCCCCGATGGCCGTCATGGCCTGGGTGTCGGTGGCGTCGGCGCGGATCGTCTTGGAGGCCGATTCCCGAAAGAGATTGACCCGTTCTTCTTCCCGGTCCACGGCCAGAACATAGGCGCCGCCCCGGAACAACGCTTCGGCGACCCGGCCGCCGAACGTCCCCAATCCAACCACGAGAAAGGTGTGTGACATTAGTGTTTACCCTCGCTTCATCCGATATTGACGTTTTCTTCCGCATAGGCATAGCGGATCGTTTTTTTGTGACCGATCAGTGCGGTGGCCGCCAGGAGCGGCCCGACGCGCCCGATGAACATCAGGGTGATGATGACCAGCTTGCCCTCCAGGGAGAGGGCAGAGGTAATGCCGGTGGACAGCCCCACCGTGCCGAGCGCCGATACGGTTTCGAACAGGTGGGCCAGAAACGGATTGCCCGGCAAGGTGTTGAAGGGTTTTGCGCCGGTTTCGGTGATTTGCAGCAGCAGTATGCCCAGCGTGATGGAGAGGACGTAGCCGGTGACCACCAGCATGGCCTTGTCCACGGTCTCTGCGGGCAGGCTGCGTTCCAGACACTCCACGCGGGGACGGTTGCGCGCCTTGGAACGCAACAAGGCCAGGCAGAGCGCGAGGGTTGTGGTCTTCATGCCCCCGGCCGTGGAGCCTGGGGAACCGCCGATGGCCATCAACAGGATCACGACGAAGAGTGTCGGGGAGGTCAGCAGTCCCGTATCCACGGTGTTGAATCCGGCGGTGCGGCTGGTCACGGAGAGGAACAGGCTTTCCAGGAGAAAGGAGGCCGGTTCCTTGAGCATGGCCTCGCCATGCCATTCCAGCAGGGCGATCGATGCCGTGCCCACGACGATCAGCCAGAACGTCACCCGCAGCACCAGGCGCGAGTGCAGCGACAGCGTTTCTTTTTGTCCGCGCCAGACGCATCTCGCCCAACGCAGCAGATCCGCGACGACCAGAAAGCCGATGCCCCCCAGGACGATCAGTCCCATGATCGTGCCATTCACCAAGGCGTCGCCGCGATAGCCCATCAGGCTGTCGGAAAAGAGGCCGAAGCCGGCGTTGCAAAAGGCCGAGATGGCGTGGAACACGGCCAGCCAGACCGCCTCGCTCGCGGGATGGGAGGCGGAGAAGCGCCAGAAGAGCAGCAGCGCGCCCACGGTTTCCGTCACGAAGGTGAAGAGCAGGATGGCGGCCAGCAGTTGTCGCGGGGTGACCGCCTCCACCGAACCGTGCGAGATTTCCAGCAGTTGCCGGTGGCGAGGGTTCATGGAGGTGCCACGGGATTGAAACCAACCGATGAACAGGGTCGAGAGGGTGAGAAATCCGAGTCCGCCCACCTGGATCAAGGCGAGGATGACCGCCTGCCCGAAGCCGGAAAAGGTGGTTCCCGTATCCCGGACGCCCAGGCCGGTGACGCAGACCGCCGAAGTCGAGGTGAACAGGGCATCCACCCAGGAGATCGGTTGCTCTTGCGGGACGCGGCTGATGGGCAGCCACAGCAGGATGGCGCCAGCCAGGATGGTCGCGAGGAAGGAGACGACCAGCAGCCGGGAAAGCGACAACTCATTGACAGGCTTCGACATGCGGTGTTCTCCTTGGGCAGTGCTCTGGATCGGTCAGGCACCACTGGCGCAGGTGATGCATGGCGAGCACCAGGCGGTCATCGAGCGCCCCGCACACCGAGGCCGTGGTTTGCCGCTCGCTGTGGATATGCAGGCAGGGGCAGGGTTCGTTCGGCAGTTGCAGGCACTCCTCTCCGGCCAGGATGTGGTGCGTCCTGGCGGGAATGCGGGGGATCCAGTGGGGCAGTCCGCCATGCGAGCGCATGTTTTGATGCCATGCGACCGTCGGGTGTGGGGTGGCGGTCACGATGACCGGCGGATGCACGGCCAATCCGGCGAGCAGATCGAGCATGGCGAGCAGCTCTTCCATGTCGCGCTCCGGATCCGGGCTGAACAGGACGACGTGGTCATTCCTGGCTGGCATGAGAATTTGCATGACGTTTCCTTTCTGGGCAAAGAGATCGCTGGTGGCATGCCTGGAAACCCGAAGTGTATTCGATTCGATGTCAGACCGGCATCAAATGTGGAAAGAGGGCTATCATGAATTCATCAGCAGGAATGGGCATGGCGGGTTGATCGGAAAAAAAAGAGTGCATTGTGCGATCCGATCCTTTAGAATGGGATACAATGGCAAAGTGGGGATTACCGTGCGGACGGGGGCGAGGGATGGGCATGAGCGGGCTTCCACCTGACCGGCGGGCCGGGTTCACCCTGATCGAGTTGATCATGGTGATCGTGATCCTCGGCATTCTGGCGGCGGTGGCTGCGGTCAGTTTCGTGGATCTGAGCGAGGAGGCCGGGAAGACGGCCGTCAACGGGGTGTTCGCCGCTGCCCAGGCCGCCACCGGGACCAATTTCGTCGCCGCCCGCGCCAAAAAGTCGGGGATTGTCCCGATCATTGATGGGGAGTCCCTGATGGGCGCCATGGATGGCAGACCGAATGGCTGGAGTGTCGCGGGCGCGTCGATCAGCAAAACGGAGGGAGCCTCGACCTATACGATCACCGTGGTCGGGGCGGAGAGCGAGACCGTCAAGGCGGTTCTCAACAAGAGTTGGTGAATTTTCCGGTCGCCTTCCGGATGCCGGATGCCCGCCGAGGCGGGTGGCAAAGGAGGCGGCCTTGCACGCTTCGGGCTGCGGCTCGGGGTCAACGTCGGGCAACAAAGGGAGTACCAAACCATGAACAGCACCATCCAGACGGGCCGCCGGACCCTCACCCGGCAAGCGGGTTTCACCCTGATCGAATTGATCATGGTGATCGTCATCCTCGGCATCCTGGCCGCCGTGGCCGTGCCGAAATTTACCGACCTGAGCACCGAGGCCGAAAAATCAGCGGCGGACGGGGTGTATGCTGCGGCCCAGTCGGCGACGGCCATCAACTTTGCCTCCATGCGGGCCGGCAAGAAGGATCTCAACATGATCACCGATGGCACCACCCTGCTGGCGGCCATGGACGGCACCCCGACGGGCTGGGGGGCGTCGGGCATGACCATCACCCATACCGCTAACAGCAAGGCCACCTACACCATCACCGTGGCCACGGCGGAGACGGCGGCTGCCAAGGCCGGTCTGACCAAGAGTTGGTAATCCGGCCATGGCCGGTCGGCGACACTACGGCGGGTGCGAGCTGAGATCCCGATCCGGGATGACCCTGATCGAACTCGTCGTGGTGATGTCCATCGTCGGCATCCTGGCGGTCTACGCGGGCGCCAAGTGGCAGGGGGATCTGACCCTTTACCCCAAGGCGGATCAACTGCTCAACGACATCCGGCGCGCCCAGGCACTCGCCATGAGCAAGGAGGCGGGATACACCATCCAGACCGTGGCGGTCGATTCCTATCGGATCGTCGATGCCACGGGCACGGTGGTGGATCCGCAGCCCACCGTGCTCACCGATGTGACCATCACCCCGTTCGCCATCACCTTCAACACCCGTGGCGATCCGGGTGGGGCCAGCGTGGACATCACGCTGACCATGGCCGGCCAGAGCGTGATCGACCGCGTGGTGGGTAATACCGGCGCCGCCCTGCGGTTGCCGTGATCGGCAAGGGAGTCGGAAAGATGAACGCAAGATGCTCCATCGCCGGTTTTTCCCTGATCGAGGTGATCTTCTTCATCGTGATCGCCGGCATCTCCCTGAGCGCGATCACCCCATTGTACATGACTGTCTTGTCTAATCTTCATATCGTCAGTGACGGCCTGCAGGCGGAATTTCTGGCGCAGGAGAGCCTGGAATCCGTGGCCGCCACCTATGGCAAGGGGAATGATCCGTTGGCGTTCAATCGGATCTCGGAGGCCAATTTTCCCACACAAAACGGGATCGATATCGGTGGCACCATCACCTTTGATCGGGTGATCGCCATCGAAGGGAGGATCCCTGGCAAAACCCCGGATCCCTGTACCGGGCAACCGTATAACGGAGAAGCAGGAAAGTGTGTCAAGGTTACGGTCAAGGCGAGTTCGACAGGAGAAGTGTTGTACTCGTCCTTGCCGGCATTTTATTGAAGAGGCGGCGCGCATCCGGAAACGCTGGAGGAGTCGCGAACATGGACAGTCACCGGGATGAGAAGAGGAAGCGTCCGGCAGGGTTCACCCTGATCGAGATGGTCATGACGCTCACTATCATCAGCATCGTCGCCGGCGTGGGCGCCACCAGCATGATTGGTGGCTTCAATGCCTACCTCACCGCCCGTGACATGGAACCCATGGCCAGCAATGCCAGGCTCGCCTTGCAGCGCATGAGTCTTGAACTTAGAAATTCTGTAAGTTGTACAGGAATCTCCCAGCCCGGAGGGTTGGGTTCGCTTCAGTTCACCAACGACCAGGGACGTCTCATTCTGGTCAATCAAGGCGCCGACGGGACCAAAAACGCCATTTACATGAAGTTCGATGCCGATCCAACGGAATGGTTGTTGGCCCCAAACGTGGAGGCAAACAGTTTACGGTTTCAGATCACCTCGTGCCTTGATCCGATCAAGCCGGGTCTGGTTACCCTATCCTTTACCATGGCGACTACGACCACGAAAGGAGATGTACTTCGGTTACCTTTCCGAACCTCTGTCTATGTGAGGAGTACATCATCATGACTAATAATAAAAAACAACAGGGAGCATTGGTGATCATCGCCATGGCCATGCTGGCCGGCGTGACCGCCATTGGCGCCTCCCTGGCGAAAATGCAGGTGAGTGGTTTGGACGCAGCCGCCGAGTTCACCAGCGGCAACAAGTCGTTCAATCTGGCCGAGACCGCATTCCGGGTCGGCTTCAAGCAGTTCAAGGACGGTGAGTGCGATCCGAGCGCCATCACCGGGGCCGCGCCAGAAGGGGCGGACGGCTCGACCGTCATCTCCCAGAGCCTGGGGGACGCGGGGAGTTTCAAACTGGTCTTTTGCCCCATGGATGGCACCTGTTACCCTCAGTCGTTGATCCCCAGCGACGCGGCGGTCGCTCAGGGTGAGGATGACAGGGATGATGAGAAACGGAAAGGCCACGGGCATTGGCGGCAGGAATACGGCAAGGACGGCAAGTGGCTGGAATGGGTTGTTCTTGATAAAGGTTATCGCAAGCATCACTTCGACCACAGCGACAAAAAGGCGCACTGGCGGGCGGTGCGGAACCATCTCAAGCACTGCCATGGCCCCAACCACAAGAATCACAACAATAACGATCCGAAATGCAGGATCGGCGACACCCATGGCGAGGAGGATCCGACCAGCTTCTGGATGGTGACGGCGGTGGACACCACCACGAGCAACAACCAGCGCAACCTGGTGCAAATGGCCAAGTGTACCCCCGGCGAGCAGTACGGCGGCAATCTTTTCACTGGTGGCAACTACAAATATTGGGAACCACTTTCCAGAATCAACCGGGATACCGGTACCGTCGTGTTCGGTTCGAACGACAAGGTGAAGACCGAAAATGACGACTTGACCCTGCCGGACGACCAGGATCAGGATGTCTGGTTCCGTGGTACCTTCAAGCTGCCGGTCCAGTCCAATTCCGAACTCCGCTTCCAGTTCGAGGTCAAGAACGACGGCTACAAGAAGCATGGCAAGGGGACCTACACCGTGCAGTGCGGGGAACCGGGGGGCCATGCCACGGATGTGGACGATCTCGAGTTGGAAAAGACCAGTAATACGATCAGGTGTGTCAATTCCAAGGGCACAACCACCAGCATCAAATGCGACGGTACCGTGGATGCCGACTGCAAGATCAGCGCCGGCAGGCTCCATTTCAATCTCGGCAAGATGAATACCGACAAGGTGAGAAAGATCGAAATCGAAGGCTCCCGCACCGAGTTGTACAACGCCTTCGTTGGTGGCGAAAAAGATGGCATCCCTGGCCAGGATCCGGCCATCCTGGTGGTGGGACAATGGGGTGAAAAGCTTTAAGGTGGTGTTTTCTCCTCCCTGAGAGGCGTGAGCCTTTCGGGGAGGTCGCATTCATGTGTAGGGTGCCATGCGCAAGTGCTGGGATGTCATGCATTGTGATCGTCAGAGACGTCCCGGCATGGATGGGGAGAAGGCGTGCGTGGTGTCGCGCCTGGACGAGGCGATTTGTTGGCTGGTGGCGGGTCCGCAAGCCCCTCCGGAGAACCAGTGTATGTACGTGCAACGGGGTCGGGATTGCATGGCCTGTCGTTATTTTCATGCCTTCCATGAAGATCTGGGGGGGTTCATGACCCCAGGAGAGGTGGAGCACGTGCGGAAATCCTGGTGTGACTTTCCTGGCTTGTGGGCTGACGGTTGCAAGGAACCAGGAGGGAGAGTATGAAACAGGGTACGAAAAATCAGGAGTCGCCAGCCGAACGCGGCCTGGGCAAGCGCTACCGGAAGGGGGAGACCATCTTCCGGCAGGGAGAGCCTTCCCATCAATTCCACATCGTGCAGCAGGGGCGGGTGCTGATGACGCGGGAGACCCCAGCCGGCAAGACCATTCGCATGGAGATCGGCTCTGGCGAGATCTTCGGCATCGCCTCGGTCTTCACCGCCAACCGGGTACGCTTCGCCACCGCCAGCGCCATGGAGGATTGCCGGATCCTCGGCATCGACGAGACGCTTTTCATCTCCCGGTTGCACCAGGATCCTTCCATCGCCTTTCGCATCATCCGGCACCTTTCGCAACGCCTTTTCGATGTCGGGCAGGGCAACCACGGCTGCGAAAAGGGCGGGAAAAGGGCGGTGCCACGCAGGCTGTTGAACGTCCACGATTTCAGCGTCGGCTATCACTTCCTGATCGTGGAGGACGACCCCGATCTGTTGACGTTGATACGGGAGTGGCTGGATTGCGCGGAAGGGCGTGCGTCCGGACCCACCCCGCTGTGCCGGCTGACCCATGCACCCACCTTCCAGGAGGCCTCCACCCGCCTGGCCGGGGACAAGTACGATCTGATCCTGCTGGACCTCAATCTCGCGGACAGCAAGGGTTACCAGGAGACCTTCCTCAGAATGCGTGACCTGGCTTTCGACACGCCGATCATCGTCTTCACGGCCATGGATGACGACCGGCAGGCGCTCCAGGCCGTGGAGGAGGGTGCGCAGGACTATCTGGTCAAGGGACAGGTGGATCAAAAGCAGTTCATGCGCGCCATCCGCTACGCCCTGGCCCGCCATGGGACGCAACGAGCGGCCATGGAGGAAACGGAAGAGCCGTCTGGCGATGATGGCGACCGGACATTCTCGGTCATGCTGCGCAACTGGCTGAACCGCTGCATCAAGAACGACTGAGGCGCTTTTTTCGAGTCATCGACCCCTTCCCGGCGGGGGAGCAACCCCACCGGGAGCGGGACCGTTTCGGTCAGTTGACCTGCACCTGGATGGCGCGGGGCTTGGCCTCCTCGCGTTTGGGCAGGGTCACTTCCAGGACGCCATTTTTGAAATTGGCCTTGATGTTGCCGGTATCCGTGGTGTTGGGCAGTTGGAAGGTGCGGCTGAACCGCCCGTAGGCCCGTTCCACCCGGTGATAGTTCTCCTTGTGCTCCTCGTCGTCGAAGCGGCGTTCCCCGGAGATGGTCAGGCGGCCGTTGTCCACGTTGACCTGAATATCCTTCTGCTCGATGCCGGGCAGGTCGGCCTTGATGAGAATCTGGCTGGCATCCTCGCGGATATCGACCCGCATGGGCCATTGGGTCAATTGACCGGCGTTGTCGTCGATGTCCCGCTCGAAAAGACGGTTGATTTCGTTTTGCAGGGTGCGGAAATTCCGAAAAGGATCATATGCAACGAGAGTGGACATGTTTTTGCTCCATGATTGGCTAGAGTGGTTGGTTTTGATTGATGTGGCCACTTCAAGCAATCAGGTAGGGATCCGTTGCGCTCCATGCAAGGGGTAGGGTGAAATTTTTTCGTCAGAATGATCGGTTCACTCCCACTCGATCGTCCCCGGCGGTTTTGACGTGATGTCGTAAACCACCCGGTTGATCCCCTTGACCTCGTTGATGATCCGGCCAGCCATGCGCGACAGGATCTCGTGCGGCATGGGAAAACAGGAGGCGGTCATGTAATCCTTGGTCTCCACCGCCCGCAGCGCCACGACATAGTCGTAACTGCGGCCATCCCCCATCACCCCAACGCTCTTGACTGGCAAGAAAACCGCGAAGGCCTGCGCGATCTTGTCGTACAGGTCGTGGGCGTACAACTCTTCCAGATAGATGGCGTCGGCGCGGCGCAAGAGATCGGCGTACTCCTTGCGAATCTCCCCCAGAATCCGCACCCCCAAACCGGGACCGGGAAAGGGATGCCGAAACACCATCCGCTCCGGCAGACCCAACTCCAGCCCCACCTTGCGCACCTCGTCCTTGAACAGCTCCCGCAACGGTTCCAGCAGACGCAATCCCATCCGCTCCGGCAACCCGCCCACGTTGTGATGCGACTTGATGTTGGCCGCCGCCTTGGTCTTGGCCCCCGCCGACTCGATCACGTCCGGATAGATCGTCCCTTGCGCCAGCCAGCGCGCCCCCTCGATGCGCCTGGCCTCCTCCTCGAACACCTCGATGAAGGTGTGTCCGATGATTTTTCTTTTTTGTTCCGGGTCGGTCACCCCGCGCAGGCGTTCGAGGAACCGCTCCTCGGCATTCACCCGGATCACGCGGACCCCCAGATGGAGCGCGAAGGTCTCCATCACCTCCTCGCCCTCGTTCAGGCGCAACAGGCCGTTGTCCACGAAGACACAGGTGAGTTTCTCCCCAATGGCGCGGTGCAGCAGAACCGCCGTCACCGCCGAGTCCACCCCGCCGGACAGCCCCAGGATCACCCGGTCCTCGCCCACCTCCCGGCGGGAGAAGGCCACCTGATGCTCGATGAAATTGCCGGGGGTCCACAGGCCATGACAACCGCACATCTCGCGCACGAAGCCGTTGATGAACCGGTCGCCATCCACGGTGTGGTTCACTTCGGGGTGAAACTGCACACAGAGCACCCCATCACCGGCCATGGCGGCCAGGATGCCGTTTTCGCTGGTGGCGACGGCATGGAAACCAGATGGCAATCGGGTGACGTGATCCCCGTGGCTCATCCACACCGTCCCCCCGCCATGCGCCTGAAAACCGCCGGGGAATCCCTCGCCCTCGCGGTGGGTCCGGGCATGGCCGTACTCGCGGGTGGAGGAGGGGGCCACCTCGCCCCCGAGGTGACGGGCCAACAGGTGCATGCCGTAGCAGATGCCCAATATCGGCACGTGCAACGCCAGCACCGCCTCGTTGAGGGTGGGGGCGCCCGCGTCGTAGACCGAATGATGCCCCCCCGACAAGATCACCCCGCGCGGGGCGAAGGCCCGTACCGCATCGGGTTCCATGCACCAGGGGTGAATCTCGCAATAGCAGCCGGCCTCCCGCACCCGGCGGGCGATCAACTGGGTGTATTGCGAACCGTAATCGAGGATCAGGATCTTTTCGGAGTGCAAGGCGTCGTTCATTTAGATCAACCCGGATTGATAGTTGGGGGCTTCCTTGGTGATGGTGACATCATGGACGTGGGACTCTTTCAATCCCGCGCTGGTGATCTGCACGAACTGGGCGTTCTTTTGCAGGGTGGGGATGTCGTGGCAGCCGAGATAGCCCATGGCGGCGCGCAGTCCCCCCACCATCTGGTGAATCAGCAGGGACATCGGACCCTTGTAGGGGACCCGGCCCTCGATCCCCTCCGGGACCAGCTTGCGGGTATCCACCCCGGACTGGAAGTAGCGGTCCTTGGACCCCTTGGCCATGGCCTCCAGGGAACCCATGCCCCGGTAGGTCTTGTAGCTGCGCCCCTGATAGAGGAACACCTCGCCGGGGGACTCGTCCGCGCCGGCGAACATGGATCCCATCATGACGCAGGAGGCCCCGGCGGCGATGGCCTTGGGGATTTCGCCGGAATACTTGATCCCGCCATCGGCGATGATGGGAATGTTGTTTTTGTTCGCCTCCTGGGCGCAGTCGGCGATGGCGGTTATTTGGGGCATGCCCACGCCAGCGACGATGCGGGTGGTGCAGATCGATCCCGGCCCGATGCCCACCTTCACGGCGTCGGCTCCGGCGTCGATCAGGGCGCGGGTGCCGACTGCCGTGGCCACGTTGCCGGCGATCACCTCCACCGTCGGGAATTGCTCCTTGATCCAGGAGACGATCTCCAGCACCCCCTTGGAGTGGCCATGGGCGGTATCCACCACGATCACATCCACGTCGGCCTCGATCAGGGCCTCGGCGCGTCTGCGTCCGTCCCGGCTGGTGCTCACCGCCGCCCCGACCCGCAACCGGCCGGAGTCGTCCTTGCAGGCATTGGGATTGGTTTGGGATTTTTCGATGTCCTTGACCGTGATCAGGCCCACGCAGCGGAAGGTGTCGTCCACCACCAGCAGTTTTTCGATGCGGTGTTGATGGAGCAGGCGCTTGGCTTCGCTCATCGCCACCCCTTGCCGGACCGTGACCAGTTTCTCCTTGGGGGTCATCAGTTCCCGCACCGGTTGGGCGGGGTCGGTGGCGAAGCGCACGTCCCGGTTGGTCAGGATCCCTTGCAGCCTGCCGTCCGTTTCCGTCACCGGGATGCCGGAGATGTTGCGTTTTTGCATGAGGTCGTTGGCCATTTGCAAGGTGGCGTCCGGGGTGACGGTCCAGGGATCCAGCACCAGGCCGGAGACGAACCGTTTCACCGTGCGCACTTCGGCGGCCTGTTCCTTGATGGTCATGTTTTTGTGGATGATGCCGATTCCCCCCTCCTGCGCCATGACGATGGCCGCCTTGGCCTCGGTCACCGTGTCCATGGCCGCCGAGATCAGGGGGATGTTCAAGCGGATTTTTTGTGTCAGGAGCGTCCCCACCTCCACGGACGCGGGCAACACCTCGGAATAGGCCGGGACCAGCAGCACATCGTCGAACGTCAACGCCTGTTTGATGATTCTCATAAAAACCTCGGTTTCGTTAATGTGATCTTTTTTTCGGTTGCATTGTTCAGTATACTATATTTGCTCTGCTTTTTACAGTTATATAAAATCATCTGCCAAGCATTTCAAAAAATTGTTTTTGATGAACCAGGAAAAGAGCCGCTCCCCACAAGATGGCGCATCCGTATGCGGCAATGCTCAGGAGTTTTGTGCTAATTCGTTTGGTTTTGTTTGCGCAATAATTCAGGGTGCGGATGATGGCGCCGTTGTTGATGGCAAGCACGATGCCATACATCAGACCAGCCAGGATCGTCAATCCGATCAGGGCGGGCGGTCCCGAATGGTGCAAAAAGGAGAGAATATGTGCCTCGGAGATGAATACATTATTTATAATACTGAAAATAATTATTTGAGTACACGCCATCCATACGAGCGGAATATAGGTCCAGGGGAACAATTTGTTGGCATAAACATCCAACTGCTCTTCCGTGGTCTGCCAGATGGCGGGCCAGGAGGTTCCGAACCGGTCGGAACCATTGCGCTTGAAGGTGTCGATCCTCATGGCGCGGCTCCATGTCCAAAATTGCAGGATCGCCACCCCTGAAATCATTATTGATTGGCTTATTACAAAAAGAGAAATTAAAAAAAATTGATTTTTTGCAAATTCAGGCAAAACACCCTCTTTTAAAAATAATAAAAGTAAATCAGCAATCAGGAGGCCAATTCCAAGGAGATAGAGCCGGAAGCCGATGCGATACCATCCCGTCGCCAGGGGAATCGGGGTCCACTCCAGGGATAAGCTCAATTGCGGACCGATGCGGTTGATGAACTCCGTCTGACGGCGCGTCACCCGCATTGCGATAAGAAAAGTCGATACGCCAACCGAAATCAGATTCAACGCAAAGGAGGTGTCGCCCGTGATCAAGGGATCCTGGATATTGTCGCGATGGAAGTAATTGATTTCTTGGAATATATGATTGTTATCGGTCTTGTCCGCCACGGCAGGCTGCGCCGGGGAATGCCATGCCGTGCCACCTTGCAGCACCATTTCCAGATCCCGCGCCAGCGCGGAGCAAGAGGGATAACGGTCCTGGGGAGACTTGGCCAGACATTTGCCGAGAATGGCGTCCATCCCCGCAGGGATCGATGCGAAAATGCGCGATACCGGTGTGGGATGCTCGTGAACGATTTTCCAGGAAATGGAACTGAATCCCTTGCCCGCAAAGGCCTTTTCGCCGGTCAGCATCTCGTGGAGAACCGCACCCAGGGCAAAAAGATCCGACCGGGGATCCACATCCTTCGGCGTCTGAATCTGTTCCGGGGAGATGTAATTGGGTGTGCCAATCACTTGCGCGGTGGCGGTAAGGTCCGATGCCAAGGTATGCGCGATGCCGAAATCCATGATCTTGACACTGCCATCCGGCTTGATGAGCAGGTTTGCAGGCTTGATGTCGCGATGCACCAGACCGGCCTTGTGGGCGACTTCCAGCCCTTGGCATACTTGAATGATGATTTTTATGGCTTCATCCGGAGGCAGGCGTTCCCGGGTGGCAAGAATCTCTTTCAGATTTTGTCCCTCGATGTGCTCCATGACAATGTAGAATTGATTTTTTTCCCATCCGGCGTCATGAACCGCCACGATGTTCGGATGTTGCAGCGTGGCCATGGTGCGTGCTTCCCGCTGGAACCGTTGGGTCGTTTCATCCTGTTCGGCGGTGTCGGAGAGGTCGGCGCGGAGGGTTTTGATGGCCACGGAGCGTTCCAGCATGATATCCGTGGCCAGAAACACCGTCCCCATTCCTCCTTGTCCCAAGGTGCGGTGAATGTGGTACTTGCCGGCAAATGGCGGAGAGGTGGCATTTGTCGGGGAAGAATTGATGATGGTCGCGGATGTGTCTTCTTGCATAATCGTTTGCAACCCAAAATGGTTACCGCGAAAAGGGGATCCGCTGGTCAAGGATCGGGCATGGAGGGGACGCGATCCTCCTCACCCGCACCCTTGCGAAACCCGATTCCCACCAGATACTGCTCCGCGCTGCGGTCGCGGCTGGCGGGGGGTTTTTCCACCTTGACGGAAGCGAACATCGAGCGGGCCTGGCGCACCTGGTCGTGAAAATCCGGCCCCTGGAACAGTTTCACCACCAGACGACCACCGGGACGCAGCACCTCGCGGGCGAACGCGAAGGCCGCCTCGGCCAGCAGACCGCCCCGCCCCTGATCGGCCAGCTTGTAGCCGGTCATGTTGGGGGCCATGTCCGACAACACCACGTCCGCCTGACCCGATGGCGCGAAACAGGCGCGTACCTGCTCGACAATCGCCTCCTCCAGAAAATCGCCCCGCACGATCACCGCGCCGGGGAGCGGCTCCATGGGCAGCAGATCCACCGCCACCACCCGGCCCTCGCGACCGGCGCGTTCCACCGCCACCTGGGTCCAGCCCCCCGGAGCGGCCCCCAACTCCGCCACCGCGTCGCCACGGTTGACGAGTCCATGCCCCCGGTTGCGGGCCATGACCGATTGGTCCAGTTCCAACAGCTTGTAGGCCGCCCTGGAGCGGTATCCCTCCCGTCTGGCCGCCGCCACGTAAGGGTCGTTGCGATGCTCCTCCAGCCAGCGGGCGCTGGAAGGACGACGCGCAGTCATGCTGCCTCCCCAATTGGGACCTGGATCACCTCATGACAACCCCGGATCACCTGCCGAAACGCCTCCCCGATTTGATCCCAGTCGCACACATCCACCGTAATGGGCAAATCCGAGCAGGCGAACGCCTCCTTGACCCGCTCCACATCCCGCCACGTCAATCGGTTGGCCGGGTCCCGCAACACCAGATCCAGATCGGACCAGGTCACTGCCCGGCCCGTCACCCGCGAACCATAGGCCCATACCTCGCACCCCGGCGCCCAGGCCCGCAGAATCCGGCACACCTCGTTCAGGTGACTGGCGGCAAGGTCAATCATCTCCGGCTTCCAGGTGATCGAGCAGCCCACGCCCTTCCTTCACCAATTCCCTGGCCGCCTGGAAGGCCCGCAGGGCATTGGACTCCTCATAGGTATGCGCGGAAACGTTGCGGGCGGCGTGAAATTCCATCCATGGCGCCGGATCCGGGATCAGACCCAGACGGGCGGCGCGTCGCAACAGCTCCTTGCGGCTGTAGAGCGGTCCGGCGGCTTCCGGACGGTCGTTTTCGGCGATCCAGCGGCGCATGGCGTTCCAGGCCAACTCGCAAGTGTATTCGAAACGCTGGACCACGGAGTCCCGCAACGCCAATTCCAGCTCCCGGTCCTCTCCCGCCTTGTCGTGGTGCAGGCGCAAGGCGGTTTCCAGGCTGCGCAGGGCGTTCCTCAGGCTGTCTCGCGTGGCCACAGCCTAGAGATATTGAATGGCAAGGATTTCGTAACGGTGTACCCCGCCAGGGGCACGCACCTCCACCGAATCCCCCACCTCCTTGCCGATCAGCGCGCGGGCCATGGGGCTGGTGATCGAGATCATTCCCTGATCCAGGGCCGCTTCGTCCTCGCCCACGATCCGATAGGCGCTCTCCTGGTCGGTTTTTTCGTCCACCACCTTCACCTGGGCGCCGAAGACCACCTTGCTGGAGCGGATGCGGCTGGTGTCGATGATCTCGGCGTTGGCCAGCATGGTCTCGATCTCCTGGATGCGCCCCTCGTTGAAGGATTGCTGCTCCTTGGCGGCGTGATACTCGGCGTTTTCCGACAGATCGCCGTGATCCCTCGCCACGGAGATCGCCTCCACGATCCTGGAGCGGTCCTCGGACTTGCGTCGCTTGAGTTCCGCCTTCAACTTCTCCGCCCCTTGCAGGGTCATCGGCACTTTTCCCAACATAATGCCCCCTTCTTTAATTTCGATGAGTTGGTTTCGTTCTATGGATAATAATCCTGCAATGCCTTGCAGGCAAAGACGGTCTCCCTGACCTCGGACATGGCCTCTACGGCGGCGCGCATGCCGGCCACGGTGGTGAAATAGGGAATGCCGGTCATCAACGCGGTCCGGCGCAACGAGAAGGAGTCGGCCAGGGCCTGCTTGCCCTGGGTGGTGTTGAACACCATGGCCACCTCGCCGTTCTTCATGGCGTCCACGATATCGGGCCGCCCCTCCAGCACCTTGTTGACCACCCGCACCACCAACCCCTCCTGGGTGAGGTGGGCCGCCGTGCCGCGCGTGGCGCAGATGCGAAAGCCCATTTCCAGCAGCAGACGCGCGGGCGCGGTGATCGCCGCCTTGTCCGCCTCCTTGACCGAGATGAAGACCAATCCCTCGTGTCCCTCGCCATGGGCGCGGGGCAGGTAGGTGGCGGCGCTCTCCTGCGCCTTGGCGAAGGCCAGGCCGAAGCGACCGGCCAGCCCCATCACCTCGCCGGTGGATTTCATTTCCGGTCCCAATACCGTGTCCACGCCTGGGAATTTCTTGAAGGGAAACACCACCTCCTTGACCGCCACATGGTTCAATTCCGGCATCGAGGTCAGGGACACCTCCCGGAGCGAAGCCCCCGCCATGATGCGGGCCGCGAACTTGGCCAATGGCACCCCGGTGGCCTTGGAGACGAACGGCACGGTGCGCGAGGCGCGTGGATTGACCTCCAGCAGATAGATCTCGCCGCACTTGATGGCGAACTGGATGTTCATCAGGCCGATGACATGCAGCGCGCTGGCCAGTTGCAGAGTCTGCCGTTCGATCTCCTCGAGCAGTTCCGCGCCCACGGAGTAGGGGGGCAGGGAGCAGGCCGAGTCTCCGGAGTGGACGCCGGCTTCTTCGATATGCTCCATGATGCCGCCGACAATGGCCTCCTTGCCGTCCGCCACGCAATCCACGTCGATTTCGATGGCGTCATTGAGAAAGTGGTCGATGAGCACCGGATGATCCGGGGAGGCGCGCACGGCGGTGAGCATGTAGCGGTCCAGGTCCATGGCGTCGTGAACGATCTCCATGGCGCGACCACCCAGCACGTAGGAGGGGCGCACCACCACCGGGTAGCCCACGCGGGCGGCGACGGCCCGCGCCTCTTCCGGGGAGCGGGCAAGGCCGTTTTCCGGCTGTTTCAGGTCGAGTTGCCGCAACAGCACCTGGAACCGTTCCCGGTCCTCGGCCACGTCGATGGCCTCTGGCGAGGTGCCGATGATGGGCGCGCCGGCGGCCTCCAGGGGTTTGGCGAGTTTGAGCGGGGTTTGGCCACCGAACTGGACGATGATCCCTTCGGGTTGTTCCGTGTCCACGATGGCCAGGACATCCTCCAGGGTGAGGGGTTCGAAGTAGAGACGGTCGGAGGTGTCGTAATCGGTGGAGACGGTTTCCGGGTTGCAGTTGACCATGATGGTCTCGAAACCCGCCTCCTTGAGGGCAAAGGCGGCATGAACGCAACAGTAGTCGAACTCGATCCCCTGGCCGATGCGGTTGGGTCCGCCGCCCAAGATCATGATCTTGCGGCGTTGCGACGGGCGCGCCTCGCACTGGCGTTCGTAGGTGGAGTAGAGATAGGCAGTCTGGGAGGCGAATTCCGCCGCGCAGGTGTCCACCCGCTTGAAGACCGGAGTGATGCCCAGACGCTTGCGCAGGGCGCGGATGTCGGCGGGTGTGCAGCCGAGCAGCACGCTCAGTCGCTGGTCGGAAAAGCCCATGGCCTTGAGCGTGCGCAGATGTTCCGGGGTGAGGTCGCCGGGCGCACGGCCCGCGATGGCGCGTTCCGCCTCGACGATCTGGAGGATCTGATCCAGGAACCAGGGGTCGATGGCGGTGACATCGTGGATCCAGTCGATGCTTTTGCCCTGACGCATGGCGTCGGCCAACAGGAGAATGCGGTCGGGTCCGGGTTGGCTCAAGCGGCGCTTGAGTTCCGTTTCGGGCACCTCCGTCGGGTCGAAGCCGGACAGGCCGGTTTCCATGGAGCGCAGGGCCTTTTGCACCGACTCCTTGAAGGTGCGTCCGATGGCCATGGCCTCGCCCACCGATTTCATCTGGGTGGTCAGGATCGCCTCGGCCTGGGGGAATTTCTCGAAGGTGAAACGCGGGATCTTGGTGACCACGTAGTCGATGGAGGGTTCGAACGAGGCGGGGGTGACGCCGGTGATGTCATTCATGATTTCTGGCAGCAGGTAGCCCACCGCCAGTTTGGCGGCCACCTTGGCGATGGGGAAACCGGTGGCCTTGGAGGCGAGCGCCGAGGAACGCGAGACGCGGGGATTCATTTCGATGATGATCATGCGTCCGGTTCTGGGGTGGATGGCGAACTGGACGTTGGATCCGCCGGTATCCACGCCGATCTCCCGCAGCACGGCGATGGAGGCGTCGCGGAGTTCCTGCAACTCCTTGTCGGTGAGGGTCTGGGCCGGGGCCACGGTGATGGAGTCGCCGGTATGGATCCCCATGGGGTCGAGGTTTTCGATGGAGCAGACGATGATGGCGTTATCGGCCATGTCGCGTACCACCTCCATTTCGAACTCCTTCCAGCCCAGGAGGGACTCTTCCACCAGGACCTCGTGGGTGGGGGAGGCGTCGAGTCCGAGGCGGATCAGTTCGACGTACTCGTCGCGGTTGTAGGCCACGCCGCCGCCGGTGCCGCCCAGGGTGAAGCTGGGGCGCAGGATGGCGGGAAAGCCGACCTCTTCCAGGACCTCGAGGGCCTCTTCCAGGGAGTGGGCGAAGCCGGAGCGGGGCAATCCCAGGCCGATGCGGTGCATGGCGGCCTTGAACTGCATGCGGTCCTCGGCCTTGGTGATCGCCTCGCGGGATGCGCCGATCAGTTCCACGCCGTACTCGTCGAGGATACCGATATTGGCCAGGGCCATGGCGAGGTTGAGGGCGGTTTGCCCCCCCATGGTGGGGAGCAGGGCGTCCGGGCGCTCCTGACGGATGATGCAGGAGAGGGATTCCAGGGTGAGGGGTTCCACATAGGTGCGATCCGCCAGTTCCGGATCGGTCATGATGGTGGCGGGATTCGAGTTGACCAGAATCACCTCGTACCCTTCTTCCTTGAGGGCCTTGCACGCCTGGACTCCGGAGTAGTCGAACTCGCACGCCTGGCCGATGACGATGGGGCCGGCCCCGATGATGAGTATTCTATGGATGTCGCTACGTTTTGGCATGGTGCCTCGCGAATTCGTTTTGAGTCGTCAGACGCCCGTCATCAGCTGCATGAATTGGCGGAAGAGATAATGGGCGTCGTGGGGTCCGGGGCTGGCCTCGGGGTGGTGTTGCACGGAGAAGACCGGCTGATGACGCATGCGGACCCCCTCGATGGTGCCGTCGAACAGGGAGCGGTGGGTCACTTCCAGGGAGGCGGGGAGGTTTTGTTCTTCCACCACGAAGCCGTGGTTTTGCGAGGTCACTTCCACCTGGCCGGTCAGGAGGTTCTTGACCGGGTGATTGCCGCCCCGGTGGCCGAATTTCAGTTTGCGGGTTTTGGCGCCCAGGGCCAGGGCAAGCATTTGGTGGCCCAGGCAGATGCCGAAAATGGGGACACTGGTTTTCAGCAACTGGCTTATCGCAAGAATGGCGTGGTGGACCGCCTCTGGATCCCCTGGGCCATTGGAGAGAAAAATGCCGTCCGGCTGGAAGGCGAGGACCTCCTCGGCGGTGGTGCTGGAGGGGAGGACGGTCAGGTTGCAGCCCACCTCGACCAGGGAGCGCAGGATATTGTGTTTGATGCCGTAGTCGAGCACGACGACCCGTTTCTGGCCTGGTGGGTTGGGCAGTGGGTTCGGGGAGTGCCAGATATCGTTTTTCCACTCGGTGAGACCCTGGGTCCAGGAGTGGACGGCGGGGCAGGTGACTTCGGCGGTGAGGTCCATGCCGGTCAGTCCTGGCCAGGCGCGTGCCTTGGCGACCAGGGAGGCGGTATCGAAATCGATGGTGGAGATGGCGCCGCGCATGGCGCCGTGGTCGCGCAGGTGGTTGACCAGTTGGCGGGTATCGATCCCCTCGATGGCCGGGATGTCGTGGCGTTTGAGGAAGGCGGAGAGGGATTCGCGGGCGCGCCAGTTGGAGACCAGGCGGGCGTTTTCCCGCACCACGAAGCCGCGGATGTGGGGGTGATCGGACTCCATGTCTTCCGGATTGACGCCGACGTTGCCGATCTGCGGGGCGGTCATGGTGACGATCTGTCCGGCGTAGGAGGGATCGGTGATGATTTCCTGGTAGCCGGTGATGGAACTGTTGAAACAGACTTCGCCGACCTGTTCGCCCGGTGCGCCGAAGGAGAAGCCATCGAAGCGGGTGCCGTCTTCCAGCGTCAGAACCGCCGGGAATTTGTCACTTGTCATGGTCCACCCTGGAATGATTGGTTATGCTCTTGCACGGACCAATTTATACTCTCCCTTGGCGTGCAAGTCAACGCGGGTGGACGAGCGGGAAAAATTCCGTTAACCTGAACCGGCTTCGGCTTGGAATTCACTTTCGATCTTTCATCTTTCTTTAGAAGAGGCGGCTGACGATGAAACGTTCCGGCAAGGCGGTATGGATCGGGTTGAGCGCGTTGCTGATGATGCAGGCGCGGCTGGCCACGGCAGGGGGGTGGCTGGGGATCACGGTGCAATCCCCGGAGGGGGTGCAGGTGGGGGAGATCATGAAGGACGGTCCGGGGGACAAGTCCGGACTGCACCGGAATGACATCCTGATGAAGATGGACGGCAAGCCGATCACTTCGTTGGCGCAATTCATGGCGATGCTGGAGGCCGCCCCGCCTGGCAAGGAGATGGTATTGAGTCTGTTGCGGCGTGGCGAGGAGCGGGAGTTGAAGATCACGCCGGACGACAGCGCCTTGCATCAATCGGTGCGACCGGACGGTCGGCAGATGGGCGGGATGGAGATGCCGTCCGAGACGCAGCCGAAGGAGCGGGTATGGCGGCGTTCCGAGCCGCCGTGGCAGCAGCAGGGGGTGTCGCCCATGCTGCCCGGCAACCTGGAGCCGCCGCGCGGGGAGGTCGAGCCGCCGCGCATGCCGGTGGCCCCTTACGAGCCGCCGGAGCCGCCTGCCACCGCCTGGCTGGGGGTGGCCCCGGAGTTGACCCAGGCGGGGGTGATCGTCACGCAGGTGGCTCCGGGTGGGCCTGGGGAGCGTGCCGGGATGAAGCCAGGGGATGTGATCATATCGGTGAGCGGGCAATCGGTCTCTTCGCCGCGGGCCATGGCGCGGGTGTTGCGGTCGTTTCGGCCCAAGGATCTGGTGGAGGTGACGATCAACCGCAATGGTCAGATCATCGATGTGCAGGCGCAACTGATCGCCCCGCCGGTCTCACCGGCGGAAGGGCCGGGTCAGTGACATGCCCGGCATCCGGATCAAGAACGCCGACGAGATCGAGATGATGCGCGCGACCTGCGCCCTGGCCGCGCGGACCTTGCACATGATCGGGGAGCATATTCGCCCAGGGGTGACCACGCAGCAGCTCAACGACATTTGCCACGACTATATCGTGGCAAATCATGCCATCCCTTCGCCGTTGAATTATCGGGGTTTCCCAAAATCGATCTGCACGTCGGTCAATCAGCAGGTCTGTCACGGGATCCCCGGCGCGCGGGTGTTGAATGCCGGGGACATCGTCAACGTGGACGTCACCACCTGTCTGAACGGGTTTCACGGGGACATCAATAAGACCTTTCACGTGGGGAATCCTTCGCCCAAGGGGGTCAGGATTGCCGATGTGGCGAAGAGATGTCTGGATGCCGGGATTCGGGTGGTGAGGCCGGGGGGACATTTTGGTGACATCGGCGCCGTCATCGAGGCGTTTGCCAAAAAAAACGGCTGTTCCGTGGTGCGGGAGTATTGTGGCCATGGCATTGGCCGGGAGTTTCACGAGGAGCCGGCGGTATTGCATTACGGCATCCCCGGCACCGGCGCGCGACTGGAGCCGGGGATGATCTTCACCATCGAACCGATGATCAATCTCGGTCGTCCCGAGATTCGGGTCTTGCCGGACAAGTGGACGGTGGTGACGCGTGATCATTCGCTCTCCGCGCAGTACGAGCACACGATTCTGGTCACCCGCACCGGGTTCGAGGTGTTGACCGATCTGGAGGGGGAGTATCGGGAGGGGGCGACCTGATCGGCGTTGTTTCATGTGACCTCGATGAGGGTTTCACCGGCTTGCAATGCCTCTTCGATGCGAGGCAGCAAGGGCGTAAGCCAAGCCAGCAAGGCATGTCGGGTGGTGTTGCCGATCCGGATCCACACAATCCTGGCGCCGTTTGGGGTCAGGCAGGCCAGGGTGATAAAATCCTCGTCCTTGGTGACAAGAATGGATTTTGTTTGGCCTGCATACTCCCATATGGCGTGATCACTGGCGGATGCTAACCCGATATCCAGCACGTGTTCCGCTTCATGGTCGTGCGCCACGAGCCATCGGGCCAGGGCAGGGGGGAGTTGTGCGTCAACCAGGAAGCGCATGCTCCACCGTTCGCAGGATCGGATGATCCGCTTGAGTCGCGGCATAAAGGAGCGCGGCGGTGATGTCGTCGTTTTCCAGATAGGGGTAATCCGTCAGGATTTCCTCCCGCGAAGCCCCGGAAGCCAGCATGTCGAGGAGGTCCTTGATGCGAATTCGCATGCCGCGAATACAAGGCCGGCCTCCACAGATGAGGGGATCCGTCGTGATGCGTGTCAGGAGTGGCATGGGCGGAATTTTCCAAATGATTTTGATGATGAGGCCATTTTATCGTCCATTGCGGGGCTTTGCAAGATCGGGAGGGGACAGAGCCGAAAGGGCCGGAGTGGAGTATCATGCGGTTCTGATGTCGGGCAGCACCGGATCGGAGTGGTGGACCGCCACGAGATTGAGACCCACGGGAAACAGGGTGTAGCCACGCTGTGCGACCCATTCGGTCAGAAGGATTTCATTGGTTTTGATTTTTTCGATCATCAGGATCGGTTTGCATCTGGCGATGGTCTTTTCCGCGCCGTGCAGCGCTTCCATCTCCATCCCTTCGATATCGATCTTGATGAAATCGATCCGTTGTAAATCGAAATCATCGATGGCGATCATGTCGGTATTTTGAAGATTTTCCGCATAATCGACCTGTTGCCCGGTAAACCCTGGCGTGGCGTTTTGCCGCAGTTCCAGGCTGCCAAAACTGGCGGGTTCGCAATAATTCAGCCGGGGCACCCCGATGGTTCCTTTCCGGGCGCCGACCGCAGCCCAGATCGCCCTGGCGTTGAAGCAATTATTGATGGTGATATTGCCGGCCAAGGCATAGAAGATTCTCTCTTGCGCCTCGATGGCCCATACGCTCCCCCAACCGGTCATGCGTCTGGCCCATTCGATGGTGTGGACGCCGATGTTGGCCCCGCAATCCAGGGCGAACACCCCATCGCCGAAATGACGCCTGCGGCTTTCCAGCAGTTGCAGCGCGATATCCACTTCCCCCGCATCGAACGATGAGGTCGTCAGGATCTGGTGCCCCACCCCAAGCGTTCCCACATGGGTCACGCGATAGTCGTACCGGCTGACCAGCAACCCGCCATGATCGGTCGAGACCAATACGAAAGAGATGGGTCTTTGAGTTTGTTTCATCTGATGCGGGCCGGGAGATGCCTGGGCGGAATTGTTTTCGGACGATTCATGAGGATGCCATTGTATCGTCCGTTGCGGGGCCTGGCAAGATCGGGTGGGATGGGTCCACGAGGTCGAAGAAGTAGATGCCCCCTTCTCCCCCCGCCACCACCCGCCGACCGTCGGGGGCAAAGGCGCAGTCAAGCATGGAGTTCAAGGTTGGGAAAATATGCAGGCATTGACCGCTTTCGGCATCCCACACCCGCAAGGTTCGATCATGCGACGCGGAGAGAATGCGTTTGCCATCCGGGCTGAAGGCGCATCCAAAAACTGATCTCGTGTGACCCTCCAGGGTGCGCAAGGGTTGACCGTCTCGCGTGGACAACAGGCGCATGGTAGAATCTAGTGCTGCGTACAGAATCCATTTTCCATTCGGGCTGAAGGTGCAACGCGAGTTCCATGCCACGAATCCCTCCAGGGTGCTGCGGTGTTGACCGTCCGGCATGGACCACAGGCGTAACGTGTTGTCTGCGGATGTAGAGAGGATCCATTGACCATCGGGGCTAAAGGCGCATCCCCAGACAGAGCCCGTGTGTCCCGTCAGGGTATGCAGGAGCGTTCCATCTTTGGTGGACCATAAGCGTAATGTATTGTCATGGGATACAGAGAGGATGTATTGTCCATCGGGGCTGAAGGCGCATCCTTGTACAAATTGCTCATGCCCTTCAAGCGTGAGTTGATGCTTCCAATCTTTCGTTGACCACAGACGCAATGTGTTGTCTCTTGAAGCGGTAACGAGCCACTCTCCCTTTTGGTTGAAGTTACAGGACATTATCAAACCTGTATGTCCTTGAAAGGTCAACTGATGTGTCCCACAATGAGCATCCCACAAATGCACCGTGCCATTCCAGGTGCCTGACGCAACCCACTGGCCATCTGGGCTGATGGCGCATGCGGGGGTGGGTGTGGCCTGCCACATGTCAACCGGGTTGTGCATCGCTTCAGGAATTGACCAGATATGCAAGGTGCTGTCCCATGAAGCAGAGAGCAGCCTGCGACTCTCGGGGCTGAAAGCACAACCCTTGACATCGGCTCTATGCCCCTTGAGGATGAGCCGATGCTGCCAATCTTGTGTGGACCAGATTCGCAGGGTGCAATCACGGGATGCCGAGGCAATCCATTGTCCGTCCGGGCTGAAGGCGCAGGCATTGACCAAATCCGTGTGTCCCTCCAGTGTGTGTCTTGGTTGGCCATCCAGCGCGGACCAGATGCGCAGGGTGCAATCATTGGATGCCGAGGCAATCCATTGTCCGTCCGGGCTGAAGGCGCAGGCATTGACCCAACTCGTATGTCCCTGGAGAATGTGTGCGAGTTGTCCGTCATGCGTGGACCAGATGTGCAGAGTGAAGTCATTGGATGCCGAGACAATCCACTGCCCATCCGGGCTGAAGGCGCATGCGTTGATTTCCTGCTCGTGTCCTATGAGATGATACAAAACTTGGCCTTCATGCGCGGACCAGACGCGTAAAGTGCAGTCTTTGGATGCCGAGGCAATCCATTTTCCATCTGGGCTGAAGGCACATGAGTTGACTTTGGCCGCATGTCCTTCCAGGGTGCGCAGGAGTTTGCCTTTGGTGGCGGACCAGATGCGCATGGTCCGGTCATCGGATGCCGAGGCAATCCATTGTCCGTCCGGGCTGAAGGCGCAGGCATTGACTAAGCCTTCATGCCCCTTCAGTACATACAGGGTTCGTCCGCTTTCGGGCGACCAGATACGCAGGGTCTTGTCCCAGGATGCGGAAACCACCCTCTGGCCATCCGGGCTGAAGGCGCAGGCACTGACAAAACCAGCATGTCTGGTCAGCACCACCAACAGGTTGGGGTCGGGGAGATCCGGCAGGGGAACGCTTGGGCGCAAATGAACGGAAGGCCAGGAGAAGTCTTTCGGAAGGAGTTCCGGGGCATAGGACGCCAGAAGGACCAAGCTTGACTCAAGCGTTTGGCACTCCACTACCCGACTGGCCAGAGGGCGGAAACGGTGCAAGACGTGGGTCAAGTCGGCATCGTTCGGGTTGTTTTCCAGGGCAGCGAGCAGGTCTTCCACCACCACCGGGCCGCTCTTCAAGGCAATAGCCTTGGCGGCCAGAAACCGGCCATCCTTCAAGGAATCCAGCCAGATGTTTCCCCTGCCAGCTTCCATGAGATGCCATTGAAGATGTTGCCACAGGTAGGCCTCTCCAGTTGGCAGGTCGGTCCAGAGGGTGACCTGGAAGGAGTCCAGAAACCGTTGCTGGACCTTGGGTAGCTCCTTTTCGTGGCATTTGCGCAGGTGGGTGCGGATGATGTCGTGCAGCCGCGCGGTTTCATCGGTCCGGGTTTGCAGCAGGGAGAGATCGAACAGGGCATCCAGCAAGCCATGGGTTTGATCGGTCTCCCAATTTGTCCATAGTCGTTCGATTATGCCGATGGGGATGTCGATGTCCTCCGGAAAGATCCCTAACTCCAGAAAACGGTTTTTTTCTTCATCATTGAGAAGATCTATCGAGAGATTCAGGCAGACCGAGGCCAGTTGCTCCCGTTTCTTGCTGTTGCGCACATCGAACCCGGCCAACCCTTCCCTGGGTAACCGCTGCTCCACATGGTCGATTGCGGTGGCAAGATTCTTGTTTCTTAAAGATTTGTTGACAAGGACCAGCAGCAGGGGCCAGTGGCCCAACCGCTCGGCCAGTTTTTGCAATCGCTCCCGTGGCGGGTTGGCGAGACCCTTGGCCAGCAATTCGTATCCTTCCCCCGTTTCCATGGCATCCACCGGAATCGCGATGGAGTGGTCGGGGAGGATCTGCCGGTTGCGGGTGGTGATCAGGTAGCGAACCGAGCCGCTCTCATCCACCAGGAACGGTTCCAGATCCTCCGGACGCCAGACATCATCGATCACCAGCAGCAGATCTTTTTTGTTCACCAGTTCCCGCAGCTTGGTACGGGCGGCGTCCGGGCCGGGAGGGATCCCTTCGCCGGACAGGGTGAAGATCAATTCTCCGGTCTTGGTCAGCCACTCCTGCGGCTGGGGGTTTTCTCCAAGCGTGATCCAGAGAATGCCATCGTCGAACCGGTCCAGAATGTCCTGGTCGTGACAGATGGCCGCAGCCAGCGCGGTCTTGCCGAATCCCCCCGCGCCCACCAGACGGGTGGCGATGGCCACTGTCGTGCTGGTTTGCGAGGCCAGCAAGTGTTGCTTGACGGCGTTGAATGCTGCGGGACGATCCACAAATCCGTCGTACTTCCTCGGAGCCATCATCGCCACCTTGGTAGCTTGACAAGGCAGCCGTAAATGATCGGCAATTTTTGATTTATCAGCTTCCCACCGGAAAAAAAGCAGTTTTTTGAACGAGCGTGGCAATTGCGCATCCGTAATGGCAGTATCGCCGATAATCGGCAAGATACAAAGCCCGTTTTGGCGCGCAAGGCGGATTTCCTCTTGCACCCAAACGGATGCCAGACTGTCGGGAGTCACCAGTAGGACCAGGAACTGGACCTGGGAGATGGCCGCGCCAACTTGAAAAAATACTCCCTGGCCGGCGCGCATTGCCCTTTCATCCTGCCAGACAGGGATTTTTTCACTATTCAAATAATTCCAAATGGCGCGCGCCAGTTCCGCATCTGCCGTGGAATAAGATAGAAACACATGGTAATTCTGCTCGATGGTACGCATGACGGAGACGGAAAGGGCGGTATTTTTGTTCCGGTGTCTCTGTTCCGCCGCCTGGCGCGCCCCTTCCCATTCCCGGCGCTCCCAGTCGTTCATCGCGCGGGCGCGCCGCTCCAGGAAAGTGATAAGGTCTCCTTGTTGAACCGCCTTGACCATTTCGGTATCGAGGAACAGCGCCTGTAACACCTCCTCCGGCCAATCATGTCCTTCCCGGAGCCGTTTCAGCAGTTTTTCGGTTGCGCCCGGTTCCAGCAAAAAGCAGTTCCCCGCCCCGCGCAGCAATCGTTGCAGGTCATTGCCCGCGCCGTCCGGTGCCGCAAGGAGCCGTACCATGGCAGCCCCACCATGTCTGGCAAGCAACATGCGGCCATCGACCGGGCGCCCGGAGGGATCGAAGAGCCGATTGTGGGTGATCACCCGCAACCAGAAGAGGCGAACCCGTGGCATTCTCCATTCGAAACGGGCTGGCAGTTCCCCGGCCAGGGACCATGGGGGCACTTCCCGATGATCCTCCTGCAACTCCCGCCGCTCCACCTCGCAAGGTCCCATGGTCTCCCTGGCGAATTGAGCGGACCATCCCGTGCGCCAGAACCAATCCAGAACGTGAGCCGTTTCCCTTACAAACGTGTCGGATTCCTCCATCGCCAATGCCAATACGACGGCCTGCATGGGGTAGGGGAGCCACTCCCGATGCGTGATGGCCGCCTGTTCCGTCAGAAAGGCCGCCATCCGTGTGAGCGCCTTGCCCGCCCGATCCGGAATGGCCGGGTCCGCAAGCCTTTTGTGCGCCCCTTCCCGCGTCGGATCGGTCAATGCCACGCAAATCCGCAGAAACAGTTCCCCATCCGGATCATGCCACCCATCGGGCAGTCCGGGCCGAATTTTTTCCAGCGTGGCCAGGGGATCGCGCCCCGACCGCCAAAGCATCGCCTCCACCAACCGGGTTCCTGGCAACGGATTGACCGGTGCGTTGCCGCGTTGCAAACATCTGGCGGCCAGTTCCCACTCCTCGGTAACCGCCACCACCACGGGCAAACGATATTGTTGGAAACGATAAGAAAGCACGGATGCCCGTTCTTCCCATTTGTCCAGGTTCTGCTCGTTCCATGCGAATTGCAGTCTCTGCCTGTGCATCTCCCGTATCCGTTTGTTGACCAGGTGCCCCTCCAGCAGGGTCCACAGCGGCAGCAGCGGATGGTCCCGGTACGCCGGATCCTGCGCCAGGACAAACGCTTCCCCCTCCAGGTCGTATTGAATCTCCCACTCCGGATCGGTGCAGGGCATCAGCAAACCAAGCAGGGTTGTAAGGCGTTGATGGCCATCGAGGAGATACTGCCACCCGGTCACGGGTTTTTTCTCTAGTGGGCTGGGCAACTCATGCGAACCGATGGTGGCAAGGGTGGCCAGTTCCACCTCGCCCGTCCGCCAGAGCAGCAGGGAGCCGATCGGCAGGCCGTCACGCATGGAGCGCAACAACTCCAGCCGCTGTTCGTCCCCCCATGCGCATGGGCGTCGCCAGCGAGGCACGCGCACATGCCCCTTGCGCACATCATCCAGAAAGCTCTTCAAGCCCGGCTGGATGCTCTCCGTGTTCAGTGTCGCGTTCACGTCATCCCAGTGCCTTTACAATAGGCGTTTCAGACATAAGGCTGCTTGCCACGCTTCCGTGCGCGCATCCTCATCCCAATTGAATTCCTGCTCGATGGCATCTTGATAGTGGTTGGCCAGCGAGCCGAGGAAACCTCTTGCCAGCGCGGTGCGATCATCATCGTTGACATTATCGTACAGTTCTCGGCAGCGATGCCTGTTTTCGGGGTTGTCGTCACCAGCAAACCCTTTTTTAATATTAAAATGGCGTTGTCCATCGCGTGACAGGCGGCGAAAGGCGTCCGCCGCATCGGCATGAATGTTCTGGTTCTGCCTGCTGGCGCGTTGCAGCCGGTCATGGGGCATGTAAGACTCGATGGAGCGCCGGTTCAGCCTCCAGTATTGTCCAGGATAAGAGATCGCCAGTTGCTGTTCGATCCAGTATGCCTGGCAAGTCTGCCGGTTTGGTGGTTGCCATTCGGGCTGCAATTCATCCGGGTGGAGCCTGTCGCTGTCGAACAACACGAAAGTACGCCATCGTTTGTTCGGGTTTTTGGCGCGTTTTTCCAATTGCCGTTCGAGTGTGCTTCCTCCGCCGTGGAGGCAGATGAGCCATCCCTTTTCCTCGGCATCGATGACCTTTTTGCGTATTTCCGTCGGCAGGATCCCCAACAGGAAGGCCCAGTCGTTGTCCGCGTTTTCCACCATAACGCCCAACGGTTCGTTGAGCAGGTGGAGGGCCTGATCAAGTGACAAACCGTGCCGAGGTGTTTGTGGATTGTCGTTAGGGGTTGTGGTGATATAAACACTTGGTATGATGTTTGGTGTTGATAATATTAATTTTATTATTTTGTTATATATTTTTTTATAAATTTCTTTAGTGTTATAATCAAGTTGATCTAACCAGATGTTTATAGAGTCTGGTGGGTCAAAAATAATTTCGTGCCTGCCTTGGCACGCAAATATCATTAATAGATGTAGTTTCCATGTTTGTGGCGTGTTGGCAATCTCAAGAATATCCTTATTAACTATGATTCTCATGATTTCCATCCTGATAACTGCAGTTGAGTAAATTGCTGGTTGATATTGCTGGCTTCGTCGAACACTCCCTCCAAGGTTGGCGTCAATGGGAAGCCCTGCTCATCGAATTCAACCGACTTGACCTCGCTGATGCCCTCTTTTGATTGTTGAATTCTGTAAACGGCCACCATATCGGGAGGGATTTCCTTCAGGGCAATGGCAAGCTGCACGCTCGCCAGCAGCACTTCGGAGTGGGTTTCCACCAACAGCATCGGCCTGGTTTGAGCCTTTGCTGTCTCGACCAGGAGCCTGGACAATTTCACCTGGGCATGGGTGTGCAAATGCAATTCCGGCTGCTCCAGACACAGAAGCCTTGGCCCGTCCAGTTGTGCGCGCGCCAGGGCAACCAGGACCGGCAAGACCTGTGTAAACCCGGCGCCGCTGTCGCACAGGTTGATATTGATCTCGGGAGTTGCCTGCAGGGGATACAAAATGGCGCGCCATAAACTGTCCGCCAGCTGTTCCAAGGCGAGGGTTGCATCCATGCCATGATAAAATTGTCGCACCAATTCCAATAACGGGTCCTGCGTGCCGCGACTGGCCGCACTGATCAGGTAGTTCAGCGCATTGCCACCATCCGCATTCAATTGCATCGGTTCCGCGCCATAGGAGAGCGACAGGTATCTGGGCGGGGAGGCACGCACGCCCCAGATCCATTGCACCTCCTTGACCAACTCCTCCAGTTTTGGGGCGAGCCAATCCCGCACAGGGTGGTTGACGGGCAGCAAACCCCGCCATTGCTCACCCTTGTCCGTAGCGCACGACTGGGTTTCCGTGCCACGTTTGGCATCCAGAGAGCGTTCCTTCCGGAAATCCCGTCCGATCTTCCATTTGGCCTGCATTGCGTCGCCGATCCAATGCAAGGCAAATTGCAGATTCATGTTTTGGGATGCCTTGCATACCAATTCCGGCCAATTTGCTTTGTCGCCGACTTCGCCTTCCAGCAGGATGGGTTGCTCTCCACCAAAGCGCAGGGATTCCGCCAACAGTGGCAGAAAACGCACCAGCGCACTTTTGCCACTACCGTTCCATCCGAAAAACAGGGTCAATGGCCTGATGGTAATGATTTGCCGATTCTTGAAAGCACGATAATTTTCGACTTCGAAGGATGATAGCATGGAAACCATTCTCCTGGCATGTTCCGGATAGAAAATCTCTTCCTTCAATAGCATGATCCACCCTGCTTCGCAACAGGATGGCGCATCCGGCGGGGTTGTGCTACGGTGGCCAATCCCGTCTTCTCTTTTTGCAGGCTGCTGAAAAAATGCAATCAACCCCCGTCCATGATTATTATAACCATGATCTGCTGAAATTCATTCCGCCGAGCGCCAGGAAACTGATTGAAATCGGTTGCGGTTCCGGGGTGCTGGCGCGGGAGTTCAAGGCCATCGCGCCGGATTGTCACTACTTGGGGGTGGAAATCGATGCCTCCTATGCGGCGTTGGCCAGGCGCCATTGCGACGATTGCCTGGTCCTTGACATTGAATTGGCGGATGATGCTTTTTGGGATGCGAACGCGGATCGGGAGTGCTGGATCTTCGGGGATTCGCTGGAACACCTCAAGGACCCTTGGGCAACGCTGCGCAAAATAAGACAAAACATTCCGCAAAACGGCTGCGTGGTCGCATGCATCCCCAATGCCCAACATTGGTCGCTGCAGGCAAGGTTGAGCATCGGCGATTGGCGCTATGAAGAGAGCGGGCTGCTGGATAGAACCCACCTGAGATGGTTCACCCGTCAAACCATGCTGGAAATGTTCGATCAGACCGGTTTCACGGTCGAGACAGGCATGTCTCGCATCTTCGACGAGCCGGATCGTGAACGGTTTCTTCCGGTTATCGAGAAAATGGCAAGCATGTTAGGTGTTGATGCTGAAATGACGATTCAGGATTCTATGCCTCTTCAATACATTCTTAGAGCAATAATTAATAATTCTTAGTTAATTTTTGCGTTGATTATGTGTTTGCGGAAATCCATGCCGCCAGTCGCCGACGAATCAGTGCCAATCGATCTGGTTCCATCCGCCCCAGAGTGCCGAGCAGAAGCCTCCCGTCCACGACCGTCAAGCGGGAGATGCGCACGATGCTGGAGACCTTTAAGCCTGTGTCGGGGAAATCATGGTCGCTTGTCGAGATCAAGACATCCAGGTCAGGCTCTGCCTGCCAAAGCTGCGATGAGATCATGCAGACCAGCCAATCGTCATAACGCAAGGAGGCACGTCGCAGCAGCAGGACAGGTCGCAATTTCCCTTTGGCGAGATCGGTATCTGGAAACATCGTCAAGGCAATCTGTCCCGCGTGTTTCATCGCCAGCGTTCCCGCAAATCCTCCAAGTCATATGCTACCGGATCCTCCTCCATGCCTCGCAAGGCTTGCGACATGGAGAATGCGGAAAAAGAGCCATCATCCCAATCCGACAATGCGGCAGGCGCATCCTGGGAATGCTCGCGGGTTTTGGAAGCCAGAAAGTCAACCAATGCAAATACTGCGGCCTGTTGTTCGGCAGGCAGGGCAGCCAGTTTGCGCAGGGATTCCGCCTGGTTCATTGTGTTGAATCCTGAGGGGGTTGTAGGGGAAACGATGACAGATTAGCAACAACCGCTTTGGTTGTCAATCTGCTTTTTCCCGATTCTTCAACCGCTTCCAGAAGGCCAGCCGCTTGCCGATCTCGCGTTCGAAACCCCGTTCGACAGACTGGTAAAAAGATTGGCCACGCAGGGCATCGGGGAGATACTCCTCGGCCACGTAGGCGTTTTCGTGATCGTGGGGATAGCGGTAGTTGGCCCCGTAGCCCAGCTCCTTCATCAAACGGGTGGGGGCGTTGCGGATGTGCAAGGGGGGCATCAGATGGCCGGTGGTCTTGGCCGTGGCCAGGGCGGCCTGATAGGCGAGATAAACCGAATTGCTCTTCGGCGCGGTGGCAAGGTAAATCACCGCCTGCGCCAATGCCAGCTCCCCCTCCGGCGCGCCCAGGAAATGAAAAGCGTCCCTGGCATGCAGGGCCACCGCCAACGCCTGCGGATCGGCGTTGCCGATGTCCTCACTGGCAAAGCGGATCAACCGCCGCGCCACGTACAAACCATCCTCCCCACCAGCCAGCATGCGCGCCAGCCAATACAGGGAGGCGTCCGCGTCCGAACCGCGCAAGGATTTATGCAAGGCGGAGATGAGATTATAATGCGCTTCGCCAGCCCGGTCGTACAAGGCGGAACGGCGTTGACAACTGGTGAAAAAATCCTCCAGAGTCAACTCACGGGGGCGGGTTGTCACCCGGCTTACCGTCACCAGGGTCTCCAGCAGATTGAGGGCATAACGGCCATCCCCGGCGGCCTCCCTGGCAATGCGCGGCAATACCTCATCGGCGAAACGCAGTTGCAGGTTGCCAAAACCCCGCTCCCCGTCCGCCACCGCGCGGTGCAACAGCAAGAGCAAATCCTCCTCGCCAAGCGGGTTCAACACCACCACCCGGCAACGGGACAACAAGGCCTGATTGATCTCGAACGAGGGATTTTCCGTGGTGGCCCCCATCAGGGTGAGGGTGCCGTCTTCCACAACAGGCAAAAAAGCATCCTGCTGCGCCTTGTTGAAACGGTGGATTTCGTCCATGAACAAAATCGTGCCCGTCACCATGCGGGCACGTTCCACCACGGCGCGCACCTCCTTGACCCCGGCGAAAACCGCCGACAAGGACTCGAATGGCAGGCTGGTAAGGCCCGCCACCAGGCGCGCGATGGTGGTCTTGCCGCAACCGGGCGGACCCCACAGGATCATCGATGGCAGACGTTGCGCCGCCAGCGCTTCGGTCAGCAGACGCCCCGGACCCACCAGATGGTCCTGGCCCAGCAACTCCTCCAGGGAGGCGGGGCGCATCCGGTCGGCCAGGGGAAGACCGGCCGGAGCGGTTTTGCCACCACTCCGGCCGGATGCGACAGGCATCAACCGATCAACGGTTGGGCTTCAACTCCACGCGGCGATTCTGCGCCCGACCGTTCGGGTCCGCGTTGGAGGCGATGGGCTGGGTGTCGGCATAGCCTTGCGCCGTCATGCGGTTGGCCGCCACGCCATGGCCGGAGAGATACTTCATCACCGCATTGGCGCGGTTCTTCGAAAGCTTGTCGTTGAGCGCCTTCGAGCCGGTGCTGTCCGTGTGGCCCTGGACCTCGATGCGCAGGTCCGGATTGGCCTGCATGACCTTCACCACGTCGTTGAGCATCGGGAAGGACTTGGCGGCGATGTCGTACTTGTTGACATTGAAGTGCAGGTTCTCCAGGACCCAGCAGCCCAGGTGATTCACCTTGGCGCCCTTCGGGGTGCCGGGGCACTTGTCCTTGTCGTCGGTCACGCCGTCTCCGTCGGAGTCCATCGGCGCGGCGGGGGGCGGCGGTTGCACCGAGCGGGTCACTTCGGCGACCGGCTTGGGCGCCGCCGGGGCTTGCGCCTGGCTGCACAGATGATGGCGATCGTGGTAGGGATCGACACACTGGCTCAAAGGCGTGGTGACACAGGCGGATAATCCCACCGCGAGCAGTCCGGAGGCGACCAGAAGGGTCAGGTTGGAGCGTTGCATCAGTTTCATAGTCGAGAGTTCCATTTGCTGAAGGTTTGAATGCAAAATCATGGATGCCATTCTCGATAATTAACTCACTCCCCATTCTTCTGTCAACACTTTTTTTCTGCCGGATTCCCAGCAGGGGCAATTGACAAAAGGGACGAAGAGGGGGTAATCTCGCGAGATTTCATGGATCCATGGCCATTTCGGGACGACTGCTTGCCCCATGTTGACCCCTCGTCAAAGCGACATCCTCAAAAAGGTGGTCGAGTCCTACATCGCCAGCGGCGAACCCGTTGGTTCGCTCACCTTGCGTCAACGGTTCCATATGGGTCTTTCCGCCGCCAGTATCCGTCATGCCATGGCGGAACTGGAGGAACTCGGCCTCCTGCATCGCGTTCACCACTCCTCCGGTCGGGCGCCCACAGAGGAGGGATTGCGGGTCTACGTGGATGCCCTGGCGCGGGTCTCCTCGCTCGCCCCCCAGGAGCGGGAGAGCATCCTCGCCGCCTGCGAGGCGGGCCGCCCGGATCCGGATCGCATGCTCGCCGAGGCCGGACGGGTGGTCTCCTCCCTGTGCGCCAACGCCTCCCTGGTGCGCCCCCTGGGGCTGGGCGGCGTCATCTTGCGCGGCATCCGTTTCATCCATCTCGACCGCACTCGCGCCGGAACCACCCGCATCATGGCCCTGCTGGTGGCCGTTACCGGGCGTATCGATTCGCGCATCTTCGACATGGAAGGCGCCTTGAGCCAGACCGACCTCGACCACCATGGCGTCACCCTGAGCCGCCTGGTGGACGGCGTGCCCCCCCTGGAGGCCAGGCAGCGTCTGCGCATGGCCGTCGATCGGGGCGAACGGGACCTGCGTCTGTTGTGCGGCAATCTCCTGGCCGCGCCGGTCTTCGGTGCGCCCGGCGAGGAGTTGATCGTCAACGGACGCATGCATCTGCTCCCTGCCTTCGGCGCCGAGCATGCCACCGCCCTGGTCCTGCGCCGCGCCCACGAGGCCATGCTCCTCATCGAGGAGAAACGCCGTCTGTCGATGCTGCTCGACCTCTGCCTGGAAACTCCGGGCGTACGTCTGTTCATTGGCGCCGGCGCGGCGTTGGGCGATGGTTGCGCCGTGGTGGCCTCCAGTTTCACCGGTCCCGCCAGCACCAGTCCGGGGGCCATCGGCGTTCTGGGGCCTACCCGCCTCGATTATGCCCATGTCATCCCGCTGGTCGAATTCACGGCCAAGGTCCTCAGCGCCCGTCTCGCCGACGCCGAAACCCCCTTGTGACGCCCCCTTCCTTCAAACCGCATCGAGATTGCCTTATGTCCAAGAAATTTTCAGAATCCCCCGTGGACTCCAACGAGCCGACCCCCACCGACGAGGAGTTCGTCGCCGACACCGCCGGGGAAGAGACCGGTTCGGATGCGACCCCCGCAGATGACGCCGCTGACCGGGATGGATATGTCTCTCCCATGGAGATGCTCATCCAGGCCCAGGCCAAGGCCGAGGAGTACCGCAACGACTATCTGCGCGCCGTGGCCGACATGCGCAATCTGCGCCAGCGCACCGAGCGGGAGATGCAAAACGCCCGGCAGTATGCCGTCGAGGCCTTCGCCAAGGATCTGCTGCAGGTCGCCGACAACCTGGAGCGCGCCCTGGCCGCCGTGCCCGCTGGCGGCGATCCGGCCATCACCGCCATCACCGATGGTGTCCGCATGGTGGCGACCGGACTGGACAGCACCTTCAAGCGCCACGGGGTCACCCGCATTCAGGCCCTTTCCGCGCCCTTCGATCCCAATCTCCATCAGGCCGTGATGCAGGTCGAGGACGGTTCGGTCCCTTCTGGCACCGTGGTGCGGGAGTTGCAGTCCGGTTATCTGCTCAACAATCGGCTCCTGCGTCCCTCGATGGTCGGCGTCTCCTTGCAGGCCGCCCAAGTGGAGAATTCTTCCCCGCCGGACTCTTGACAAGCCGGTGGGCGATGCCCATATCTAGCCCGTCACAAGGATTCGTCCCATTTTAGGCATGCACTCGAGGGAATTATATCATGGGTAAAGTCATCGGTATTGATCTGGGCACCACCAACTCCTGCGTTGCCATCATGGAGAGCGGGGACCCCAAGGTGATCGAAAACAGCGAAGGGAGTCGCACCACCCCTTCCATGGTTGCCTTCACCTCCAGCAACGAGCGTCTGGTCGGTCAGTCGGCCAAGCGGCAGGCGGTCACCAATCCCAAGAATACGCTTTTCGCCATCAAGCGGCTCATTGGCCGCCGTTTCGACGATCCCATGACCCAGAGGGACAAGAAGCTCGTTCCCTATGAGATCATCAAGGCCGACAACGGCGATGCCTGGGTGCGCGCCGCCGACAAGAAGACCAGCCCCTCCGAGGTCTCGGCCATGATCCTCCAGAAGATGAAGCAGACTGCCGAGGATTATCTGGGCGAAAAGGTCACCGATGCCGTCATCACCGTCCCGGCCTACTTCAACGACGCCCAGCGTCAGGCCACCAAGGACGCGGGCCGCATCGCCGGACTCAACGTCCTGCGCATCATCAACGAACCCACCGCCGCAGCCCTCGCCTACGGCCTGGACAAGAAGGGCAACCAGACCATCGCCGTCTACGACCTGGGTGGTGGCACCTTCGACATCTCCATTCTCGACATCGGCGATGGCGTCTTCGAGGTGAAGTCCACCAATGGCGACACCTTCCTTGGTGGCGAGGATTTCGATTACGCCATCATCCAGTATCTGGCCGACACCTTCCAGAAGGAGACCGGCATCAATCTGCGTCAGGACAACATGGCCCTGCAGCGTCTCAAGGAGGCGGCGGAAAAGGCCAAGATCGAGCTGTCCAACAGCACCCAGACCGATGTCAATCTTCCCTTCATCACCGCCGACGCCAGTGGTCCCAAGCATCTCAACATCACCCTCTCCCGCGCCAAGCTGGAGTCCCTGATCGATGACCTGCTGCAACGCACCCTGGACCCCTGCCGCACCGCCTTGCGCGATGCCGGCATCTCCACCCGTGAGGTGCATGAGGTCATCCTGGTGGGCGGCATGACCCGCATGCCCAAGGTGCAGAGTCTGGTCGCCGAGTTCTTCGGCAAGGATCCCCACAAGGGGGTCAATCCCGACGAGGTGGTGGCCGTTGGCGCCGCCATTCAGGGTGGCGTGCTCAAGGGCGAGGTCAAGGATGTCCTGTTGCTCGACGTCACGCCGCTCTCCCTGGGCATCGAGACCCTCGGCGGGATCTTCACCAAGCTGATCGACAAGAACACCACCGTCCCCACCAAGAAGTCGCAGGTCTTTTCCACCGCCACGGACAGCCAGTCGGCTGTCACCATTCGCGTGGCCCAGGGCGAGCGGGAGATGTTCGCCGACAACAAGCTGCTCGGCCAGTTCGATCTGGTGGGCATCCCGCCCGCCCCGCGCGGCGTTCCCCAGATCGAGGTCACCTTCGACATCGACGCCAACGGTTTGGTGCATGTCGGGGCCAAGGACAAGGGCACCGGACGGGAGCAGTCCATCAAGATCCAGGCCTCCGGTGGTCTGAACCAGGCCGAAATCGACAAAATGGTCCGTGACGCCGAGGCCCATGCCAGCGAGGACGCCAAGAAGCGTCGTCTCATCGACGCGCGCAATCACGGCGACTCCCTGGTCTATTCCACCGAAAAGAGCCTCAAGGAGCATGGCGACAAGATCGATGCCGCCACCAAACAGGCCATCGAGGGCGCCACGACCGCGTTGAAGGATGTCCTGAACGGCGAGGACGCCGAGGCGATCGAACAGAAGACCCAGGCCCTGATGGAGGCCTCCCTCAAGCTGGGCGAGGCGGTTTACAAGGATCAGGCGGGTCCGGGTGGCCCGGATTTCGGTGGCGCCGCCGGTGGTGGTCCGGGTGGGCAACAGCAATCCGGTTTCCACAAGCCGGAGGACGTGGTGGAAGCCGATTACGAGGAAGTGCATACGGATAAAGGCAAATAATGGCCAACGATTTTTACGAAACGCTCGGCGTCTCCCGCACCGCGTCGGACGCCGACATCAAGCAGGCCTACCGCAAGCTGGCCATGCAGCTCCACCCGGATCGCAATCCGGGCGACAAGACCGCCGAGGCCAAATTCAAGGAGATCAACGCGGCTTACGAGGTGCTCAAGGACCAGAAGAAGCGGGCCATTTACGACCAGTTCGGACACGCCGGCTTGAATCAGCAGGCCGGTGGTGGTGGTTATTCCGGGGATCCTTCCGGGTTTGGTGGTGGTTTCGGGGACATCTTCGAGGAGTTTTTCGGCGACATTTTCGGCGGGGGTCGTGCCAGCCGGGGTGGTCCGCAGAAGGGCGAGGATTTCCGCTACGACATGTCCATCTCCCTGGAGACCGTCATGAACGGCGCCACGGAGCGTATCCGCATTCCGGCCATCGAGCGGTGCGAGACCTGTCGCGGCAGTGGCGCCAAGCCGGGCAGTGGTCCGGAAAATTGTTCCTCTTGTAGCGGTTCCGGGCAGATTCGTACCCAGCAGGGGTTCTTTTCCATTTCACGGCCCTGTCCCACCTGTCGCGGGCAGGGTCGCATCATTCGCAATCCCTGTCACGACTGTCAGGGTCAGGGGCGCACCCGTTCCGAAAAGACCCTGACGGTCAAGATTCCCCCCGGTGTGGAGACCGGCACCCGCATCCGTTTGAGCGGGGAGGGAGGTGCGGGTCCCCAGGGGGGGCCGGCGGGGGATTTGTACATCATCATCGATGTCGCCCATCATCCGATTTTCGAGCGTTTCGGGCCGGATTTGCTTTGTCATGCCCCGATCACCTTTCCGCAGGCCGCCCTGGGTGGCAAGCTGGAGGTTCCCACCCTGGTGGGGCGGGCCATCGTCACGGTGCCGCCCGGAGTGCAGACCGGCAAGCGGCTGGTGTTGCGCGGCAAGGGGTTGCCCCATCTGAATCGTCCGGGGATGTTCGGCGATCTGGTGGTGGAGGTGCGCGTGGAGACGCCCGTCACCTTGAGCAAGCGGCAGAAGGAGCTGTTGCAGGAGTTCGAGGCCCTGTCCAATCAGGAGTCCCAGCCCGAATCGCACTCGTTTTTGGGTCGGGTGAAGGATTTCCTCGACAAGATGTCATCCAAGTAATTATCCAAGGAATTCCGTGTTATGGAAAAAATTCCCGTCGCCATTGTCGGCGCGTGCGGACGTATGGGCCGCATGCTGATACAGGCTTTGCAGGCGCATGGTGGGGCAGCCCGGCTGGTGGCGGCCACCGAGCATCCCACCTCGCCGTGGGTCGGGCAGGATGCTGGCGAGGTGGCTGGCGTGGGTCCGTTGGGGGTGGCGATATCGCGTGATCCCACGGTTGCCTTTGCGCCGGGTCAGGTGGTGATCGATTTCACCACGCCTGCTGCCACCATGGTGCATTTGGATTTGGCGCGGGATGCGGGTGCGCCGATGGTGATCGGCACCACCGGGCTGGATGCCGCCGGGCGGGGGAAGATTCAGGCGGCCAGTGTCGGGATTCCGATCGTTTTTGCCCCCAATTTCAGCGTGGGTGTCAATTTGATGTTCAAGATTGCCGCCCTGGCCGCCAAGGCGTTGGGGGATGATTTTGACGTAGAGATCATCGAAGCCCACCATCGGCATAAGGTGGATGCGCCTTCCGGCACGGCCTTGGGGCTGGGCAAGGCGATTGCCGATGCGTTGGAACGAAATTTGCAAGAAGTTGCGCTGTATGCCCGCGAGGGCCATACTGGCGCCAGGGATCCTCGCGCCATCGGATTCGCCACCGTGCGTGGCGGCGATATCGTGGGAGATCACACCGCCTTGTTTGCCGGCGAGGGAGAACGGTTGGAGATCACCCATCGCGCCTCCAGTCGCATGACCTTCGCCTCGGGCGCGGTGCGCGCCGCCCTCTGGGTGAGTGGCAAACCACCGGGCCTCTACTCGATGGGCGATATTCTAGGCTTCTGAAAAACCTGGCAAAATTAAATATCGGGAACTTTTGCTCCAAAGATTCTGTCAAACTCCGGCAAATAGGCTAAAAACAGTGTGCAACGTGAATGAACGTCGATTTGTGAAAGGAGACGACCATGAGAATCGGAAATTACTCCCTGGCCCTGGACGATAACGGATTGTGCCACGGCGCGCAAAGCCGGGTCCACATCGAGCTGGGTGACAACGGCTACAGCGTCTGTCGTAGCGATCATTCCATCATCGGCGACTGCCTGTTCGAGGGGATCCAGGACCTCGGCATCGCCCAGGAGTTGACCGAGATGCTCCTCGGTGAACTGGAGAACAAAATGCTCCTCGCCCAACGCAATCCCTGCCTGGTCTTCGGCTGACCACCCGGCAGGAACCGGGATGAAAAACGCCGGGGCACCCTTGCCCCGGCGTTTTTTTTTATGCCCGGTTGCCTCTTGCGCACCATTTCGTTATCTTGTCCGGCAATGAGATCGTGGTCCCCTCTCCACCAACCAGATAAAGATGCCGCCATGGAAAGCATAGAAGTCGCCAATATCAAGCCCGGTCAAAGCGTCACCCTCGATTTCGGCAACAAGACGCCGATTCTCACCCGTCTGGAGGAACCCCGGAAATTCAAGATCGAGGAGTGGTATCCCGAAGAGCGGGAGATCTGGCTCCTGGATGACGTGATTGCCGAGGACGAACCCTTGCGCTACTGCTTCGATCCGAAACTGACCCTGGCCGAGGCCCTCAGGGCCGATCAGAAGATCTTCGGACAAAACAGGAAACTGTTCGATTTCATGGGCCGGGTGGTCGGCGGGATCGAGATGGAGGAGGAAGAGGAAGACGAGGAGGGGGAAGACGAGGACGATGGTGGTTGACCCCGCCGCGCGCCTCGATGCCGGGATCATGAACCGATCCGCCCCTTGCCAGGCGTTGCCCCGCGTCAAGATCTGCGGCATCACCAGCGTTGAGGATGCCCTGGCGGCGGTGGCGGCCGGAGCGGACGCTTTGGGATTCGTTTTTTATGCCCGTTCCAAGCGGTATATCCCGCCACGTCGGGCCATGAGGATCCTTGGCCGCCTCCCTCCGTTCGTCACCAGCATCGGCCTGTTCGTCAACGCCAGCCGCGAGGAGATCGGCAAGGTGGTCGCCGAGTGCCGCCTGGATGCGATCCAGTTGCATGGCGATGAGGCGCCAGGCGAGTGCCGGGGATTGCCTGGCCGGGTGATCAAGGCGATCCGGGTGGCGGGCGCGGAGGACCTGCATGGCATGGAGCGGTATCCGGTCTCCGCCATTCTTCTGGATGCCAAGAGCGAGACCCATTACGGGGGCACCGGACGCGCCTTCGACTGGAACCTGCTGGAGGGGTTTCAATCCCCGTTGCCGCTGATCCTGGCGGGGGGCCTCGACCCGGACAACGTGGCCATGGCCGTGCGGCAGGTGCGTCCCTATGCCGTGGATGTCTCCAGCGGCGTGGAGTCGGCTCCCGGCGTCAAGGATCACGAACGGATGCACCTCTTTGTCCGTCGTGTCCGTCAGGCCTTCCAGGAAAGATAACTCACCCCAGGTGACGAGGGCACATGAATACGAATACCCCCATGAACTGGTTCAACCGGATCATCAAACCCAAGATCAAGGTGGCGGCCACCCGTGCGCAGCATCCGCCGGAAGGGTTGTGGATCAAATGCGAGCCGTGCGGTCAGACCCTGTTCCACAAGGAACTGGAACGCAATCTGCACGTCTGTCCGCACTGCAAGCGTCATTTCCGTATCAACGGCCAGGCCCGCATCGACATCACCCTGGACCCGGAGGGCCGCAAGGAACTGTTCGCCGGCCTGCACCCCTCCGATCCTTTGAAGTTCAAGGACCTGAAACGCTACCGCGACCGTCTGCGCGAGGCCCAAAAGGAGACCGGCGTCAACGATGCCGTGCGTCTGTTCAAGGGGACCATCAAGGGGGTGCCGGCTGTGGTGGGCGCGTTCGACTTTCAGTTCCTGGGCGGCTCCATGGGATCGGTGGTCGGGGCCAAGGTGGCGCAGGGCGCCCTGGCCGCCGCCGAGGAGGAGTGCGGTTTCGTGGTCTTTTCCGCTTCGGGCGGGGCGCGCATGCAGGAGGGGATCCTCTCCCTGATGCAGATGGCCCGTACCTCCACGGCCCTCACCCGTCTGGAGGAACTGGGGTTGCCGTTCATTTCGGTGCTGACCGATCCCACCACCGGCGGGGTCACGGCCTCCTTCGCCATGTTGGGCGACATCATCCTGGCCGAACCCAATGCCCTGATCTGTTTCGCCGGTCCCAGGGTGATCGAGCAGACCGTGCGCGAATCCCTGCCAGAGGGGTTCCAGCGCAGCGAATACCTTCTGGAACACGGTTTTGTGGACCGCATCTGTCCGCGCAACGAAATGCGGGATCAACTGGCCGATTTTCTCTCCCGTCTGACCCGTTCCCGGCGGGACGGCAAGCTGCGGGAGACCGGCTGGATCCATGGCGAGGAACCCAGATTGCCGTTCATCGACGCCTGAATGACCGGTCGGGTTCCGGCGTTGCGGGCGCTGTTGGCCAGGCGCTCGCCCGCGACGATCCGTCCGGGTCTGCGCGCGGTGCGGCGTCTGCTCGCCCGTCTGGGCGATCCCCAGCGGGGGTTGGCCGTGGTGCATGTGGCGGGGACCAACGGCAAGGGGTCGGTGATCGCCTTTCTCGAGGCCATTCTGTTGGCGGCCGGGATTCCGGTGGCCTCCTACACCTCGCCACATCTGATTCGCTTCCACGAACGGATGCGCATCGATGGCCGGGAAATCACGGATGCGGCCCTGAATGCCTTGCTGACGGAGGTACTCGCCGCCGACCCGGAGGAGGAGACCACCTTTTTCGAATTGACCACCGCTGCGGCCCTGCTCCATTTTGCCCGCGAGGGACGGTTCGGTTCCGGCGGGCCGGGGTTGGTGTTGTTGGAGACCGGTCTGGGGGGGCGTCTGGACGCCACCAACGTGGTCCTCCCCAGGTTGGTCGTGATCACCACCATCGCCATGGATCACGAGGCGTATCTGGGGAGCACCCTGGCGGCCATCGCCCGCGAGAAGGCGGGTATCCTGAAACCCGGAGTCCCGGTGGTCGCCGCGCCCGGCGCGCGCGTGGCGCAACGGGTGGTGAGGGAAGTCGCCGGGCGTCTGAGCGCGCCATTATGGCTGGCGGGGCGGGATTTTCATCATTCGTTGCCGTGTTGCGGGCCGGCGGCGTGGCTGGATTGGCGCTTTCGTCTGGCCGGGGGCGGTCCTTGGGCGAGGATGCCCGCGCCGGCCCTGCCCGGCGGGCACCAGTACGCCAATGCGGCCCTGGCCTTGGCGGGGGCCGTGGTATTGCGCGGGCAGGGGATGCGGATCTCCCTCGCCCATGCCTGGAGCGGCATCGCCCATGCCCGCTGGCCCGGACGGCTGGAGTGCTTTCCGGGCACGCCTCCGGTATGGCTGGATGGGGCGCACAACCCCTCCGGGATGGAGGCATTGGTCCGATGGGTGCAAAATGGTGGCATGGGGGAGCCGTTTGTTCCCATCACCTTGATTTTTTCCGTTGTGCAACATAAAAATGGCCAGGATATGGTCCATGGATTGATCCCCTGGGTGCGGGAGGTGTTCACCGTCCCTTGTGGCGGGGAACGGGGACGCCCCCCGGAAGAATTGATCGGGTTGTGGAACGTGGCGCCGGTCGCGGTCACCTGCCTGGCCGACGCCGGTCAGGCACTGGCCGCCGCCCGCCGCTCCGCCGGGCCGGGGGGACGGATCCTGGTGACCGGTTCTTTGTTTCTGGTGGGCGAGGTGCGTTCTCTGTTATTGTCGTCCATCTCCATGCCGGTCGCGGGGGTCGCGCGCCGGAACGAACGAAAAAGGGGTACCGCATGAATCCGGAACGTCGCGCGCGGGCGGGGCGGAGGTTGCTCTCCGCATGCCTCGCCTCGCTTCTGTTGCACCACGCATCCTTGGTCCTGGCGGAATCGGCGGATGAGATCCCCATCGATTTCAACGCCGACCAGCTCGATATCGATCAGAAGAATCAGCGCATCGAGGCCAAGGGCAAGGTCCAGGTCTCCCAGCCGGGCAGGATGGAGCTTTCCGCCGACGAGGCCTCCTACGTCATCGACAAGCGGGAGGTGCAAGCCAGCGGCAACGTGCGCATGGAGCGCAACGGCGATCTGTTCACCAGCGACAAGGTACAACTGGATATCGAAAATCGCACCGGCAGCATGGAAAAACCGGTCGCAGACCTCAAGGGACCGGGCGGGCACGTGGCCGGGGAGCACGTCGATTTCCTTTCCCAGGATCATTACCTGCTGCGCGAAGCCACCTACACCAACTGCGACTGCGCTCCGGGGGAGAAGCCATCCTGGCAATTGACCGCCAGGGAGGTGGATCTGGACCGCGAGGCCAACACCATGACCGCCAAGGATGTCCATCTGCGCCTGGGGGACGTGCCGGTGATGTGGGTCCCCTGGTGGCGGCACCCCCTGCTGCCCAAGCGGCAGAGCGGCCTGCTCTTTCCCACCATGCGCGCCGCCGGCGGCAACGGGTTCGAGGCCGACATCCCCTATTACTGGGATATCGCCCCGGATCGGGATGCCACCCTCACCCTCCATCCCACCTCGCGTCGCGGCATGTTGACGAAAGTGCAGTACCGCTACATGGGCTCCGATTACCGGGGGCAACTGGATACCCAGAACATTTACGACTCCGTGGAGGAACGCCATCGCGGCCTGACGTTGTTCCAACACCAGCACAACGTCGGCTCCTGGGCGCTGGACGCGCGTCTGGCCAACAGTCAGACCAGGGACTTCCTGAACGACTTTCCGCAAAAAAAATTGATCGATCCCCGCGAGCGCCGTCTGGAATCCCATCTCGAGGCGGATCGGCTCTGGCTGCGCAAGCAGGGCTATTCCAATTTTCAGACCGGGACCGCCTGGTATCAGAACCTGGACGCCGCCAATGATCGCTATACGGTCCAGCGTCTGCCCTACATGTCGTTCACCGATAATCGCCCGTTGCAGGCCCTGGGGCGCGCCGTGGAAGGGAACTCCCTGAACGCCGGTCATTTCCAGTTGCACGGCGATTACAAGTTCGATTCGTTTTACCAATTGTCCGGGGATGCCGCCCAGCGCCTGGATCTGGCGCCGGAACTCCAGTACTGGCGGGCGCTGCCCATCGGTCACGTCAGCGGCGCCATGGGGCTGCGGCAGACGAGCTACCTGATGCAGGGCGACCCCAATCAGACCGGTCCCAAGGATCCCTCGGAGAGCCGGGAGGCCGCTTCCCTGCGGTTGCGCCTGGACATGGACCTGGCCCGTGCCTATGGCAACGGCGCCTACAAGCATACCCTGGAGCCGGCGGTGCAATATGCCATGCTCGCGTCTTCCAACCAGAGCGGTCTGCCCAATTTCGATTCCACCTTGCGCCATTTCAGCGTCGGCAACCTCTTCGACGGCAATCTCTATTCCGGGGATGACCGGCTCTCCGCCGGACAATGGGTCGCCTACGGCATCACCTCGCGTCTCTTCGGACGGCAGGATGGCGGCGCGGTGCGCAATCTCGTCACCTTGACCGTGGGGCAGCGCTGGGCGCCGGAAGGGGATCGGGAGTATCAACGGAATCACCCCTTCTCGGATGTGGTCTCCGGCGTGGAATGGAGTCCCTTCGACCACTGGAGCGTCTCCCTGGCCAACCGCTACGACCAGTATGACAATACCGTGCGATCCATGGAGACCGCCCTGGCCTACTCGGATGCCGCCACCAGGGTCGCCCTCGGCTATCATCGCAACCGGCCGGAAACCCAGTTGGTCTTCCTCACCGAGGGGAGTTCCGAACCTCTGGAGGAGTTGACCTTGCAAGCCAGTTGGCGGGCACGGGAAAATTGGCGTTTCAAACAGGATGCCGATTACTCCCTGGAGACCAGCGGACTGAAGAGTTGGCGTTCGGGCATCGCCTATGACCATTCGTGTTGGAGTGTCGAGCTTTCGGGTGGACGGGAACTCTCTTCTCAAACCAACAAACATGGTGGCGGTTTCATCGGCCTGTATTTCATCTTGAAGGGGTTGGGTGGCTATGGCGTTTCATCGTAAGCTGGCGATTGTTGTCTTTTTCGGATGTCTGGCGCCGTTTTTCGCCGGGGCGGTGGTATTGGATCGGATCGTGGCGGTGGTCGGCGCGGAGATCGTCTCGGACAAGCCGGTCAAGTCGCAGATCATCATGGCCTCCGAGGTGGACGAGATGGCCCGTCCCCTGATCGCCCGCGTGGGGCAGGGGGGCGACGTGGATGCCGGCAAGATCCGCGCGAAGGTGATCGAGGAGTTGATCATGCGGATTCTGCGCGAGCAGAAGGCGGAACAGTTGGGTGTCTCGGTCGAGGAAAAGGATATCGAAGCCGTCATGTCCCAGGTGGAGCGCAACAACAATCTGCCCCCAGGCGCCCTCCCGCAGGCGCTGGCCAGCCAGAACATCCCTCTGGCCCAGTACAGGATGGGTCTGCGGGATCAACTCATGAAGGGCCGTCTGATCAACAAGGTGATCCGGCCGTTGGTTTCGGTCTCTCCGGATGAAATCGCGAGCCTTTATCACACGATGCGCGGCACGGACGCCCCCCAGGAGGTGCATCTGGCGCAGATCCTGTTGTCGGTGGACCAGGCGGGCAACCAGGCCCGCATGGAGGAAAAGACGAAACTGGCGCACGAGTTGATCTCCCGATTGCGTTCGGGCGCCTCTCTGGCTGCGCTGGCCGGTCAATATTCCGATGACGCCAGCGGTCTGCAGGGGGGGGATATCGGTTGGTTCAAGCGCGGGGAGTTGATGCCGGAGTTGGAGTCGGCGGTTTTCAAGATGCAGCCCGGCGAATTCGTCGGCCCGGTGCGCACCAGTCAGGGGATCCATATCCTGGCGGTGCTGGAAAAGCGTCGGGCGACCCTCAAGCCCAAGGGTGGGCCGGAACAGGTGAAGGTCAAGGCGCGGCATATCCTCATCAAGGTTCCCTCTGGCGTCTCCATCAAGGAGGAGGAGCAGGCGAAACAAACCCTGCTTGCCGTTCGCAAGGAGGTGCTCGCCGGCGCCCCGTTCGCGCAGATGGCCAGGAAATACTCCCAGGACGAGACCGCCAGGGAGGGTGGCGACCTGAAATGGTTCGGTCCCGGTCTGATGGTGGCCCCCTTCGAGGAGGTCGCCTTCCGCTTGAAACCGAATGAGGTCTCCGAACCGGTGCGGACTCCGTTTGGTTGGCATCTCATCCTGGTGGAGGATCGCAAGGTGCTGGAACCCGATTCCCTGGAGGCCCAGTCCAAGGAGTTGGAGGAGCGGTTGATGGAAGTGAAACTACAGGCCCGTTACAATCAATGGCTGCGGGATATCCGCCTGCGAGCTTATGTGGAGTTGCGATGAACAGAATGATATTGGCAGTGACCATGGGGGATCCCACCGGGGTCGGCCCCGAGATCGTGTTGAAGGCCTTCGCGGCGCATCCCTGGCGGGTGAACACCCGTTATCATCTGGTGCATATCGGTGATCCGGAGGTCTATGCCCATACGGCGCGGCATCTGGGGCTGAATATGCCGTTGCGGGTTCTGTCCAGCGTGGAGGAAGGGCTGGATCTGCCGGTGGAGAGTTTTGCCATCCTGCCGACAACGGCCAGGGTGGAGATGGAGGGCTTCGCCTTCGGGCAGCCCCAGGCGAGTCATGCCGCCGCCGTGGTGGAGAGCATCGAGACCGCCTGCCGGCTGGCGCGGGAAGGGCAGGTGGCGGCCATGGTGACGCCTCCGTTGCACAAGGCGTCGATTCATGCGGGGGGGTTCGATTTTCCGGGGCATACCGAGCTGCTGGCTCGTTTTCTGGGGGTGGACCATCCGGTCATGATGTTGTCGGGCAACGGGCTGCGGGTGGTTCCGGTGACGATTCATCAATCGCTGGCCTCGGTTTCCGCTTCCTTGACCCGTGATGTGTTGCGCGAGGTGATCCGGATCACCCTGGATGCCTTGCATTTGGATTTCGACATTGCCCGTCCGCGCATTGTGGTGGCGGGTTTGAATCCCCATGCCGGGGAGGGTGGCGCTTTCGGGCGCGAGGAGATCGAGGTGATCGCGCCGGTGTGCCGGGAGTTCGCGGATACGCACATGGTGCATGGGCCGTTGCCCCCGGACACCCTGTTTCACGCCCGTGCCCGCGAGGGGTACGACGCCGTGATCTGCATGTATCACGATCAGGCCTTGATCCCCTTGAAGATGCTGGCCTTCGGCAATTCGATCAACATCACGCTCAATCTGCCGATCGTGCGCACCAGCGTCGATCATGGCACGGCGCACAATATCGCCGGCCAGAACATCGCCGATCCCGGTTCTTATGTATCCGCCCTGATGACCGCCGAGGGCATTGCGCGCAATCGCGCGGCGCATCGTTGACAGCCGTCGTGACGGTCATTGCGTTGGGAGTGGCGTGAAGCCCGACGCAAAGGCTTAACCCGGCATCCGGTAGATGGTGGGCGCGGCCTGGACCACCGGGACCTTCAGGTTGTTGAGGGTCTCGGAGTGTCCCACGAACAGGAAGCCTCCCGGAGAGAGGTAGCGGCAGAATTTGTTGATCAGCCGCTCCTGGGTCGGGCGGTCGAAATAGATGATCACGTTGCGGCAGAAGATGACGTCCATCCGTTCGCGCAAGCCGAATTCACCATCCATGAAATTCAGCCGCCGGAAGTTGACCATGGAGCGCAGCTCCGGGGTGACGCGGACCAGCCGTTTGGTGGGGTCCTTGCTCTTGAGCAGGTATTTGCGTTTCAGTCCCAGGGGGATGGGGCTGACCTTTTCCAGGTCGTAGACGGCGTTGGAGGCAGTGCGCAGCACTCGGCTGGAGATGTCGGTGGCCAGGATCTTGGCGCGGAAATTGATGCCCGGATAGTGCTGGGCGAACTCCTTGAGGACCATGGCGAGGGTGTAGGGTTCCTCTCCGGTGGAGCAGCCGGCGCTCCAGACCATGAGTTCCCGGCGCACGCCGGCTCCGGCGGTTTTGATCAATTCGGGCAGGGCGTTCTGGGCCAGATACTCGAAATGGGCCGGCTCGCGGAAGAAATCGGTCTTGTTGGTGGTCACGATGTCGATGAACTGGATCAACTCCTCCCCCGATTCGTCGGGGTTGAGGACCCAGTCGATATACTCCTTGAAGGAGTGCATGCCGACCAGTCGCAGACGTTTCTGGATTCTGGCCGTGAGCATGGTCTTTTTCGCGGGTGGCATCATGATGCCGCACTGGGCATAGATGAACTCGCTTAACCGTTGGAAATCCTTGTCGGAAATGCCGTGTTGATCGAATTCGGGAGCATGGCTCGTGTTCATGGTGATATCTCTGTTGTCTGTTCCGGACGGATCAGCCCTGACACAGGCGCAACACTTCGGCGGCGATCTTGTCCAAGGGCTTGATGATGTCCACCCCACCGTGTTTGATCGCCTCCTTGGGCATGCCAAAGACCACACAGGAGTTTTCGTCTTGGGCGATATTGGTGGCCCCGGCGGTTTTCATTTCCAGCATGCCCCTGGCACCGTCGTCGCCCATGCCGGTCATGATGACGCCGACGCAGTTCTTGCCGCCGTAGCGGGCTGCCGAGCGGAACAGCACATCCACCGAGGGGCGATGGCGGCTCACCAGGGGGCCGTCCTTGACCTCCACGAAATAGCGGGCGCCGCTGCGTTTGAGCAGGGTATGCTTGTTGCCGGGGGCGATCAGGGCGCGTCCGCGCACCACCGAGTCGTTGTCGGCCGCTTCCTTGACCGTGATCTGGCAGATATTGTTGAGGCGGTCGGCGAAGGCGCGCGTGAAGTTTTCCGGCATGTGTTGCACGATGACGATGCCGGGCGCATCCGCCGGCAGGGACTCCAGGAAGACGCGCAACGCCTCGGTTCCGCCGGTGGAGGCGCCCACGATGATCACCTTTTCCGTGGTTTGGCTCATGGCCCTGGAACCGGGGTCCACGGGGGGCAGCATGACATCGGCGGTGAGTTTGGGGGCGATCTTGTGGACGGCGGGGGTGCCGGGATCGCGGGGTTTGGGGCGGTTGCGGACATTGGTGGCCGCAGCGGCTTTCACTGCGTCGCAGATGTGGATGCGCGACTCTTCGAGGAACTGCTTGGTGCCCATTTTGGGTTTGGTGATGATCTCCACCGCGCCGTATTCCAGGGCGCGCAGGGCTGTTTCCGTGCCGTCGCCGGTGAGGGAGGAGCACATGACCACCGGGATGGGGTGTTGCGTCATCAATTTTCTGAGAAACGTGATGCCGTCCATGCGGGGCATTTCCACGTCGAGCGTGATGACATCCGGGATTTCCGTTTTCAGACGTTCGGCGGCGACAAAGGGATCTGGGGCATGTCCAATAACTTTAATTTGAGGATCGGATTCAAGAATGGAAGACAAGGTTTGTCTTACCACTGCGGAATCGTCCACTATTAAAACCTTGATTTGTTTTGTGTCGTTCATGCGCTGGTTTCCATGAGAAGTTTGGCACACCCATTTGTCAGTATGCTCGGATTTCCTCCCCAAGGCAAGCGGTTCCGCAATCGGGCGCGGAAATCGCTTGCGTTTGCGGTCGGGAACAGGGATACTGACACAAAAGATCTATGACAGGCGTCAGTCGGATTTCGTTAATCAACTCGATTGTCGCAATTTCGTCAACGCAAAGAGGTTGCATGGGCATGCGTTTGCTATTGTGTTTGCTGATGGTTGTCGGGAGCGCCTGGCTTGGCGGGTGCGAAGCCAGGGACGGCGGCGGCGCCCGGCAGGCGGGACAGGCCGCCGGGCAGCCGCCGCCAGCCCCGGAAGTGGAGATGGCCACCGCCACGCGCAAGACCATCTCCATGCAGCAGATCCTGCCCGGCCGGCTGGAGGCCGTGGAGACGGCCATGGTGCGCGCCAGGGTGGACGGCATCGTGGAACAACGGCTCTTTGCCGAAGGGAGCGATGTCAAGTCCGGCGACAAGCTGTTCCAACTGGAGGACCGCACGTTGCGCGCCCGTGTCGCGGCGGCGCGGGCCACCCTGGAACGGGCCAGGGCCGACCATCTGCTGGCGCGACAAACCCTGGACCGGCTCAAGCCACTGGTGAATACCGAGGCCGTGAGCCGTCAGGAGTACGATCAGGCCACTGCCCAACAGGCCCGGAGCGGTGCCGACGTCAAGGCCGCCGAGGCCGAACTGACCCGCGTGGGTATCGACCTGGGCTGGTCCACGGTCACCGCGCCCATCGATGGCCGGGCCGGACGGGCCATGGTGACCGTGGGCGCCCTGGTGGGCCAAAAGGAGGCCACCCATCTGGTCACCATCGAGAAACTGGACCCCATCCGGGTGGTCTTCAGTCAGGCCAGCGCCGAGATGTTTCGTCTGCGGCGCGCCAAGGAGCAGGGGAGCGCCGCGCCCATCGATCCGGTCGAGGTGCGGCTGGTGCTGGAGGACGACGTGGAGTACCCCCTGATCGGCAGACTGCTCTTCACCGACATGGCCGTGGATCCGAAAACCGGAACGGTGGAGATGCGCGCCGAATTCCGCAATCCGGAACGCAAGCTCCTGCCCGGACAGTTCGCCAGGGTGCAGATCGCCCTGGCCACCAGCGAAGGGGTGACGATCCCCCAGCGGGCGGTGCAGAATACCCAGCAAGGACAGATCGTCCTGATGGTGGACGCGAAAAACAAGGTCGTGCCCCGTCCGGTGCGCACCGGCGGCTTTTCCGGTCAGGACTGGATCATCCTGGAAGGGTTGAAGGAGGGGGAAAAGGTGATTGTGAACGGCCACCAAAAGGCCCGCCCCGGCAGCGAGGTCACCCCAAAGGAGGCCGCCGCTCCGGCCCGCGCCTCATAGGGCCGGGGAGGAGCGTCGCGTCATGCTGCCTCGTTTTTTCATCGATCGTCCCATCTTCGCCTGGGTGATCGCCCTGGTCATCCTGCTGGCCGGTCTGCTCTCCCTGAGCCGTCTCCCGGTGGCCCAATATCCCGACGTGGCCCCGCCGGCCATCACCATCACCGCGAACTATCCGGGCGCGGCGGCTCAGGTGGTGGAGGATACCGTCACCGCCCTCATCGAGCAGGAGATGAACGGACTGGAGAATCTCCTCTACATGGAGTCCTCCAGCGACGCCCTGGGCACCATGACCCTCACCATCACCTTCGCCACCGGGACCAATCTCGACATCGCCTCGGTGGATGCCCAGAATCGCATCAAGCGGGTCGAGGCCCGTCTCCCGGAGGAGGTGCGCCGGCAGGGGGTCACGGTGGCCAAGTCACGGCGCAATTATCTGATGTTCATCACGATTTTTTCGCCGGATCAGAGTCTGGACCACGTCGCGCTGGGCAGTTACACCGCCTCTTCCGTGCTGGAGCACCTGCGCCGGGTGCCTGGGGTGGGCGAGGCCATGCTGGAAGGGACCGAATATTCCATGCGCATCTGGCTCGACCCGACGCGGCTGACCGAGTTCGACCTCACCGCCGGCGAGGCCCTGCGCGCCGTGCGCGCCCAGAACATGCAACTGGTCACCGGCGAACTGGGGCAGTTGCCCGCCGCCAGGGGCCAGGAGACCAACGCCCCCATTCTGGTGCGCAGCCGTCTGGAGAGCACCGAGGAGTTCGGCAATATCCTCCTGAAGACCAGGCCGGACGGGGGATCGGTGCGGCTCAAGGACGTGGGCCGGGTCGAATGGGGCGCTCAGGAGTACAACATCCGCGCCCGCATCAATGGTCAGCCCACCGCCGCCGTGGGCATCAAGGTCGCCCCCGGCGCCAATGCCCTGGAAACCGCCCAGCGCGTCAAGAACCGCATGACCGAACTGGCGAAATTCTTTCCCGCCGGCATCTCCTGGGATGTCCCCTACGACACCTCCCTGTTCATCCGCATCTCCATCCACGAGGTGCTGGTCACCCTGGCCGAGGCCATGGCGCTGGTCTTTCTGGTGATGTTGCTCTTCCTGGGCAATCTGCGCGCCACCTTCATCCCGGCCATCGTGGTGCCGGTGGCCCTGACCGGCGCCCTGGTGGGGATCTATCTGCTGGGATACTCCATCAACGTCCTCACCCTGTTTGCCATGGTGCTCTCCATCGGCATCGTGGTGGACGATGCCATCGTGGTGGTGGAAAACGTCGAGCGGGTCATGGCCGAGGAGGGGTTGCCCCCCCGCGAGGCCACCCGCAAGGCCATGACGCAGATCTTCGGCGCCATTATCGGCATTACTCTGGTGTTGTCGGCGGTCTTTATCCCCATGGCCTTTTTCAGCGGCAGCGTCGGGGCCATCTATCGCCAGTTCGCCGTGACCCTGGTACTAACCATGGCCTTTTCCGCCCTGATGGCCCTGACCCTCACCCCGGCCCTGTGCGCCACGTTCCTGAGACACGATGCCGCCCGGTCGGAAGGCGGCGGATTCTCCGGTTTCTTCCTGCGCGTCAGCCACGGCTACCGGAGCCGCATCGCCGGGGTGCTGCGGCATGCCGTGGCCTATCTCATGCTTTATCTGGCCATCGCCGGGATCGCGGTCTGGGCCTTTGTGAAACTGCCGGGGGGATTCCTGCCCGAGGAGGATCAGGGCTATTTCGTCAGTATCGTCCAATTGCCGAGCGGCGCCAGCCAGGAACGGACCCTGAAGATCCTCCAGGAGATGGAAAAATATTATCTGGCCCAGTCCGATGTCGCCAAGGTGGTGGGGGTGGCGGGTTTCAGCTTCTTTGGCCGCGGCCAGAACGCCGCCATCGCCTTCGTCCGCCTCAAGAGCTGGGACGAACGGCCCGCTCCGGATCAGAGCGCCTCATCCCTGGTCATGCGGGCCAATATCGCCTTGTCGCGCATCAAGCAGGCCCTGATTTTCGCGGTCAACGTGCCGCCGATCCCGGAGTTGTCCGCCGTGGGCGGTTTCGACATGCGGATTCAAGACCGGGGCGGTCTGGGGCGCGATCAACTCCTGGAGGCCCGCAACCGTCTGATGGGCATGGCGGCCCAGGATCCCGTCCTCGCCGGGGTGCGCCCGGAAGGCCAGGAGCCAGGACCGCAACTGCTGCTCACCGTGGACCGGGTCAAGGCCGCCTCCATGGGCGTGGACATGAACGAACTCAACGAGACGCTGCAGGTGACGCTGGGTTCGGCCTACATCAACGACCTCACCAGGGATGGCCGCATCCTGCGGGTGCAGATGCAGGCCGATGCCGTCACTCGCGCCAACCAGGAGGAGATCCTGGCCATCCGGGTGCGCAACCGTGCGGGACAGCCGGTCCCGGTGGCGGAGATCGTCCATGCCCGCTGGATCACCGGCTCGCCCAAGCTCGACCGCTACAACGGCATGCCCGCCATGAAGCTCTCCGGCAACCCCGCGCCGGGCCGCAGCACCGGAGAGGCGATGGTTGCCATGGAGCGGCTGGCCGGCCAGTTGCCTTCCGGCATCGGCTTCGAGTGGTCCGCCACCTCCTTCGAGGAGTCCCTGTCCGGGGCGCAGGTGCCCATGTTGTTCGGACTCTCCATACTGGTGGTCTTCTTGTGTCTGTCGGCATTGTACGAAAGCTGGTCGATTCCGTTCGCCATTCTGCTGATCGTGCCTATCGGGCTGTTCGGCTCGGTGCTGGCGGTGATGGCCCTCGGCATGCCCAACGATGTCTATTTCAAGGTGGGGATCGTGGCCATCATCGGCCTGTCTGCCAAGAACGCCATTCTGATCGTGGAGTTCGCGCGCACCCTGGCTGCCGGGGGGATGCCGTTGATCGACGCCACCCTGGAGGCGTGCCGGATGCGGTTTCGCCCCATTGTCATGACCTCGGCGGCCTTCATTCTTGGGGTGATGCCGCTGGCCTTCTCCAGCGGGGCGGGCGCGGCCAGTCGGCGGGCCATCGGCACCGGGGTGATGGGCGGGATGATCTCGGCCACCTTGTTGGGGCTGTTCCTGATTCCGGTACTTTTCGTGACGATTCGCCGTCTGTTTCCGGAACGTGGGCAGCCGGCGGGAGAGCGCCATGATTGACCGTCGCGTATTTTTTGTCGTCATGATGATGGTGTTGACCGGCTGTTCCAAGGGCGCGGAACTGGTCCTGCCGGAGGCGCCGATCCCCAAGGCGTGGCCGGGCGGGGAGGTATTGACCGATGCGCAAGCGCCGGTGCATCCCGTGCCGTGGCGGCAATTCTGCGCCGATCCCATGTTGCGGGAGGTGGTCGAGGCGGCCCTGGAGTCGAACCGGGATCTGCGAATCGCGGTGGCGCGCATGGAAAAGGCGGCAGCCGAGTTGGGCGTGGCGGCGGCGAACCGCTTGCCTTCGTTGCAGGGGGGCGTCTCCCATCATGTGACGCGCACACCGGCGGATCTCTCCACCTCCGGCAAGAGCGCGCTTGCCCGGCGGGAGGAGGTGGGATTTTTTTTGCCGGCCTTCGAGCTGGATTTCTGGGGTCGTCTGGCCAGACTGGAGGAGGGCGCCCGTTCGGCCTGGTTGGCGAGCGCCGAGACCACCCTGGCGGCGCGTATTGTGTTGATCGCCCAGGTGATGGAGGGTTTCGTCGTCTGGCGGGAGATGGCGGCGCGGCTGGCGTTGGCGGAGGCGACCCTGGATATCCGCCAGGAGGCGCGGAATTTCGCGGAGCAGCGGCTGGGGGCCGGGGTGGTCGCGGCCCAGACCGAATTGCGATCCGCCATGGCGTTGGAAGAGGTGCGGGCCGAGGTGGCGGAGTGGCGTCGTCAGGAGTCTCTGGCCTACAATGCCCTGCGTCTGTTGACCGGCAAGGATTGGGATGCCAGGCGGGAGTGGCCGCCCCTGGAGGGGTTGGATCTGACGTTGAAGCTGGAATTGGCCCTGCCTGCCCAGGTGTTGGAGGCCAGGCCGGACGTGCGCGCCGCCGAGCATCGTTTGCGGGCGGCGCATGCCAATGTGGCGGCGGCGCGGGCCGCGTTCTGGCCGCGTATCTTCCTGACCACTGCTGTGGGCACGGCCAGTCAGGCGTTGAGTGGGCTGTTCGCCAACGGGAGCGCCGCCTGGAGCTTCGTGCCGCGTCTGGATGTGCCGATTTTCGAGCTTGCCGCCCGGAAGAGTCAGTTGGCCAGCGTGGAGGCGGAGCGCGGCGCCTTGCTGGCCGAGTACGAAAAGGTGGTGCAGCAGGCCTTTCGCGAGGTGGCCGATGGTTTGACCTCGCGTGAGGCGTTGTGGGACCGCATGCGCGCGTTGCTGGTCAACCGGGATGCCCAGAGGAAGCGTTTGGCGTTGATCAAGGAGCGTTATCAGGCCGGCCTGGAGGGGCGGGAGGCGTTCTTGAGCGCCCGTCAGGAGTTGTACGCGACGCAGCAGTTGGTTTATGGCGCGCAGCGTCAGTTGTTGGTCAATCAGATTGCGCTGTTCAAGGCCCTGGGAGGCGGGGTGGAGTAAAAGGATCAGAGCGGCTTTGGCGCAACGCGCGGGTGATCCCATCCCGAAAAGAGCAAAAATTCGGCGATGTGTTGCGTGCCACATCCATATGCGGGGTGATTTCTTTGGCCCATTGCTGTTTTGCTTGCAACACTTCCGGATCGCGTTTTTGCCTGGTCAGCAAAGACGGCTTGATGGCCTGCGCCAGTTTTGTCGCATTGACCTTCCACCAGGATTTCGAAGTGCATGCTTACCTCGGTTCCAGATAGTCGCTGAACCACAGGGAACCCAGGGGTTGACCTTCCTCCACCTGGTTTGCGACGTATGGGATCTCGCTGGCGCGCGTGATCTTGGAAAAACCCGTCTTGGGATCCTTTTCCAAGACCCACACCTCATCCGGATGTAGGGCATCCAGGAAATAGGGTTGATGGGTGGTAACGAAGACTTGCGTGCCCCGTTTGCCACCGGTGGCGTAGGATCTCAGTTCCGATGCGAGGACCTCCAGCAGTTTGTGGTACAAGCCGTTTTCCGGTTCCTCGATGCTCAACAGCGGGGGTGGTTCCGGGTCCTCCAGCAGCAACAGATAGGCAAACAGCTTGAGTGTCCCGTCGGACATCTGGTAATGGGTGAACGGTTCCGTGAAGGCCGTGCCGTGAAAGAGGAGATAAAGATTTCTGGAAATAGGGTCCGTGTGGGTCTCGATCTTCTGGATATCCGGGATTTTTTCCGCGATGCGTTGCAATATTTTTTGCAAATGTTTTTTTGTGTTCTTTGTATAAAAATTGTACTACATTACCAAGATTCTTGCCGGACTCGTCCAGGTGTCTTTGCGGGCCGGCCTTGGGGATTTCACGGGCCGCGCGTGGGGAAAAATAGGAGAGATACCATCCTTCGAGAAATTTGCGAAACCGGACGATTCGGGAATGTTCCTTGAGCGCCCCCAGGGTGACGATGCCCAGTTTGCGCGAATCTGTCAATTCCACCTTTTCACTGGATAGATCTTCCTGTAATTCCGTTGGGCTGTCGGTGGCCACGCTGGCGAGCGATTCGGAGCCTGACCAGACCAGGCCACTGCCTTCCCAAAGGTGAAGAAAGGAGTATGGCCGACCACTGGTTTGCCCCTTGCGTCGTTGCCGGAGTCGTTCGTACTGGACGTAAGGTCGACCCGATGGATCATCGGTGATTGCCAATTCGTAAGTGATGGGGCGGGAGCCGGCATCTTCGCGAAAATACAACTCAAATTGAATAGGGTCCGTCACCCCATGCGAGCGAAGGCGTTGGAGTCCTCCCCGTTCGCGCAGATCGCACGCCTCCTCCACGCCGTGACGCAGGCAATCTCCCAGAAAGCCGAGTGCATCGAAAAATGAACTTTTTCCTGATCCGTTTTTCCCAATTATTGTTGTTAATGGTGTTAATGATTGGTTGGTGCGCAGATTCCAGAGTTTGCCAAGCGTAACATCTTGCAGGGCGCGATAATTACGAATACGAATGCCTTCCAATAGGGCCATATGGATGATGCTCCGATAAGTATTAAATAGTTATATTCTATTTTGGTTCTGGGGTGCTGAATGCCGGATTTGAATTTGGAAATTATCATGGTACATTAACTTACTGTCAACATTAAAAATTTGATCAGTGGCGAGCAGTGTGGTCTTGATCATTGTTTCGGCCACTACCACCCCATGCAACCGAACCAGTGCCGCCGAATCTATCCTTTTGCGGGAGTATTTTGTTTTTTTATGATGAGGTTGACATGAAAGCTTTTTGGTGTGTGACCGTCCCGCCACTTTTGAACGATATGACAGTAAGCGGTTTCCAGATGGGTTGTGTAGCTCCTTGTATCGAATAGAGGATATTTTTGCGGATTTTCCCTCAAACTTTTGTGTATTTTTTGTAATCTCGTGGGTGTTGTTGCGAGATGCAGGGCCGTGGCTTCGTAATCCTGCAAATCCTTCGTGATCAACTCCGGCAGGCCGACCGCGTGCAACAGGCTGGCTGCCACCCGTCCGGCAAAGGTGTGACCGCCGCAGGTCAATACCGGCAGCCCTGCCCACAAGGCATCGCTGGCGCCCGTATGCGCGTTGTATGGCAGGGTATCCAAAAACAGATCCGCCAGGCGGTAACGCGCCAGATGTTGCTCATTGGGCAAAAGGGGGGCGAAAATCAGCCGGTCGGGTGGCACGCCGCGCATTGTGGCTTCTTGCTGCAGGTTTTTTTTTGCTGACGGATTGGTCTCCAACAACCATAAGACACTCTCCGGCACGGCCTGCAACAGGCGCATCCAGATGGAGAAAAAGGTCTCCGTGATTTTGTAGGTATTATTGAAGCAACAGAAAACAAAGGCATTTTCCGGCAAGCCGCAGGCGTTGCGGTCGTTGGGAAAGGCGGCGATGCGACGTTGTCCGTCATTCGGTTGGTAACAGTCCGGCAGATAAATGACGGCTTCGTCATAATATTTCAGATGCCTGGGTGGCAGAATGAAACGATCCGCGATGAGATAATCGATGAATGTTGCCCCCATGGTGCCTGGATAGGCCAGATAATTCACCTGTACTGGCGCGGGGCGCCGGGCCAGAATGCCGGGACGGGAACCATTGGTGTATCCCTTTACATCGAGCAGGATATGAATGTCATCGTCGTGAATGCGTTGCGCGGCGTCCCGATCCGACATGGGCAGCAGATCCACGAAGTGATCCGTATTGTTGATTATCTTTTTTCTGCCATCCTTGCCGTCGTCTTTTCCTAAAGAGTATGCAAAAATTTCAAAATTTTTTCTGTCGTGGTGCCTGAGGAGTTCAGTAATTAAATATGTTGTTGGATGATCATGAAAATCCGCAGACAGATAGCCAATGCGCAACCGCTCCGCCGCGCCGCTCCGCATACCATCGTGGGGAAAGGTGTCCGTTGTCATGTATTCCGCCGCGAACAGGCGTGCGCAATCCAACTGATCCCTGGCGGTCGCGGCGGGCATCGCCAGCAAAGTGAACGGCATGGTGCCCAGCTTGTGGTGGCGCAGCAGGTCGAGCACTTCGGCCTCCTGTTCGCGCAGACCGCTCCATGCACAAAGATGCCTGCGCATGTGGCACAAGTCAACCAGGGCGAGAATCGATTGCGGTTGCATGCGCAGTGCCTCGCGATAGGCCGCTTCGGCTTCGTCGTACCTGCCCTGTTCGCGTAACAGCACGCCGAGATTGTAGCATGCCGCCGCGCATTCCGCATTGAGGCACAAGGCCTGCCGATACGCCTCTTCCGCCTCGGCATGCCGGCCCAGTTCCTTCAGCAGGTTGCCGAGGTGATTGTATATGTAATCGGTCGCTTGGATGCGCAGGGCCTCCCGGTACGTGGCCTCCGCCTCCTGGAAGCGTCGCGACGACGCCAGCAGCACGCCGAGGTTGCCGAGCGCCGCGATGCCGTGCGGATCGATGGCCAAACTCCGTCGATACCGCTCCTCCGCTTCGGCGTACCGTTTTTGCATGTGCAGGATGGTGCCCAGGCCGAGGTGAACCGAGGCGAGATCCGGCATGATGCGCAAGGCCTGTTGGAACGCCTCCCGCGCATCGTCGAATCGCTGCTGTTGGAAAGCGATATCTGCCAGACGTTCGCAAGCCTCGTGACACTCCGGTTGCAGGCGCAATGCCTCCCGGTAACAGGCTTCGGCCTCGCTCGACCGGCCCGCCTCCTGGAGAAGGCGACCGGTAGCGAGCCGGGTTTCCGGGTCGTTTGGCCCATGCCGCAGCATGGCGTTCAGGTAACTGGTCCGATAGGGTTCCTGGCGAGGATTGTCCGCCATGGCGATGCGGAAATGTTCCAGGGCGGCTTGCGGATCGCCCGCCTGTTCCGTCAATACGCCCAGATTGTGATGGCTGTTGGCGTGACGCGGGTCGGCTTGCAGAATCAGTCGATACAGTTGTTCCGCGTCCTGAAGCTTGCCGGCCAGATGATGTTCCACCGCCAGGCGAAAGGCTTCATCGAGGGTCAGGGTCATTGAGGTTGAGGATGGTATGGATTTACTGGTCAAACACCAGCTTGGCCACCTGGGCGTATTTCTGCACGAAGTGGACCGTGAACCCCTCGCGGATGTGTTCCGGGACCTCCTCGTAGTTCTTGCGGCAGGCCTCCGGCAGGATCAACTCGCGGATGCCGATGCGCCGGGCCGCGATCACCTTTTCGCGGATGCCCCCCACAGCCAGGACCTGGCCGGTGAGGGTGATCTCCCCGGTCATGGCGAGATGGCGGTTGATGGGCTGGTTCTTGGCCAGGGAGAGCATTGCCGTGGCCATGGTGATGCCGGCGGATGGCCCGTCCTTGGGGGTTGCCCCCTCCGGGACATGCAGATGGACGGGATGCTGGGTGAGAATCTTCGGGTCGGCTCCCAACTGCATGCAGTTGGCGGTGATGTAACTCAGGGCGATGTGCGCCGACTCCTTCATGACATCTCCAAGGGCGCCGGTCAGGGTGAGTCCCGGTTTGTCTCCGCCTGGGATCACCGCTTCCACGTCCAGGGTGGCCCCACCCATGGCGGTCCAGGCCAGCCCCGTCACCACGCCGACGCCGATCTGCGGCTTTTCGTCCCGGAAGCTGGGTTTGCCCAGAAAGTTCTCCACCTGTTCCTTGCCCACGCTGATCGGCGTGGGGGCGTTATGTTCCAGGATCTTGAGGGCGGCCTTGCGCACGATGGCGGCGATTTTCTGTTCCAGGCGCCGCACGCCGGCCTCCCTGGCATAGCCATCCACGATGACCCGCACGGCTTCGTTGCTGATGCGCAGTTGCGCGCTTTTGATGCCGTTCTTTTCGTACTGCTTGGGAATCAGATGATTCCTCGCGATCTTGAGTTTCTCTTCGGTGATGTAACCGGACAGACGGATGATCTCCATCCGGTCCAGCAGGGGTTGCGGGATGGTGTCCAGCAGATTGGCGGTGCAGATGAACAGGATTTTGGAAAGATCGAAGCGCACATCCAGATAATGGTCGAGAAATTCCATGTTTTGTTCCGGATCGAGCACCTCCAGCAGGGCCGAGGCCGGATCGCCGTGGTAGCTGGCGCCGATCTTGTCCACCTCGTCCAGCATGATGATGGGATTGGCCGCCTCGGTGCGGCGCAACGCCTGGATCACCTTGCCCGGCATGGAGCCGACATAGGTGCGCCGATGTCCCTTGATCTCCGCCTCGTCCCGCATGCCGCCGACCGAGAAGCGGTAGAATTTGCGCCCCACCGCCCGCGCCACCGACCGCCCGATGGAGGTCTTGCCCACCCCCGGCGGTCCCACCAGCAGGATGATCGATCCGCCGATCTCCCCCTTGAGTTTGCCCACGGCGAGAAATTCCAGGATGCGCTCCTTCACGTCGGTGAGGGCGTCGTGATCCTTGTTGAGGATTTGCCTGGCGCGGGTCAGATCCAGTTTGTCCTTGGTATGCACCCCCCAGGGGAGGACTGTCAGCCAGTCCAGGTAGTTGCGGGTCACCCCGTATTCCGAGGAGCCGGTCTCCAGGATGGAGAGTTTGTCCAGTTCCTCGTCGATCTTTCTTTGCGCCTCCTCGGAGAGGGTCAGTTTTTTGATGCGGTCCCGGAACCGTTCCATGTCGGCGGTACGGTCGTCCTTGGTGATGCCCAGCTCCTTCTGGATCTCCTTGAGCTGTTCCCGCAGGAAGAAATTGCGCTGGTTTTTGGAGATGCCCTCCTCGACCTGTCGGGAGATTTTGTCTTGCAGCTTGACCATCTCCAGCTCTTTCTTGAGCAGGCCGAGGACCTTTTCCAGCCGTTCCCGGATGTTGAGGGTCTCCAGGACCTCCTGCAACTCTTCCCGCTTGGAGCTGGTCATCGAGGCGACGAAATCGGCCAGGCGATCCGGCTCCCCGAAATTGTGGCGCGACAGGAACATTTTTACCTGTTCCTGGTACAGGGAGTCGTATTTCAGGATCTCCTTGAGGGTACTGATCACCGCCATGGTGTAGGGTTTCAGGACATCCGGGTCGAGATTGCGGGAGAGTTTGTCGTGATGGATCACCCGCGCCACGATGGGGGGGCCGGGTTGCAGGATTTCGACGATTTCGAAGCGCGACAACCCTTCGGCCAGCAGTTTGATCTGCTTGTCCTCGTCGTTGATGGCCGCCTCCATGATGCGGGCCACGGCCCCGTAGCGGTAGAGCTTGTCGGCCATGAACACGTCATCCCCGTCCTCGGCGTGGCTCAGGACGATGCCGAACATTTTGCCGGGGGTGTTCAGGGCGTATTTGATGGTGTCGTAATAGGGCGAGCCTTCCACCTGGATGGGGGTCAGCATGCCGGGAAAGAAGGGTCGTCCCCCCAGGGGATAGATCACCAGTCTGCCGGGCAGGCGTTCTTCGGCTGTGGTTTTGGACTCCTCTTCCGGTAGGGTGATCTCTTCCGGTGTGGGCGCGATGATCTCTTCCAGAGGGAGCGGGTCATCCTTGATGGGGTGCTCATCGGCCATGGTTCATCGTTTCCGTCGGGCAGGGGTTGATAAAGCGCGTCGTGTGCCGTCAGGCATTGGCGCAGCCGCCGGCGGCCTTCGGGGTGAACGACTGCCCGCAGCCGCACGAGCTGCCGGCATTGGGGTTGCGGATGACGAAGCGTGCTCCGGACAACTCCTCCACGAAATCCACCTCGGCGCCCCGCAGGTAGTTGAGGGAGGTGGGGTCCACCAGGACGCAGCCGCCGTTGGATTCGACCAGGGTATCTTCCGGCTCCTGGGTTTCGTCGAAGGTGAAACCATACTGAAATCCGGAACAGCCGCCTCCCGAGACGAAAATGCGCAGTTTGATTTGCGGATTGTTTTCTTCTTGCAGCAGGGTATCCAGCTTCCGGACGGCCGAAGAGAACAGGGTGAGGGACATGGGTGCAAGCCTCCCGTGAGTGTGTTGATTTTGGAATAAGGTACCGGACAGTTTAACCGCGAACAGGCGCGATATCAACATTTCATGCGGCCTGCGCCCCTGGATGCCCAAAAAAAACGCCGGGAGACGTGCGAGTGGGAAGCAGCGACAATGGACCCCTGTGCCTTCCGGCGTAATCTCCGTTTTCCGGTTCACTTCCAAGGAGGAAATCGCTATGCTTCCCAAAAAGGATCATCGTCCCGCATTCTTGGCACACAAACACGGATGATATTTGAGGGAGTTGACACATGGAAACCACTCAGTGGCGTTATCCCGGATCCCGCTGGTGGAAGTTCGATTTCCACACCCATACTCCCGCCTCCCTGGATACCCCCTGGCACCAAAAGAACATCGGGTTGAGTCATCAGGATTGGCTGCTGAAGTACATGAAAGCCGAGATAGACTGCGTTGCGGTCACTGACTATAACAGTGGTGCATGGATTGATCCTCTCAAGGAGAATTATAATCGAATGAAGCTGCAGGCCGATCAAGGGCAGCCGCCAATCGGATTTCGGGAGTTGACGATTTTTCCTGGGGTGGAGATTTCGGTCAGTGGAGGGGTCCACCTGCTGGCCATTTTTGATCCCGGTGCAACGACACGCACCATTACCGGCTTGTTGGGCGCGGTTGGCTATCGTGGGAGCGAGGGGGATTGCGATGCTGTAACAAGCAGAAGTCCTAATGAGGTCATGGATGAGATCCTGAGATCCGGCGGAATCCCGATTCCGGCCCATGCGGATGCCGCTGACGGGTTGCTTGCGCATTTTCGCAGCCAGAACGTACCCGGCAGCCGATACACTTGGGTCAAGATGGCTCATCCGAACATCGAGGGTCTGCGGTTGGCCTTGTTGGATGGCAACGAGGTATCGATCCGTCGCAGCGATGAAGGGGATTTCGATCCTTTCAGGGTGCCAGCCCATATGGTCACTGCCATCGAGGTCGAAAATGCCCGCTACATGGGCAACGGCCAGAAGGCACGATTGGAGTGTTCTCCGCTTTTTAATGCCGTGATCGGCGGGCGCGGAACGGGCAAGTCCACTGTGATACATGCCTTGCGACTGGCCACGCGGCGTGAACAGGAGTTGACGAAGTTGGGGCAGAACAACGAACCAAATGCGCGGTTCGCGGCATTTGGCCAAATTCCCAAGGGGCGAGACGACAAGGGTGCGTTGCGTTCCAACACGGTCATCCGCGTTGCGTGGCAGTACGAAGATGCCCATTTTCGGCTGTTGTGGCGGGCGGACAGGCAAGGTACGGTGGTGGAAGAGTACGACAAAGGTAATTGGAGGCCATCGTCCAGTCAGAGCGTGAATGCGGATCGGTTTCCGGTGCGCATCTTCTCCCAGGGTCAGATTGCCTCGTTGGCAGGGGGGGGACGACAAACCCTGCTCTCCATCGTCGATGAATCGGCTGAAATCGAACCGTTGCGGCAAGAGTTCATGGAAGCGAGGGGTACTTTCTTCACGCTACGCGCCCGATTGCGTGAACTGGATGGCAAACTGGCAGGTCAGCCAGAAGTACAACGCAAGCTGGCTGAAGTGGAAAAAAAGTTGGCAACGCTTGCGCAGACCGACCATGCGACCGTGTTGCATGCTTACGCACAGGCGCAACACCAACTCAGAGATGTAAAGATGTTGTTCGATCAGTTGCGTCAGAGTGAGGCATTGGTTGAGAATCTGCCCGAACAGATTGTGCTGGAAGAGTGGCCATATCAGCACTTTACTCCACAGGATGCCGATCTGCTGGCATGGCGTCGGGATGTGGATCAGAGCGTGGAGCAGATTTGTATCGGCATACGTGAACAATGGCAAAAGTTGAACGCCATTATCGAATCGCAGCATACAGACCCTCGATTTCAACAATGGAGAGCACGTGGCCACTCCGCACGGCAGGCGCACGACATGCTGCAACAGCGACTCAGGGAGCAGGGTGTCAGCGACCCGCAAGCTTTTCCTCGCCTGATACAGGAGCGCCAGCAACTGGAAATGATGCTCAAGGATCTGCAACGCAAGCAGAGCGATCGCCAAACGTTGCTGGGGCAGATCGAATCGCAACGCGCCTTGATGGAAGAAAAACGGCGCGCCATCACGCGGAGTCGCCGATCTTTCATCGAGAGCACATTGACCGGCAATCCCCATGTGCGGATTGCCGTTGTCCCATTCGGTTTCGAACCACGGCATATCGAACGCGAATTGCGAGAATTGATTGACGTGCCGGACGAGCGTTTCGAGGATGATATTTTATCGACTGACGGGTCCAAGGGCCTGGCGTTTGACCTGGCAATAGCAACCGAGGAGGACAAAATTGCCATCCTTGATGTGGTCAAGCAGCGCCTTATTGATGAGGATGTCACCGTGGGAGCACGTTTCCGCAATTACTTGACAAAAAAACTGGAAAAACCGGAATTTGCCGATCATGTTCTGGCCTGGTTTCCGGAAGACGATTTGCGGATCGAGTACCAGCGTGGGGGGAGTTGGACCTCCATCAGCCAGGGTTCGCAGGGGCAACGCTCCGCAGCACTCCTGGCTTTTTTGTTGGCCTTCGGAGAGGAACCCCTCGTGCTTGACCAGCCTGAGGATGATCTGGACAACCATCTGATCTACGACCTCATCGTGCGCCAGATCAGGGAGAACAAACTGCGCCGCCAACTGATCGTGGTGACCCACAATCCGAATGTCGTGATCAACGGCGATGCGGAACTGGTCCACGTCATGGACTTTGGTGGCGGACAGTGTGTTGTGCAACGCAGTGGCGCTTTGCAGGACGGGTCCGTGCGCGAAGAGGTCTGCCGCGTGATGGAAGGGGGCCGCGAGGCGTTTTCCAAACGTTGGAAGCGATTGGGAACGGAGGGGGCATGATGCTGGCGACACGCAGTGAACTGCTGGAAAAAATCTGGCTCGGCGAGGACACCTTTCTGGAATTGAAGGAAGTGAAATTCGCCGGTGGTAAAGTCAGAGGGCCGACGCAGGAGAGTCTGGCCGACGCTTTGTCCGCGTTCGCCAATAGCGCGGGCGGTGTGCTGTTGCTGGGAGTGGAAGACACCAGTCGCGAGGTGCTCGGCATCCCCGTGGAACATCTGGATACCATTGAAATGATGGTACGTCAGGCATGCGTACAGTCGATCCAACCGCCTCTGGCCCCTGTTGTCGAACGCATGACCCTGCCTGATCTGAAAGGTATGGAGCAGCCCGTTATCCGGATTGCGGTGGAACGCAGCCTGTTCGTTCATCAAAGTCCGGGCGGCTACCTGCAACGGATCGGGGCATCCAAAAGTCCGATTCCCCCGGACCAGTTGGCCCGCTTGTTCCAACAGCGCACGCAATCCCGCTTGATCCGTTTTGATGAAACGCCGGTTCCCCGTGCCACCTTGCACGATCTCGACGCAACACTTTGGCAATGCTTCGTGCCCGATCGCCGTAACGATGCACCGGAAACACGGTTGAACAAACTCGCCATGGTGTCCCGGGATGATCAGGGACTCTGGCGTCCCACCGTGGCCGGATTGCTTATGGGCAGCCATGCGCCGCATCACTACCTGCCCGGAGCTTTTATCCAGGCAGTGGCCTATCATGGCACGGACGTTCTGCCCGGAGGCGAATCGGCGTATCAGCAGGATGCCCAGGACATCACCGGTTCTCTCGATCGACAGATCTTCGAGGCATGCGACTTCGTTCGCAAGAATATGAGGGTGGCAGCCCATAAGCACGCTCAGGGCGGACGCCTGGATCTGCCGCAGTTCGACATGCTGGCCGTGTTCGAGGCAGTGACCAACGCGGTTGCCCACCGGGATTACTCGATGGCAGGGGCAAAGGTGCGGTTGCGTCTGTTCCGTAACAGATTGGAGTTGTATTCTCCCGGAATGTTGACCAATACCATGACACCGGAAAGCATGCCGTTTCGGCAGTCCGCGCGCAATGAGGCGTTGACCAGCTTGTTGGCTCGCTGTCCCATCAACGATGACACGTTGAGCCACCACCGTCGGCATATTATGGATAAGCGCGGAGAAGGTGTTCCGATCATTCTGGCATTGAGTGAACGCTTGTCGGGCAAGCGTCCTGAGTACCGTTTGATCGATAACAGCGAATTAATGCTTATAATTTTTGGCGCAACTGTGGAGTGTTCAGAATTAACAGATTGATTTGCACATAAATTTTTGGTACCGCTCCGTCTCTCCCCGGTGGTCGGGGAGAGACGGGTGTGGCGAGAGGTATTCAGAAGGTGGCGCGTTTGGCCATCTGTTGCGATCCGGAGCCGGGTTTTTTCGGCATGGTCACGTTGCTGGATGCCTGGCCATTGTCGTCGTTGGCGGCGACCTGTTGCCGTTGTTCCTCGTGGACCCTGGCGAAGGCCTGATCCATCAGCACGGCCATGTGGTTGTCGCGCTTGACTGCAGAGCGGCCGCCGAAGACCACGGCGATCAGCCGGGTTTGACCGCGCATCGACGAGGCCACCAGATTGAAGCCGGAGGCGCGGATGTAACCGGTCTTGATGCCATCCATGCCCGCGTAGCGTTTCATCAGGTTGTTGTGGTTGTTGTGGTGCTTGCCGGCATAGTTGAAGCCGTCACGGCTGAAGTAGGGATAGTACTGGGGAAAGTGATAGACCAGGGCATAGCCGAGGACCGCCATGTCGCGGGCCGTGGTCACCTGGTCCGGATCGGGCAGGCCGGAGGCGTTGCGGAACACGGTGCGATTCATGCCCAGTTCATGCGCCTTGGCGGTCATGATGCGGGCGAAGGACTCCTCGGTGCCGCCAAGGGCTTCCGAAAGCACTACCGTGGCGTCGTTGGCCGATTTGGTGACCATGCCCAGCAGGGCATCCTCGACGCGGATCATGTTGCCGGGCCTCAGGCCCAGTTTCGAGGGGGACTGGCTGGCCGCGTGTTGCGAGATCGGCAGTTTCTGATCCAGATCCAGTTGTCCCTTCTTCAGGGCCTGGAAGGTCAGGTAGAGGGTCATCATTTTGGTCAGCGAGGCCGGATGGCGCAATTCGTCCGGTTCCGTGGCATGCAGGATGCGGCCGGTTTTGGCTTCCATCACCAGGTCGGCGTAGTTGGCCGTGGAGTTGTCCACCGGGGGCGGGTAACGCTTGGCCACCTTGCCGTGGCCGCCACGACGCGCCTGGACGTAGCCGGTTTTTTGCTTGCCGTGTTGAAAGGCCTTTTTTTGTGTGGAAGAATGATAGGTCCGTTGACCTTTTGATCGCGCATCGGCGGTCAGTGGGACCAGCATCAGGGATAACACCATGAAGAAAAAGAAAAACCCTGTACTTCCTGTTCTTTGGCGTATTGGCAGCATCACTCGCGTTTCCCACTGTTGTCATTCATTGAACCTGCTTATCACAAGCGATCCGGAAAAGCAACCCCTGATTCACGCGATCGTTCGAGTCGGTTTCCGTTGCCCAACCCTGAGAGCAATTATGCTGCCAATTGCGTCCGAACCCCGTAGCGAATTGAAATCACGGGGGGTTGGGTTATCACAAGACAGCATCGGGCTTGGGCGGATTGACAAGCGCTTGACATGCGTCGCCGCTTTCTGACGCATGTGCGTTTCTGGGTGTCAATAATGCATGAGGGAAGGCGATGCCCCCAGCCGACGGGCAAAGAGGCGTTTTTGGCTGGCAAATCAAATTATTGAACCCATGCCAGGCGAGGAATTGCTCGCATGGCACAAAGCTTGAATGGCAAGGTGCATTACCATTTCATCCACCGAGGAATCCAAGGAGAAGTCGCATGCGCCATGCGCCGCCGGTTGTCGAGACGCCACTGCCCAGAGCGGGTGGGATCGGTTTGTTGAGTACTCTGCCTTATCTGGTCAAACTCGCCCTGGTCTCCAAATCCTGGAGAAGCGAAGTGATCGGAGGGGTGCTGCGGGGATTGCGGGAGGTGGGCGGACCAGGCCGGAGACGTTCCACCCGCCGTTGTCCAGACGGACACAAACCCCATCTGTCGGTGTGTCATCGGGGCTGGCGGGGAACGATCTGCCAGGAGTGCGATACGTTTCGTTATTGATCGGCCCGCGGGAGCAGACTGTACTGATGCAGCTTTTCCAGCAGCGCGCCGCGCTGAACCGGCTTGGCGATGTAATCGGTGCATCCGCCATGAAAGAAGGCCTTCACCACCTGTTCCTCGGTGTTGAGGGCCGTCACCATGAAAATCACCGCCTCGTGGCTCTCATCGATGCCATGGGTGCGTTCCAGGTCGCGGATGCGGGTCAGCGCCTCCTGACCATCCATCTCCGGCATCATGATGTCCAGGCAGATCAGATCATAAGGCTCCTGGTCGGTCAGCGCGAGTTCACAGGCATCCACCGCCTCCTCGCCGGTGACCGTGAGGTCGCAGGTCCCATACGGGCCGAGAATCTTCTCCATCAACAGCCGGTTGTGCGGTTCGTCATCGGCGATTAGAATTTTCATGTCGTCTCCTCCTGTGGACTCTTCGACCGCTTGCCCCCCTGGCCGGCGTTGTCGTAGGGTTGCCTCCAGCCGTAGCTCAGGATCTCCTGCACCGCGCTGACGCGCAACAGTTCGTGCAAGACCTTGCCCAGGACCGAGGGTTTTTTGCCGTCGAGTTCCATGCTGACGACATAAGTATCCACGGTGCGCCCCTTGCCCTGGATGGACTGGCCGTTGATGCCCATCCTGGCCAGCAGTTCGAGCACTTCCAGCAGCGCGCCGGTGCGATGATAAACCGTGAAGGTGATCTGCAGGGCCTCGGCGCCGGGTTGGATCGCCCATTGGCCGGTCTCCCACTGGGCGCCCTGCACCTTGATGCAGTTGGCGCAATGCACGATCCAGCGTCCCTCTTCGGACAGGCGGCCCACGATCGGCATGCCGGGGGTGGCCAGGCAGCAGGTGGACCAGAGAATGTCCTGGCCGGTCAGCGAGGTGAGCTGAAAGCTCCCGGCAGCGGCGTTGCGGTTGATGCCGCGCACCGTGGCCTCCTGGTTCTTCAGGGCCTGCTTGATCATGGTGCGTGCCCGGGCGGTCTTCACGCTATCCAGCCAGGAGCGCTGGGGACGGGCATTCTTGGCGGTCAGGATCCGGATCACGTCCCCATCCGTCATCGGATACTCCGGCGGACGATGGATGCCGTTGATCTTGGCGCCGATGCACCGTTCCCCCAGTTCCGTGTGTACCATGTAGGCGAAATCCACCACCACGGAGTCCACCGGGAAGGTGAAACGGTCCCCCTTGGGGGAGTAGACGTCCAACATGTCCGGCAGGACGTGGGCGTGAACCTCGGACATGCGCAGGTCGCTGTCGCCGAGGGTGGCCAACAGCCGCATGTAGCGGGTGGGATCCGGACCGCTCACCCCCCACTGGGCCAAAATCCCCAGGCGGTTGGCAAGCTCGTCCCGCTTGCGCACCACATGGATGTTCAGAGGATGCCCGTCCCAGATGATGCGCGTGGTCAGGGCACGGAAGCCGTTGACGCGCGGCGCGTTGAGATAATCCCGGATATGCCTGGGCAGCGGCTCGAACAGGGAGTGCATCTTGCCCACGGTGCGCCAGGCCGCGTCGTCGTCTTCCACCAGCAGGCGCAGCCGGTAGGCGGGCCAACCCACCAGCAGCAGCCGTCCGGTGCCGGGCTTCTCCGTGAGAAAGAAGAAGTCCGCGATTTTTCTCGTTTCCATCACGTAATCCATCGCCAACCCATCCCCCATCACCACGTCCAGGTTTTGGGTGAGCCGTTCCATGCTGTGGGCGCCCTTGCGCAGCAGGTCATCCAGATTCTTTTTGGCGCGGGTGTATTGGACCGGCATCAGGTGGGGGAGGGTCATTTCGATGAGGGTGTCGGCCAGTTCCATGATCCCCAGGCGCCGGGCCACCCCCACGTAAATCAGGGCGAGGCTGGCCTTGTTCTTGGCCTTGGTGGGACCATGCACCTCCAGGGAGCGGGAGTTGTGCAGCACATCGAACATCTTCACCAGCAGCACGCGCAGATCCTGCGACGCCGCCATCAGGATCCGGCGGTAGGTGGCCGGCAGATCCCCGCTGCCGGTTTGCAGGCTGCGGATCTTGGACAGGGCGATCACCAGGGTCAGAACTGCGGGATCGAATTCCCGGATGCGCTCTTCCGCCTCCATTTCCGGCGGGGCATCCTCCAGGGCGTCGTGCAACAGGGCCGCGCACACCCCCTGGGTATCGATCAGGCCCCAGTCCAGACAGCTCTTGGCCACCTGCAGGCAGTGGGTGACATAGGGCGCGCCATCCAGTTTGCGGACCTGCCGTTCGTGAAACTTGCAGGCCATTTCCACGGCGCGCTCGATTTTCGCGCACTCTTCCTCGCCGAGCACGCGGCTGGCGTCGAGAAGTTCCCGTATCTGACTGGCTAGGTCCATGGCGTTGTGCGATCCCCATTCACGGCGGCGTGTTCGTCCGACTGGTATCTTCTACGATAGGACTTCTTAATCGTCGCGGCAAAGGGGGAAAAAATTTTTTTCCCTTTGCGCATCTCCGAGGATGCGTTCTGAATCGGAATCGGTTAGGATGGACACTCGCTTGGTCCTCACACTCGCCACAGTCAGAATAAGGAGAATGACCTTGTTTCAATTTGTCAAATGGATTTTTGCCAAGATCGTCCCCTATGGGGTTGGCATCGGCGTGGGGGTATTGTTCTTCTTTCTGCTGACCCGCTATGCACCCACCCCGGAAAAACCGCATCCGGTGCCCCCTGGGGCAGCCAAGAGCCAGACCCTCGCCACGCGCGAGCCGGTCGCAACCACCGCGCCGCCGGTCAAACCCATTGAGACGCCAGCCACCGCCCCGGTCGCCAAGCCGGCGCCTGAACCCGTTGCCCCGGTCGCCAAGCCGGCGCCCGAACCCGTTGCCCCGGTCGCCAAGCCGGCGCCCGAACCCGTTGCCCCGGTCGCCAAGCCCGCTCCCGTTGTCCCGGTCGCCCCGGCCCAGATCGCCGCGCAGGTCAGCGAACCGGTCGCCGACCCGATTGCCGAACCGGATGGCGCGTCCGTGCCAGCCCCGGCCCCAGTCGCCGCGCAGCCGCCACAGGATGTCGTCACGGCCCCGTCCAGGTCGTCCGCCGCGCCAACCGCCCAGAACTGGTCCCCCAGCGCCCAGTGGCAGGCCGCCTGTCAGGAGCGCCTCGCCATGGCCAAGCGCATGGTCGAAGATGGACGCGCCCGTTGTCCGGCCTCCGGTTACATGCGGCAGAATTGCCTGGATTATTATCGTGACATGGAGTGGCGCTACCAGGGCGCCCGTTGCGACTAATCCATGCCGGCTTCCGGCAGGGGATCCTCCTCGGGCACTGGCATGTCCAGATGCCCGAGGCACCACTCCGTGTTGACGATGGCAGGAGGTCCGAACAGGACAATGGTGCGGTCGATGGCCCGCCATTGGGCGTCCCTGCCAAATCGAACGGGGTGGTTGCCAACATCCCCAAGCTGAAATTGCAGCGTGAACAGACGAGCGAAACGATCCATGAGCCACTCATTAATTGCAAAAGCCCTTCCCGGCGGGGTGACAAGGCCGGGATGAATGATGCGACGCGGGCTGGATACGCATGCTTTGTGCCAGCGTGAGGGCAGGAAGCCGGAGGCGAGTTTCTCGTTGCTTAACCCGCTGTTTCGTCGTGTGAAGGGGGAAACCATGCGCCTGCTTTTCTTGTTGACGCTCTTGTTGCTGCCCGATTGCCGGATCGCGGACGCCAACTCCTTGACCATGGGGACCATCGGCAACTCCCCGGTGGAAGAGATCCGGCGTTTCACCCCGGTGATCCGCAAGATCGCCGCCCTGCTGCAACTCCCCGAAATCGATGGCGGCGAGGTGGTGATGGCCGCCGACATCCCGCAAATGGCGGAACTCCTGAAAAACGGCAAGGTGGATTTCTACTACGACAGCCCCCTGCCATCCCTGGCGGTCAATCACCTGGCCGGCAGCGAAATGGTCCTGCGCCGCTGGAAGCACGATCATCCGGAATACACCTCCCTGATCTTCGTCAAGAAGGAGAGCACGATCCAGGACCTCGCCGGCCTGAACGGGGAGGTGATCGGCTTCAAGGACGAATTCTCCTCCAGCGGCCATCTCCTGCCGCGCATCGCCATGGAGGAGGCCGGACTGCGGCTGGCGCCACTGCCGGAAAGGGCGCCGCCGGCCAGGATCCCCGGACAGACCGGCTATCTCTTCACCAGGGGCAACGAGAACAGCATCGTCTGGGTCTCCTTCGGCCGGATCGCCGCCGGAACCATCTCCAGGGAGGAGTTCCTCGCCAAGTCCAAGGGGGATCTCGACCAGTTGCGCATCCTCCACGAGACCTTTCCCATCCCCAGACAGGTGATCAACTTCCGCTCCGGCCTGCCCGACCGGGTGAAGAGCGCGCTGATGCGCACCCTGACCGGTCTGGAAGAGAGCACGGCGGGCAAGGAGGTCTTGCGCCAGTTCGAAAAGACCACCCGCTTCGATCCCCTGCCCAGGGAGGCCATGAGCAGGCTGGAATCGATCAAACCCATCGTCCTCAAGATCCTCGGTCTCTCCTGACCATGTCCGGCATCCGCGCTCAATTATTGCTTTTCACCGCGCTGATCATCTTCCTGCTTTCCGGAGTCCTCACCACCCTTTCGATCGTGCAGCATCGCCGGCAGATGCTGGAACGCTATCGTTCCGAGGCGGTGCAACTGGTGAACGTGGCCTCGGAAACGATCCTGGACGACCTGTACCGGTTGGATCTCAAGACGTTGCGGCGTCACCTGCAGGCCATCGCGCTGGATGGGGATATCATCCGGATCCAGGTGCTGGATCATGCCGGCCGCATCCTCACCGACGGGAGCGACGACAATCCGGTGCGCGGGCAGATGCCGGATGACCCCTTCATCCGGGATCTGCCGTCCACCACGCGGATCACCTTGTACCTCGACACGCAATTCTTCAAGGTGGGGGCGCCGCTGGCCCTGGAAGGCCAGCCCCCCATGGGGTGGCTGGGCCTGGTCTTCTCCATGGAGAACCTGCACCGGCGCCTGACGAGTCATCTCCATCAGCAGTTGATGGTCGCCGGAGCGGGCTTCCTGTTGGCGATGGGGCTGGCCTGGCTGTTGGCATTCAAGCTGACCCGTCCCATCACCATCCTGACCGGGGTGGCCAACCGGATTCGCGCCGGGGAGTCGGATGTGGTCATTCCGAGGGTGGGCCAAAGGGAGACCCGCGCCCTCTCCATGGCGCTGGAACAGATGCTCTCCCGCATGCTCGCCGCCCATCGGGAGTTGGTGCAACTCAACGTCTCCCTCGACCAGAAGGTGGCGGAACGGACCTTGGAACTGGAACAGGCGCGCCGCGTCGCCGAGGAGGCCAGCCACGCCAAGAGCGATTTTCTGGCCAGCATGAGCC